>CANIVU010000100.1 GCA_947470805.1 Acidobacteriota bacterium | reverse complement strand
GTTTGCAGCCAGTGCGGAGCAGTTGAGCCGGGCGGAACGGTGGGCGCGTTTGCTGCGCGTGATTTTCCGTGAGTTCTATCCGAGTGGGCCGGTGGCGGCGTTGCCGGCACCCGTTTGAACGGGTTCAACTGCCGGATTTAGGATCAACGGCGGCACAGCGACCGAGGGGATTACGAATTTTTCGGCGCCAACGTCGGGACCGACCGAAGGCAAGTTGTTTATTCAGGACAGGACGCAACCGTCAGGTACGCCGTTCGATATCCAGGGTTCCAACCAAACGAACATTGAGGGCGTGATTTATTTTCCGGGGAGCGACCTTCTGTACCAGAACTCGACGGAGAACCAGGCGCACTACACGATTATCGTGGGCAAGACCCTGCGACTGGACGGCGGCGGTGCGAATTTGCGGGTAAAGAACGACTACTCGGTGCTGGCAAGCGGCGCACCGATTAAAGCACAGGTTGTCATTTCGGAGTAAGTATGCGGAGACGAAAACAAGAACGCGGGAGCGCCATGTTGGAACTGGCGTTATGTATTCCGTTGCTGACACTGATGTTACTGGGGGCGATGGACTTCAGCCGGGCCTTTTACCAGAGCATTACATTGGCGAGCGGGGCCCGGGCCGGGGCGGCGTATGGGGTTTCGAGTGTGACGGCGGTGACCGATTCGGCAGGCATCCAGACGCGGGTGCTGGCGGACACCGCGGATTTGACAGGCGTTACGGTGAGCAGCACGCAGAGTTGCTCCTGCAACGACGAGGACATGACGGGAACGTCGTGCACCACGACGAGCTGCCCGAGCGGCGGCGGGGTGCGGATGTTTTTGAAGGTGACCGCATCCAAGACGTTTACGCCGGCGCTTTCCTATGTGGGAATGCCGGGGGCGATACCGCTTGTACAGAGCGTAATTTTCAGGATTCAGTGAGATGAGACAAGTTACCAAGCCACGCCGCGCGCGCCAAGGCGGCAATACGATATTGGAAATGGCGCTGGGCATGACCGTATTTTTGATGTGCCTGTTTGGAGCGATGGAGTTTGGGCGAGCGGTGTTTGTTTATAACTCGCTGGCGTATCTATCGCACCAGGGGGCGCGGTGGGCGATGGTGAGAGGGTCGGCGAGCCCGACGCCGGCGACGGCGACGACGGTGAACTCCTATGTGCAGGGGATCGCGAATGGAATGGCTCCGGGCGGGATCACGGTGACGACGGTGTGGACACCGAGCACGGCGCCGGGCAGCACGGTGAAGGTGACGACGGCGTTCAACTTCGACTTCATTGCGCCGTACATGCCGGGCGATATGACGTTGCGGTCGAGCTCGACGATGACGATTTTGCAGTGAAGTGGCCGGGCAATTCCTAAATTACGGATTCCGCTGGTGTCACGGTACCAGGGGAAATCTGAGGCGGGCGTAGTCGGCGGGGGTGTCGATGTCGATTTCGGCTTCGGGACAGGGGAGGCGGTGGGCTTCGGCCGTGTGGGCCAGGATGACGCCTTTGCAGCCTTGGTTGGGGGCGAGGGCGAGGAGCGGGGGGAAAAGCGCCTTGGTGAAGAGCACGGGGACGCCGACGGTTCCGGCGTATTCGGCGGTGACGATGGGCTTTTGGGTGTAGGCCTGGGTGTCGATGAGGTTGTTGTAAATGGCCGGCGTTAGCATGGGCATGTCGGCCAGGGTGATGATGGCGCCATCGACGTTTTGGTTTTCCAAGGCGCGGAGACCGGCCTGGATAGAGGTCCCCATGCCACCGGCCCATTGGGGGTTGCTGGCGATTTGGACGGGGAGACCTTCCAGGGCCTGGCGGGTTTCGGGTTCGAGCTGGCCGCAGACCACGACGACGGCGCTGGCGGCGGAGGCCAATGCGACTTCGGCGGCATGCCGGATGAGAGGCTTGCCGCCGTAGGCGAGGAGTTGTTTGGGCTGGCCCATCCGGGAGGAGTTGCCAGCCGCAAGGATTACGATTGCAAAGTTAGCCATAAACGGTTTCGCACATGGCGACCGCGGCGTGAAGTTCTCCCAGTGACACTTTCTGGCCGATTTCCTCGACGGGATTGTGAATGGGACCGCGGGTCCAGCGCAGGGATCCACCGGTGCGGCCAGCAAGGTCGGCCTGCACTTCGGCGATGATCGAAAGGGCGATTGACTCCGGCGCATCGCCGCCGATGTCCAGGCCGATGGGGGCATGGAGGCGGTAGCAGGCCGGGTCGGTATTGATTTCGTCGAACAGCCGGGCGGTCCGTTTCTTCGGTCCGAGCAGGCCGAGGTAACGGGGCTGCAGGGGAAGAATTTGGGGGACCAGTTTGGTGTCGAGCGGGAAGTTGTGCGTCATGAGGACGACGGCGGTATCGCGATCGATGCGGAGGCCGGCGATGCTGCCCGAGGGGGGCAGAGTGACAACGCTGGCGGCACCGGGAAAGCGATCGGCCTTGGCGTAGCCGGAGCGGACGTCGGCCACGGTGACCTGCCAGCCGAGGGTGGCGGCCATGGAGACGACAGGGATGACATCGTGGCCGGCGCCGAAGACGACGAGGCGCTGGGGCGGGCCGATGTATTCGAGGAAGACGTCCGCACCATCGATGTGGAGCAGATGGGATTTGCGGCTGCTGAGAGCGGCGCGGGCCGGCTCGGCCAGTTCCGGCGGGAGGCCGGCGGGGCCGAAGAAATGATCGCCGGTGTGGTAGCGGGAGTCATCCGAAGCGCGCACAACGGTGGCGACAACGTCCTCCCTTTCCGCGCGGCGCCCTTCGTCGAGGTAGGTTAGCAGGGCCTGGGTTTCCGGCGTATCGGCGCGTTCGAGGAGAACGTAGATGACGCCGTTGCAACCGAGACCGAAGGCCCAGACGGCGTCTTCATCGGAGGTTGTGTCGTAGACGCGAAGAACGGGTTGGCCGCCGTGGGTCCACCAGGCGGCTTTGCGGGCGACGTCGCCTTCGAGGCACCCACCGGATATGGTTCCGGTGCGGGTGCCATCGGGGCGGATCCACATACGGGCGCCGGGGCGCCGGTAGGCGGATCCTTCGACGTGCACGACGGTGGCAAGCACACATCCTTGTGCGCTTGCACCGTGGTTCCACTCAGTGAGGATTGAGTGAAGTTCGTGCATGGGACACCTAGATTCCGCCCATGACGGCGCCGGGGAAGAAGGGCAGCGAGCGCTGCCGTTTTCCGGTGAGGCGGGCGTAGGCGTTGCCGACGGCGGCGGCGACGGGCGGGACGCCCGGTTCACCGGTGCCGGTGGGCGCGGTGGTGGAACTTTGCACGATTTTGACCGTGATCTGCGGCATTTCGTTGAGACGCAGCATGCGGTTGACGTTGAAGTTCTTCTGATTGGCTTTGCCGGCGGTGAAGGTGGTTTGGCCCCAGAGGGTGGCGTTGAGACCGTGGACGATGCCGCCCTGCATCTGGGCTTCGACGGAGTTGGGGTTGATGGCCATGCCGCAATCGACGGCGCAGTTGACGCGGTGGACGGTGATGGAGGTGGCGGTCGGGGCGGAGATCTCGACGACTTCGCAGACCCAGGTGCCGAAGGCTTCACCGATGGCGACGCCCCAGGCGCGGCCGGCGGGGAGCGAGTTGCGCCAGGTGAGGCTCATGGCGTCGGCGGCGGCGAGGACGTTGCGGGCGCGGTTGTCGGGGAGATCCGTCAACAGGCTATAGCGGAAGGTGAAGGGATCGACGTTGGCCGATTTGGCGAGTTCGTCGATGAAGCTTTCGACCGCGAAGACGTGGATGGACGCGCCAACCGAACGCCAGTAGCCGACGGGGATGCCGGCGGGCGAGGGGACCCATTCGACAACGTGGGTGCCGAGGTTGTAAGGCAGATTGCGGGCGCATTCGACGGCCTGGCTATCGATGGCACCGGCGGCGAGGCGGCCGCGTTGCTGGGAGATGGAGGGAGTGACCGTGCGATAGGCCCAGGCGGTGATATTGGAACCGCTGAGTTTGGCCTTGACGTTGACCAGGGCCATGGGGCGGTACTGATCGTGGGTGAAGTCTTCTTCGCGCATCCAGGTGAGCTTGACCGGCCGTTTGACGACGAGGGCGACCTGGACGGCCTGGCTGACGTAGTCCTGTTCGATTTTGCGACCGAGTCCACCGCCGAGGTAGGTGGTGTTGACCTTGATGGCGGCGGGCAGGAGGCCGGAGGCCGCGGCGGCGTAGGTGGTGACGCTGGTCGCGTTTTGATTGGGCGCCCAGATTTCGCAGCTGGCGGGAGCGCCGGCTGCGTTAAAGGCAAACTTGACGGAGCAGTTGAGCACTTCCATGGTGGCGTGGGCCACGTAGGGGAGCGAGTACGTGGAATCGATGGTGGGCGTGCCCATGGCGGAGTTGACCTGGCCCTCGATGACGGGCGCGTAGGTGGCCGGGGTGTAGCCGGTCGGCGGCACGGGTTCGGCGACGAGCACGCCCGCGCCGGAGGCCATGAGCGATTGCGCCTGGGCGAGAATGGCGGCCGAATCGACACCGGCGGTGGAGGCCGGGAGGGTCCAGGAGACGGAGAGGGAGTTGGCGAGGTTCTTGGCGGTCCAGGTATCGGTGGCGACGACGGCGACCGCGTTCACGGAGCCGGCGGTGATGGCACCGCGGGTGTCGGATGCCTTGCAGGGCACGACGGCGAGTGCGCCACGCGGGGTGGCCGGGAGGGTGGCCATGACGCCGCCGATGGTGGGGCAGTGTTTGATGGCGGCGAAGACCATGTCGGGGAACCACACGTCGATGCCGTAGATGGCGCTGCCATCGGTTTTGGACGGGATGTCGACGCGGGAGAGCGGCTTGCCGATGAGGCGGAAGTTGGCTGGATTCGTGAGGCGGAGATCGGCAGGGACGGTCTTCAGCGCGGCGGCGGCGGCGAGGACGCCGTAGGTCCAGACACCGGGGGAGACCGCGTTGGGGCCAGTGTAGACAACCGTGGCGCTTTGGGCGCGGTAGTTGTTGCGGTTGGTATCGCCGGTCTTGTCCATGGCGGCCAGGATGAGCAGTTCGCGGGCGGCGGCGCCGGCGTTTCGGAGGCGGTCATAGCGACGGGAGACGCCGCTGGAGCCACCGGTGCCATAGGTGACGATGGGGTCTACGAGGGACTGTTCGACCTTGACCTGGTTCCACTCGACGAAGAGTTCTTCGGCGAGGATCTGGGCGAGTCCGGTCTTGGTTCCCTGCCCCATTTCGCAGCCACCGAAGAGGAGGGTGACGGTGTTATCGGGGAAGATGCGGATGTAGGCGTTGGCGAGTTGCTGGGGGGGCGGGTCGGCGGCCTGGAGGTCGAAGAAGTGACCGGCTTCAGGCAGGAAGAAGCCGAGGGAGAGACCGCCGAGGGCGCGAACGAGGAAGCCGCGGCGATTGAGGGCGAGGCCCATTTCGGGCTGAGACGCAGTGATCTTGTTGTTGGTGGTAGCCATGTGTCGTTGGTCCTTGTCGCTCTTAGAGGGTCTTGACGGCTTCGCGAATGCGTTGATAGGTTCCGCAGACGCAGAGGTGTTTCAACTCGGAGAGGATTTCCGTGCCGTGGTGACCGGCGCGGCGGGCGGCTTCGCAGGCCATGATCATGCCGGGCTGGCAGTAGCCGCATTGCGGGACCTGATTATCGATCCAGGCTTTTTGGACGGGATGGCTTTGGGTGCCGGGGGCGGAGAGACCTTCGATGGTGGTAATCTTTTTGCCGACGGCGGAGCCTACGTTGAAGACGCAGGCGTGTTCGCGCTGATTGTCGATGATGACAGTGCAGGCGCCGCAGACTTCGATGCCGCAGCCGTATTTGGTGCCGGTGAGCCCCATGATGTCGCGAAGGACCCAGAGCAGCGGCATGTCGAGACTGGGGACAGCAACCTGTTTGTTCTGCCCGTTGACGTTGAGCGTAATATTCACAAAACCTCCCTGTTGTAGCGGATCGGATCCTGCGCCTTGAGGGCATTCGTTTCGGGGGGAAACGCCGATCAATTACAAAGGGAGGGTGGAACGCGAATCAATATAGGCGTGCGCGAATCATTTACGCCTTAGGGGCCGCTAGGGCTTTTGCAGGTAGAGGATGGAGCGGACGAGATCGAGACGGCCATCGCCCATATTCTGTTCGATGTGGACGCCGTAGTCGAGCGCGGCTTTCAGGCTTTCGGTGCGGAGGCCGGGGACCACCTGGCGGAAGAGGCTGGCGGCTCCGGAGACGAAGGCGGTGGAGAAACTGGTGCCCCATACGCCGGCGTAGGTGTTGCCGGGGTAGGTGGTGACGAGTGCCTCGCCAGGGGCGGAGGTGCGGGTGGAGGAGCCCCAGTTGCTGAAGGCGCTGCGGCGGTCGGCGTAGTTGGTGGAGCCGACGCCGACGACCTGTTTGAAGGACGCGGGATAGACAGCGGTTTCCTTGCCGCTGTTGCCGGCGGAGGAGACACAGAGTACGCCGCGATTGGCCGCGTACAGGATGGCTGACTGCAGTTCGGCGGAGGGCGAGGAGAAGCTGAAACTCATGCTGATGACGTTGGCGCCATTGTCGGCGGCGTAGCGGATGGCGCGGACAATATCGGAAAGTGACGCGGAGCCATCGGCGCGGAAGGCCTTGAGCGGCATGATGCGCGCTTCGGGGGCGATGCGATGGACGAGGCCGGCGATCATGGTGCCGTGGCCGAAGGCTTTAGGGAGACCGACGGAATCGAGAATTTCGACGGTGGACTGGCTGAGAATGGCGACGGTGGTAGAGTTCAGCTGGACGGCTGGGCGGGAAGTGTCGAGGATTTCGACGGTGGATTGTTGGAGGGCGGCGGCGGCGGCGGGGTCTAAATCATTGAGTTCGGAGACGGTATCGGAACGGTCGCGGGTAAAATCGTAACCGGGGACGAGGACGTCGCGGAGGGCGGCGTGGGTGGTATCGACACCGGTATCGATGATGGCGATGACGCCCGAGCCTTTCCCGAAGAGGCGGTGGGCTTCATCGGCACGGACGATATCGGAGCCCGGCTGGCGGACATAGCCGGCGTGGACGAGGGAGCCGAAGAAATCGGCGCGGTCGCGGAGGGTGAACCAGGAGCCGAGGGTCTCCAGGGCGGCTTTCACCTTGGAAGCCTTTTCGGTTTCGGCGGTTTCGAGTTCGCTGTTAACTTCAAAACTCCGGACCCCGGTTTCGCATTTCAGGCGGCCGATCTCGGCAGTGCTGAGCGGTTGTGGGGAGGAGACGGCGTAGCTGACGTAGGCTTCCTCCGGCCAGGAACCGGTTACAATGAGACCGTAGCGAACGGCAACGGCTGCACCGTCGACATCGCGGGCCACATTCAGAATATAGGCAGCCGGTTTCGCAAACATGGCCATTGAGGCCAGGCAAAAGAGGGTGAGAACGGTTAGCCATCCTCCGATTTTCCGGTTCCGGGCGAACACGAGTTCCATTGGCTTCATCCTCAATTCACTACTCATTCAATGGTAAATCGACCCTTTGGCCTTTTTCCTGTAGGACGAACCGCAGGATCGCCGTTTTCGCGACCGGGTACTCGATGATGAATTCGCCGAAGCGGTTGGTTGCCGTTTCCACGAGAGTGCGGCCGGGCGAGACTACCTGTACCAGGATACCGTCCATTGCTTGTTGGCGGTCGAGTTCGTTAGAGATTTGTCCGACGATTTCACCGGGTTCACCGGGCGGGCGTTCGAGATTGAGGTCGACCGAGTAGTCGCCGGCGCGGTATACGACGCGTTGTCCGGTCTGCGCGGAGGAGCGAACGCCCTGGGGCAGGAACTCGGCCTGCTGGTCCCAGATGAGAGCGGCGGCGATGTTTTGGAGCTTTTCCGCCCAGGACGAGGCGGCCGGAGCGGACTGGAAAAGCCGGAGGGCGGCGGCGGCAAGGTTCGGGGGGACGGCGCGGGAAGGCTCGGCGGCGGCGAATTGGGCAACGTGGGTCAACAACTCCACCGTTTTGTCACAGCGGGAGCAGCCGGCCAGCAGATGCGCGCGCATGGCCACTTCGGCGCCCGGCGCGAGGGCCTTTCGCACAAAATCGCTCCATAATTCGTCCGTATAATGTTCGTCGGGTCCGATCACGACTACCTCCGCCCACAGCCGATTCGCGGGACGTGGGCATTCCCTATTGGATATGGGGGTGAATTGAGTTCTAAAAATAGAGGCATAGGAAAATAAATTTCTTTTATTGTATGGGAGCGGGATCCCCGATCAGGACGTAAGGCGCCCAGAAGTAGGGATGGGGGCAGGAGGCGCGGAGGTCACGCATGGCGGCGGCGAGGGCGGCGGAGAGAGTTAAGCCGCCGACGACACCGGTGTAGAAGGCACGCATGAAGTCGGTGGCGGTGTGGTCATCGATCTCCCAGAGGGTAACGACGAGGCTGCGCGCGCCGGCGGCGAGGCAGCCGCGAATGAGGCCGAGGAGTTCATCGCCACCGATGGAGACGCTGGAGCCGGTGTTGCAGGCGCTGAGAGTAAGGAGATCGACGTTGAGATCGATGGCGTTGAGATCGATGAGGTTGAGCCGGCCGTCTGCAAGTTCGATGGAGGAGAAGAGCGGATTATCGCGGCGGAAGACGCCGTGGGCGGCCATATGGAGAACGCGAGAGCCGGAGCCGTGGCGACGAAGGGCATCGAGAGTGGCGTCGGGACCGACGAAGAGATTGGACGTTTTGAGAATGGCTGCGACCTGCCGGGCCTCTTCGGCGATTCGCGGAGCGCGGTCATCGGGAACGGCGATGACGGTGGAGGGACCCGTGGAGTGGGCGGGGCGGCGGCGGCAGCGGGCGAAGACGCTGGCGCTGGGAGAGAAGGAGAGTTCAAAGCGGTCAATGAGAGAGCGTTCACCGTCGTCGAGGGCGGCAAAGGGGAGGCTGTGGAGATTTTTATACGGGGCGATGACCAGGTGACGAACGTCCTGGAGAGACGGGAGCGCGGGGGCGATGAGATAGGTGAACAGATCGCGGAGGTGGGCGGTGGCGGCGGCGGAAGAGGGCTGCGGGCCTCCGGCGGGGATGCGCATTTTCTGGATTTGAAACTGCAGGAGTTTCATGGACTGGCGGATGGGAGCGCATGAGCCGAGGCGGATGGCGCGGAGTTCATCATGGGTGACGAGGAAGAGATAGAGCACGCCGCGGGCGTCGTAGTATTCAAGGAGAGCCTCGGTGGGGGCGAGAGCGGCCTGGATGGATGTCAGCGAATCGGCATCGGGAGCGCCGGCGGGCTGGCCTTCGCGGAGACGGTCGAGTTCGACGATTTCCGTTTCGAGTGCCAGGGCGCGTTCGCGGAGCGGACCGACGCGGGAGGTGGACACGGTGGCGCGATCGAGGAGGCTGGCGAGATCGATCTGGCGATAGAGCCAGTTGAGATCTTTGCGCAGTTCGTCGATGCGGCTGCCGGAATTGGGCGGTTGGGGGGAGGAACGCCAGGAGGCGGCGAGGCGATCGGCGAGGGTGCGGGACTTCGCTTGTTGGACGCAGGCGAAGGCTTCGACGGGGGGAGCGGCGGAGGGGGGAGCGTCGAGGCGGAGCGTGACGAGGGCTTCGTAGACGGAGAGTTTGTCGGCGAGGACGGAGATGCGGAGATCCTCCGTATCGAGGCGGCCACGCATCTCTTCGAGCTGGGCGCGGGCGCCTTCGTAGGCGGCCAGGGCCTGGGACCAACGGCCTTGGGTCTCGTGGATCTCGCCTTCGATGAGGGCAGCGTGGAAGTGAACGGAAGGAGAAGAATCGGCGCCGAGGCGTTCGAGGGCTTCGCGGCTGGAGGCGCGGGCACGATCGGCATAGCCGGCGCGGAGCCAGAGGCGGGCGAGGAGGATCTGGCTGTGGGCGGCGCGGCCGGGAATGGTGGCGTTGGCAAGGACGGTACGGGCGGAGGTGGAAAGGCGGTGGGCGCGTTCGAAGCGTTGTTCACGGAAGGCGAGAACGGCGCGAAGTTGATCGACGAGGGCGGGCCAGACGGGATTGCGTTCGGCCACGAAGAGGCGGCGGGTCTGGCGGAGTATGGCGTCGGATTGGCCGGTATCGCCCCGTTGGTTGGCGGCGATGGCGACGCTGACGAGGGCCTTTGCCTGTTCGTAGGGCATCTTCAGCTTTTCGAAGCTGGCGGCGGCGGCGGTGGCGAGTTGTTCGCCTTCGCGGGTGAGGTTGAGTTCGAGGTAGAGTTCGGCTTCGTCGAGATCGCAGAGGGCGGCGTGGTAGGCGTCGCCAGTTTGGGCGCAGAGGAGGCGGGTGAGATCGTAGAGGCGGCGCGCCTCGGCATAATCGCCACGGAGGTAGTAGAGGTAGGCGATGTTGTAGTCGGCGCGGGCGAGGAGGGGGGCAAGGGAGTTGGCGGCGCAGAATTCGCGGGCCTGGGTGTAGTGGCTGAGGGCTTCGGCGAAGAGGCCGAGGCTGGTGCTGCAGGTGGCGAGATTGGAATAGGCGGCGGCGATATCGCGTGGTTCACCGCATTGTTCGAAGCCTTCGAGAGCGCGCTGGTAGCGGGCGAGGGCTTCGGCGGGGCGGTCCTGGCGGAAGTAGATATTGCCGACGTTGGAATCGAGCCGGGCGAGGCGGAGGAGGTCGCCGTGGTGCTGAAAAATGATTTCGGCGCGGGCGGCGGCGGCTTCGGCTTCGGCGTATTTGCTTTGGTAGATGAGGGCCTGGAGGGAGCTGGAGAGGGTGCGGCCGAGTTCGACTTCGTTACGGGTGGAAGTGAAGAGGGCGGCGGAAGTTTCGTAGTGTTGGGAGGCCTGGGCGTAATCGCCGGCGAGGTAGGCAAGGTGGCCAAGGGAGCGCTGGGCGAGGGCCTGGGCGTCATCGCCGTCGAGGAGGGCGGCGGCGGCGGCGAGGCGGGCGGCTTTGGGACGATCGGAGTAAAGATGCTGGAGGACGGCGGCGCTGAGGCGGGTATGGGCGTCACCGGGGAGACTGTGTTCGGCGAGGAAGCGGGCGCGGGCGAGCGCGTCGTCGAGGGTGGCGAGAGTGTCGAGCCACTCGGACGGGGCGGTCACAGGCCTTTTTCCAGGAGGAGTTTTTTGAGGTGGTTGAGACAGCGGCCGCGAATGAACCCAATGGAGCCTTCGGCGAGGCCGAGGAGCTTGGCGACTTCGGCATAGGGGCGGGGCGGATGCTCGTAGAAGAGCATTTGCACGATGGCGCGGCAGCGCTCCGGGAGGGCGGCGATGGCTTCGCGGATCTGCTGTTCGCGAATGGATTCGGCCTGGAGGGCGGCGACGTCGAGAGAGGGGTCGGCTATTTCGCTATCGAGCCCGGTGTGGGATTGGAGTTTTTGCTGGCGTTTTTTGAGCAGGAGACAGCGGCGGGTGGCGGCGGTGATGAGCCAGCCGCGAATGGCGTTGGCCTGTTCGAGGCGGGGGAGATCGCGATGGAGATCGGCCCAGACGGATTGGAAGATATCGGCGGCGTCTTCCGGGGGGAGGCGGAAGCGGGCGGGCATGGCGTAGACGAGGCGCTGGTATTTTTCGACGAGCGCGGCCCAGGCGCGTTCGTTACCGGCGCGGCATTCGCGGACGAGATCTTCGTCGGAGGAGTTGCTATCCGGGACCCGGCGGGGCATTACTTTGCGGGACCACCCTTGGAGAGGAAGAGTTCTTCGACGTTCCAGAGCGTCTGGTGATCGAGCACGGCTGGGCGGAAGTTGCCGACGGTGTTGGCACGGGCGACAACGACGTTGGGACTGGCGAGAAAGATCATGGGTTGTTCGGCTGCGACGATTTCCTGCACTCGGGCGTAGAGGCGAAAGCGCTCCGTGGGTTTTGTTGCCCCCATTTGATTTTGCATCAGCGCATCGAGTTCCGCTTCCCATTTTGTGGCGGGCGATTTCTGATTGGGATTCCAGAGGTGCATGGCGCCGGAGGATTGCCAGACGCCCATTTCCGGGTTCGGGTCGGCGTCGCCGCCACCGAGGCCGAGGAGGCAGGTATCGAACTGGCGGGTGTTGAGAACGCGGTCGAGCAGGGCGCGGAATTCGAGAGGGGTGATGGTGACGGCGATGCCGAGTTGTTTCCAGTCCGCCTGGAGGAGAACGGCCATTTGCTGGCGTTCGTGGCTGGAGGAGCTAACGAGGATGGAAAACGTGACGGGCGCGCCGGCGGGATCGAGCAGCGTGCCGGCGGGGTTCCAGGTGAAGCCGGCGGATTTGAGGCGGGCGCGGGCGGCATCGATGGAGCGGGCGGGATGGGGGATTTTGTTCGAGAACCAGAGCTTATTGCCCGGGCTGACGTGGCCCCAGATGGGGGTGGCGCGTTTCTGGAAGACGAGATTGACGATGGCGTCGCGATCGGCGGCGAGGGAGAGGGCTTCGCGGAATTCGCGCGTGTTGAAGGCCGACAGATGGGGCGAGTTGGGGGAGAGATTGAACGCGAGGAAGTTGTATTCGAGGGAGGGGCCGAGGTCGACGATTTGGGCTTCGGGACGGCGTTCGAGATAGGCGACGGCTTTGGGGGTGAGGCGGTTGAGCAGGTGGATGTCGCCGGCGACGAAGCGGGCGAGTTGGAGATCTTCGTCGGCGAGGAGATGGAATTCGAGGCCGTCGAGATTGGGGAGGCCGGACTTCCAGTAGTAGGGGTTGCGTTCGAGGCGGACGGCTTCGCCGGGGCGGTATTCCTTGAGGCGGAAGGGGCCGAGGCCGACGATTTCCGAGGCGGGGGTGTTGAGGGACCAGGCGTCGCGGAGCTTGCCGGATTTCCAGGCGGCTTCGAGCTTGTGTTTGGGCAGCATGGCGATGGAATCGAAGATGCGTTCGGCGGCGGCATAGGGGCCGGGGAGTTGGAAGGTGACGGTGTGGGCGTCGAGCTTTCTTACGTCAATGGGCTGGTTGCGAATGAGGAGGAGATCGCGTTGGGGAGAGCGGACCTTTTCGTCGGAGTAGACGGCGAAGGAGAAGAGAACGTCGTCGGCAGTGAAGGGGGCGCCGTCGGAAAAACGGACGTTCTTGCGGAGCTTAAGGGTATATTTGTTGCCGGCGACGGACCAGGATTCGGCGAGGGAGGGGACGGTTTTCTGGGAGGCGCGATCGATGGTGATGAGATCGGCATGGAGGCGGCGGATGACGTCGCGGGAGGGCGCGTCGAGGGCGGTGACGGGATTGCAGGTTTTCGGTTCGGCGCGGAGGGCCACGTGGAGAACGCCGCCGCGGGGGGCTGCTGATAGGAATCCGGTGCTTGCAATGGCAAGGCAGAACAGGCTGTCGCGAACCGGGCGCCGCATCTGTTCATCGTAGCGTGGATCTGGCGGAAGAGCCGCCCCATTGGCGGGCGAGCGCGGCAAACCCAATGAATACGGGCATCATGCAGAGGGCGGGCAGGAGGCGCCACCATTGTTGATCGAGCATCCAGGCTTGTTTGAGGGGGACCAGGAGCGCGCCCCAGCTGGGGTCCGGTTCGCCGAGACCGAGGCCGAGGAAGGAGAGGGAGACTTCGGCGAGGATGAAGCGGGGGAGGAGGATGAGGGCTTGCGTGGCAAGGAGATCGAAGGTGGCAGGGAGGACGTGGCGGAAGAAGATGACGGGGGCGGGGACGCCGAAGCCGCGGGCGGCGTGGACGTAGCCGGCTTCCTTCGCGGTGAGGACGAGGCCGCGGACGAGGCGCGCCGGGCGGGCCCAACTGACAAGGGCGATGGTGAGCAGGAGTAGCGCGAAGGCGGGGCGGGGCGGAAGGGAGAGGGGGAGCAGGGAGCGGAGGCCCAGGAGGAGATAGAACCAGGGGAGGACGAGGAAGAGATCGGCAAGGCGCATGGCGAGTTGATCGACCCAGCCGCCGAGGAAGCCGGCGGCGCCCCCGATGAGCCAGGCGATGGCGAGGACAAGGGCGGTGGCGGCGGCGCCGACGAGGATGGACCAACTGGCGCCGGCGAGGAAGCGGGAGGCGACATCGCGGCCGTAGTCATCGGTGCCGAGCCAGTGTTGGGCGGTGGGGGCGAGGTTGGCGAGTTCGCGCTGTTGGAGGAGGGGGTCGTGGGGGGCGAGCAAGGGCCCGAGGAGGAGGATGACGATTAGCAGGAGGAAGAGGCGGGTCATCGGGCCGTCCTGATGCGGGGGTCGAGGCGGTAGAGGAGGAGGTCGGTGACGAGGTTGGCCAGGGCTAGGGCGATGGTGAGGAGGAGGAGGACGGATTGGACGATGGGGTAATCGCGGGATTGGACGGCTTCGAGGAAGAGGGGGCCGAGACCCGGCCAGCCGGTGAGGGCTTCGACCAGCAGAGAACTGCCGATGGCGGCGGCGAAGGAGAGGCCGAGGAGTGAGACGAGCGGATTGGCGGCGGCGGGGAGGATGTAGCGCAGCCAGAGGCGGGCGCCGCTGAGGCCTCGCTGTTGGGCGAGGCGGACGAAGAGCTGTTGGCGGGCGTTGGCGAGGCCGGCGGCGGCGTGGAGGAAGACCACAGGGAAGAGCGCGAAGGCGAGGCCGAGGATGGGCAGCGGGGGGCCGGTGATGGGCGTGCCGAGGCGCACGGCGAGCCAGAGGAGAACGCTGACGGCGATGCCATCGGGGATGAGCGCGGAGGCGGCGGCGAGGGAGGTGAAGGAGCCGTTGACCAGGCCGGGGCGGCGCTGGGCGGCGAGGGCGAGCGCGAGGCCGGCCAGCCAGGCGAGCAGGAAAGCAGGGAGGGCGATGTTCATCGTAGCGCGTAGGCGGGGGGCGAGGAGACGGCCGACGGGCATGCCGTAGGCGAGTGAGACGCCGAACTCGCCTACGGCGCAGGATTCGATCCAGGTGGCGTAGCGGGCGGGCCAGGATTGGCGGAGGCCGGCGGACTGGCGGTCGTGTTCGATGGCTGCGGGGGAACGCTGGGGGTTGAAGTTTTCGGTGCTGTAGAAATCGCCGGGGACGAGGGTGAATAGGGCGAAGGTGAGGACGGACGCGGCGGCGATTTGGAGGAGGCTGGCGAGGAGGCGGCGGAGCAGGAAAGTCATTGGACGATTCGGCCGCTTTCGATTGTCAGGGTGCGGGCGCCGATTCCGGCGGCGATTTCGCGGTCGTGCGTGATGAGCAGACAGGCGAGGCCGGTGGCGGCTTGTTGTTCGTGGATGTAGTGGAGGACGTGGCGGCGGGTGGCGGGGTCGAGGCCGGAGAGGGACTCATCGAGGATGAGCAGGCCGGGCGTGTTGTGGAAGGCGGCGATGGCGCGGGCGACGGCGACGCGGGCGCGTTGGCCTTCGCTGAGTTCGCGGGTGGGGCGGTTTAGCAAGCTGGCGGGGAGGGCCATTTGTTCGAGTTGGGCGGGTTCGGCTTGACCGCAGGCTTCGCGGAGGCAGGCGGCGATGGTGAGCCGCGGGTTCAATGATTCGGAGGGTTCCTGGGGGACGAGTTGGGTTTGGGTTGTTAGGTTTAGTTGGCCTTGTTGGTAGGTTTCGCGGCCGGCGATGCAGTGGGCGAGGGTGGATTTTCCGGCTCCGGAGGGGCCGAGGAGGACGAGGGTTTCGGAGGTGTGGAGGGTGAGGGAGATGTTGTGGAGGGCCGTATGGGCGGGGGTTTGGCGGAGGAGCCAGTCGCGTTGGAAGTATTGCTTGGTGAGGTTTTGGATGGTTAGGACTGGGGTATTTTTGTTGAGCGTTTTTGGGGCGGTGGGGGGTTCGGTGGGGGCTGGTGTTAGGCGGTGAACGGGGCAGGCGAGCTGTTGGAAGACGCGTTCGCGGTGGGAGGCGATGAGGAGGGCGGCGCCGGATTGTTTTAGGAGCGAGAGGACGCGGGATTCGGTGGCGGGGTCGAGATGGGCGGTGGGTTCGTCGGCGAGGATGAGTTGGGGATGGGTGGCGAGGGCGAGGGCGATGAGGACGCGTTGGCGCTCGCCGCCGCTGAGTTGGTGGGGATAGGCGTTGCGGATGCGGGGTTTGTTGAGGTCCAGTGGTTCGAGCAACGGGAGGGCGGCGGCGTCGGCAAGTTGGGATTCGACGGTGAGAAAGGGAGAGAGGCCGGCGAGGAGATCCTGCGGGATGTAGGCGATGCGGGCGGGGAGATTGGGCACTGTTGTGCCGGGGTGGAGGCCGGCGAGGGCGCGAAGAAGTGTGGACTTGCCGGCGCCGGATTCGCCGGCGAGGCCGAGGGTTTGTCCGGCGGCCAGGCTTATCGAGTAGGGCCCGAGCGGGGGGCGGCCGGGGTAGCGGATTTCGAGATCGCGCAGTTCCAGCAACACAACTATTTTCGGTTACGGCGGAGGGGACCGCTGGAGCGGGTCTGGTCCCACCAGGGCTCGCCTTGGGGCTTGTAGTCGCCGAGTTTGTCCCAGTTTTCGCGGGTGCGGCCGTTGGTGTCGTAGATGACGTAGCCGTCGCGGAGGGTGAGTTCGTTGGAGAGGCGGCGGGTGCCGCGGAGGCCGGCGCCCCAGGAGTCGACGAAGCCGTAGTCGCCGGTTTCGTGGCGGAGGACGGCGATGTCGGCGGCGGCGCCGATGGAGAGGTGGCCGAGTTCTTCGCGGCGGATGGTGCGGGCGGCGTTCCAGGTGGATCGGTAAATGACGTCGTCGAGCGAGAGGCCCATGTTGAGGAATTTCGACATGACGTTGAGCATGTCCTTCATGCCGGCGTTGAGGCTGCCGGAGTGGACGTCGGTGGAGATGGTGTCGGGCGGGAAACCTTGTTTGACGGCGCGGGCGGCCTGTTTGAATTCGAAGGCTGCGCCGCCGTGGCCGACGTCGAAGAGCACGCCGCGTTTGCGGGCTTCGTGGAGGTAGGGGAGGAGCTTGGCGGTGGCGTCGAAATAGGGGACGGGGGCGTAGAAGGCGTGGGTGTAGATGTCGCCGGGGCGGAGTTTTTTGAGGACCAGATCCTGGAAGGGGCGGGCGATGTGGAAGGCGCCGAAATCGATCATGACGGGGAGATTGGCGATGGTGCCAGCTTCGACGCCGCGTTCGACGGGGGTCCATTCGGGGCCGTTGTAGTGGGCGACTTTGAAGCCGACGATGACGTCTTTATTGGCCGCGGCGAGGGCGGCGGCGGCTTTAGCGTCCATGTCGTCGAGGTCCTGCTCCTTGGCGTCGCCGGGCATGCCCTGGCCGCCGATGTTGAGGAAGACGAGGACGCGGGTGCGGGATTTGTCGACGATGGTGCTGCGGAAGGTAGCGAAGTTGTGGCGGCCGGAGGAGCCGGCGTCGACGACGGTGGTGACGCCGACGCGCTGGGCGAAGCTATCGGGGTGGATGCTGGTGTCGCCACCGGCGAGCCCTTGACCGCTGGTACCGGAGAAGACGTGGGCGTGGATATCGATCAAGCCGGGGACAACGTAAAGGCCGTTGACTGCGATGACTTTGCGGGCCTGGGCGGGGGGGATGGACGGGGCGATGGCGGCGATTTTGCCGTCTTTAATGGCGACGTCGCGGAGAGCGCTGATCCGGTTTTTCGGATCGATGAGGTGGCCGCCTTTTAGCAGGATGTCGTACTGCGGCTGGGCGGAGAGGGCGAGGGCGGCGGAGAGGAGAAGGAGCAGTCGCATGGGCTTGACCATCATACTGCCGGGGCGCCTATTTCGAAACCGGATTCAATCGCAAAAAAAAAGTTCAAGGCACTAGCCGTTTCGGCCGCCGAATGCGCTGGCCTAAAGGGGAAGGCCATTTCACCCCGCCCGTCTCCACTAGACACATTCCGTATAAAAGGACACCATGAAGACATTTTGGATAGCCGTACCGCTGGTTCTGCTCGGTGGCGCCGCCGCTTTGCACTCCGACAGTTCGCCTGAAACCGTCGGACTCAGCCTGTTCTTCCAGAACAGTCAAATGCCGAAACTCACTCTGGCAGGCAGCGCCAAACGTTTCCTGCAGGAGGTCGACATCGTCGCCAATGGCGCGCCGACTACAACCGACCAAGGTATCCAGCCGCTCATTCAATCGGGCGATTTCGCCAATCTTGACTGGAGCGGTGTCCAGATGATGGAAGAGGACTTCCGGCCCAATCCCGATGGCACTTTCTTGCGCCAGCGCTTCTATCGCAATGCCACGTGGATGAAGCGCGATAGTGCTTTCGCCCTGCTGCCTGTGAATGCCAGCGGCTTCCCCGTGGGAGTTCCGCTGCTTGCCTTCGCCGGCAACGACAACAATCGAACCGCGGCCGACGACGGTTTCGTCCGCCGGTTCAACGCCCGCCAGATCGCCACCCCGTGTCGCACGAAGACCGATTGTACGGGGGCCACATTCACAACCCAAGCGCTGGCCCAGTGGCGCGTGCCGCTGAAGCCGTCGGAGCGCGCCGGCGTGATTCCCGCTGAAGCCACCGGACTTCGCCTGTTCTGGAGCGAGCAGCCGTTTGCCAACCGCACGGTTGCCGTGGAAACCAAGCGCGCTTCCGATTTCGCTTATGGCTACGGTTTTCAGCCCTCGCTGGAACCATTGAATCAACCCGCCAACGGGCGCTTCTGGATGCCGGGAGAGACCATGAACCTGCGGATCAATGTGAAGGACGGGGCTGGACGGCCGCTCAACACGCCCGGCTCACTACCCACGTACGGGCAGTTCCTGCGGGGCGAGATCCCCTCGGGGCTGCAGTATTACGATGGCGCCCGCCTGGCCTCGACGCTCTACTACGCAATGAAGCACCGCGAGGCGATGTTTGGAGTTGGACTTATCGGCCCGACGAACAAGATCAAGCGGACCTCACTGACCGTGGGCTTCGACACGATTTTCCTGCCCAACGTGCCGACTGCCACCATCGCCGCCGACGGGTACACCGGGCTGTTTCAGGCCGTTCCGGCGTTGGCCAACCTCTTCGTGCCGGCGTTGGCGGAGACTCCCGTCGCGGATACGATCAGCTTTACGGTGCCCGCCGATGCCCTGCCGGGCACGTATGTACTGGCCATGAAGGCGCGCCGCGTTTGGGCCGGTGAAGCCAGCAACAAGGCCTTCACCATGGACGTCCAGGTGGGCCAGTCCGCCGCGACGCCGGATAACCTGACCACGGGACCGTGCTCCACTTGCCACAGCGGGAACTCGTCAATGGCCAACGTGCTGCACGGTATCAGCGACCGCCGTCCGTGCCAGGTGTGCCACGCGGCACTGGCGTTCGAACCGGACTCCCCCGTCGATATCCGCATCCACACCATCCATCAGCGCTCCAAGCGGTTCGACTCCAACATTCAAAACTGCATGCAGTGCCACCTGACACCGCCAACGGGGCCCGCGCGCGGGTTGCTGCCGTAAACCATTACCGGGTGGAGGGTTAAACGCAAAACGGATCCACTTTCGTGGATCCGTTTTGCAATATCGTCTGCCTGGGGGAACGGCGAGGGCGTGGTGCCCTTAAAACCATTTCGCTCCCCGGGTAGGATTCGAACCTAAAACGCCTCCGTTAACAGCCGTTGGAGGCTGCTTTCCTGGAGGGACAACGAGGAACAAACAGCGCTAACCAGCAGCAATAACAGCCACCTACATGCGATGGCCCCAAGCGGGGCCTTTGCGCTTTTGACGTAGCTTTGTTACGCGTCGTTGAGGGTATCGCGCTAGCGCCGCATAGACACGGTGGGAACGCTCATCACTAGTGAGAATGCGGCCCCACGTCTCCGCCAAGCGGACGACGTCATCGGTCGAAAGCAGCGGACGCCCCGGGTTCCGCTCGCGCGAAGTCCGCCTGATGCGGAGCCTGATCTCCTACAGCCTGGGGAACCTGCGGCGGCGGTTAGTGTTGCCGCTTCCAGACGTAGCGCGTGGCCGGAAAGGATAGATAACGCCAGACTCCGGGATCGCCTCTGCAAGCGCGACCCCGGGCCGGTGTTGTTCCCGAGGTTAGCGGGTTTGGTTGTGGTTGGTCGCGATACGGCCAGCCTTGACCGCAGTCTTCACCTTCATGGCAGCCTGGTTGTGGTTAGCGGAGAGCTTGCCAGCACGCACGTTGGTTTTGAGCTTCATCAAATAGGATCCCTTCGGTGTTGTTTGCACCGGCCTAGCGGACGGCGACTGCCGGACAGGCTACCACACTGGCGCTCGCCGCGCTTTCGCTTCCCCCATCGGCGATGGCGCTCGCGGCGGGAGGAGTTTAGCAAAGTGGTGCAGCGAACCCGAAGAAAACGTGCAGGCCGATGATGGCAAGATCTTTAGTCGGGTTTTCTAAAGGGGCTTTCAAGCGTCACCTAGCGCCGGTGGTCTCCAGCCGCTCGCCCCTGTCATCGCAACGCGGTCCGCTTGCGATGACATCACCCTTGGCGGATTTGACGCCGAGGTGAATTGTGCCGACGGATCGCCTTGCTCCGTTATTATGCTCACGTCCAAGCGGAGCACACTCGCCGCGGTTGAGGCCCGAAGGAAAAGGGGAAAATGGAGGAGCTAAAAACTCCTGCTACATTTTCCGCCACATCGCCTGTAGTCCAGTAAATCGGAGTCACTGTAACTACTTGAAAAAGTTGGCTCCCCGCGCTGGACGCGTTCAGAACTTTTGCCGCGAATAATGCGGTTTGGGCCAGTTTATGACGAGCCTGTGGATTCAGCGGGTTGCGAGGTTGGTTGGGGTACTCGTCCTGTTTGGGGTGCCGATTAAAGGGGCTATCGAACTGCGGCCGGCGGACGACCTTTCGCAGCGAATCACGCTGGTGCAGACGACTGGATTGCCACTGATCTTGGACGGCCGCGGACGGGGATTTTCGATTGGCCCACGCCCGCCGATAACGCGCATTATCAGTACCAGTTTTGACGGCACTTTTGAGGGAATTGGGAGGTCATCATGAAGCGAGTCGCGATGTACGTCCGAGTCAGCACCACCAGCAAATCGCGCAAGGGGGATACGGTGGCGTTCGACCAAGACCCCGCGGTTCAAGAGGTGCCGCTACGGCAATTGATCGTTCAGCGGGGATGGCAGGTGCACGAGGTGTACAGCGATCGGATGAGCGGGTCCAAGGAACGCCGGCCGGGATTGGACCGGTTGATGGCGGATGCCAAGCGGGGGAGGTTCGATGTCGTGGTCGTGTGGCGGTTTGATCGGTTTGCCCGGAGTGTCCGGCAACTGGTGAATGCACTGGAGGAGTTCCGCGGGCTGGGGATTGATTTCGTCTCGCATCAGGAAGCGGTGGACACGTCGACGCCGATGGGCAAGGCAATGTTCACTATGATCGCGGCGATGGCGGAGTTCGAGAGGTCGTTGATATGTGAACGGGTGATGGCGGGGATTGAGCACGCGAGACAGCGGGGGACGAAATCGGGGAAGGCGCTGGGGCGGCCGAGGGCGATTTTCAGAAGGGATAAGGCGGAGGAGTTGAGAAAGAGCGGAAAGAGCTGGCGAGAGATTGCGGACGAGTTAGGGGTGGGGGTTACGACGGTGCGGCGGGTGTTCGACCAGTCCTGCCGTCCTGATTTGTAGAACGGTCGGCTGCGGGTCTCCATCGAATACTTAGCCAACTTCAGGGAAGCCGACGCCACGACCGGATTGAATTCCAGCCATTTCCCAGAACGCCGTTTCTGGATAATTTCCGGATGGCCGACCATCCTGACGCGATTCGTAAACGCTGTGCCGTTAGCGTGGATCTATGTGGCCACGCGGATGATAGAGTGACCGGAATGGGACCCGGATCGTCAGCTGTGTCTAGACCTCCTAGTGCTCACCAAGGGGGAGCGGCTGAGAACCGCGTTGCGAGGAGTTCAGCGGGAGAGGCCTGGCGGCGCTCTCCGCAGTGCTTTCGACACATTGCGATTGGTTCGCACGCAACCGATTACGAAAACATCGGCAACCGCAACGAGCGTCGCGACCTCCGAAGCTACCCTTTTTTGAGGCCGGTGTTACTGTAGACTGACAAGACCCGTGTGCGTGCGGCGGAGTCTATTTTGGCGACGGATCAGGTTACGGAATTGTATTTTCGGAATGTTGCCGGGAGGGTCTGGTTTGAGGCGGTTGGATTGACGTTGTCCGGAAGGTCTCGTTGACGAGTGCCATCCCCAGCCTTTCCTTTTGCGTGCAACTATCGTTGGTTGCGGCTCTGGGGCTATTGCTGCGGCTGTACCGGCTGGACTGGCAATCCGCCTGGATCGATGAACTGTTCACGATGCAGGTTTCGTCGATGGATTTTGAGTTGCTGCTGCGGGAGATGTCTTTGGATTATGCACATCCTCCGTTGCACATGCTGGTGGCGAAGTGGGTGACGAACCTGATCGGCTATGGTGTGTGGCAGGTTCGCTTGTTCTCGGCAGTTTGCGGGACAGCGGAAATCTTCGTGATGGGGTTGCTGGCGGCGAAGCTGTTCGGGCAGCGCGTGGCCATTCTTTCGGCATTGCTGTTGGCCGTTGCGCAAGCCAAAATCTATGAATCGCAAGAAGCGCGCGGGTACGCGCTGGCGGCGTTGCTGGTCACGCTGGCGAGCTACTGGCTGTTGAGCGCGCTGCAGGAAGGACGGGCGCTGGACTGGTGGAAGTTTGTTGGCGCGAGTGGCCTCATGCTGAACGTGCACTATTACACGGTGTTCGTACTGCTGGCGATGGTGGTGTTTGCCTTCTGGTTCCGCCGGGAGTATCCGGTGCCGCGGTGGTGGTGGGCGGGGGGATTGCTGGTGTTGGCCTGTTTTATGTTGCCGTGGCTGAGTAGCGGAGTGGTGGGTGAGTTTCTGCGTTCCTGGGAGCCGAGCTCCTTTCCCGGCATGTCCCGGGCGAAGGCCATAACACCGTTGCTGATTCTAAATTGGTACAACAGCGGGAAATGGAATGGGGCAACATTTCCCTCGCCGCTGTGGACCTTCCCCATTGGCGTGCTGCTTTTCACCGCACCGGCCGCGTGGGGATTGCTTCAGATTCGGCATCCATCGAGGGAGGGGCAGCGTGTCCTTTTCATTGCGGTCTTGTGGCTGATTCCCATGCTGACGATCTGCTTGGGCTCGTGGGCGGTTGGGCTCATATTTGAAGCCCGTTATGTAATGTTGGCTTTGGCGCCTTATCTTGTTCTCGTGGCCTATGGAGTTGACCGCCTGCGGGAAGATTTGCGGCGGGTCTTAATCCCATTGATCTTGCTTTACAGCTTGGCAGCGCTCCACGCGAATTATTTTGTCGAGACCAAGGCAGATTACCGAGGCGTTGTAAGTCATATTGCCTCGATGGAAGGCGAGGGATTGTGCTTGGTTTCGAGGGAGAAACCCAGTCCTGTTGACCATGGCGTCGCGGCCTGGTCAGTGTATTCGGGGCGTCCAGCATTGCGGCGGAGGATTCTGGACCGAGCGGCACTCGAAGGAGCCACGTGCAGCACGCTGGTGATGGTGCGGGATTCTTATCACACCTGGAGGCCGCTGCCGCCGGAGCTAGAGACGATCGCCGCAATCCATTGGGTGCGGACGACCAAGGAGTTCCGGGGCGTTTCTGTTCTTGTGTTTAGAAAACGGCCCAAGGACCAGCAGATCGTCAGGTGAGTTGGGTGTGCGCGTGACGCCTTCCGGCTCCCCGGGTTGTCTCCGATTGCAACGGCGGCGTACCGATAGGAAGTCAGGCATCTACGGATTCACGGCGTGTCGCGTGCTCCAACCCAACTGGCCGCTCCTCTCCAGCGTGTGGTTGAATGCGTCCGCCGGGACTGCTCGCGGCGGTATTTGCTTAATCAGCGAATCCGTTATGTTCGTTTGCCATGAACAGACTCCACGCGACCAGGCGAGGGTTTCCGAACGCCGCGGCGGCGGACAGGGCCGGAACGGTTTCTTTCGCCTGGGGCGCGATGGCGATGGCGGGGGCAGGGATCCGGTGAACGGCAAGGTCAGCGAGACGATGTTCAGGCTGATGCGCCAGGCCAACGCCTCGATGCGGCGCGAAGTCCGGGGCAAGGCGCGGAGGGCCTAAACGCGATGCGGCTCCTCGTCTGCTGTCTCGCGGCGGTATGGGCCGCGCTCGCCGCCGAAAAGCCCGCCTATGACCGCTACGGCGGGTACACCGCAGTCGAGCGCAAGGCTACCGGTTGGTTCCGCGTGGAGCGAATTGACGAACGCTGGACGTTCTTTTCGCCCGAAGGCCATCCCTACATCGCGCTCGGCGCCAATCTGTGGTCCTCGCAAATCTCGAAGGTGCTGATAAATTGGGGGTTGCCTTTCTTCCTTCGATTTCCTTGTTCGCCTCCGTTGGTGGCGCTGGCGGCGGCTTTCTTGGCTTTCTTTCGCAGTCGCGCGGCGCTTCAGCTCCAGATTCTTGCCCTTCGTCACCAGCTCAGCTAGTGGCATAAGAGTGATCCAGATCAGTTTAGCTTGTCCGAAAGCGTTCAACTCCTGTGTTCTGACGGCGTAACCGGAAGTTGGGCGCCCCCATTTCGTGAGCCCAACTTCTGGGCTTCCCCACGCACTGAAAGAACCACAATCTCCTGCCCGTGGCTGTTGGTCTTGGTAAAGGAATCGTCCCTTGCCAAAACCCCTCGCTCCACACCCCGCTTTTCCCCTTGATCCTCCACCCCTTCCGCTCCCTTCCCCACCCCTGCCCAAACCAGTTGGTTTTGGCAAGGGAGAGATCGCGGAGGCTCGACCGCGATGACGGCAGCAGGGTCCTTAAGACCCGAGCTCGGCTAGCCGAGCTCGGAATCTCACAACGGGATAAGATTTCTCCACCAAGCGAATCCGTTGGGACAAAAACCTCACCTCACCCGCCGCCAGATCCTCGCCTCCATTCCTGTGCTCAGGTCACGGACGCTTCTTGCCCCGCTGCATGCCCAGCGCCCGGGGACCTCTACTCTGACCACCATACGAGGCAAACTCACCGCCGCCGCTGGCAAGCCTATCAGCATCCGCACGGTGCCCCCCGCAAAGGATCTCGACGTCAGCGTCTTAAGCTACCTCGTCCGCACCGATTCGCCCTACATTTCTAACCGCTTTCCCGTCGGCCGCATGCCGCAGCTCTCCCGCCAAGGCACCATCATCGACATGGGCGAGGAAGCTCGCAACAACAGGAAATTCGGCGATTTCGGCAACGGCCGCGTCCTGTTCCTCAACATCCCCCGCTCCATCGAACCGGTCTCTACCGGTCTGCTCAGCAACACTCCCAATGCGCCAGATCACCCCACGCTCTCCCCCCTCTGCGCCCAGACTCAGCAAATCGGCGGCACTGTCGTGTGGTGCCACAACGGCAGCGGCGTCGAAGTACCCGTCGCCGCAGTCCTCGGCCTGGTTGATGCCTACAACCTCGTCGATGGCCTCGCCGCCGACTACGAGCGCTACTACAAGTTCCTCAACTGCGGTCTCCGCATCGCCGCCTCCAACGAGTGGCGCTGGCCGCGTGATGGAAATCGGAATCAGTTGAGACATCGACGGCGGCCGAATTTGCCGCAACTCCACAATTCGAACCAGCGCCGCTATCGAGCGAGTCGGGGGCGGCAAACCCGCTTGCGTTGACGCGACGGCTGCAATATTATCGGGGAACTCATGGCCACTAAGATCGCGATCATTGGATCAGGCAACATCGGGACGGACCTGATGATAAAGGTCCTGCGCACGGCGAAGAAGATAGAAATGGGTGTTTTGGTTGGGATCGACCCGCAGTCGGACGGGCTCGCGCGGGCCCGGCGGATGGGAGTCGCCACAACAGACAAAGGCGTGGAAGGCCTGATGGCCATGCCGGAGTTTCAGGACATCGAGATTGTTTTCGACGCGACTTCGGCGCCGGCGCACGCGCATCACAACGAACTGCTGCAGGGTACGGGGCGGCGGCTGATCGACTTGACGCCAGCGGCGATCGGCCCGTATGTGGTGCCTGTTGTGAATATGGGCGCCAACTTCGATTCGGTAAATCTGAACATGGTGAGCTGTGGCGGACAGGCGACGATTCCGATGGTGGCGGCGGTGAACCGAGTGGCGGGGGTGAAGTACGCGGAGATTGTGGCGAGCATTGCGAGTAAGTCGGCGGGGCCTGGCACGCGGGCGAACATCGACGAGTTCACCCGAACGACGGCGCGGGCGATCGAAACCGTCGGCGGCGCGGCGAAGGGCAAGGCGCTTATTGTGCTGAATCCGGCGGAGCCGCCGATCATCATGCGGAACACGGTTTTCTGCCTGAGCGAGGACGGGGACCGCGAGGCCATCAACGCTTCGATACTGCGGATGATTGAGGAGGTCCGGGCGTATGTGCCGGGCTACCGTTTGAAGCAGGAAGTGCAGTTTGAGGCGTTTCAATCGCCGAAGGCCAGCGGATTGAAGACCTCGATTTATCTGGAAGTGGAAGGGGCCGGGCACTACCTGCCGCCCTATGCGGGCAATCTTGACATCATGACTTCGGCCGCGTTGCAGACGGGCGAACGGCTGGCGGCGAACTGAGAGAGGGGATCGACATGGACAACGAACAACAGCGGCTCTACATCCAGGACGTCACGCTACGGGATGGCATGCATGCGATCCGGCATCGTTACACGCTGGAACAGGTAGCGACGATCTCCCGGGCGCTCGATGCCGCTGGAGTGGACGCGATTGAGATCACGCACGGTGACGGCCTGGCGGGCTCCAGTTTCAATTACGGGTTCGGCGCACACACGGATCTGGAGTGGATCCAGGCAGCGGCCGAGAACATTAAGCGGGCGCGCGTGACGGTGCTGCTAATCCCTGGTATCGGAACGATTGAAGATCTGCACGCGGCATACCAGGCGGGGGCGCGTTCAACGCGTGTCGCGACACATTGCACGGAGGCCGATATTGCCAGTCAGCATATCGAGTATGCGCGGAAACTGGGCATGGATGTGGCGGGATTCCTGATGATGTCGCACATGGCGCCGCCGAAGGAACTGGCACGGCAGGCGAAGCTGATGGAGTCCTACGGGGCGCACTGTGTGTATGTGGTCGATTCGGCGGGCGCGTTGCTGACGCACGAAGTGGGCGAGCGGTTCGACGCCTTTAATGACGTGCTGCTGCCGGAGACGCAACGAGGAATGCATGCGCACCACAATCTGTCCCTGGGTGTGGCGAACAGTATTGAGGCGGTGAAGCACGGAGCGATTCGTGTGGATGCCTCGCTGACGGGGATGGGTGCGGGCGCGGGAAATGCGCCGCTGGAGGTGTTGATCGCGGTGCTCAACCGAATGAACATTCCTCATGGCTGTGAACTGTTTGCGTTGATGGACGCGGCCGAGGACTTGATCCGGCCGTTGCAGGACCGGCCGGTGCGGGTGGATCGGGAGACGCTGTCGCTGGGCTACGCGGGCGTGTACTCGAGCTTTCTGCGGCATGCGGAAGCGGCGGCGACCCGGTACGGGCTGGACACGCGCGCCATCCTGGTGGAGCTAGGCAAGCGGCGGATGGTGGGCGGGCAGGAAGACATGATTGTGGACGTGGCGCTTGATCTGGTGAAGGCCGCGACACGCGAGCCCGTGACGGCATAGGCGCCAGGTGCGTATCCGGGACATCACGGCCACCACCCTTCGGTTCGAGTACCCGGAGGGAGGCGGATTCGACTACGCCGGGGGCCGGTGCACCGCGCGGGTGTCCACGCTGGTCCGAGTGTTCACCGACTCCGATTTTGTGGGACTGGGTTCGGTTTACACCCATCCCGACCTTGCGCGGACGATTATCGAGGATCAGCTTCGACCGCTGCTGGTGGGGGACGATCCGGCAGATATCGAGCGCCTTTGGCAGCGGTGCTATTCGTTGACCCGATGGTATGGACGTAAGGGCGCCGCTGTCTCCGCGATCGGCGGCATTGACATGGCGCTGTGGGATCTGCGGGGCAAGGCGGCGGGACTGCCGGTCTATCAATTGCTTGGCGCGAAACGGCATCGCGTACCCGCGTACGCGAGCGGATTGCTTTGGAAACGGGACGTAGCGGAGCTGCGGGACGAGGCGCGGGGGCATCTGGCGCGGGGCTTTCTCGGCATGAAGATGCGGCTGGGACGAAACTACGCCTATGATTCCGCGGCGCTGCGCGTGGTGCGGGAGACGATCGGGATGGAGAATCGTCTGCTGATTGAAGGGAACGCCCGGTACCCGCTCGATCAGGTCCGGCGACTGGTTCCGGAATTTCTGGCAGCGAAGATTTTCTGGCTGGAGGAGCCATTTCTGCCGGAGTGTCCTGACCTGTTTCGGGAACTGCGGCCGCACCTTGGGGGAATCTCTCTGGCGGCAGGTGAGAATGAGTTCGGGTTGCAGGGCTTTCGTGAACTGATGGACGGCCAGGTGGTGGATATCGTGCAACCGGATGCGTGCCGTTGCGGCGGGATTACGGAGAGCCTGCGCATTGCCGCGTTGGCAGCGGATCACGGACTGCGGGTGGCGCCTCATACCTGGAGCGACGCTGTGGCCCTGACCGCCAATATGCACGTGCTGGCCTCGCTTTCCCATGGCGTCACGGTGGAAGTGGACCAGACGGGCAACCCGTTGATCGAAGCGTTGTTGTCCACGAAGTGGCAGATAGACGCCGGGGAGATCGCCATGCCGCAGGCGCCAGGGCTGGGAATCTCGTTGGACGAAGACGCCGTTGAACGATACAGCGTTCCGAAGGGCGTTCCGATTGCGGACGGCAACTACTCAGATATGGTCTTCGGGCCACACTTCTACGCGCCCGCGCCACCGTACGAGGCTTGAGAAAAATGGCACAATTCCGGGTGGCAGTCGGAGCGATTTTTACTGAGTCCAATCACCTTTGCGGGACGCTGACGGACCTGGATTGTTTTGCGCGCAGCGAGTTGCGCCGCGGCGAAGCGGTACTCGCAGCGACCGACGGGGTGTTGGGCGGCGCACTGCATCACCTGCGGGAGCGGGGCGTGGAGATCGTCCCACTGCTGTTTGCGAGCGCGGTTCCCGGGGGGCCATTGACCGCCGGATGCTACCGGTCGCTTAAAGAGGATCTGCTGACACGCCTGCGCGCGGCGATGCCCGTGGATGGGGTGTTGATGCCGCAGCATGGAGCGGCGGCGGTGGAGGTATTGGGCAGTCTGGACGGCGACCTGATTGCCGCGGTCCGCGGGGTCGCCGGTCCAGGCATCCCGATAGTCGCTACACTGGACTGCCATGCGCATGTGACCGCGGAGATGGTGCAACACTGCAACGCGCTGCTGGCGTGGGAAACGTACCCGCATCGCGACACGTTCAGCACGGGCGTGCGTGGCGCGCGACTGCTGGTGGATTGTATAGAGGGCTCGGCGCGACCGACGATGGCAATGGCCAAAGTGCCGGTGGTGGTGGGCGGGTTCATGGGGAGCACCGAGGACGGTCCGTTCGCCGATGTGATGCGCTACGCAAAATCACTGGAGCTGCAACCGGGTGTTTTATCCACGAGTGCGTTTTTGGTGCAGCCGCACCTGGATCTACCGGACATGGGCGGCGGCGGACTGGTGGTGACGGATGGCGACGCGGAGCGCGCCGCTTCCCTGGCGACCGGGATCGCCGCTGTGTATTGGCAGCGCCGTTTCGAGTTGGAGCCCCGAATCTGGAAACCGGCCGAGGCGATAGCGGACGCGGCGCGGTATCCGGAGGGTACGGTACTGCTGCTGGAGACATCCGATTGCGCGGGGGGCGGTGCGTGCGGCGACAGCGTGGCGGCGCTACGAGAGTTGGCGGAAGCCGGCCTAGCGGTGCGTTCGCTCGCCTCCGTGGTGGATCCCGAGGCCGCGGCGCTATGCCATTCCCGCCGGCCCGGCGACACGCTGCAACTCACGCTGGGACGTAAGCTGGACCCGCGGTGGGGCGAGCCTTTCCCGGTGACCGCGCGCGTGGAGCATTTGAGCGATGGACGATTCGTCTATACGGGAGGAATATGGGAAGGGCAGCCAGGGGAGATGGGACCGAGTGCATGGCTGCGGACGGGAAACGTCGATATCCTGGTCACAACGTTCGCCACCTACGACTGGGCGGACGAACAATTTCGCTCGATGGGAATGGATCCGGGAGGCGCGCGATTCCTGGTGGTGAAGAACCCGATGAACTATCGCGTCGGGTATGCGGGCCGGTTTTGCGCGGCGTACGTGCTCGACACTCCGGGCGCGACTCCCGCGTCGCTGCGCCACGTGAAGTTCTCCCGCCTACAGCGGCCCTATTTTCCGGCCGATGAAGACATCCCCGGGTTGGAACCGGTGATCTTGCGGGGCCGCTGAGAATCCACCATGCGACGCCTTCCGTGGCCTCGACGAGTGGATGTCGCGCTGCTCTGTTTCTTTGCGAACCTTATCGCGCATTCCGATCGTGTGAGCATCTCGGTGGCGATGCCCGCCATGATGCGGGAGTCCGGATGGGACACGGCCGAGGCTGGTTGGGTATTGTCGGGCTTCTTCCTGGGCTACACGCTGCTGATGGTTCCGGTAGGGATGCTGGCCCAACGGTATGGGCCCAAGCCGGTGTTCGCCGCGTGCATGAGTTGGTGGTCGCTATTCACCGTGTTGACTCCGCTACCGAGTTCCCTGGCTGGTTTGACGGCAATGCGAGTTCTGCTAGGCGTGGGCGAGAGTGGCACAGCGTCCTGCATCAACGGCACGCTGGTGCGCTGGTTTCCTCCGCGGGAGTATTCCCGGGCGACAGCGCTCTGTTGGAGTGCCGGCTACGCCGGGCCTGTGATCGCGGTGCCACTGGCGACCTATCTATTGCATCTGTTTGGGTGGCGTTCCATTTTCTATGTCTTCGGACTCGCAGGATTTCTTTGGCTGCCGCTGTGGAGAAAGGTGGAGCCAGGGCCGGAGATGCCGGCGCTGGTGACCGAGCCCGTTCCGTGGGGAACCATTCTTCGATCCTCGTCGATCTGGGCGTTGTTCGCGCTTCACTTTTCGTCGAACTGGTTCTTCTACTTCATGATTTCCTGGTTACCTACCTATCTGTCTTCCGAGAGGCAACTCTCCTTGCCGCAGATGGCCGCCGGATCGTCGCTGCCATTTCTGTGCGCGTGGGTGGGCGCGAACCTGTTTGCGCAACTGCTCGACAGAGCCGGGCCGGGAAAATCAAGGTCACGCGCCTGCAAACTCCTGCTCATCCCTTATTCGGGTTCTGCCCTCTGCCTGATGGCGGCGTCCGCGGCCACATCGGCGGTAGCCGCTGTAGCGCTTCTGTGCGCCGCGATGATGTTGCTCGGATCGATCACTCCCGTTTTCTCGAGCGGATCGCTGGACCTCGCGCCACGCCACGCCGCGGCGGTCGCCAGCGCGCAGAACACCTTTGCTAACCTCTCCGGGATTCTGGCCCCGGTCGTGATCGGCTATCTTGCCAAAACGAACGGCTGGCCCGCGGCGTTCACTGTCACCGCGCTTGTTGTGGCCGCTGGAATCGCGTGTTACGCGCTCCGCGGTCGTGCCGTCAGTATCGTTAGATCTTACCCACCACACAAGGATCGGACATCCGCTGGGACTGCCGGTCGCCACAACTTCCCCCCGTCGAAGCTTTAACGCTCGACATATTCCCCCATACCGCGTCCAATCATTACCGGGTAATGGTTCCTCCGACTGCCCCCCCACTTCCGGCCTCCAGCCGATCCCATCCCCCACCCGCGTGGTCAGTACTCTTTTGGTCGATTCCCCTCCACAACTCTCTGCCACAAATATGCCAAAACCAATTTCACAGTCGGAGGGCGGGGCTGTTTTGCGTTCTATTGAAAGTTGCGCACTCGATAGAAGCCGGCTGGTGGCTGCGAAACGGAGGCGCAACTGTGATGCCACGACACCGGCAAAACAATTCGCCATAGCCCCCGCCACCGGAAATTCGCCTTTGGATTATTCCGTACTTTACTGTGGGTGCCTATTCCGACGAAGCCGATAACGATTCCGATTTGATGCCGATAGTCATTCCGGGCTGATGGCGATAGCCATCGGAGCGAAGCGACGCTGGTCTGAATCATGATGCGTGACTTATCGGCATCGCGTCAACAAATGGACGTTTAAGC
>CANIVU010000099.1 GCA_947470805.1 Acidobacteriota bacterium | reverse complement strand
TTCACGTAGCGCAGGCGCTTTTCGAGTTTGGCGATGCGGGCGTGGAGTTTGTCGATCTGGCGGTCGAAGATGGCGTCGGACTTGGCTAGGGTGAGCGCGACGTTCATGGCGTGTTCGACGGGTTTGAGTTCGTCGGGGAGGTCGACGGGTTTGAGCTGTTCGCCGATGAGGGCGCGGTTCCAGGTGGAGGCTTTGATGAGCTGGACGCGGGTGAGGTCGTGGCGGGTGATGGCGATTTCGCGCACGATGTCGAGCGGGACCTGGCCGATGGGTTGGTAGAACTTGATGAGGTTGTGGAAGAGCTGGAAGAAGGTGCGGGAGTCCTCGTTGCAGAGGATGGCCGGGTGGGGCTCGGCGAGGTGGCGGAGGGTGGTGGAGCGGTGGCCGTGCTTGAGGCCGTTGGCGCGGGAGCGGTCTTTGCCTTCTTGGGTGGTTGGGCCTTTGGATTTGGCGCCGTTTTCGCGGGCGATTTTTGCTTTCTCTTCCGGGGTGATCATGGTTCCGTTTCCTTTCGAGTGGTGTAAATGCAAACAGCCCTCGCTGGCGCGAGGGCTGTTTGTGGGCGAGGTATTCCTGACCCGATTTCACACTAGCATGGGGTGGCAAGGGAGTTTGGGGGTGAAAATTTTCATGTTGTTGATATGAAGGGAAATATAATCTTTTTTTTCTGCGTGACTGGCAGTTAGAGCGAGGCCTGAATGGGCGCTTATGCTGGCTTTTCAGTAGCATAATAACCGCACGCGACGGGAGAAACACTGCTTGACGTTGTCGCAATGTCATGTGATTCTCGTTTCTCCGAATGTCTCTCTCTCTCTCTCTCTCTCTCTCTCTCTCTCTCTCTCTCTCTCTGATTACCTCCTGTGGGCTGCTTGCCCAGCCTGATGGTTCGGCTAAACTGGCCAGAATAGCTGGTACCGTTCTTGCGCCGGACGGAAAAACCATTGCGAATATTCGCGTGAGAGCCGTTCGAATCAAGCCGACATTCTGGACAAGTCCGACTGTTGATTCCGGGCCAACCGGTACGTTCGCAATTCCTGACGTACCGGACGGAAGTTACGTGCTATGCGGCCAAGCGCGTCATCGATTGCTCCTCGCGGATCCTTGCTTCGGTCTCGGTCCCGATACAGCCCCGTCCATCGTAGTCAATCGTGGCGTGTCTTCGGGTCCGTTGACGCTTCAAATGGAAGAAGGCGCATTAGTCACCGTTCGCTTGAAGGACCCGAATGGATTGCTTCGGGAACGCGGTGCAAGCCGTCCAGGCCAATTGGAGTCGCGACTGGTTCGGGCCAGCCTATTTGCGCCAGGGCGCACCGTTCCTATACCGCTGGACGCGACTCGACCAGAGACGGACGGCCAGTCTTACCTTACTGTCGTTCCCCGGCGGATGCCCTCAGTCCGGCTCTCGGTAGACGCTGCCGCGATTTCGATCAAGGAGGAGGGGCCTTCCACTGCCAAGGGCGAGCCGCGTTTTGAAAAGAATCTTCCTGTCCCGAATCAGCGAAAGCCGCGGATCGATGTCACGATTGTTGCCGATAGGCCGTAAGCGGAAAGAGACATCAATGAAAAAGGCAACTCTTCTCACTACGGCATCCTGTCTGATCCTTGCGCTGAACGCTTCGGCTCTCTCCATGGTGGATAGCCCCGCGCTTGGCACTCAAACGACAGTCAGCATCACCTATCCTTCTGTCGGCACCGGTTCCATTTCGCTGCTAATCAATACCGCCGCTGGCTCCCTGCGGGATTCCTGCTATGTCACTTTGGACAACACGTGGCTCGGGTATCGAATTGGGCTGTACGATACGACATCCAATATTCTGGCAAACTGGCAGTCTGGCGCACCTGGCTGGCAGTCGGTGCTGGCCTCCAACCAGTGTTCGATCGACCTAGCCAATTCCACGCGCACCGACAATGGATACACTCAACGTATTGACATTCGGATTACCAAAGGAATTCGGCTCACTGCCGGGAACGCCCAAGTGGTGGCGACCTATTGGTATCAATCCTGTTCGACGTATTGCAATAACGAAATGGCATATGAGACGGTAGGGTTTTGGAATACGAACGGGACTGCTGGCGGCGCGCGCTTAACGAGTCCGGCCGCCGGATCCGTCCTGGAAGCCACGTCGGCCACGTTTTCCTTTTTTAGACCACCGGACGCCGGATCGGTTTGTATTCGTGTTGGCCCGAGTTCGACACCGAGTGCCAACCCCCAGCAGTGTCCCGCGGGAAGTTCCGCCGTGTTCAGTAACCTGCCGAACGCGGGCCAGCCGGTGTATGTCACGTTGGAGAGCTCGACAAATGGGGACACGATTGCCAATACATTCACGCTTTACGCGGTCGAGCAGAATCGACCGGCGGTGCTGGTCTCGCCGGCTAATCTGGCGCCGGTTGCCCCTGGGAGTACGGTGAACCTCACCTGGGGTAATGCCTTGAATGCGACTGGCTATTCGGTACTCGTCGGCTCGTCTCTGAACGATTCCAACGTCCTCTCGGCATCGCTTCCCGGGACGGCAAATTCCGCGAGGTTCATTGTGCCGAACGTAGTGGGCTATCTGAACATAGCGCTCGTCACAAAGTTCAGCAATGGCGAGGTTGTCAAACGGTACTCGCTGACGGTGCCTGGTTCGTCAGGCCCTTCTCCGCAAGCGCTGGCTGTATTGAGCCCCGCCGAAGGGACGCGACTGGATCAGCAATCGGTGACGTTCACATGGACCGCTTTGGCGGGGGCGGCATCCCAATACTATCTTTTCATTGGGAGTTCGCCGGGACGGGCGGACGTCTATCCTGGAGCCACAAGACCCGAGTTCTTTTCGGGGAATTCAAAAACAGTGGATTTGCGAAACGCCCTTGACGGAAGGCCGCTTTGGGTAACCATAGTGGGTCGCGGCAATCCGGCCGACAAGCTGACGGACGTAACGGCGAAATACACGACGGCGGTGCTGCACCTGCCGCCGCCACCGGCAGCCGACCCGTCGGCAGGAATCGGCATCACGGAACCGGCACCGGGGGTCCCGATCAGTTCCGAAATTTGGTTCTGGACGGCGCGAGGCACGAGCTTTACAGACTGGACTTTCTCCCTTGGCAGTACGCTTAATGGGAACGACCTATATAGCGGATACGGCCGGGAACTCGATTCCACCCGGATTCCGGGCGTGGCGAAGATCGACACGATACCCGGTTTCGTTACCAACGCTTATGCGACTCTTTCCGTGAAGATTGGAAGTAGCTGGTATTCGTCCACGAGCATGAATCCGGTTATTCCCGCATCTCCGACCGCGGAGACGCTTGCGGGGTTTAAGACCTGCATCACAAGCGCCTCCCAACCGACGACTTGTATTTTGCCCGCTGGAATTTACTCGATAGATACTCTGGCCAGTGGAGACACTGGTCCGTATGAGATTACACGTTCTGGCATCACGATTACCGGTGCGGATGAGCACCTTTCGGCCGGGCCGAACGGACTTCCGAAGAGCCGTACGATTTTGTGGCGCAAGTCCGGCTGCCAGCCACTCCTTACGATAGGCGCTGGAGTCCAGAACGTGACGATCCAGAATATCACCTTGGACGGGAATAACGAGACGTTGGCAAATACTTGCCTGGGCAGCGGACTTCAGCCCACTGCAAACGACATGTATATCCACGGGCGCAACGGAGGGGGCGTAAACGACGGAACTCCGACCAATAACATCACATTGCGTCGAATGATTTTCCGCGATGCGGTTGGCCGCGGGTTGACGGTTGCCGGCGCCAAAATTGGGGGCGCCGGGACAGAAGCGATAAAGATCGATCAATGTTACTTCAAGAACGCGGCAGGCGTGGGCGCTCTTGTGTGGGGCAATGGCTATTCCGACCTGATCGCTCCGGCTCCGACTTCACCACTGGACCCGAGTATCCCCTTGATTAGAAAGTACGTCTGCGACACGGTGACATCCATGGATTCGGACATCGCCCGCAGTGTTCCGCAGTACGTGTTATTTACCAATAGCTCCTTCAAAGATAGCTGGACGGGCGCCGTCGCGCTTAATTCCGTATTCTATCCGCAAATCTCCGGATCCATCTTCGGTCATAACTATTTCAATCCTTATGACGGTGCCGGCGGGACCATATTCGTTGATCGATGTGCTGCTCTTGCGACGGTGTCAAACTCTATCTTCGACGGTACCGGGCTTGATACGGCTACAGAAGGACTGGAGGTACATGGAGCGCGGGCGACGATCACCGGAAATACGATTCGCGGTTTTCCGTCGGCGGGGATTGTTTTGCACAGCTCCTGGGCTACGACGGTGTTGAATAATCAGATTTTGAATAACGGGAGCCAAGGGTGGACTGGGAATGCCGGAATCATCGTCGTCAATCGCGAGTACGCCCCCCCTAACGGGCGGGTTTCTTCAAAGATCACTCTCGAAGGGAACACAATTGGCAACGCGCCGCCAGACATTCCGACACAGCGCTATGGAATTCGTTTTGATGCTTGTCCTCCCCCTGCTGAAAATGTTGTGTGCGGTTTGAATACCTTTAGCGTGCCGGGTGTTGATGGTGCGATCAAAGTGTTGAACAACACTTTTCTTGGCAACACCGCTGGTCCGTACTGTGAGCATCAAGTTGTCACTTTGAATAACATTAATCCTTCACCGGATCCTTTGATCGCACTCCCAAAGTGCCAGTAGCGTTGAATTTGGGGCAAAACGTGATGATTCAGGGACGTTCCATTCTTCTAGCATTGGTGCCCTTGTTGTCGGCGTGTGATCAGCACGTGACTGTCGAGCGGATCTTGCCGCTCGATCACCAAGGCTCATTAAAGGTAAGGGCGGCCAGAGTCAATTACGCCGGGGAAATTGTTGTGCTGGGAGAGTCGACGGCCCTTGGGCTCGAGGATTCAGGCCTTAAGCGTGGACATCCGGACCTCCACGGCGACTTACGGGTTCTTGGAAGCGATAATATGGCTTCGTTATCCGTAGCCTTCACTGGAACGAGGGTGGCTGAGGGGATTGTTGCCGATTCCTCCAACCCGTCTGAACTCTACTTGTGGAGCCAGCAGGCGGCTCGATTCTCTGATGACAAGGGGATCACTTGGCGGGACCTTTCCGCAACTCTGCCCTACGTCAGTCTGTCACCGGGTTACGTAAAAACCGCACCGTCCGGGATTTTCTTCGTATCGTCTAATTTCCAGGATTTCCAGTTCAACTGGGATCTGCGGTTTCGTGAAAATAGAAATGGGACGTGGCGAAAGCTGGCAGTTCCCGCCGGGGTCAGGGTCGGCTTGATTGATTCCGTTGACCCGTGCTTCATGGTGTCCCAAGTAACCAACATTGTTTCCCACGATTGTGGCTCCTCATGGGTCTCAAACGGCAATCCTGTCGCGTCGATCTTCCTCGATGTCGTGGACCCACATTTTCCAGGTCTGGCCTACGCAGCCGGTTTTCTATCGGGAACGACGACTACTTTGTACAGAACAGAGGACGGAGGAAGAGCATGGACACCTCTTCCGCTTCCTTTTGAGTGGCCTATTGGGTTGCGCCTGGTAATCGACCCAGAGCGTCCCGGCGTACTTTATGCCGTCGGTTCCGAGAAGAGTTGGCGGGGCGTCAACCGGGGCGAATCCTGGGAGCCCATGGCCCAGCCCTTCCCATTCAGTTACATTCAAACCGACTTTGTTAAGAAGCGGCATTATGCAACTAAAGGGGGCGATAACACGATCTATGTTCTCTCCAGCGACCTGAAGGAAGTATCTAGGACTCCGGTTCCGCAAGTCGTCGAACGACTCACTGGCCTGATAGACGGAAGACTCTACGTCAGCGTGCGGCCGGTACCCGATATCTTCATCGCTCGCTTCCGCCAGAATGGCGAATTGATCGCCTATACCGAACTGGGCGGAGTGGGTGCGGATGCGGTTGGCGGGATGGACTTGTTTCCGGACGGCGACATCCTGATCACCGGGACCAGCGACGACGATACACTCCCGGCGACTTCGCGCATCGGCACCAATCCGCGGGGCTTTGTGGCGCGGATCTCCGCCGACTTGAAGCAAATCCGGTGGCTGACCCGGGTCCCGAGCCTATCTTTGAGTTTCGGGAGTTCTTTTCCCCCAGGCTCACACTGCGCCGTCGGTCCCGACGGCAGTGTGTATCTTCAGGCGCGCACGGACGATCAAGCCGTTCCGGTTACCGCGAGGCCATTTAGCGTATCGCCGTTTCGAACGAGCAGCTATTTTATGCGGCTTTCCGGGGGCCAGGGGGCCCTGGTGGCGAGTGCATTGCTCGGCACAGAGAACGCGGGTCCAATCTCGGTTCAGCCGGATGGAGATGCCGTTTTCGGCTCAAGCGGTAGCCTGATCCGGCTGTCGGCGGATGCTGCCGCAGTGAGATGGGTTTCGCCGGCGCCGGAAATCGGTCACAGCTTCACCTCGCTTTCCACACTTCCCAATGGCGGTTTTATCGCTGCCGGCAATCGCTTTGCCAGATTCTCTAACCAGGAGCCGTTCCCCGAGGACCGCGGAGTTATCCACCGGTTCGAGGCGTCTGGCGCACCAATCGCCCGCAGCATGGTGGGCGGCACCAGACCGAGCAGCGCGACGGCGGCCGCAATGGACCGGTGGGGGAATGTACTGGTTGGTGGTACTACTGAAAGCAATGATATGCCGCTGAAAGCGGCGGTTGAAATGCATGACGCGTTTGGGAGTTCCGGCTATCTGATCAAGTTCGATATGGCGCTGCAAGAGCGTGTTTATTCGACGCATATACATGGCTTCTCTCCGGCGGGCATCTTTCCACTCAGCGCAACCGAGACGCTTCTGGTTGGTTCCGGTCTTCGTTCCACGGACAGACCCAATCCCTACAACGACGGCGCTGAAACCATTACGTTTGTGCGTGTGATCGAGTCGGCCGGCACATTGCCCCGGTTGGACCGAATGAGCCCCTCCAGCCGGGCCGGCGGGACTTTCGGTGCGGATCGTTACTTTCCGCCGGGTGGCACGGCGATGCTTTCCGGCGAGTGGCCTGCCGGCGGTACGAGCGTGTCGATTGATGGTGTTGCGGTTCCGAGCGAAGCCGTCGACACCAAAACGCTTCGAATTACCCTGCCTTCCGAATTGTCATCCGGCTATCACAGTGTCCGCGTGCATACTGGGGAGTCAGTATCGAACACACTGCTTTTCCCGGTGCCTTGAGATTGAATTCCCCTCCGTGGACCACGGCGTGCGGGGGCGCGAGATGAACTGAGCAGACTTGGATTCCACTTCGACCGTTGGGCTGGAGGTGGGGCGGTTTCGCGCTGGCCGCCATCGGCGGCACAATCTGTACGGACGGATTACCGGATACCGGGTGCCGGTTTTGAGGCCGTTGGCGCGGGACCGGTCTGTGCCTTCCTGGGTGGCTGGACCTTTTGATTTGGCGCCGTTTTCGCGGGCGATTTTTGCCTTCTCTTCCGGGGTGATCATACGGGTTGCTCCTGTTTTGTGGTGTACATGCAAACAGCCCTCGCAGGTGGCGAGGGCTGTTTGTGGGCGAGGACTTCCTGACCCGATTTCAACCTAGCATGGGGAGGCAAGGGAGTTAGGGGGTGGATTTTTTCAGGTTGTTGATTTGGCGGGAAGCAGCTACGGGGGGTAGGACAATTGGGGTAGGATTATTTTGGTAATTGCGGTGACTGTCCCTAATTTCGGTGGTGACTGGGGAGGCCGGTACCGGCCTTCGATTTACCGCAGTCTCCGAGCCCGCGTTTCCAGGTCGCTCCCGTGGGTGAGATGTCTCAGCGTAACCCGATTTGCTACACTTCGACTGGAATCCCATGGCAGTGACTTTTCCCGACGAACTTCTGCATTCCGCCCACCTGACGGAGCAAGAGTTGCGTCTGGAATTGGCGGTGACCCTCTTTCAGCAAGAACGTTTGACGCTGGGACAGGCGGCCCGTTATTGCGAGCTTTCGCAGTTGGAGCTGCAGCGGGTTTTGGCAGCGCGAAAGATCCCGCTGCATTACGGGTTAGAAGAATTGGATGCCGACCTGGCGTGGGCGGCCTCGCGCCGAGGAAGATGATTGTCGTCTCCGACGCGTCGCCGATTTTGAATCTGGCGATCGTGGAGCGTTTGGGTCTGCTGCGAGACCTGTTTCATGACGTCGTTGTCCCAGTCACCGTTTCGGAGGAGCTTGCTCGCTATGGCGTTCCCTTGCAAGAGGAATGGATGCGAGTGGTTGTGGCCGTGGGAGTGACAGAACTGAGCCGATTGCGGGAGAGTCTCGATCCAGGGGAGGCGGAGGCGATCATTGTCGCCCAGGAGATTTCGGCCGATCTGATTCTGTTGGATGAACGCCGAGGGAGGCGCGAGGCGCAGAGCAGAGGTTTGACCGTTACGGGGGTACTTGGCGTACTTGCGGCGGCGAAGGCGGCCGGACTGATTTCGGCGTGCCGTCCCGTGCTGGACGCCATGGTGGACCACGCGGGGTTCTGGATCGGGGAGGAGTTGCGGGCCCGGTTCCTGGCTGGAGTTGGGGAGGATGCTTAGGTCTATGGGGCTCTGGGGGAATGTCGAGTAGAACGCTTTTCCGTGGGTGCCCGCGTGAGGCGTCTTTTCGTTCAGCGATCGTTGTGTGCTGCTGCCGATGGATATGGACGTTCATGACGGAATGTTCGTGGTGGCCTGACAGTGCTGGAATTTGCAAGAGAGACCGGATGACCTTTCGGAACTTTCGAAACTCGCGCGGAGTCTTTGGGTGGATGCGATGGGCGGCGTTGGCGGTGATGGCGTTCGTGCTCCTGTTTGAGGGGCGGTTCCGGTGGGAGGACTGGCAGGCGCGGCAGGGGTTTCGGTTTGTGCCGGTGGTGTTGCGGCCGGGGACCATGGAGGTATGGGCGCGTCAGGGGCCGGAGTTGGTGGCGGTGAATGGGCGGGCGGTGGTCGGGACGTCCGGTTATTGGCGGGAGTTGCGGCGGTTTGAGGAGAATGAGCCCAAGCCCTGGCCGTTTGTCCTTTCGTTTCGACGGGCCGATGGGAAGGTGGTGGAGAAACAGCCGATCTTCGGGCACTGCACCTGCGGAAAGATGACCGAGTTGAAGGCGCTTTGGTATGCGATGCTGCCGCCGGTGTTTATGATTCTGGTGGGGCTGGCCGGGGTACTGCTGTGGCCGGGCCGGGAGGCGGCTTGGGTTTTGTTGGCGTTGGCGCTGGGGGCGGCGCAGATGTCGCTCGTCCCCGAGGGCACTTCGTCCTTTCGGGAGACGGCTGAGCCTAGGGATTGGGACGACTGGATGCGCGTGCCGATGCTGGTTTACCAGAGCTTTTTTGCCGCTTCGTGGCCGGGGTGGGCGTTGCGGTTGGCGGGTGTCCGGTGGCTGGCGGTGTTGCCTTGGTTGGGTTTGGGGATACTGGGCATGGTTCGGGAGGTCGGATGGGCGGAGAACGCACGGGCGACGGCTTGGCTTTGGGAGTGGCAGGGACACTGGTCCACTGAGTTGACGCTGGGGGCGATGCTCGTCTCCGTCCTTTGTTTGAAGGGCTGGCGGCGGTGGGCTGGAATGGCGTTGTTGGGCGTGGTCGCGGCGCTGTTTTATTGGCCGGTTGCGGCAGGGTGGTCCTTTTCGCTGGTTCACTACTCCGGCGAGACCACTCGACTTGAGCCGGACGTGCCGATGCTTTACCGGCTGCCCGCGCTTCTGATCGGCGGGTTTGTGGCCGGGGTGTGTTTGCTGGGGCGGCGCGGGTGGGCGGTGGTGTTGCTGTGCGCTCCCATTTTCGCGGTGGCGGTGATGGAGGTGCGGGGGCTGTGGTGGGACCCGTTTGTGGTGGACGCGGTGGTCCTCGCCGCGTACTTGGGCCTGGCGGTTAGCGCAGTTCGGCTTCGAGCTGCGGACGCCCGGTGATGCGGGCGACGTCGGCGGCGGTGTGGCCGAGTTTGCAGCGGCGGGTGCGGTCGGCTCCGTGGGCGAGCAGAGCGGCGATCATCTTCCCGTTGCCTCGGGAGGCGCATTGGTGGAGAGCGGTCCAGCCGTCGGCGTCGGGGATGTTGGGGCTGGCGCCACGGTCGAGCAGCCAATATGCCTGCTGCATGCGGCCCCACTGGATGAGATGGTTGAGCAGGGGTTTGTCTTCGGCGGTGGCATGGTCCGGGTGGGCGCCGTGGTCGATGGCGGGTTGGGCGTAGTCCGGGAAGGGGTGGGTGTTCCAGGCGGCGGAGGTGAGGGCGCGGTTGGGGTTGGCGCCGTGTTGGAGGAGGATTTTGTAGATTTCGAGGTTGCTGGGCGTGATGGCGTGGGTGCCGGCTTTACTTTCGGCGGTGGGGTTGGCGACGGATTTTAGCAGCTTGGGTACCTCCGATGGGGGGCGGTTCGGTGGGAGGGAGGGCCGCTTGCTGACGCGCGCGGTTCGGTGGGGGGCAGTGTTGGGTGGAGGGGAGAGGCGGGAGCGAGAGAGGTCGTGGAGGGGTTGGAGGCCGTAGCGGTCTGTTTGGGGGGGCGAGTCTTCTGCCTTGATGCCTCGGTGGTGGAGGAGGTCAATGACGGACTAGTCACCGTGGTCTAACAGGTTTTCCAGGCAGGCTGGGATTTGGGGATGTGGAGCGGAGGGTAGCCGCGCCAGGGAGCGTTGGGATCGGCGCCTTGGCGGAGGAGTTTTTCGACGAGGCCGGGATTGGCCTCGCGGCAGGCTTGCCAGAGGGGCTTGGCGGACATCCCCTCATTTTAGGGTTTAAGTGAGCAGGGTGGCGGCGCCGCGGGTGCCTTGGTGGCGCGTGAGGCGGGCGCGGAGTTCGCGGCGCGCGCGGAGCAGGCGCGATTTGGCGGCGGCTTCGGTGATGCCCAGGCGGTCGGCTACTTCGGTGAGCGACAGGCGGAGGGTTTCGCGCAGCAGGAGCGGTTCCCGCAACAGCGGGGGGATGCAGTTCACTTCGCGGCGGAGGAGGGCCTCCACTTCGCCGCGACCGAGCGACTCTTCCGGGTTCTCCGAAGTGTCGGCGAGCTCCATCTTCACGTTTCCTTCTTCGGCGCCTGCATCATCCAAATACGCGAAGCGGGCGCGGCGGGCCTTGCGAAGGCGCATCAGGCACTGGTTGACCACGATGCGGCTCAGCCACGTGGAGAAGCGGCTGTTGCCTTCGAAACGGCTGAGATGCAGGAACACCTTGGTAAAGGCGTTTTGCACTTCGTCTTCGGCATCCTCAAAGTCCCGGAGGATGGAACGGGCGAGTTTCAGGCTGGAGGGGTAGTGCCGGTTCACCAGTTCGGTGAAGGCTTCGGTATCGCCAGTGCGAGCGGATTCGATCAAGTCCGCGTCGGCGTCCACTATTCCTGTGGTAGGGGCGGCGGCGATTGCGGTCTCGGTGGTTGCCATATGAAACCACGTTAACAGGGATTCGGGATAATTTGTGCTTATTACTAAAAGTCATTTCAGTGAGGCGAAAGCCATTGCACTGGCTTTCAGTTGCACTAAACTGGAATCATGATGGACTACGAATCCGGTCCGGATACGATCTCGCGGGTGCTTTCGGCTTACGATTTGGGGTCGAAGATCCGGCAGTTGCGGATGCGGAAGAAGATTGCGCTGACGGAGCTGGGGAAGCATACGGGGCTGTCGGCCAGTATGTTGTCGCAGTTGGAGAACGGGAAGTTGATCCCGACGTTGCCGACGCTGGCGCGGGTGGCGATGGTGTTTGACGTGGGGCTGGACTATTTCTTTGGGTCGCGGCGGCGGGCGGGGTTGTTTGAAGTGATCCGGCAGGACGAACGGATGTTGTTTCCGAACGACCCGGAGAACGAGCGGCCGGCGTTCCTATTTGAGGTTCTGGCGTTTAAGGCGACGAATAAGCCGATTGAGGCTTACCTGGCGGAGTTCCCGTTGCGGGAGGAGCGGGAGGCGTTTTCGCACGCCCATGCGGGCGCGGAGTTGCTGTATTTGCTGGAGGGCCGGTTGGAGGTGATCTACCAGGACGACGTGTGCGTGCTGGAGGCGGGGGATTCGGCGTATTTCGACTCGTCGGAACTGCACTCCTACCGGGGGCTGTCGGAGGAGCCGGTGGCACGGGCGCTGGTGGTGTCGGCGCCGGTTATTGGGACTTAATGCGCTTGGCGGTGAAGTCTTCGGTGGCGTAGGAGCCGACCTGGCGGGTGAATTTGATTTCGTCCCCTTTGACGACGCCGGTGTATTCGATGCGGATGTCCTGGCCCTGGAATTGTAGGGTTTCGACGAATTGGATTTTGTCGCCTTTGACGAGGCCTTCGGTGATGGCGGATTCGCGTTTGCCTTCGGGGGTTACGGCGGCGGCTTTGCCGGTGAGTTTGGCGCCATCGACCTGGAAGGTGTAGCGGTACTTCATGGCGCCGACTTGGGTGTCGAACTCGGCGCGCCATTGGCCGGCGACTTGGGCGAGGAGCGCGGCGGCGGCGAGGGAGAGGAGGAGGATCCGTGTCATTTAGGCTCCGAACTGTTTCAGGTGGTGTTCGATGTGGCGGTGGGTGAGAGCGCCCCAGTCGTCGGGGGAGAGCGGGCCGAAGGCGGCGTGGTCCTGGAAGGTTTGGGTGAGACCTCTGGAGACGAACTTGTCGACGGCGGCGCGGAGGCCGGCGAGGCGGGTTTGGAAATCGCCGTCTTCGGTGATGACGAACTCCGGAGCGGTGGGGGCGCCTTGGGGCCAGGGGAGGACGTAGATGATGAGCTTCTGCATAGGCCAGATGCGGAAGAAGGTTTTCTTGTGGGTGACCTTGTATTCGCCCATGGTGGCGAGGATGGGGACGGTGCAGTGGCGGAGCATTTGGGTGACCGACATTTTGCCCCATTGGGGGCGGCTGTCGGGCTTGAGGGAATCGATGCGGGCGAAGAGGGCGGCGCGGTCCTGGGGGTTCCATATGGTCTTGGCCATAGGGGGGATTGTAGCGGGATATGCTAGTCGTGTGAAGCGTTGTTTTGCCATCTTAATGCTCCTTGCGGGCGTGGCCGGGGCCGAGAAGTGGACGGCCTACCGGAACGCGCCGTTTACCGTGTATACGAACGCTGGGGAGAAAGAAGCCACCGAGGCGCTGGTGACGATTGCGCAGTTGCGGCACACGCTTTCCGAGAAGTTCGGGAAAGAGCTGAACCCGGTGTGGCCGTTGGCGGTGGTGCAGCGGAAGAACAACGCGGAGATCGGGACGGTGCGACTGGGACGGGACGGGTATTTGCTGACTTTGCCGGCCGGGCCGGTGCCGGTGGCGGCGATGGAGCAGTTGGCGCTGTTGTTGCTGCGGGAGAATACGGCGACCTTCGATCCGGTGATTGAGCGGGGCGTGGCGCGGGCGTTTAGCACGTTGGAGGTGCATGGGCCGCGGGTGACGCTGGGCGCGGCGCCGGCGCCGAAGGATTTGGAGTGGGCGCGGATGAGTTTGTTGTTGACGGATCCTCGGTTCAGCGGGTCGGCGAAGGTGCTTCTTTCGAATTATGGGAAGGGCATTGAGGGGGACGCGGCTTGGCGGAATACGACGGGGATGTTGCAGAAGGATTTTGATAAAGAGGCGTCGGCGTATTTGGCGAAGGGTGTGTTTGGGACGATTGCGTTGACGGGGCGGCCGATGGACCCTCGGCGGATCCGGGGGGAGGAGTTGGAGCCGGAGGAGGCGAAGTTGTTGGTGGCTGATTTGGCGGGGACGGCGCCGCTGGCGGGGGCGCGGGCGTTGGCGGCGGAGAATACTCGGGAATCGTTGGAGAAGGCCTGGCGGGCGAATCCGCGGTGGAGCTTGCCGCATGAGCTGCTGGCGAAGTTGGAAGAGCGGAATTCGGATAAGGCCCAGCGGTACCGGAGGGCGGCGGAGCTTTCGCCGCGCGATGTGCGGTTGTGGCGTTTGGCGGCGGAGCACTTTGAGAAGGCCGAGTTGATGACCGAGGCCGGGAAGATGTGGTTTGGGGCGGAGCGGGCGGCGACGTCGGCGGCGGAGCGGGCGCAGTTGCGGGAGACGCGGTTGGCGGCGGACCGGAAGCGCGTGGAGGCGGAAGAGGAAGAGCGGCGGAAGGTGCAGGAGGCGGAGGCTAAAGAGCTGCAGCGGTTGAAGGACGAGGCGATTTCGCGGGTGCGGGAGGCGGAGGCGCGGGCGAATGCGGGCGGGTCGAAGACGTCGACGGCGCCGCTGGTGGAGTGGTGGGATGGGCCGAAGGCGGATGGGAATTTGCAGGGGAAATTGCTGCGGGTGGATTGTTTGGCGGGGGGCAAGTTGCGGCTGGCGGTGGGGGCGGATTTGAAGACGGCGACGTTGTTGAACGTGGCGGATCCGGGGAAGATTGTGGTGACGGGGAATGGGACTGTGGACCTGGGTTGCGGGGTGCAGAAGACGCCTCGGGTGGTGACGGTGGAGTTTGTGAAGGCGACGAAAGAAGTGGCCACGGTGACGTTCATGGGTGCGCGGTGAGGATTCCCGGGCGTTGGGTGGCGATTGGGATTTTTATTCTGTCGTCTTCGCTGAATTATTTAGACCGGCAGTTGCTGGCCGCGCTGGCGCCGGTGGTGCGCGGGGAGTTTGCGTGGAGTAATGAAGACTATGGGCGGGTGGTGTCGTATTTTTCCATCGTCTATGCGTTGGCGGCGCCGCTGATGGGGCTGGTGATTGACCGGATTGGGCTGAACTCCGGGGTGACGCTGGCGGTGGGTGTGTGGTCGGTGGCGACGGTTTGGACGGGGTGGGCGAGGGACTTGTGGGGGCTGATTGCGTCGCGGTTTTTGCTGGGCGCGGCGCAGGGGGGCGGTGTGCCGGCGGCGGGGAAGGCGATGTCGACTTATTTGGAGCCCCGGGAGCGGGCGTTGGGGCAGGCGATGAGCCAGGTGGGGCTTTCGATTGGGATGATTGCGGCGCCGTTGCTGGCTGGATACATGGAGCCGCGGTATGGGTGGCGGGCGGCGTTTTTGGTGGCTGGGGCGTTGGGATTGGTGTGGGTGCCTGTGTGGTGGGCGGTGGCGCGGCGGACGCCGGTGCAGCCGTTGGACCCAGGGCGGAGGGTGTTCGCGGTGTCGGAGCTGTTGCGGTCGCGGGCGTATTGGGGATTGATTGTGGCGGCGATGTTGATCATGTCGGTGTATAGCTTGTGGTCGAACTGGACGACGCCGTATTTGGTTTCGGCGTGGGGGATGGAGGCGGGGGTGGTGAACCGGACGCTGGCGTGGATTCCGCCGTTGGTGGGGGCGTTTGGCGGGTTGTTTGGGGGGGCGGTGTCGATGAAGTTATCGGGGGCGGTGACGGACGCGCGGCGGCGGGCGATTCTGTTCGGCGCGCTGGCGGTGGCGGGGGCGACGCTGCTGGTGCCGTTTTCGGGGAGCCCGGTGTTGGCGGCGTTGTGCATTGCGGTGAGCTATTCGTGCACGACGATGATGTCGGTGAATTTGTATGCGTTGCCGCTGGATTTGTTTGGGGTGGAGCGGGCGGCGTTTGCGGGGGCGTCGTTGACGGGGGCGTATGGATTGATGCAGACGGTGATTTCGCCGGCGATTGGGTATGTGGTCGATCGGCAGGGGTTTGCGCCGGTATGCATGGCGATGGCGTTGTTGCCGCTGGCGGGGATTGGCGTGTTGTACCTGACGCGGGAGCGGGGATGAAGCGTTGGTTGTGGCGCCTGCTGGGGAAGGACGCCGAGGCGATTGTGCTGCACTTTGCTTCCGGGGAGGAGGCGCGGGTGCGGGCGATGTTTGAGGAGATTCGTTTATTAGAGCCGGGGCGGGAGCATCTGGTGGTTTGCTGGGGGCGGGCGATTGACGGGTTGCCGTGTTTGGTGGTGAGCGGGTGGGGGGATTTGCGGCGGCAGTTGGGGCGGCGGCGCGTGGGATTGGCTCCGTTTTTATTGGGGTCGCATCCGTTGGTACGGCTGGCGGTTTTGACGGCGCCTCGGCGGTTGTTGGCGTTCAATGCGCGCGGGGAGCGGCATCATCTGCGGGTGGCCGATGGGATTGCTTCGTGGCTGTTTTGGCGGGGGGTGCCGTTGGACCGGGTGTGGCTGCGGCCGGCGTGGTGGCCGTGGGCGCGGGAGCGTTCGCGGGAGTCTTCGGCGTCGATACCTTTGGCGGGGCGGGCGTTGGGCGGGCGGCCTCGAGTTGCGGTGGTATCGCCGTATTTTCCTTGGCCGTTGGGGCATGGGGGGGCGGTGCGGATTTACTCCATGTTGCGGGAGGCGGCGCGGGAGTTTGACGTGTTTTTGTACTGTTTTGCGGAGCCGGGCGCGGAGAAGAATCCGGGGCCGGTGATGGAGTTTTTGCATCAGGCGGTGCTGTTTGAGATGCCTCGGTACCGGGAGCCGCGGTGGGCTTCCTTGTTGCCGCCGGAGGTGCGGGAGTTCCGTTCGCGGGCGCTGGCGGAGCGGTTGGCGGCCGATAACGCGGCACATGATTTTCTGCTGGTGCAGGCGGAGTATACGCAGTTGGCTCCGTATACGCGGGATGTGCTGGTGGAGCATGACGTGACGTTTGACCTGTATCAGCAGGTGTTTGAGAAGCAGTGGAGGTTTGCCGCTTGGTGGGACTGGTGGCGGTGGTGGCGGTTTGAATCGAGGGCGGCGCGGCGGATGCGGCAGGTGGTGGTGATGGCGGAGAAGGACCGTCAAAAGTTGGGCGTGGAGCATGCCACGGTGTTGGCGAATGGTGTGGACCTGTCGCGGTTCGTGCCGGTGCCGGAGGCGCGGGGGCAGAGGCTGCTGTTTGTGGGGTCTTTTCGTCATTTTCCGAACGTGACGGCGTTCCGGTTTTTCTATGAGGAAGTTTGGCCGCTGGTGTTGAGCGTGCTGCCGGAGGCGACGTTGGAAGTGGTGGCCGGACCGGACCATTTGCGCTACTGGCCGGAGGCGCCGGCGAGCGGGGGCGCGGTGACGGTGCATGGGTTTGTGGGCGATGTGGTGCCGCTGTATGAACGGGCGAATGTGGTGTTGTCGCCGACGCTGGTGAGCGCGGGGACAAATTTAAAGGTGCTGGAGGCGATGGCGATGGAGCGGGCGGTGGTGTCGACGACGAGTGGGTGCGCGGGGCTGGGGCTGCGGCATGGGGAGACGGTGTGGATTGGGGATGGGGCGGCGGCGTTTGCGGAAGGGGTGATCACGCTGTTGCACGACCCGGCGATGCGGGCGCGGATGGCGGTGGCGGCGCGGCGGCTGGCTGTTTCGTCATTTGACTGGACGGCAATTGGGGAGGCGCAGGCGGAGATGTGGAGGGAGTTGTGATTCGGGCGGGAACGGCTAGTGATCTGGAGCGGATTGAGACGATCCAGCGAGCCTCGCCGGAGGCCGCGCAGTGGACGGTATCGGACTATCTCTATTACTCGTTCGTGGTTGCGGAAATGGACGGGGTGATCGGCGGTTTTGCCGTTTGGCGCGGGGTGGATGTGGACGAGTGGGAACTGCTGAATATCGCCGTCGGTCCAGCTTTTCGCGGGCGTGGGTTGGGGCGGGCGTTGATCGATGTGTTGCCGGCGGGGCGCGTGTTTTTGGAGGTTCGGGAGTCGAACGCCAATGCGCGGCGGCTGTATGAGCAGTGCGGGTTTGCGGTCATCGGCAAGCGCCGGAAGTACTATCAGCACCCCGCAGAGGATGGGATTGTTTTGGAGCGAAAAAGGTGATAGGTTCGGGGTGTCCAACGATTTGGACAGATGAAACAGACTACACACCGAGCCTAAATAGGCCTAGGCGTTGGAAGCCTGCCAAAGGAGATAAATCCCGATGGAGCTCAACACGCAAGATGAATTGAAGGCGCACCTGATGGCGACTAGCGACGAGTTTCGTGAACTAGTTGCGCGGCATACGGATTATGACCGCCGGCTGGAACAACTCGAGGCGATGAGCCACCTGAGCGACGACGAGCAGATGGAAGAAGTGCGATTGAAGAAGCTCAAGCTGCACTTGAAAGATCAAATGAATGATCTCTTGCATCGGCAGGCCGGCGCGTTGGTTGGCTAGCGCGCAGGTGCGCTGAAAGATAGACGTGAAAAAGCCCGGTTGGCGCGATCGCCAACCGGGCTTTTGGTTTTTACGGGACCGCAGTTAGCCCAAGCGCTTTTTCAGTTCCACGTCGATTTCGTTCATGAAATCTTCAGTGGTGAGGTAGGCGTGATTGGGGTCGATGAGGATGGCCAGATCCTTGGTCATCTTGCCGGATTCGACGACATCGACGCAGACCTTTTCCAGTTCCGTGGCGAAGGCTTCGACGTCGGGCGTGTTGTCCATTTTGCCGCGATACTGCAGGCCGCGGGTCCAGGCGTAGATCGAGGCGATCGGGTTGGTGGACGTGGGCTTGCCCTGCTGGTGCATGCGGTAGTGGCGGGTGACGGTGCCGTGGGCGGCTTCGGCTTCGATGGTGTTGCCATCGGGCGACATCAGAACGGAGGTCATGAGGCCGAGCGAGCCGTAGCCCTGGGCCACGGTGTCGGACTGCACGTCGCCGTCGTAGTTCTTACAAGCCCACAGGTAGCCGCCGTTCCACTTCAGGTTGCTGGCCACCATGTCGTCGATGAGGCGGTGCTCGTAGGTGAGGCCTTTGGCTTCGAAGGCGGTCTTGAATTCGGCGTCGTAGATCTCCTGGAAGAGGTTCTTGAACTTGCCGTCGTAGACCTTGAGAATCGTATTCTTCGAGGACAGATAGACCGGGTAGTTGCGGCCGAGGCCGTAGGCGAAGCAGGCGCGGGCGAAGCCGGCGATGGAGCTGTCCAGGTTGAACATGCCGAGCGCGATGCCGGCGCTGGGGGCCTTGATGATTTCGCGTTCGATCGTTTCGCCGCCGTCGTTGGGCGTGAAGACCAGCTTCAGGGTGCCGGCGCCGGAGAAGGCGAAATCCTGCGCGCGGTACTGATCGCCGAAGCCGTGACGGGCGACGACGACGGGTTTATCCCAGTGGGGGACGATGCGCGGGACGTTTTTGCAGATGATCGGTTCGCGGAAGATGGTGCCATCGAGGATGTTGCGGATGGTGCCGTTGGGGCTGCGCCACATCTGTTTGAGGCCGAATTCCTTGACGCGGGCTTCGTCCGGCGTGATGGTCGCACACTTGACGGCGACACCGTATTGCTTGGTGGCGTTGGCGGAATCGATGGTGATCTGATCGTTGGTTTCGTCGCGTTTTTCGACGCCGAGATCATAGTACTTGAGGTCAATGTCGAGGTAGGGAAGGATGAGGCGTTCGCGGATCCATTGCCAGATGATACGCGTCATCTCGTCGCCGTCCATCTCGACGACGGGGTTTTTGACCTTAATTTTAGCCATTAGGGGTGGGCACTCCAGGGTGGGATATCTACAATATTATCGCTCAGTTGGCTGGCGTGTACACAGGAGCGGGCTTGCTTCGGCCAGGGGAAATGCTACGCTGGGCGTGACAGGAGGCCTGTTTCCTATGGCGATTTGTCCTCGACGCAGATTTCTGCAGTCATTGATTGCGGCCGGCGCGGCGCCGCTGGTGGCGGCTAAGGGCACGGCGACCGATTGGGTGACGCTGGGCAAGTCCAACGTGAAGGTGACGCGGTTGGCGTTTGGCACGGGGTCTTTCAGCGGACGGGTGCAGCGCGAATTGGGCCAGGAGCAGTTTACGCGATTGGTGCGGCACGCCTACGACCGGGGGATTCGGTTCTTTGAAACGGCCGAGAGCTACGGCGAGATGCACAAGATGTTGGGCATTGCGTTGAAGGGGATTCCGCGCGATACGTACCGGTTGATGACCAAGCTGACCACGCGCGAGGGGACGAATCCGCAGGAGAAGATTGATGAACTGCGGCGGCTGGCGCAGACCGATTATTTCGATATCGCGCTGCTGCATTACCAGCATTTTGCGACGTGGCCGAAGGATTCGATGCGGTGGCAGGACGGGATCTCCGAGGCGCGGGTGAAGCAGGCGATTGTCGGCCAGGGTGCGTCGGTGCACGGGTTGCCGGCGTTGCGGCAGATGCCGGGGAACAAGTGGTTGGAAGTGGCGATGATCCGCGTGAATCACAACGGGACAAAGATGGATGCGGAGGTTTATAACACCAACGACCCGGGCAATGTGCCGGAGGTGGTGTCGCACGTCAAGCAGGTGAAGGGCGAGGGGATGGGTGTCATCAGCATGAAGCTGGTGGGTGAGGGCGCGTTTACCAATCGGGAAGACCGGAAGCGGGCGATGCGGTTTGCGTTCCAGAATGCGGGGGTGGATTGCGTGACCGTGGGGTATAAGAGCACGGCTGAGATTGACGAGGCTATCGAGAACCTGAACCTCGCGTTAGCATAGCTAACAGGTTGCCCATCGCAGATTCTGAAATCGTAATTGGCCTGGTCTGTCCCGTGGGGATTGATCATAAGGCCGTTGTGGAGACGCTGTCGCTGACCCTGGATCAGTTTCGCTACCGGGCGCACTCGGTGCGTTTGAGCGAGCTGTTTGGCGGGTTGTATGCGCAGTTGGGGCATGTGTGGTCGCCGCCGATGGGACAGTCCGAACAGGCGGCATACAAGATTGAGGCGGGGAATAATATCCGCCAGTGGACCGGACGGAACGATGCGCTGGCGCTGGCCGCGGCGCGGCATATTGCCGGTTCGCGGACCGAGGGGCAGGCGCTGCCGCGGACGGCGCATATCATTACGAGTTTGAAACGGCCGGAGGAAGTGGCGGCGCTGCGGGAGATCTATGGCGCCGGGTTTTTCCTGATTGCGCTGTCGGCGCCGCGTCAGCAACGGGAGCAGTACTTTGAGGATCGGGGCATGAAGGGTGCGGCCGATGAGTTGATTGCCAAGGACACGGCGGAGTCCGGACAGTTCGGCCAGCAGACGCGGGAGACGTTTCATTTGGCGGATGTTTTCGTGTCGATGGATGATTACCGGGTCCAGTTGAACCGGTTTCTGGATTTGATCTTTGGCCGCCCGACGCTGACGCCAACCCGGGAAGAGCACGCGATGTTTACGGCGTATGCGGCCAGTTTGCGGTCCGGCGATCTGTCGCGGCAGGTGGGCGCGGCGATTGTGGATGGCGAGGGTGACCTGCTTGCCGTCGGTTGCAATGAGGCGCCGCGGCCGGGGGGCGGGTTGTATGGGCCCGAGGCTGATAGCCGCCGAGACATTGAGGCCGGCTACGACTCGAACGAACGGGCCAAGGACGAGATGATCCAGAAGGTACTGGAGGCGCTGGGCCGGACCGATCTGTCAAAAGCCCAGGCGCGGCGGCTGCTGAAGCCGACCGGATTGACGGATATTACGGAGTTCGGCCGGGCGGTGCACGCGGAGATGGAAGCGCTGCTGGCGTGTGCGCGGACGAATCGGAGTCCGCGCGGGGCGACGCTGTTTTCGACGACGTTTCCGTGCCACAACTGCTGCCGGCATATCATTGCCGCCGGGATCCGGCAGGTGGTTTATATTGAGCCGTATCCTAAGAGCCGGGCGCCCAACCTGCATGGGGACGCGATCTCGATCGATGAGCCGGAGGCGGGTAAGCTGCCGTTTAAACCGTTCCTGGGTGTGGGGCCGCGGCGGTACTTCGACCTGTTCTCCATGAAGCTCAGCACGGGCCAGGCGCTGATCCGCAAGGAAGGCGGCCAGTTGAAGCCGTGGACTCGCGAGACCGCGCAGTTGCGGCTGACGATGCGGCCGGATTCGTATTTGGACCGGGAACGGTCCGTCGCTAGTTACAGCGACGGACGTCCCGCGACGCCGTAGCGCCCAGCCGGTTGGCGATGCGCGCTTTGAGGGTTTGGACCTGCACGTCGAACCCGATGGTTTCGGCCAGCACCGGGACATCGATGCGGAACGTGCCGCCGTTGCGGATGGTGGTGGCGTTGCTGAAGTAGTCGAAGGAGAGCGGCTCAATGGCGGTGTCGGTGATCGGTTTGCCGTTCAGGTCGAGCGTCAGGTTGGTGAGTTCCCGAGTGGAGGTGACGCCGGTTAGCTGCACCGTGAGGTAGCTGCCGGAGGTGGTGTAGCAGGCATCGGTGAGCACCGGGATGGCGCGGGGCAGTTCGGTCTGCGCCGGTGGGGGCGCGACAATTTGAGGTTGTCCGGCCACGGTGAGCCGTTCAACGGAGAGCCGGTGCTGAGCGGCAACGGTGCCGAGCGAGGCGAGGCGGAAGCGGACGGAGCGGGTGCCGGCGGGGATGTCGAAGCGCACGCGGCGCCCGCCGGGGAGCAGCTGGACGGCCGGATCTGCTTTGTTTACTTCACCATCGGCGGCGCCGGTGTTGGGGGTAGAGGTGAGCACGAGGTCCCCGGAGATGGGGAGCGAGTAGGTTTTGGCGAGCGTGACGTCAACAGGGATGTTGGTGGTGCCCGCGCCGAGGACCACGCGGAGGTCCGGGATGCTCGGAATTTTGGCCGTGACGGTGCACGACTGGCGGTTCTGCGCACGGCGGAAGTCCTCTAGAATCAGCGTGAAGGGGTATTCCCCGGCGGTGGTGGCGGTGCCGGTGAAGCGACCGTCTTCGCCGAGCGTGATGCCGTTCGGCAGGCGGCCTTCGGCGCGCCAGCGGTAGGGCGGGATGCCGCCTTCGGCGAGCGCATATTCGCGGTAGAAGCTGCCGACCTGGGCATCGGAAATGGGGCAAGGCCGTTGAATCTGAAGGAGTTCCGGGCGAATGAAGAGCCGGCAATCCTGCACAGTGGTGTTGCCGGCGCCATCGGAGACGCGGAGGCGGAAGGAGTCGTCGCCGGGGACAGTCGGCGTGCCCGCCAGGCGGCCATCGGAATAGAGGCTAAGTCCTTTGGGGAGAGCGGTTTCGGCGGACCAGCGGAGAGGGTCCTGGCCGCCTACGGTGCCGAGCGGTTGGGCGTAGGGCTGGCCCAGTTTGGCGTCCGGGAGGGGGCAGGCGCTGATGGAAAGTGCCGCGCGAGTGACGCTAAACGTGCAGTTTTTTGCACCGGAAAGACCGTTTTTATCGCGCACAACGAGCAGAAAGCGTGCAATTCCAGCGTCATTTGGCGTGCCCGCGAGGCGTCCGTTGGGCTGCAACGTGATCCCGGAGGGCAGGGTGCCGGAGGCGGTCCAGAGGTACGGACCCTCGCCGCCGGTAGCGGTGAGGGTGGTGCTGAAACTTTCGCCGGTGGTGACCGAGGGGAGCGGACAGGCGGTTTGGATATTGATGGCCTGGCTGCCGATGGTGAGCTTGCAGTTCGTTTGGATGGACCGGCCGGACTGGTCGGTGGCCATGATCGCGAATGGGTACACGCCGGGCGAGCCGGGGAGGCCGGTGAGTTTGCCTTCGGGCGAGAGGCCCAAGCCATTGGGCAGAGCGCCCAAGGCGAGCCAGCGCCACGGGGCCGCGCCGCCGGAGATCAGAGCCGCACCCTCATAGGGGATGCCGGCTGTGCCGAACTCTTCGGGGCAGGACTGAATGGTGGGGACGACCGTCGTTTGGCGGATATTGATGGTGCACTGCTTGGAGCCGGGCTGGGCTTCGGAGGAGGCCGGGCCGGCGACACGGAGCAGGAAGCTGTAGGTGCCGGGGCGGGTGGGGGTGCCGGTGACGGCGCCGTTTTCGGCGAGCGTCAGGCCGGGGACGGGCGAGATGCCATCCTGGCCCCAGGACCACAGGAACGGGCCGACGCCGCCGGTGGCGCGGAGGGTCTGCTGATAGGGGGCGCCGGCGAGGCCATCGGGGAGCGGGCAGGAACGGGTATCTACAAAGAGGGACGGGGCGTCGATTTCCAGGGTGACGCGCTGGGAGACGGTTTCGTCCGCGGCGTCCACTTTACTGGTGACGGAGATAGTCGCGTCAAAAGTGCCGCGCGCGGTGGGCGTGCCGGAGAGGGCGCCGGCGGCGGTGAGCGTCACGCCCGGGAACGTCACGCCGGGATCCGGCGTGAGCGTCCAGCGATAGGGGTGGTGCCGCCTTCGGCGGTCAGCGGATAGGTGTACGGAATGCCGACGACACCTTTGGGCAGGACATTGCCGCTGGTGATGGCGAGACCGGGGCTGAGTTGGCCGTTGCGGGCGCGGAACAGATAGCGGCCGAGCACGGGACTGTTCAGGCGACGGCGCGAGAGGGCGCGAGGGCCGTTGTCGAGGAACTGGCCGCTGATCAGGGAGCCGGCAAGTTCGAAAGATGTGCCGGGCGCGCCGGAGCCGTTGGACCAGCCGACCACGACCGGGGTGCCGCCGAGGCCGGCGGTGCCACCGCTGGCGTCACCGGTTTCCCACTGAATACGCTCGTAGTTGAATTCGACGTCGAAGTTGCCGGAGCCGGTATCGGACCGATCGATCAGAACAATCTGGAACGTATTCAGCTTGTCGGCGTGGCTGGCGAAGTAGCCAACGGTGAAGTAGTTGATCCCGAAGGCTTTACGACCGTCGATTGTGTCTTCACCGTAGTAGACGAGCGACGACGCTTCGTTGCGCGTGTCGACGTCGGCAAAAAAGGCCGCGATGATTTCGCGCTGCGTGTTTTCGAGGCCGAATGGCGTGAATGTCGCCAAGGCGGCATCGAAGGTAATGTTGCCGTTGTTGTTCACGTAGCCGCTATTGCGCAGGCGGCCGAAAAAATTAATGGTAAAGGGCAGCGCGATACGGGGGCTGGAGCCGTCATCGTTGGCGGGGATGAAGTTCTTCTGAAAGCCGGGCAGGCGGCGAATGGCCTGGGCGCTTAGGTCGCTGGCGAAGAGGCCGGTCAGAAGGAAGAGGGGAAGGAGACGATTCACTGGCGCACCTCACTGTTCAAGGCCGGAACCCAGCCGGTAATGCCGGAGTCGCCATTCCAGATGGCGATGGCGCGTTTGGCGGAGTCATGCAGGCGGACGGTAAAACGGCCGGCGGCGGGCCAGAGGCCTTCGACGGAGTCCTCAAGATTGGATTTTTCGGTTTGCAGCGTTTCGAGATTGGTGGTGGCGGTGGCACCTTCGGCATTGGCGGCGAAGAACGATTTGCCGTCGAGCGAGGCGACCAGGCCGAGCGCGTTCGGGACGAGTTCGGCGGCGCCAACGGGGCGGCGTTGCGGATCGATCCCAGTGAGCTGGCCGGCAGCGTCGAGCAGCCAGAGTTCGGAGGTCCCGGGGCGGAAGGCGGCCGCGGCGGGAATGGCGTCCAAAGTGACTGCCGTGCTCTCCCGGCGCCATTCGGCGCTTTCGGCGGTGGCCAGGAGTAGCCCGTTATCGGCCGAATAGGCCAGAATGCGGGTGCCGCCGGCGACCTCCCAGCGGGCGCGCATGGCTCCATTGGCACCGCGCGCTTCACAAAATGTATCCCAGCAGACCGCGAAACCGGCCGAGGCGCGGTCCCAGGCGATGCTGGCGGCCGAGCCAGCCGGCAATGCAAGGAGATTTTCCGCCTGCTCATTGCCGCGGAGGAGAGCGATGCCCATTCCGGTTTGCAGCACAACGGCCGTGGCGTCCGGAGACGCCCAGGCGCGGCGGGCAATATCGGCAAGCGCAACGGCGCGTCCTGTCCGTGGACTGTCTGTAATTCCTGTGATTTCAATAGCCTGCGATCCATCGGCGGCTAGGATCCAGCCAAGAGACGGGGCGGAGATCCGGATATCCGGACCCTCCGCCGCCATGACCAGTCCCGACGTGATGGCGAGGCTGAGGAGTGACTCCGCGATCCTTCGCGCTTTATTTTTCAACAGTTTACAGTGCGTTGGCGCCTTTGGCTGTGCGGTACGCTTCCTGCGTTCTTACACAGCACCACTTACTACATCGGGCGCAACCTCATTTTTCTTTATGGTTCTCTTTTTCCATCGATCAACCGCAATCGCTCATCTCCTCGTATAATAATTGCGTAACCTTCCCCGGCCCGACTGCGCCTATGCAACCAAGGCGTAGACTTTCTTCGCGAGGCTATTCATGTCGGCATTCACTAATCCAGCACCATCGCCAGTTGAACAACCAGATAAACTGGCAGCGGTAGCCTTACCGCCCACGCCAAAGCAGGGCGGCGCCTGGAAGGGCTGGCTGCTGGCGGCGCTCATTGCGGGCGGCGCGTGGGCAGGCTACGAATTTGGTTACAAGCGCTCGATCGCGGAAAAGAACGCGCAGAGTTCGATCGCATCGATCCCGACGGTAAAATCCGTTCAGGGTAAGTTGGAAGTGCGGGCGCGGTTGGCGGGCGCTTCGGCGGCCCGGGAGTATGCGAACGTAATCGCTCCTCGGATCCAAGGCCCGGAAGGCAACCGGCCGCTGGTCCTTCTGAAACTGGCGCCGTCGGGCTCGATGATCAAAAAGGGTGATCTGCTGGCGACGATCGACGGACAGTCGCTGCAGGACCATATTGATGACGTGAAGGACACGGTGGAAACCGCCGAGGCCGATGTGCGGAAGCGCAAGGCTGAGTTGGAAATCGACTGGAAGAATATGCAGTTGACGGTGGCGGTGGCCAAGTCGGACCTTGAAAAGGCCCGTTTGGACGCGAAAGCCGCCGAAGTTCGCACGGAAGTGGAGCGGATGTTGCTGCAGTTGAATTCCGAAGAAGCCGATGCGCGCTTTAAACAGTTGCAGTCCGATATCGAGAACACGCGGAAGCGGCAGGCGGCGGAGTTGCGGATTCTTGAATTGACCCTGGAGCGCCACAAGCGCCATCTGGGCCGGCACGCCAACGACATTAAGCGGTTTTCGATCCACTCCCCGATCGATGGGCTGGTGGTCTATCAATCGATGTGGGGCGGCAGTTCGATGCGGCAGATTGAAGTCGGCGACAACGTTTCGCCCGGCCAGCCGTTTATGAAAGTCGTCAATCCGTCGAGCATGATGCTGGAGGCCAAGATCAATCAGGCCGAGAGCGACCGGTTCCGTTTGGGCATGCCGGCGGAAATGAAGCTGGACGCCTTTAACGGGCTGACGCTGAAGGGTCATATTTTCAGCATCGGCGCCATCGCTGCCGGCGGTATGCGGCAGAACTTCTTCATCCGCAACGTGCCGGTTCGGATTGCGTTCGACACGGTGGAACACCGGCTGATTCCGGATCTTTCCGGTTCGGCGGATGTGCTGCTGGAGAGTTCTGAGGAGAAGGCTGTCATCGTGCCGCTGGGCGCGGTGGTGGACGAAGAAGGCAAGAGCTTCGTGCACGTGAAGACGGCGCAGGGCTTTACGAAGAAAGAAGTGAAGACGGGTTTGCGGAACGATACTCACGCGGTGATCGCGAGCGGCCTGGAAGTGGGCGCCGAGATTCGCGCGACGTTCTAGTTTCGGTTCTTTGAATGACAACGGCCTCCCTGTCCAGGGGAGGCCGTTGGCGTTTTTTGGGTTTGATTTACTGTTTGTCGCCGTCGTTGTCGTTGTCACCGGAGGTGAGCGCCGCGAGGGCGGCTTTGCTGAGTTCGACGGTGTCGGTAGGGTTGTATGGCTGTGTCGGTTTTTGTGGGGTCTTTGCCTGCTGCGCCTCATATGCGTAGATCGAACTCGCGTTGATGACGCTGCTGATAGATGCCATTCGGATTCCTCCTAGAGAACGTATCGACGGGTTACGGAAAAGTGAGAGGCGTTTCTAGGAAAATCCTGGGATAGACTGTGGGCGTGAGATTTCTTTTCCTCTTCCTTTGCCTGGTGGGACTGGGTGTGGCGGCGGCTCCGGTTCGGGTGATTTTCGATACGGACATGGGCAATGACATCGATGACGCGGTGGCGCTGGCGATGTTGCACTCCTTTGTGAGCCGGGGGGAGGCGGAGTTGCTGGCGGTGACGGTGACCAAGGCGCATCCGGAGGCGGCGGCGTTTGTGGACGCGATGAATGTGTTTTATGGCCGGGGCGGGATTCCGGTGGGGATGGTGCGGGAGGGGAAGACGCCGGAGGCGGCGCCGATGTTGAGCGTGCCGCTCGGGATGAAGCATGCCGATGGGCGCCCGGTGTATCCGCGCCGGATTGTTAGTGGATCTGAGGCTCCGGAGGCGGTGGCGTTGTTGACACGGGTGTTGGCGGCGCAGCCGGATCAATCTGTTGTGATCATTCAGGTGGGTTTCAGTACGAATCTGGCGCGGCTGTTGGAGACGGCCGAGGGGCGGGAGTTGGCGCGGCGGAAGGTTCGGCTTTTGAGCTTGATGGGAGGGGCGTTTCCGAAGAATCAGCCGGAATACAACATCAAGATCGACATTCCGGCGGCGAAGAAGCTGTTTGCCGAGTGGCCGTCGCCGATTGTGGCGAGCGGGTTTGAGGTGGGGCTGTCGATGCAGTTTCCGGCGGCGAGTATTGAGAATGAATTTGGCTGGGTGGCGCATCATCCGGTAGTGGATTCGTATCGTGCGTATAAGAAAATGCCGTATGACCGGGCGACGTGGGATCCGACGGCGGTGCTGTATGCGATCCGGCCGGAGCGGGGGTATTTTTCGCTGTCGCCGGCGGGACGGATTGGGGTGGATGAGGTGGGGAATACGCCGTTTACGATTGATTCGGCGGGGCGGCACCGGTATTTGGTTGTGAATGATATCCAGCGGGCGCGGGCGTTGGAGGCGATGATTCAGTTGACGAGTGAGCCGCGGCGGTAGGGGCTATGTGGTGGCGGAGCCTGGCTGGTAGGGCTTGGTTAAAACGGGGCGCGTTCGGCAAGCTCAGCCTGCCAGGCGGGGGCGTTGGCCTTCAGGCGGGCGAAGGCGGTGTTGGCGGCGTCGAGGAGTGTATCCCGGTGGTAAGAGGCGATGGCGGCTTCGAGGACGGATTGTCTCGATTTGCCGTGTTGTCGAGCCAGTTCGGTGAGTACGGCCATGGATTTTGCGCTGATTCGGACTGTCGCGTTTTGAGAGATTCGTGCCATGTATGGGACGCCTCTTTGATTATGCCGTCTGCCGGTCAGGCTGCGGGTACCCTGGCTTTGCGGAGGGCGAGTGCGGCGCAGGCGAGCCATGCGGCGGCGAAGCATATCAGGATTGGCATCGCGGGGTTGTAGCCGGAGAGCATGCTGAGCGGCAGAATGGATGCGACCGCGATCGCAAGGAGCCAGGCGATGATCTCCAGGATGCGCGGATGGCGTCGGCGCGCTGGGGTGCGGCGGTCGAGGCGCGCGCCGAGCCAGTACCAGAAGATTGGAATGGCGATGGCTTGCAGGGCGTGTTGGGCGAGTTCAGCGTTGCGGCCTGTATCGGTCAGAGATGGCAAGAACGAGGCGGCGATCGCGATTGTGATCGAGGCGAGCCAGCATGGGGGAAGATTGGCGCCAATGGCGAGTTGCTCCCACGTCGAGATGTCGCCGTCGATGAACTCCGGCTGAAAGGCAATTTCTGCTGGGTCTGGCGGGTGCCGGAACTCCGCGATGACGACCCTCAGATACGGACATCCGAGCGTAAGGGCTCCGAGGAAGAAGGCGAGTTGCGCTGCAGGGAGGGTGCGGCGCCATGGGGGGAGAGTCGCCATACGGGTAGTGTAGCGTTGTGGCTGGCGTGTTGCCGCCACCTGTTATGCTGTCCCTATGTCTTCGGGACCGGAGAGCGGGGCGACAGAGTGTCTGAGTTGTGGCGCTACGGTTTCGGAGCGCTATTGCGGGGCTTGCGGGGAGAAACGGGTTGGTTCGCACGACCTGCAGGTGGGCCATCTGGCGCATGACTTCTGGCATGAGGTCACGCACCTGGACGGAAAGATCTGGCGGAGTTTTCGTGCGTTGCTTTTGCAGCCGGGGCTGTTGACCCAGCAGTATTGGGAAGGGCGTCACGGACGGTGGATGCGGCCGTTGCGGATCTTTCTGATCGTTACGGCGCTATCGCTGATTCTGGCCCCGGAGGCGGCCGGGCCGCTGGGGTTGCGGCTGTTCGTGACGCCCTCGGCGGCCCGCACGAGTATTTTGATCGGGCAGCGGCCGACGGTGCAGTCCGTATCCGGTGGGGTGGCGCAAGGGGCGGTGGTGCTTGATCGCGGATTGACCGATGACGAGGCAGCGGCGTTGCGGGCCCGATTCCAGCGGATGTTCAAGATTATGCAGTATCTTGGGTTGGCCGCCTTTGCCTGGTTCAGTATGCTGCTACTGCGGAAGGTGCAGCCGTATTATGGGGCCCACTTGATCTGGGCGTTGCACTACTACAGTTTTGTTTACGTTTTGACTGGCGTGGTGGATAAGACGCATGCCAACCCGATGGTGGGCATCGTGGCGCAGATCGGCTACCTGGTGTTGGCGATGCGGCGGCTGGCTGGCGGGGCGTGGTGGGCCGCGGTCCTTCGGTCGGCGGCGCTCATGGGCGCCGTCTCCGTATCCGAGTTACTGGTCGTGCTGGCCGCCCTCCGGTTGGCCCTGTTGGAGTAGTACCTCTATTCGGCTTTGGGCGCGGCCGGGCCGAGGCAGTCGGAGGTGATGGCGGTGTTGGCCAGTGTGTAGGCGCGGAGAGTTAAGGTTTCGCCGTTAGCGAGGTCGCTGAAGTGGAAGCAGGTGCCACTGGGGAGACCGTTGGGGAGCGTGGTGAAATCCCAGGTGGTGCTGCCGGTGGCGCCGATTGCGGGTTAGTTGGCTAGCCAATCCGCGTCGTTGCCGGTGGGTCGTGTCGCGGCGCTGCCGGCGCAGATCCCGGGCCATTGTATGGCGTGGCTCGGGCAAATCCTGGGTGACAGTCACCCAGGATTTGTCTGGTTCAATTTGGCGAGGCTGAGTTGGCCGCCGAGGCCGAGGGACTCGACCGCGGTGGAGGGCACGACGACCATGGCACCCTTTTCCTTCATCGCTTCGTAGAGCATGTTCATGGCGCGGAGTTGCAGGGCCATGGGGTGGCCCTCGTAGAACTTCGACGCGGCGACGAACTTTTCGGCGGCTTCGGTTTCGGCCTGGCCGAAGATGATGCGGGCGCGGCGTTCGCGTTCGGCTTGGGCTTCGCGGGACATGGCATCTTCGAGGGCTTGGGGGATCTGGACGTCGCGGACTTCCACGGATTGGACCGTGATGCCCCAGGGGTTGGTCTTCTCGTCCAACGTCTTCTGCAGCTCTTCGCCGATGGATTCGCGCTGGGTGATCATTTGGGCGAGTTCGTGCCGGCCGATGGATTCGCGGAGGGCGGTTTGTGCGGCCATGCCGATCGCCTCTTCGAAGTTTTCCACTTCGAGGATCGACTTCTGCGCGTCCCAGACGACCCAGAAGAAGACGGCGTCGACGCTGACGGGGACGGTGTCCTTTGTCAGAGTCGATTCGGCTTTTACGTTGCCGACGCGGACGCGTTGATCGACCGCGGTGGAGACGGTGTCGACGATGGGGATGATCCAGAACATGCCGGGGCCCCGCATGCCCTGGAAGCGGCCGAGGCGGAGGAGGGCGACGCGCTCCCACTGGTCAGCCACGCGGACGGCGAGCAGGAGGTAGACGCCGATGAGGCCCATCAGGAACAGCGGCCAGGGGTGGCGTAGTAGAACCGTGGCTCCGAAGCCGATGAGGACGCTGGCGGCGCACAGCACGGTGCCGACGGGGCTGATGGTGGTGTTCAACTGCTCGATCTTCATGCGGATTTCCTTTCGGCGAGGCGGGCCAGGAGTTCGTCGATCTTGAATCCGGCAGCGCTGGCGCGGGCGACGAAGTCGCTCACGATCTGGTCGAGTTGGCGTTGGCGCTCGGTATCGTCACGCTCGATTTTCTGCGTGCTGACGAAGGTGCCGGTGCCTTGATGGGTTTCGATGGTGCCGCGGATTTCCAGTTCGCGGTAGGCGCGGACGACGGTGTTGGGGTTGATGGCGAGGTCGACGGCGGTCTGGCGGACGGTGGGAAGTTGGTTGCCGGTTTGGAGCGTGCCGAAGGCGATGCCGTTGCGCACCTGCTCAATCAACTGGCGATAGACGGGGACACCGCTGGCGAGATCGAGCCGGAACTGAAAATTCGGTTTGGGATCGGCGGCTGCCATTTGGAATTATAGTGTACTAGTTTACTAGTACAGTCAAGAAGAAAATATGACTACCGGAGAATTCCTTCTGGGAATTCTCCGGTAGCACGGCCCTGTGGGAAAGCTGTGGGAAAGTGGTTAGCGCCAGCGGCCTTCGAGGGGGGCGTTGGGCTTGGCGATGGATTGGAACATGCCGACGCGGACGGCGTCGGAGCCTTTCATCGACAGCATGGGCATGAGGCCCAGGGCGATCATCGTCTCGGCGGCGCGGAGGGTCAGCAACACTTCGGCGCAGGGTTTGGATTCGACGTTGCCGTATTCCTTCCAGGAGTGGAGCGGGAGGCTGGTGATGTCCTGGAACTGGCCGGGGCGCATGTGCCATTTCTCTTCGCTGAAGGACTGGCAGATCAGGGCCACGCAGGGGTACATTCCGTTTCCCCAAAGGTAGTGCGCATGGGTGGAGCCTTCGGGCATTTCTTCGAACTTGAAACGTTCCGTGGGACTGGAATCCTTGCCATACGGTTGGCGGAGGATAACGCGGGGCATGGTCAAGCCGATGCGGCGGGCTTCGGGGAGAGAACGGATTTCGTCCCAGATGGGATTGTCGATCTCCCACTCGTTGTTGTCGTCGAGGTACTCGGGGACTTTGACGCCGAGGAGGGAAGGGTCGGCGGCGGCGAGCAGGGGAGCGCCGGCGAAGTCGGCGAGCATGGCGACGCGGGCGAGGAGTTCGATGTCGTCGATCCAGGGGCGGAAGAAACAATCGAAGCCCAGGAGCGAATAGGGCTCCTTGTTCGGCGTGGCGGTGACCAGGAGGTGGAAGAGGCCGGTGCGGCGAAGGTCGTTCGTCGCGGCGACATCGGCCAACAGTTCGGCCTTCGAAACGTCGAGAATATAGATCTTTAACTGGGAGTCCGTTTCGACATGACGTACCACGTATTCCAGACCGCGCCAGGCGGTTTCGAGGCCCTGGAAGAGGGGGTTGTGGAGGATCGCTCGCATCTGGCGGCCCACCTCTTCGTCGAGTTCGGCCAGCAGTTCCTTCTGCTTCGGATCCTGGCCGGGGACCAGGTGCGGGGCGACCAGATCCTTGACGTAGGCCAGGAGCGGATCACGGGGGCGCGCCTTCTTCGCCGGTGTGGGGTCTTCGGCTTCGTCGGCGATTTGATCGAGCAGGCTGCCGGTGATGATATCGCTCGACGCGCGGGCTTCGGGACGGGTCTCGGCGATGAGGCCGCCGAGGATTTCATCCGTCGTCTCTTTCAACGATTGCGGGTTTTCCAGGCGCTTGCGCATGGCGCGGAGAGCGGGGAAGAGATCGCATTTCTCATAGATACGATCTGCGTGGAAGTCCTCGAATTCGGCGAAGGACAGACGCAGTTCGGCGCCGTGGTCACCGGAGAGAGGCAGGCGGAGATCAACGCCCAGGCGGGCGGGGAGATTATCTATTTCATCCCGATCGACGAAGAGGGGGCGACGGCCGAGGATAGGCTCGACGACGCCACGGCTGGCGCGTCCGGAAAAATCGCCCATAATGAGAACCTGGAATGGAGAGTCCGGCTCCGGGGTTGCATCGATCCTTCGTTTCCCCGGCTCTACATCCAGCACTACGCCCGCATAGTCATTTTTTGGCATCTGCTGTTCCCTTTTCGGCTGCTACGACATTC
>CANIVU010000098.1 GCA_947470805.1 Acidobacteriota bacterium | reverse complement strand
TTCTCTTACGCGGGCGACCTGTGGCGCGTGGGGAAGGCTGGCGGCGCGGCGGTTCGCCTGACGTCCGGCCAGGGCGTGGAGACGTATCCCGTGTTTTCTCCGGACGGGAAAACTGTGGCGTTTTGCGGGGAGTATGACGGGAACTTTGACGTCTACACGGTGCCGGTGACAGGCGGGGTGCCGAAGCGGATTACGTATCATCCGGGGATTGACGAGCCGACCACTTGGACGAACGACGGGAAGCGGATTGTGTTCCGGTCCAGTCGGTTGGCGACGACGGAGCGGTACCGGCAGTTGTTTACGATTCCGGCCGAGGGCGGGGCGGAGGACGTGTTGCCGTTTAACCTGGCGGTGGCGGGGAGCTACTCGCCGGACGGGGCGCGGATGGCGTACATGCCGATTGGCTTTTTCCGGCAGCCGCACAGCTATGACGCCTGGAAGAACTACAGCGGCGGGCAGACGACGAAGATCTGGATTGGGCGGTTGAGCGATTCGGTGGTGACGGAGTTGCCGCGCGCGAATTCGAACGACACGGATCCGGTTTGGGTGGGGAACGATGTGTACTTCCTTTCGGACCGGGAAGGGACGGTGAAGCTGTTTGCTTACGACACGAACGCGAAGACGGTGCGGCGGGTGGTGGAGAACGCGGGGCTGGATTACAAGTCAGCGTCTGGCGGGGGCGGGGCGATTGTGTTGGAACGCTTTGGCGGGTTGCAGTTGTTTGATGTGAAGACGAAGAAGGTGACGGATGTTCCGGTGACGGTGGCGGCGGACCTGAGCGAGGTGCGGCCACGGTGGGAGAAGGGGGCGGGGATGCTGCGGGATTTTGCGGTGTCGCCAACGGGGAAGCGGGTGGCGTTTGAGGCGCGGGGCGAGATTGTGACGGTGCCGGCGGAGAAGGGCGATGTACGGGTTCTGACGAACTCTCCGGGAGCGCATGACCGGAGCCCGGCGTGGGCGCCGGATGGGAAGTCCGTGGCGTGGTTCAGCGATGAGAGCGGCGGGTATGCGTTGACGATTGCGAGCCAGGACGGGACGGGAGAGAAGCGGACGATTGCGATGGACGCGAAGCCGGGGTATTACTTCAAGCCGGTTTGGTCTCCGGATTCGAAGTGGATTGTGTGTGAGGACAACCGGCTGCATTTGCTGCTGGTGGAGGTGGCGAGCGGGCGGGTGAGCACGATTGACACCGACTACTACTTTGATCCGGGTTCGATGGCGGCGGCGTGGGCTCCGGATTCGCAGTGGTTGGTTTATACGAAGCAGTTGCCGTCGCGGTTCCGGGCGGCGTTTGCGTATTCGCTGGCGGGTAAGAAGACGGTTCAATTGACGGATGGGATGAGCGATGTGCGGTTCCCGGTGTTTGACCGGAGCGGGTTGTATTTGTATTTAACGGCGTCGACGAACGCGGGGCCGACGTTGAGCGGGCTGGATATGAATGCGATGCCGTTTTCGGTGCATAGCCACGCTTACGTGATGGTGTTGCGGAAGGACACGGCTTCCCCGCTGGCGGCGGAGAGCGATGAGGAGACGGATAAGAAGGACGCGGCGAAGGAAGAGAAGCCGGTGGTGCGGGTGGATGTGGATGGGATTGGACAGCGGATCCTGGCGTTGCCGGTGCCACCGCGGGATTACAGGGGGCTGGAGGCGGGGAAGGCGGGGGTGCTGTTTTTGTATGAGGACAAGGAGGGCGGCGGGGGCGTTTTGCACCGGTTTGAGATGAAGACGCGGAAGGCGGCGGTGTTTGCGGAGGGTGTGAATGAATTGGCGGTGACGGCGGACGGGGAGAAGGTTTTATTGCGGAAGGGGCAGCAGTATTCGCTGGCTGGATCGGGCGGGCCGGCGAAGGCGGGGGAGGGCGCGGTGGACGTGTCGAAGATTGCGGTTTGGACGGATCCAAGGGAGGAGTGGAAGCAGATGTACCGGGAGGCGTGGCGGATGCAGGCGGAGTATTTCTACGACCCAAACCTGCATGGTGTGGACGCGCGTGCGATGTCGGAACGGTATGAGAAGTACTTGCGGGGCGTGGGTTCGCGGGCGGACCTGAACTACCTGTTTGCAGAGATGTTGGGGCATTTGAGCGTGCGCCATTTGTACGTGCGGGGCGGGGATGTGCAGGCGGGGAAGCGGGTGCCAGGCGGGCTGTTGGGCGCCGATTTCGAGGTGGCGAATGGGCGGTATCGGATTCGGAAGATTTTCAATGGGGAGAATTGGAATCCGGCGTTGCGGGCGCCGTTGACGGAGCCGGGCGTGGAGGTGCGGGTGGGGGATTATGTACTGGCTATTGATGGGAGGGAGGTGAAGGCGGAGCAGGAGATGGCTGCGTTCCTGGAGGGGCGTGCGGGGAAGCGGGTGCGGCTGCGGGTGGGCGCGGATGCGAGCGGGGCGGGGGCGCGGGATGTGGTGGTTGTCCCGGTGTCGAGCGAGACGGAGCTGCGGTATTTCGACTGGGTGGAGGGGAACCGGCGGAAGGTGGACGCGGCGTCGGGCGGGAAGCTGGCGTATGTTTATATGCCGAATACGGGGGCGGGCGGGTATGAGAGTTTTGTGCGGTATTACTATGCACAATCAGGGAAAGAGGGCGTGATTATTGATGAACGCTTCAACGCGGGCGGGAAGACGGCGGATTACGTGATTGACGTCTTGCGGCGTGTGCCGATGAACTATTGGCGGTTCCGGTATGGGCACGACACGACGACGCCGGGGATGGGGATAACGGGGCCGCGGGTGATGATCATCAATGAATTCGCGGGTTCGGGCGGGGATGCGATGCCGTATTACTTCCGGTTCCACAAGGTGGGGACGCTGGTGGGGAAGACGACGTGGGGCGGGCTGGTGGGGATTGGCGCGTATCCGGAGTTGATGGACGGGGGCACGCTGACTTCGCCAGATTTTGCTTTCCGGAATTTGCAGGGCGAGTTTAATATTGAGTACAAGGGCGTGGCGCCGGATGTTGAAGTTGGTGACGATCCGGCGGCGGCGCGGCAGGGGCGGGACATGCAGTTGGAGGCGGCGATCCGGGTGGCGATGGAGGAGTTGCGGAAGAACCCGGCGAAGAAGCCGGCGGAGCCGGTTTATCCTAAGTACTCGAAGTAGCGCATGATTCAATACGATCCTCATCAGTGGCTGGACCACTTCTTCGACATTCGCGGCTCGCTGGTGCGGGAGATCAGCGGGCGGGTGGCGCTGTGCGTGGCATGGGCGGCGGGGGTGGTGGCGTTTCACCAGCGGGTGCATGCGGTGGGGATGCCGCCGTTGATGCACACGCTGTTGGGGCTGGCGCTGGGGATGCTGCTGGTGTTCAGGACGAGTTCGAGTTACGAACGGTTTTGGGAGGGGCGGAAGTTGTGGGGCGGGATTGTGAACGAGACGCGGAACCTGGTGCGCGGGGCGGCGGTGCATTTGGCGGGGGACCGGGCGTTGTTGGCGCGGCTGACACGGTGGACTGCTGCGTTTCCGTGGGCGGCGATGCATGGGCTGCGCGGGACGGATGGACTGGGGCCGCAGGCGCACGAGTTGCCGGAGGAGGCGGCGGAGGAGGCCGTGGGGGCGCAGCATGTGGCGCTGGCGGTGGCGGTGGCGATGACCGGCTGTTTGCGGGAGGCACGGGAGGAGGGGCTGATCAGCGACATTGTGATGGCGGCGTTGGACCAGAACATTCAGCAATTGGTGGACTATTTGGGCGGGTGCGAGCGGATCCGGAAGACGCCGATGCCGTTTGCGTATGCGGTGCATTTGCGGCGGGCGCTGGTGGTGTTTTGCTTCACGCTGCCGTTTGCGATGGTGGAGACGTTCGGGTGGATTACGGTGCCGGCGGTACTGGCGGTGGCGTATACGTTTTTCGGCATTGAGGAGATTGGCGTGGAGATTGAGGGGCCGTTCGGGCACGACGACAACGACCTGCCGTTGGAAGATATTTGCGAGACCATTCACAAGAATTTGTACGCGATGGCGGGGATCGAAAAGCTGCATCGCGATGCCCTGCCCGAGGGGCTATAGGCGATGTATCCACGGCTGCGCTGGCTGATGATTGGGCTGGTATTCGCGGCCACGCTGATTAACTTTATTGACCGGTTGACGGTATCGACACTGGCGCCGGTGATTGTGAAGGAGTTGAACCTGAGTAATCAGCAGTATGCGGCGATTGCTTCGTGGTTTCTGGTGGCGTATTCGATCAGCCATGCGTTGAGCGGGCGGATTTATGACCGGATTGGGTTGAAGAACGGGTTTTCGTTGTCGATTGTGGTGTGGTCGGTGGCGGCGATGGCGCATGCGACGGCGCGGGGGGCGGGGTCGTTGAGTATCTTCCGGTTTTTGTTGGGACTGGGGGAGGCGGGGAACTGGCCGGGGGCGGCGAAGGTGGCGACCGAGTGGTTTCCGGTGAAGGAACGGGCGCTGGCGATGTCCATTTTCAACAGCGGGACGGCGATGGGGAGTGTGATTGCGACGCCGATTATTATTGCGTTGCAGCAGGCGTTTGGGTGGCAGGCGACGTTTTTGATTACGGGGTCGTTGGGGTTTATTTGGCTGGGGTTTTGGTGGTGGATTTATCAGGCGCCGGGGGAGCACCGGTGGTTGTCGGTTGAGGAGCGTTCTGTTTATTCCGAGGGTGGTTCGGCGGTTGTGCGGCGGACGCCTTGGGTGGAGTTGATTGGGTACAAGGAAGTTTGGGGGATTGTGTTGGGGCGGTGTTTTACGGATCCGGTTTGGTGGTTGTATTTGAACTGGCTGCCGCTGTATTTGACGCGGGTGCATGGGCTGGATTTGAAGAGCCTGGCGTGGGCGGCGGTGGTGCCGTTTTTTGTTTCCGATATCGGGGCGTTGATGAGCGGTTTTGTGGCGACTTGGATGTTGGGACGGGGATGGTCGGTGGACCGGACGCGGAAGACGGTCATTGTGATTGGGGCCGCTTGTATGGCTTCGGGCGTGGGGATTGTGACGGCGCATGATGTGTATCAGGCGCTCGGGTGGATGTCGGCGGCGACGTTTGGTTTTCAGTTTTGGGTGAGCAATGTGCAGACGCTGCCTTCGGACTACTTTCCGCCGGAATCGGTGGGGACGGTGGCGGGGATGAGCGGGTTGGGGGCGGGGGTGGGGGCGTTGTTGTTTACGATGTCGACGGGGTGGCTGGTGGACAATTTTGGATATACGCCGGTGTTGGTGATTGTGGCGGTGTTGCCGGTGATTGGGACGGGGTTGCTGTTGTTGCTGGGGGGGCGGGTGCGGCGGATAATTGAGTAGGTTTATGCGGACTTGGCTTTTGCTGGCGGCTGGGGTGGTGGCGTTTGGCGCCGAGCCCTCGTTTTCGCATAAGCGGCACGCGGAGGTGCAGTTGGCGTGTACCTTTTGCCACAAGGGGGCGGCGACGGGGGATCGGGCGGGGTTTCCGGCTTGGAAGACCTGTGCGACTTGCCATGTGGAGATGGCCGAGCGGGTGATTCCTTCGGGGCGGGTTTATAAGTTGCCGGATTTTGTGTTTTTCAGCCACGGGAAGCACGCGGCGGGGAAGGTGGCTTGCGCCAGTTGCCATGGGGAAATGAAAACGCAGGCCACCGTGGGGTTGTTCCGGTCGACCAAGATGGCGGCTTGTGTGGAGTGCCATAAGGAGAACCGGGCCACGGTGGCCTGCAATGCCTGCCACGAGTTGGGGCAGTAGGGTTTTGGGGTCGGACAATTCCTTGGTGACAGTCACCAAGGAATTGTCTTAGAAGGAGAAGCGGAGCGAGAGTTGGATTTGGCGCTGGGCGCCTAGGCCGACGGCGGATTCCACCGTCTGGAGCACGGTTCCGAAGGAGCCGCCGGTGGTGGCGTTGTAGGCCTGGCCGGGTTGGAGCTGGTTCGTTCCGGTGCCGAGGACGTTGTTCAGGCGCACGATCGGGTTGGCGAAGTTGGCGCGGTTGAAGAGGTTGTAGGCTTCAAAGCGGAACTCGGAAGTGATGCGCTCTTTGAAGGTGAACTTCTTGTGGAGCGTGAGATCGAACTGCGTCAGGCCCGGACCGTGGAGCGCGCCGCGGCCGAGGTTGCCGAAGGTACCGGGGGCCGGGGTGGAGAAGGCCGCCGGGTTGACGACGTAGCGGCGATCGCTGCTCTGCAAGAAGGGGTTGACGCCGGCGACCACGTCGGGGACGCGGACGTCGCGGGAGTTGCCGCCGCCGGGCACATTTACGACGGGGACGGTGACGACGGCGCCGTTGGCGAGGATGGGGGCGTTGACAATGTTGTTGTTGCGGGTATCGCGGTAGACGACGTCGGGCCGGGTGATGCGGATATCCATCGGGAGGCCGGTGCGGCCGTTCATGATGCCACCGAGCTGCCAGCCGCCGAGGTACTTGTTGTTCCGGGCGAAGGGCAGTTCGTACATGGCGCTGACGTTGGCGCTGTGGCGCACGTCGAAGGCGTTGTTGCCGTGATCCATACCGAAGTTGTAGGGGTTCATGGCGGTGTTGGCTTCATTGGAACCAGCGGTGTTGCCGATGGAGTGGCCGTAGGTCCACTGGGCGCCGAGGGTGAGGCCGCGGGAGAAGCGGCGGTTCAGTGTTGTCTGCAGCGAGTTGTAGTTGTCGTTGCCGCCGGTGGTTTTGTAGTCGATTTCACCGAAGCGGGTGCCGAACTCGCGGGTGACGGTGCCGACGCCGGTGGTGGGGTTCATGACCACGCCGGTGACCTTATTGGCGATGGAGCGGAGGAAGAGGTTGCGACCCTGGCTGCCGACGTAGGCGAGCTGGAGGATGGCGCCGCCCCAGACCTGCTGCTGGAGGGAGGCGGTGTAGGAGAGGATGCGTTCCGGCACCTTGTAGCCGGGGGCATAGGCGCGGACGCCGATGCCGGTGGCGGTGTTGATGTTGAAGTTCTTGACGACGGTGAGGGCGTCGACCGGGAAGCGCCCGGTGGTGGTGGTGGAGACGCGATCGCTTTCGATGGGCTGGATGAGATCCTCACCCTGGCCGGGGCCGTAGTAGTAGCCGGCGCCGATGCGGAGGGTGGTTTTGTTGTTCAGCTTGGACGGCGCCCAGCTGAGACCTAGGCGGGGGCCGAAGGCGGTTTTGCTGGACTGGTAGAACGACCGGCTGCCGGGAGCGTCGAGCCCGCCGGTGACGATGTTGTAGAGCACCACCAGGTTCCGGTCTTCGCGCATGGGGGTGTAGTATTCGTAGCGCAGGCCGTAGGTCAACGTGATGTTGGACTTCAGTTTGAACTCGTCCTGGGCGTAGGCGGAGAACATTTCGGTTTTGCCGAAGCGGTTGCCGGTGGCGCCGTTGTTGAAGGGGCTGGGGGCGCTGAGATCACCGAGCACCGAGATGGACGGGGTGTTGGCGAGGAAGGCGTTGAGGTTCGAGAAGGCGTAGGTGACGCCGCCGAGGCGGTCCGTATAGAGGCGGACCTGGCGGAATTCGCCGCCGAACTTGATGTTGTGGGCGCCCTTGATCCAGGTCAAGTTATCGACGTAGGAGAGGGAGTAGTTCGTATAGGGCTGGCCGCGGCCGTTGGTGGCGGAGCTGGCGCGAACCTGGCCGGAGGGGATGGAGATACCGGCGCTGGCGCCCTGGCCACCGATGCCGACGAGGACGTTGGCGCCGGTGATGTTGAGGGTGACGCCGGAGAGATCGACACCTGGGACGGTGGGAGCGACGCCGTTGGTGCGGGTCTTGGGACCGTTGTAGCCGATTTTGGCTTCGTTGATGACGGTCGGCGTGATGATGCGCTGCCAGTTCAGGACGCCGTTCTGGGCGACGGCTTTCTGTTCAAAGGCCGAGCCGGAGACGTCGAAGGGCGCGGTGGAGTTGCCGTCATCACGGAACCAGCGGAAGTAGACCTGGTCCTTTTCGCTGAGGCGGTAATCAATGCGGACGGAGCCGGAGTTTTCGTTGACGATGGCGCGGCCGTCGAGGCGGGCGACGTCGAAATCGGGGTTGGTGGTGGAGCCGTAGTTGCCGACGGGGAAGGCGCCCAGGAGGGGCTTGATGGTGGCATCGATACAGCGGGCGGAGGAGCCGGCGACGCAGACGGGGAGGTTGCGAACGGCGGCGGAGGGGGTTTGGCCGACGAGGGGGAAGCCGGCGCGCTGGCGCAGGCCTTCGTAGTGGCCGAAGAAGAAGAGCTTGTCCTTGATGATTTTGCCGCCGATGGAGCCGCCGAACTGGTTGAGGCGGAGGGGGGACTTGTTATTGCCGTCGAAGAAGTTACGGGCGTCGAAGGCATCGTTGCGCATGTATTCGAAGATGCTGCCGTGGAACTGGTTGCCACCGGACTTGGTAACGATGGAGATCTGGCCGCCGGTACCGGTGCCGTATTCGGCGGGGTAGTTCGACGATTCGACGCGGAACTCCTGGACCGTTTCCAGGCTGGCCTGGAGGCGGAAGGCGGAGGAGGTTTGGCCGTTCAGGTTGCCGGGGGAGGCGTCGATGATGGCGGAGGCTTCGACACCGTCGAAGCGGACGGCGTTTTGCTGATTGGAGCGGCCGGAGAAGCGGATGTTATCGAACGATCCGCCGCCGGAGGTTTGGGCGCCGGGGGCGAGGAGGTAGAGCTGCGAGACCTGGCGGCCATTGATGGGCATCTGCGAGACTTCGCGCGCGTTGACGTTGGCGCCGACGGAGGCCGAGCTGGTATCGACGACGGCGAGTTCGCCGCCGGACACGGTGATTTCGGTGGCCACCGAGGTGGGCTGCATGATGATGTTGATGGTGCGTTCCTGGCCGAGGGCGAGGTTGACTTCCTTATAAACGGCGTCGTTCAGGCCGGTGCTGGTGGCGACGATGGAGTAGGTTGCGGGGCTGAGATTGGTGACGAAGAAGACGCCGGTATCGGACGACTTGACGGTGCGTTCGGCACCGGTTTTTTCATTCTTGACGCGGATGGATGCGCCGGGGATGACGGCGCCGGTGGTATCGGCAACGATGCCGGTAAAGCGGCCTTGGTCCTGGGCGAACGCCACAGTGGCCAGGGCGAGTGTGAATAACAGGTTTCGCATTCACCTACGAACGTAGCAACGCTTCGTTTCGACGCTGTTATGGTTCTGTTACAGAGTGATGACAACGACGGCTTTTTGTTCAAATTCCGTTTACTTTGGGAGTCACATGTCGATTTCACGCCGTCAATTGCTGTTTTCCGCGGGCGCCGCGGGCCTGGTTGCTGGACAGGAAAAGCGGGTGATTCCTTGGTATGAAGAACCGTTCTTGGGGATTCCGGGGAAGGTGAAGGCGCCGGTGAAGATCCGGTCGATTGAGCTGTTGCGAGTGGGAGCGAACTACTTCCTGGAGGTGACGTCGACGGACGGGGCGAAGGGGATATGCCGGACGAAGCAGATGGAGGATTACATTGCCATTCTGCTGCGGCGGGTGGCGCCGGTGTTTATTGGCCGGGACGCGCGTGAGATTGAGACGTTGGTGGACGAGGTCTATACGAAGAACTACAAGCTGGCGGGGCAGGCGTTCTGGTGCCCGGTGGCTTACGTGGAGCAGGCGATTTTTGATTTGCTGGGGAAGACGGCGAAGGTGCCGGTGGGAGAGTTGCTGGGCGGGGTGATCCGGAAGGAGATTCCGGTGTATTTGTCGGGGTCGGGGCGGGAGACGACGGCGGAGGAGGAGGTGGATTTGTATGTGCGAGGGCTTGCGGAAACCCGGGCGAAGGCGGTGAAGTTTAAGATTGGCGGGCGGATGAGCCGGAACCTGGACGCCTATCCGGGGCGGACGGAGACGATGATGAAGCTGGCGCGGAAGCGGATGGGGGATGGGGTGATTATCAACGCCGATGCGAATGGGTCCTATAACGCCGAGAAGGCGATTGAGGTGGGGCGGATGTTGGAGGGGTTGGGGGTGAATTTCTTTGAGGAGCCGTGCCCGTGGGAGGAGTTGGGCGAGACGCAGAAGGTGGCGGCGGGGGAGCAGGATTCGAGTTTGTGGCGGTTCCTGTGGATGATGGAGAACAAGGTAGTCCGGATTGTGCAGCCGGATTTGAATTACAACGGCGGGTTTGTGCGGGCGCTGCGGGTGGCGCGGATGGCGAAGAAGTTCGGGCTGCCGATTGTGCCGCACAATACGCAGACGGGGGCGTCGGCGGTGAATATTGTGCAGTTTGCTTCGGCGGTGGAGAACATTGGCGGGTTCATGGAGTTCCCGCACCGGGGCGATGAGAAGCGGGAGAGCTGGTACACGCCGGAGTTCAAGATCCGGAATGGGACGGTGGCGGTGCCGACGGCGCCGGGGCTGGGGATTGCGTTCGACCCGGCGTATTTGGCGAAGGCGGAGAAGGTGACCGTTTAATCTTTTTTGGCGGTCCAGGTGCCCTCGGCCTGGCCGCCGTAATCGGCCTGGCCCTTCATGGTGGTGGGGCTGGTGACTTTGCCGATGTAGGTGACCTTGATGCCGGAGGTTTCGAACTGGAAGCTGACATCGTCGCCTTTGACGGTGCCGGTGAGTTTGGATTCGCCGAGCTGGCCGGAGTAGGTGCCGGTGAGGGTTTCGCCTTTTTGTTCGAAGGTGAACTTGGGGGTTCCGCTTTGGCCACCGAGGTCGACGGCGACATTCCATTTGCCGGTGATGTCGGCGGCGAGGGCGGGGAGGGCGAGCAGGGCGGTGAGAAGGATGCGGCGTAGCATGCTGACTGCGATTATGACGCAGTGCGACACGCGCGGGAGGGATCGGACAAATCCTGGGTGACAGTCACCCAGGATTTGTCTGGGCTGTATAGTAGCTTTATGCGCTTTTTGTTGCTTTTTTCGTTGTTCATGACGGGCCTGTGCGCCGCGAATTGGAAGAAGGAGGTACTGTTCCGGGCTACCTTTGACGGGGGGACGGCGGCGCAGACCGGCGTTGGGGACAAGAACCTCTACAGCGCGGCTACCTATAAGGACAAGCCGGTGCCGGGGCTGGAGGGGTCGGGCGTGGAGTGGGTGACCAGTGGCGGGCGGAAGGGCGGGGCGTTGAAGTTTCCGGTGAAGAACACGAAGGCGGTATACTTCAAGGCGCATGGGAATGTGGGCCTGCAGTCGGGCACGCTGAGCTTCTGGCTGAAGCTGGATCCGGACCAGGACTTGGCGCCGGGGTTCTGTGACCCGTTGCAATTGACGGACAAGGCCTATAACAACTCGGCCATTTGGGTGGATTTTACGAAAGACGATAAACCGCGGCACTTCCGGCTGGGTGTCTTCGGGGCGCTGAAGGCGTGGAATCCGACTAATGCGGAGAGCGACAAGAACCCGGACTTCAATAATCGGCTGGTGGTGGTGAACAAGCCGCCGTTTACGCGTGACGCTTGGACGCACGTGGCGATTGTTTATTCCGGCTTGGGCGAAGGGGCGGGGACGGCAACGCTATATGTTAATGGCCAGTCGCAGGGGACGAAGACCGGGATCAAAGAGATCTTCGACTGGGACAAGGTGAATACGACCATCCGGCTGGGCATCAACTACACGGGGCTGATGGACGATATTGCAACGTTCCGCCGGCCGCTCACCGAAAAAGAGGTAAAGGAGCTGGCCGGCGGGAAGTGGTAGTTAGCGTTTGCGCCGAACCACGAGGCGGGTTTTGGCGCGGGGCGTGGGGTCGTTGCTGAACGACTCCATGAGGATCTCGTGCTGTTCGGCCTGGTGGCGCTTGAGCGAGCCGGGCGCCGGGCTGGCCGATTCGGCGCGGCCGATGTAGCGGAGCGTGCGGCGTGCGGGGTCGAGAATGGGCTGGATATGTTCGCGAACGAAGCGCCAGGCGCCCATGTTTTGCGGTTCTTCCTGGACCCAGCAGACTTCGGCGGTGACCGGGTAGCGCATGAGGACGTCCTGCAGTTCCGCCTTGGGGAACGGGTAGTACTGTTCGAGTCGGATGAGGGCGACGTTCTGGGCGGCGAGCTTTTCACGCTGGTCGGCGAGTTCGTAGTAGATCTTGCCGCTGGTGAGCAGGACGCGCCGGACTTCGTCGGCGGCCATCATGTTGTTGTCGCCGATGATTTCGCGGAAACCGCCGCTGGTGAGATCGTTCAGCGTCGAGGTGGCCTTCAGGTGCCGGAGCAGGCTCTTGGGCGTCATGACGATGAGCGGTTTGCGCATGCCGCGACGATCCTCGCCACCGTGCATCTGGCGGCGGAGGAGGTGGAAATACTGGGCGGGCGTGGTGGGGTTGACCACCTGCATATTCTCTTCGGCGCAGAGGGTGAGGAACCGCTCCAGGCGGGCGGAGCTGTGTTCCGGACCTTGGCCTTCCTGGCCGTGCGGGAGCAGGAGCACCAGCCCGCTGGGCTGGCCCCACTTGGAGTACGAGCAGGAGATGAACTGATCGATCATGATCTGGGCGCCGTTGACGAAATCGCCAAATTGCCCTTCCCACATGACGAGGCTCAACGGATCGGCCACCGAGTAGCCGAACTCAAAGCCCATGACGGCGTATTCGCTCAGGCTGGAATCCCACACTTCGAACTTCGCCTGGTTGGGGGCGAGATGCTGCATGGGGATGTAGGGCGCACCGGTTTCCGAATCGTGGAAGACCAGATGGCGCTGGCTGAAGGTGCCGCGGCCACAGTCCTGACCGGAGAGGCGGACAGGCGTGCCTTCGAGGACCAGGCTGCCGAAGGCCATGGCTTCGGCGGCTGCCCAATCGAGCGTGCCGCCGTCGAGGATGTTGCGACGGGTGGCGAGGAACTTTTCCAGCTTGGGATGGACGTGGAAATCTTCCGGGAAGACCGTGGAGCCGGAGACGACGCGTTGGAGCGTGGCGAAATCCGAGGCGGTTTGCGGGATTTCGCGGCGCACGGCCGTTTCGTCGACGATGGCCAGTTCCTGGTATTCCAGTTGCTGGGCGTTCTGCTGCGCGCGGGCGTGGGCGTCGGAGAGGCGCAGGTTGATGGCTTTTCGAATGCGGTCGACGTCTTCCTGCGTGACGACCTTTTCACGCACCAGACGATCGGAGTAGATCGTGGCGACGCTGGGGTGCGCCTTGATCTTGCGATACATGATCGGCTGGGTGTAGCTGGGATCGTCGGCCTCGTTGTGGCCGTGCCGGCGGTAGCAGATCATGTCGATGACGACATCCTTCTTAAACCGCTGGCGGAACTCGTAGGCGAAGCGGGCGACGTGGGCGCAGGCTTCCGGATCGTCCCCGTTGACGTGGAAGACCGGGGCGTCGACGGCGCGGGCGATATCGGTGGCGTAGATGGAGCTGCGGCTGTCGTCGGGGCGGGTGGTGAAGCCGATCTGGTTGTTGATGACCAGATGGATGGTGCCGCCGGTGGTGTAGCCGTCGAGCTGGGACATGTTGAGCGTTTCGGCAACAACACCCTGGCCGGCGAAGGCGGCGTCGCCGTGGATCAACAACGGAATGACGCGTTCGCGCTTGAGGTCACCGAGGCGATCCTGCTTGGGACGGACAACGCCTTCGACAACCGGATTGACGGCTTCCAGGTGCGACGGGTTGGGCGCGAGGCTGACGACGATTTCGCGCGCGGAGACCGCACGGCGGACGCCGGTGGCGCCCAAGTGGTACTTCACATCGCCGGAGCCCTGCGTGCTGCCCTCGGTGGGGTTGCCTTCGAATTCGGAGAGAATCTGCTCCGGCTTCTTGCCGATGATGTTGGTGAGAACGTTCAGGCGGCCGCGGTGGGCCATGCCGATGACGATTTCGTGCACGGCGGCGTCGGCGGCGCGTTCACAGATTTCGTCACAGATGGCGATGGCCGATTCGCCACCTTCCAGACCGAAGCGCTTGGTGCCGACGAAGCGGGTGCCAAGGAAGGATTCAAAGCCTTCGGCTTCGTGGAGACGTTCGAGAATGCGGGTCCGGTCCGCGGTGGGCAGCGTGTACTTATTGGTTTCCATGCGCTGCTGGAGCCAGGTTTTCTGCTCCGGCGACTGGATGTACATGTACTCGGCGCCGATCTTGCCGCAGTAGGTTTGACGGAGCGTTTCCAGGATTTCGCGGAGCGTGAGCACCATGTGCGCGGCGCCTTCGCCCAATTCCTGGCCGAGGGAGCCGGTGACGAATTCACGGTCGAGATCCCAAATGGTGAGGCCGTAATGGGCCGGATCGAGCTCCGGATGGTAGTGCGATTCGGCGCCGAGTGGATCGAGATCGGCAATGAGGTGGCCGCGGACTCGATAGGCGTTGATCAACTGAAGAATGCTGGATTCTTTGCTGATCTCCACCTGGCGCATGGCCGTCTGGCGCGGGGCAACGGCGCGATCGGCTTCCCACTTCACCGGCTTGTGCGGCATGCGCAGGTCGGTAAAGATGGTGTCGTAGAAGTTGTCTTCACCCTGCAGCAGGCCTTGCAGCTTGCCGAGGAAGGCGCCGCTTTCGGCACCCTGGATGATGCGGTGATCGTAGGTACAGGTGACCGTCATCACCTTGCCGAGGCCGAGCATGGCGCGCATTTCCGGCGCGACGCCCATGAATTCAGCCGGGAAGTCCATGGCGCCGGTGGCGATGATGCAGCCCTGGCCCGGCATGAGGCGCGGGATGGAGCCGACCGTGCCCATGGTGCCGGGATTGGTGAGCGAAAGGGTGGTGCCCTGGAAGTCCGGGAGCGTCAGCTTGCCTTTGCGGCCGCGTGCGACCAGATCGTCATAGGACTTCAGGAACTCGGCGAAGTTCATGGACCCGGCGTTTTTGATGCTGGGCACGACGAGCGAACGGCCGCCGTCGCGGGAAGGCAGATCGATGGCGAGGCCGAGATTGACGTGGTTGCGCACCACCTTGAACGCTTCGCCATTATTTTCGGTGTAGGAAGAGTTCAGGGAGGGGACCGTCTCCAGAGATTTCACGATGGCCCAGCCGATGAGGTGGGTGTAGGAGATCTTGGAGAGGCCGAGCACCGTGCGGTGCTGGTTGATGATGCGGCGATTCTCGTCGATCACCTTGACGGGGATGGAACGTTGGCTGGTGGCGGTGGGAACCGACAGCGAGAGCACCATGTTCTCGGCGATGCGGAGCGCAGTACCGCGCAACGGCACGAGCTGTTCGGAAGAGTCGACGTCTTTGGAGCCTGGTTGGCTGGTCTGTACGGTGGATTCGGTTTTTGTCACTTGCTGATTCTGGGGGGCGGCAGGGGCCGCGGGGGGAGTCGGGGGTGCAACGGGCGCCAGCGGCGGGACCGGGACGGGCGCGGCAACAGGAGTGGGCGGAGCAGGGGCCACGGGCGGAGGAGCCGCGGGCGCGGGCGCGGGAGCCGGCGCGGGCGGCGGAACCGGGGCCACAGGAGTGGCTACCGCGGCGCCATTCGACGGCGCTTCGCCGGCAAATTCGCTTTGCCAGGCTGCGTCCACGAACGAATGGTTATGCAGGTACTGCTGGTACAGTTCTTCTTCCAGCCAACTGTTGACGTCGATCTTGGTGCTGTCCGACATGGGAATGTGGTTATTTTGGGGGAGATGTAGGCGCGCGAAGGCGCACGAAAGGCGCGCCTTTCCATATTCATCTTATCGTATTTGACTGGTCACCCAATCAGTCGAAATCGCCTCGGCGATGGGGCAGGCGGGCTTTTTCCCGTCCAAAACGGCATCGACGAAGTCTGCAATCAGCGGGAAATGCAGGTTTTCGGGTGCGGGGAGGTGCAAATCGCCGGTGGGGGTGCGGAGGAGGGGGCCGTTGAGGGGGTCGAGATTTAACTCGCCGTCGGTACCGATGATGCGGCAGGCGTCGCGTTCGACACGGCTGTGCCAGCGGACGTCTACTATTCCACGGGCGCCGTTGGGGTAGTCCGCGATGACGGTGGCGTTATCTTCCACGGCGTAGGTGTGGACGGCGTTGGAACGGAACCCGGTGGCGCGGGTGGGGGTGCCGAGGAAGAAATTGAGCAGATCGATGCGGTGGCTGGCGATGTCATAAGACGGGCCGCCGCCGGCGAGGGTGGGATCGACGAGCCAGGAGCGGTGGCCGTCGGTGGGGTTGAACCAGCTATGGCAGTTCAACTCGGCGAGGACGGGCTGGCCGATGGCGCCGGCATCGAGAAGGCGTTTGGCTTCCATGACCTTGGCGTAGCGGCGGCGGTAGTAGGCGACGGCGCAGACGAGATTTGGGTGGGCGGCGGAGGCGGCGGCCATCTCCTGCGCCTGGGCGTAGTTCATGGCCGTGGGCTTTTCGCAGAGGACGTGTTTGCCAGCTTGCAGGGCGGCCAGGAGGGAGGGGTGATGGAGGGCGACGGGGGTGGCGATGTAGACGGCGTGGATGGCGGGGTCGGCCAGGGTGTCGTTGAAGTTGGCGTAGCCGGGGACGCCGTAGGCCTGCGCTTTGGCGGGTTGGGAGGTGACGACGGCGTGGAGGCGGGAGCGGGATTCGGCGAGGATGGCGGGGAGGACGCGGCGGGTGGCGATATCGCCGACGCCCGCGACTAACCAGTTGAGCATCTGTCCATCGTAGCCGTTGTCACTTTGGCGATGCGTTTGCATCTTGTAATGAGTCATGTCCAAGCTCGATCAAGCCCGCGAGATCCAGCTGGCCGAGCGCATCCGCAATGGAGACGCAGCGGCGTTTGAGGAATTTGCCATCGCCTTTGGCCGCCGGCTGCTGCACTACAGCCTGCTGATTTGCCGGCAGCGGGAAGACGCCGAGGAGGTGGTGCAGGACACGCTGCTGAAGCTGCACGACCACATCAGCGAGTTGCGGGAGCCGTCGAGGCTGCGCCCTTGGGCGTTCCGGATCGCCCGCAATGTTTGCATGATGAAGCGGCGGGGGGCCAATAAAACGGCGCCGCGGGAGGTTTCGATCGACCCGCATATCGAGACCGCTTTCCTTGCGCGTTGCATGGAAAACGGCGCGACGATCCGGCAGTTCTACGCGGCGGTGGCGCACCTGCCGGAGGAGCAGTTGATGGTGTTCCTGTTGCGGACGGTGGAGGGCATGACGACGGAGGAAACGGCCGAGGTTGTAGGCATCAGCGCAGAGGCGGTGAAAGGCAGATTGAAACGCGCCCGGCAAGCGATTCATGAACAGCTGGCCGGGCGCGTTGTGTAAGTTTTACCCGCCGTGAGGGCCGTTGTGGCACTGGTAGCAGGTAACTTGCGTTCCCTTGGCGAACGTTTTCGTACCGCGTTCGGTTTGGAAGCTGCGCGCGGTGCGGGTGGCGGATAGGACGGTGCCGCGGTAATCGACACCGTGGCAAGCCTGACATTGGGCGGCATTCTTTTCGGCGGCATCGCCGTGTTTGCCGACCCAGCTCTGGCCGATGGGATGGAGGCCGTGGGGGCCGCCGGTGACCGTGGAGGGAACCGTGGAGTGGCAGGCGGAACATTCGGCAACCGTGCCGGCGTAGCCCTGCAGTTTGATGGACTGGACGTTATCGTTCACATGGGAGCTGGGGAACTCGGCGTGGGTGGAGCCGTGGCAGGCCGAACACTGCAGACCGCCGTGGCCCTTGGAGAAGCGGTACAGATCGGAACCGGCAACGGGCACGTTGGCGTTGGTGGCGAAGGTACGGTCCACGGGGACGCGCGGGGCGCCGCCAACGGAGGCTTCGGTGTAGCGGATTTGCCCGTTGTTCTTGACGGCCGTGCCGGTGTGGCAGTTCTGGCAGGAGGGCTCCTGCAGCCAGCCGTTGCGGTTGGAGGCGCCGACGGCGCTCATGTTGCCGTGGCAGCTTTGGCACTGCATGGTCATGGTGCCGTCAGGCTGGGTGGCATTGCCCATGGCGCCGCGGAGACATTTTGTTTCCGAGCCGGGGTGGCAGCGGTAGCAGGCGGAGCGGTTGTTGGCGGCGTCGAGCGTGAGGAAGTTGGTGGGATCGACGACGTTGGCATGGCGGGTGTGGATGGCCTTGGTGAGCGGGCCGATGCCGGCGATGCCGGTGCCGGGGAGGGCGTTGGAACCGTGGCAGGACGCGCAGAGAACGGGGCGGCCGGCGTCGACGGTGGCGGAGAGGCCGGCGAGGTTCAGGCCGACTTTGGCGAGCGCGTTGCGGAAGGTGGGGTTGTTGGCTTCGCGCTCATCGTGCAGGCGGAGGACGTTGCGCTTGTAGTCCTTTTCCGGATCGGTGAGGAAGGCCCAGCCGGCGTCGGGGCGCGCGGTGCTGGTGGAGCCGGAGGCGTGGCAGGCCAGGCAGTTCATTTCGTCGGAGACGGGCAGGACGATGTCGGTGAAGGCGAGCGCGGTGCCGGCCGTGTTGCGCGCGGTGAGGCGCATCATGGGGTAGAAGTTCTTTTTGCCCTTGTCGTCATAGGGGAGGATGGGGACGCCTTCGCCAGTGAACCAGGCGAAGGGGGAATCGAAGCGCATGCGCTGCGGGGTATTGGCGGCACCGGGCATGGCGAAGCCGGCGAGGCCTTTATCAGGCGCAAGCGCGGCGCCGTAGAGCGGCTGGGCGAATTGCCAGAAGGTGGTCTTGCCGACGGAGGTTTTGTTGATGGAGCCGGTGGAATCGGCTACCGCCTGATAGGTCAGGGTGACGCCGGATTTCACCAGCTTGCCGGAGCTGTTCACCACCTGCGCATGGAAGGTGTTGAAGGGGGGCAGGATGGAATAAATGGAGTAATCCTTTCCATCCACACAATGCATGCCCAGGTCGTTCCACCCGATTACCTTCCACCCTTGCGCCCAGGCTGTTGCGCCTACAGCCGTCATCATGACGAGACTCAGAATCTTCATAGATTCCTCCTGTCATTGGGGATGCGGGTTTTCTGGAAAGGGGTCGCGGGGGGGAGAAATTTATTCCACCATGGTGAACTCGTAGGCGGCTGCGCTAAGGGCGGCCAGGATTTCGGTGGCATGTTCGCGCCCGCGCGTTTCCATGGTGATGTCGATAGCGGTCTCGGTGAGGCTGACGCCGTAGTGGGCGCGGTTGTGGAGGGTTTCGACAATGTTGGCGCCGGCGGCGGCGATGCGCGCGGCCAGGCCTTCCAGCGCGCCGGGGTAATCGGGCAGCGTCACGCGCACGCGCAGGCGGCGGCCGTCGCGCACCATGCCTTGTTCGATGATGCGGGCCAACAGGGTCACGTCCAGATTTCCGCCGCTGACGATGACGCAGATCTTCTTCCCGCGGTGCCCGGTGAGCCCTTGCAGCACGGCCGCGACGCCGATGGCCCCGGCGCCTTCGGCCAGCGTCTTTTCGCGCTCCAGCAGATAGAGGATGGCGGCGGCGATGTCGCCTTCGTCCACGGTGACGACGTTATCGACATACTCGCGCACCATGGGCAGCGTGAAGCCGCCGGCTTTGCGCACGGCGATACCATCAGCGAGTGTGGACCCGGCCGCGACGCGCACCGGCGCCCCTTCGGCGAGGGCCGCCACCATGGACGGCAGGCGGGACGTCTGTACGCCGACGACTTCGATCGATGGCTTCCGCCCCTTCGCCGCGCAGGCCACGCCGGAGGCCAGACCGCCGCCGCCGATGGAGGTGACGATCACGTCCAGCTCCGGGTTTTGGTCCAACATCTCCAGGCCCAGCGATCCCTGCCCGGCGATGACAGCTTCATCATCGAACGCATGGACGAACGCGGCGTCCTGGGCGATGGCGCCTTCGAAAGCCTCGTCATAACTGTTGCCGTGCAGCACCACATCGCCGCCGTAGTTGCGCGTGGCCGAGAGCTTCACCAATGGCGTATAGCGCGGCATCCAGATCTGCGCGCGAATGCCGCGCCGGGTGGCGTGATAGGCCACCGCCTGGCCATGGTTGCCGGCGGAGGCGGCCACCACGCCGCGGGCTTTTTCGGCATCGGTCAATGTGAGAATGCGGTTCAGCGCGCCGCGCTCCTTGAACGAACCCGTCATTTGCAGGTTGTCCAACTTGAGGTAGATCTCGTTGCCGGACAACGCCGACAACGCCTTGGAATGCACCAACGGCGAGACGTAGATTTCCCCGCGGATCCGCGCCGTGGCGGCTTCGATCTGCTGCAGCGTTACCACGCCTTCACCACCTGCACCAGCCGGTTCAACTCTTTCAACACCCGGTCATGCAACCGTTCTTCCACGTCGGCCACCATCCGCACCCGCGCCAACCCGGGCTGCTCCGCATCCGGCGCCACAGTGAGCGACGCGATATTAGAACCCTTCGCCGTAATCACCCCGACGGCGCGCATCAACGCGCCCGGCTTATTTTCCAGCAGTATCTCCACGGTTTGTAGCATCAGTTTGTCTCCGGGTTGGTTGGCGTAAAAGAGAAAAGCCCCCGGTGGAAGGTGATCCACCGGAGGCCTTGAAAATTGCGTTCGTTCGCAGGCAGGCTCAGGCGGAATTGGCGATCATAATAATCGCCATCGCGAGACGTGCGTTGCTAATTTGCGGAACGAACTTCACTTCTCTCATCTTACACATACAGCCGGACCACCCGGGAACTGATTCCGCAGAGGACGGAGTAGGAGATGGTGCCGGCGAGTTTGGCGATCTGCTGCGCGTCGATCGATTCGTCGCCATCGGTGCCGAGGAGCGTGGCCGCGTCGCCGGGCTTCACATCCAGGCCCGAGGCATCGACGGTGGTGAGGTCCATCGACACCGCGCCCAGCACCGGCACCGCGCGGCCCTGCAACAGCACCTTGCCCTTGTTCGACAGCCGGTGCGGGTAACCATCGGCATAGCCAACGCCCAGCACGGCGATGCGCGTTTCGCGGCCGGTGGTGTGGATGCCACCGTAGCCGATGGCCGCGCCGGCCGGGATGTCCTTTACCTCCAGCACCGTAGCCTTCCAGCTGAGCGCTGGATGCACTTCCAATAGGCAGGGCGACGACGCGCCTTTGGCCGGGGAGATGTATCCATATATAGCGTGGCCGGGCCGCACCAGGTTGCCCCAGGCCTCCTTCCTCCCGTAGGCCAGCGGCACGGTGCTGGACAGGTGGACCATTGTTGGGTTCACGCCGGCGTTGCGCAGGTGCTGCAGGACGGCGGTGAAGGTGGCGATCTGCTCATCGGTCTGGGACGTCGTATAGTTCGGCGCCGAGGCGAAGTGCGACATCAGCCCTTCCAGCCGCGCCGCCCGGGTCCGGGCGAGCGCGTCCAGAATCTCCGACGCCGAGGCGCGCGTGCCCAGGCGTCCCATGCCCGTGTCGATCTTCAAATGGAACGGCGCTGTCTTGCCGGCGGCGGCAGCCAGTTGCTCGTAGGCGGCGATGCCTTCGAGCGAATGGATGGCCGGCGTCAGGTCATAGTCCAAAAACAGCGGCCGGCTGCTGGGCAGAAAATCGGCCATCACCAGGATACGGCTGGTCATTCCGGATTCCCGCAGGGCAATCCCTTCGTGCACGTTCGACACGGCCAGCCACCGCGCCCCGGCTTCCTCCAACACTCGCGACACTTCCACGGCGCCATGCCGGTAGGCGTCGGCCTTCACCACGGGCATCACCGTCACGCCGCTCCCGGCCAGCTTCCGGATGGCCCGGAAATTACTGGCGATCTGGCTCAGCGATACCTCCAACCACGATCGGTACATATTCACTCGATTATCGCGCTATCGTGGTGAACAAAGCCCATGACCAAAGCCACTCTTGTGCTCCTTCTCGTTCCCGCCCTCGCCTTCAGCTGGGGGAAAACCGGCCACCGCGTTGTGGGCCAGATTGCCGAAAACCATCTTTCGCCCAAAGCCGCCAAAGCGGTCCGCGAACTGCTGGGGCCGGACTCACTGGCGGAGGTCTCCAACTGGGCCGACGAGATCCGTTCCGATCCGTCGTGGAAGCGCGCCGACCCGTGGCACTACGTCAACATTCCCGACGGCGAGACGTATGAGGCGATGAGCAAGAACCCCGCGGGCGACGTGATCGTGGCACTGAAAAAGTTCGAGGCCACGCTCCGTAATCCGGCCGCGCCGAAGGAGGAACGGATTCAGGCGCTGAAATTCATGGTGCATATGATTGGGGATTTGCACCAGCCGCTGCACGCCGGCAAGCGGGACGACCTGGGCGGCAACCGCGTCAGCGTCCACTGGTTCCGCGGCGTGGAAGCGACGAATCTGCACACCGTTTGGGACGACCTGCTGATTGAGCAGGAAAAGCTTAGCTTCACTGAATGGACCCGCTTCCTGGACCATCCCACGGCGGCGGAACTGAAGGATTGGCAGGCGTCCGGCTATACGGCCTGGATGGAGGAGTCGTTCAAATTGCGCGACCGCTGCTACGACTTCAAGCCGGAGCTGCCATTGAGCTATGACTACGTCTACAAAAGCATGCCCATCGTGAAGCAGCGCCTGTTGCAGGCCGGTGTCCGGCTGGCCGGCACACTAAATCAGGTTTTTAAGTAGAAAGTCTGTCACTGGATTCGGATCGTCTCCGCTACCTAAGTTACCTGCGCCTCTTTTATTTGCAGCGTAACTTCCAGGGAGACATCCGTGTTACGTTCCTTATTCGTACTGTTATCGCTTCCCGCGCTGTTCGCCGGGCCAGTTGCCATTTATCAGAACAACGTCACCGATACCGGTTTCGTCGATAGCTTTACCACCAACGCGCTTCTTGCCGGCGGCGATCTGATCCAGTTCGCGCCGGACACGCCACGGTACCTGGTCGTGGCGTCGACAGGGTTCTGGAACCTGTCCTCCAGCATTGGCGGCACCGTAGATGTGACGTTGGACTTGTGGAGTTCCGTGGGCGGATTACCCGGCGCCAACCTGTATTCCGGCACGCTGACGAGCGTGAACGCCGCAGCCAATTCATTTGTCATGGCTGACTTCAACCCCAACATCGTCGTCCCCAGTGACATTATCTGGACGCTGTCATTTTCGAATCCATCCAACCCGCTGATGGAGTTCGGATTGCCGGCATTTGATCCGCCTTCGCTGGGCAGCTCCGATAACACGTTTGTCATTTGGAGCTCGTCGCCCGGTGTTTTCACGCAGGCGTCATTTCCCGATAGCGCGAATTACTACTTCGGGGCGCAGGCCACACCGGAACCGGCGACGTTTGTGCTGTGCGGCGTGACGTTGTTGTTACTCGGCTGGCGGCTGCGGCATCGGGCCGCTCCGGCGCTGGCGGTGGTCATCGTGGCGGCCGGCGTGGCGCAGGCGCAGCCGACGCCGTCGCAGTTGGCAACGGCGAGATCCAACGCCGGTAGCTACATCCTGAACGATGTCATTGCCTTCCGCAACTCCAACGGTTGCATCTCCTGCCACAAGGCGCAGGGCTTGTTTTTTCTCGGACAGGCGATCAAAAGCGGTTCCACCCAGTTGGCGGGTTCCGGCTATGACGCCATGATTGGTCACATTCTGGGACGCCAGGGTGGTGACGGCCGGTTTGTGTACGAATCGCCCAACAACTTTGAAGAGACTCTCACGTGGAACTACCTTATGGCGTTGGGTTCTTACGTTGAGGCCGTACCGAATTCGAACATTCGGCCCGCCGTACTCGCCAGCATGAAGCGCGCCGTTGATTGGATGATTTCCCGCCGCCGTATTTTCGTATTTAACGATCCGTTCCTATTGAGCGGCGTTCCGCTTCGCTACTGGGCGGATGATGGACAGGGCAGTCTATCGCTGATCGACTATCCCTACTCGTATAACGACACACCGGCCACGGCGTTCATGTCCTACGCCATCAAGGTTCTTCTGGCAAATCACCTATCGCTGACGCCGAACGAGGTGACCACGTATAACTTGGTGTTGACGGATGCCGCCAATACGTTGGAAGCGATTGTGGCCCGGAATTTGGGGTCAGAGTTCCTCAATGTCAGCCCCTACATGCGGGCTCTTGCGCTCTTTGGCTTGGCTCAGGGCGGACGCAATGCATCCAACAATCCCACCGCCGCCGCGTTGCAAGGGACTATTCAGGGCATGCGGCTGTCGAACGATCTTTGGCAGGACTTCACCAATGGCCCCTCGACGCAGAGCTTCACCTCCGGAATGGTGCTGTATGCGCTTAGTTCCACCGGGATTACCATGCGCAACACACCGGCATTGATCCCGTCTGTCAATGCGGTTCTGGCCCTTCAGCAACCGGCCGGGACCTGGACGGGGATTTACACGACGAGCTTCATCACCAGTGGCGCTGGCTTAGTAACGCTGTTGAAGCCCCCGGCTACGATTTCCCTCACCGGCTTGAGCCATACATATGACGGCACTGCGAAAACCGCGACGGCGGTTACGTCTCCTTCGGGTCTGCCGAGTTCGATCACCTACACACCATCCTCCTCACCCACTGCGGCCGGTGCTTACACCGCAACAGCGACGATTCTGGACGGTAGCTACGATTCCGTGCCGGCCACTGGGACTCTGAGCATTGCCAAGGCGTCGCTATCCGCAACGGCCAATAGCGCCAGCCGCTTCTTCGGCCAAGCCAATCCGCCACTGACCGGAACCCTCCTGGGCAACATGCCGGCCGACAACATCTCGGCCAGCTACACTACCACCGCCAACCCGGCCAGCGTGCCCGGCGGCTATCCGATTACCCCGGTTTTGGCCGATCCGAACGGACGACTGGGGAATTACAACGTGACGCTCAATAACGGCACGCTGACGGTGAACCCGCTGTATACGGTCACCACCAACGTCAGTCCCGCCGGTGCCGGAACGGTCTCGCCTGGAACTGGCGGCTACGCGGGGCCGACTATGTTCACGGCCAACCCGGCTTCGGCTTGCTGGAAGTTCGACCAGTGGTCTGGTGACGCCACCGGGACTTCGAATCCTTTCCTGCTGGATGTGACGGGAGCGAAATCGATCACGGCCAACTTCCTTTCCAATACCGCGGAGGACGTGACAGCGCAGATGGCGATTACGGTTGGCGGGGCGCGGTTGAACCGGGTAACCGGCGTTACCACGCAACAGATTTCCATCACCAACAACACCGGCCGGACGCTTGAGTACGTGGAACTGGTGTTTGCCGGGTTGACCGGGTCAAGTGTCTTCGCAGTGAGCGGCCCGACAGGGGTCACCAGCTGCGTCGCGCCGGCAGGTAGCTACTACAAGCAGGTGGGAATCAGCATGCCGCCTGGATCCTCGGCTGTGGGAACGTATTCGTTCACCCAGACGGGTCCGGGTGCGTTGTCTTACGTTCCGAAGGTATTCGTTCTCGGTCCGCTGGGTCCTTCCGGGTTGAAGATCTAGAGCGAACAAATTGTCAGAGCCGACAGCGCCGGTGGGACCCATTCGGGGTCTACCGGCGCATTTTTCATTCATTCGTTTGATTTAGAATGAACGAGTGTTGGGATCCGAGGCGGCTTGCGGTCCGAGCACCGCTCCTAATGCCACCGATGAGGACCGATCACTACTTAACCCCGCAGGGTTTCAAACAGTCGTTCGTATTGTGTTGTGATGGCGTCCCAGCTGTAGCGGTCCTGTACGCGGGCCATGGCGGCATTCTGCAGGCGGGCGCGTTCGTCGGCCGGCAGGTCGATGGCTTGGCGGAGGACGGCGGGTAGAGTTTCCGCCGTGAAAGCGAGCCCGCAATCGCCAGCAACCTCCCTGTTTTCAATGGTATTCAGATAAAGAACGAGGGCGCCGCGTCCCATGGCTTCGATCAGCGCCGGGTGAGTGCCGCCGACTTCGGTAGCGTGGATATAGGCGAAACAATGGGAGCCAAGCTCCTTGTACCCCTGGCCGAAGACGTAACCCGGCATGGCGATGCGCGTGTCTTTCGTATCGCGGACGCGGGCGATGTACTCCGGCGCATAGGGGGCGTCCCCGATCAGAGCCAGGCGGAGGGAGGTTTCCACTTGCTCAAAGGACTGGCGGACGAGCAGAGCGTTGTTTTCCGGTTCCCAACGGGAGACGTAGAGGAAGTAGCGGAGCGGCTCCAGGCCGAGTTCGTCCAGGACCACCTTTGTGGCCAGCTTGCCCTGCTCGGCGCCGTAGGAGATGAAGGTGGTTTCGCAGTGGTAGCGCTCTTTGTAATAGGCCTTGATGGCGACGGCGTCGGAGACGGCGTGGGTCGGGCAGAACGTGGATAGGCGTTCGGAGAGGAGATACCAGGCCTTCGCCAGCTTGTTCCACTTCTTGCGGTTCCGCTCCAGGCCATCGACGTTCAGGGCGACGGGTGTACCAAACAACCGGGGCAGCCAGCAGAAGATGGCGTTGGCGGCGTTGCAGCACAGGATCATTTCGTAACCCTGGGTGACGGCGTGCACGGTGGAAATTGCCGTGTGCGCCAGCGTGTCGGCGTACTTGTGCCGGATGGTGGGCAGGTAGACGAGCCGGACACCTAGATAGCTAGGGTTGGGGTGGCGTTCGCGGCAGTAGATGGTGACGTCGTGACCGCGCTCGGCCAGCCGTTTGCCCAACTCTTCCGCGAAAGTCTCAAAACCGCCGTAGCGGGCCGGGATTCCGCGCGTGCCCAGAATGGCAATGCGCATGGAAACTTAGCCGCGGGCGGCCTTCAGCCTTGCCAGCACACGGGGCGATGGCTTCGGCGCGGGCCGGCTGACCGGTTGCGCATGGAACCACGAGGCCATGTACTCGTCGGTGACTTTGCGGCGGCGCATGATCTCCGCGCGCTTTTCGCGAACGCTGCTCCAGGAGAGAGCCACCTTCCAGAATGCCTTCAGCGAGCTATGCTCCCGAACGATGCAGGCGCCGATGACGACCAGATCCCGCGAGGTGATGGAGAACCAGTTCCGGCGGTACAAGTCCCAGGTCATGTTCTTGATGCGCATCAGGAAGCGGTTCTTCACCGAGTGCATGTTGATTTCCGGCGGCAGCGCGCGACGATTACCGGGTAGTACGTTGCGAACATGATAGGCGCGGGCGTACGGGGTGTAGAGACAACGCCAACCGAGCAGCTGATGCCGCCAGGCCACGTCGGCGTCTTCGCGGTAGACGAAAAAGTCGTTGTCGAAGAACTCGCCGTTCAAGGCGACGTCGTCGATCATCTCGCGGCGGTAGAGCGCGGCGGCCGCGGTAGCGCCAAACACGTATTCGAAATTCGAGTATTCCCCGCCGTCCGGCTGCTGGCTGCCACGGTCCAAGTGGCGCAACATGGGGGTGAAGTACATGCCGGTGGAGTCGATGACGGCTTTATCGGGCAGCTCGAAGGTGGACTTGATGGTCAGCAGCTTGCCGCACACCGCGCCGATGCGGGGGTGGAGCTGACCGGCTTCGACGAGTTGCTGGATGAAGCCCGGCATCAAGAGGACGTCGGGATTGAGAGTCAGCACCCATTCGCCGCGGGACATGGCGATGGCCTGGTTTTGCGCGGCGGCAAACCCACAGTTTTCGTCGTTGTAAACGATGCGGCAGCGTCCGTCGAACTGCTCCAGGATGTCAACGGTCCCATCGGTCGAAGCATTGTCGATTACGATCAGTTCAAGATCCGGATATTTTTGCGCCAGCACCGATTCCAGGCACTTCTTAATGAAGCGCCCGCTGTTGTAGGTCACCAGAGTGACGGAGACAAAATCGAGTTGGGACATGAATGAGTTGTAAGATCGAACACGGCCAGAAAGTTCCCGTTACGGTTGTTCTGGTTTGTCGTGCTTCCCACCCGGCGTATCCTCCGTCGAACCGCCGGTCTGGAAGCATCTCCATGCCAATCTCCAGATGTATTTGATGGATAGAATTTTTGATCGAACTGATTCCCCAGCCCTGCTAATCATGATCCGGGGAACAATTGCCAGCGCTACAGTTACCGCTAGAATCCGCCTCGACAAGGGGCTAAAATGCTTCGCAGCGTACCTAAGCAGACTACCATACCAGACCCTTTGACGGCATCCAAGCTCAATCTTTTGAACAGAATGCCCACCAAAATGTACTACGTGTACTGAAGGACAAAACCAGATTGTTCCACCTGCCGCAGACAGGCGCTGGCAAAAATCGACATCTTCAAACCAGACCGGATAGAACCCTTCGTCGAACCCACCCAGGCGCTCCCAATCAACACGGCGGAACAGGAAACACGCTCCCGCCGGCTGTTCGACCACCTGTGCTTGCAGCGGATCGACGTCCAGACAGCGGTACCACCGGTTGACCGGATTACCCGGCCAGATTCGATTTATCCCAAGCACTTCCAAGGCCAATGCGGCCATGGTGGGTAAACGACGGAAACTAAAGCCTTTCTGTGGGGAGCCGTCGGGATTGGTCAGCAGAGCGGTGGCGGCATTGTGTCGATTTTCACCGAGTGCGTCGACTAATGGCCCTATGGAATTCCGGAGTTCGATGTCCGGATTGAGTAAAAGATAGAGTTCGGCCGGATGCTCCCGGACAGCTTGATTGACCGCTCCGGCGAAGCCGAGGTTCGTCGCATTGGCGATGAGGCGGACAGTGGGATCCGCCGGGATGGCGGCGCGGGTGCCATCGGTGGAAGCATTATCGACCACCACGACTGGCAAGTGTTGCCGCAGGCAGGATTCGACCGCCGGTCCGATGAACTCCGCCGAGTTGTAGGTGACGAAGAGGGCGGTGGGCGGGGTCATGCGGTTAGGCGGAAGTACCAGCGCCAGAGGCGATCGGGGGTGGAGTCGGTTTGGAGTTGGCGGAGTTGATTTTCGGAGGCGGAGAGTATCTCGGCTAAGCGGTTGCGATTAATGGACTTAGGTTCGATGGATTCGTTGGGGACGTCGGGCCACTGGCCGTGGTTCAGGCAGTGCGCGCGGAGGAGGGTGCGGGCGATCTGGTATTCCCGCTGGTATTCGGGCAGTAGATATTGGTGCGCCAGGCGTCGGTGGTTTCGGAGGAGTTGGCGAGTGGAGTAGGCGCTCCAGGCGCCGGCGGTGGCGCTGCCGGTGTGGACGCCGGTGGCGGAGGGGTCGAAGTAGCCCGTTTTGTGATCAATGACGGCGCGGAGGCTCCACTCCACGTCTTCATAGTAGGAGTGGTAGGTTTCGTCGAGCACGACCGTTTCCCGCTTGGCGATCACAGCTGTGTACGATGTAAACAGAATGGGTTGGGGAGCGGACCAGAGAGGGCCATCGGGACGGCCGTTGCCGGCGCGCCAGGCGAGGCCGCCGCGGCAGATGAGGTCGAACGTGCCATCGATGAGGCCATCCGGGCGGTAAAGTTTTCCGCAAGCGAAATCAACGCGTTGCGAAGAAATTACCGATGTCAGGCGGTCCATCCAGTCCCGGGCGAGGGTGACATCGTTGTTGAGAATCGCGACGAGTTCGGTTTCCGCGGCCCGGACTCCGGTGTTCACAGCCGCCGCAAAGCCCCGATTTGAGTCGTGCCGGAGCAGGCGGACGCCGGGGGGAGGGACGAAGGGTTCGGCGGCGCCGTCGTCAACAACGATGATTTCGGCGGGTGGGGCGGACTGCTCGCGGAGGCGGGTGACGGCCGAAAGGGTCAGTTCGGGGTGACCGTACGTGGGGAGGATTGCCGTCACCTGGGGCATGGGAGGAGCTACCTGCGGCGCGCGGAGAACCGTTTTTTGACGAGAAAATAGAGGTTAAAGAAGCCATCTCGCCACGGATTTAGCTTAATTTCACCCAGTCTTGAGGTGTATAAAATGGACAGCTCCGCAAAACGAACGTTTGAACTGCGGAGAGCTTCGATCTTGATTTCCTCGCTGAAGGCCATGCCATCGCTCTCCAGATTGAAGCCATCGAGGATGGACCGTTTGAAGACCCACATGCCGGACTGGGAGTCCCGGACCCAACGGAAGTAGAGCAAACTCATGGCCAGGGAGAGCACAAAATTGCCAAATTTGTGCTTAAAACTCATCGCTTCGCTATCGCGAACGGGGAAGCGGGAGGCGTTGAGGAAGTCCACTTGAAGGTGGAGGTAGGCTTCGAGGAGGTAGGAGATGGCGTCGGGCGGGTAGCTGTGGTCGCCATCGAGGGTGATGATGACGTCGCCGGTGGCGTCGGCAAACCCGCGTTTGTAGGCGCGACCGTAGCCGCGTACGTTTTCGCGGATGACGCGGGCGCCGTACGATTGTGCGACATCGGCGGTGCGGTCGGTGGAGCCATTGTCGACAACGATGACGTCATCGACGAACGGGGGCATGCGACGGAGCACTTTTTCAATCCCCTGTTCCTCGTTCAGGCAGGGGATGATCACCGTAATGCGGAGATCCTTGTACAAGTTGTCATTGTAGCTAGATACGTCGGTCCGCGCAGGCTCGGGCGATTCCTAGATCACGGAGTTCCCCGGTGTCACGGTACCAGGGGGAATCTTAGGGTGGGTGGGCGTTCGGGGCGGGATCGGGGGATTCCTCGATCTCGGGCATTTCCGGTAGCACGGCTCCCAGGGGATTCTGGGGGTGACGTGGATTGCTCGCGCAAGCTCGGGCGATTCCTAAATCACGGAGTTCCCCGGTGTCACGGTACCAGGGGGAATCTTAGGGAGGGTGGGCGTGCGGGGCGGGATCGGGGGATTCCTCAATCTCGGGCTTTTCCGGTAGCACGGCTCCCAGGGGAATCCGGGGGTGGCGTGGATTGCTCGCGCAGGCTCGGGCGATTGCTAGATCACGGAGTTCCCCGGTGTCACGGTACCAGGGAGAATCTTAGGGTGGGTGGGCGTTCGGGGCGGGATCGGGGGATTCCTCGATCTCGGGCATTTCCGGTAGCACGGCTCCCAGGGGAATCCTAGTCGGGGCGGACGGCTAGGGTGTAGTCTTTTGGGGGGATCCAGCCGGGGTGGGGGCGGGTGCTGGATTGGATGTCGCCGTCGGGGTGGAGGGTTAGCCATTGGTCGAGGGCCTGGGCGAGATCGTGGGCTTTGGCTGGGTTGGCGTCGCGGACGTCTTTGGCTTCGGAGGGGTCGATGGGCACGTTGAAGAGGTACTCGGCGTGGCCGGGGCGACCTTCTTCTATTGTTCGGATCAGCTTCCAGTCGCCGTGGAGGACGGCGTAGCGGAAGTCGGCTCGTTCGTTGGACTTGACGGCGAAGAAGAGGGGCTCGCGGGGTACCGTCTTGCCTTCGGTGATTTGCGGCCAGAGGTTTTGGCCGTCGAGCGGTTTTTTGCCTTGGGGGGATAGGTTGAGGGCCGCGGCGAGGGTTGGGAAGAGATCGGTGACGGTGATGACTTGCTGCGACTTGGTTCCGGCGGGGAGGCGGCCGGGGTAGCGGATGGCGGCGGGCACGTGGATGCCGCCTTCGTAGGTCGTTCCTTTGCCGCCGCGGAGGGGGGTGTTTTCGCTGCCTTGGGCGGGGGCACCGCCGTTATCGCTGAGGAACAGGACGATAGTGTTGTTCGTTAACGACTCCTGGTCGAGGGTGGCGAGGACTTGGCCGATGGCCGTGTCCATGGCATCGATGGCGCCGGCAAGCATTCGGAGCTTGGGGTGTTCCATTTGGCGATGTTTGACCATCACTTCGTCGGGCGCGGAGAGCGGGGCATGAATCGCGTTGAAGGGCAGGTAGAGGAAGAATGGCCGGGATTTGTCTCGCTGGCGGAGCCAGTTGCTGGCTTCGTTGGCGAGGAGGTTGGTGGAGTAGCCTTCTTCATCGACACTCTTGCCGTTGCGCTGCCAATCCAGGCCGCCCATGTGGAGGTGGGTGAAGTAGTGGATATCGGCATTGACGTGACCGTAGAAGTGGTCGAAACCACGGGCGTTGGGGAGCAGGCGGCGGTGGGCGTGACCGAGGTGCCATTTCCCGATACAGGCGGTTTGGTAGCCGGCGGATTTCAAGGTTTCCGGGAATAGATGTTCATCGACGGGGAGGCCGTAGGGCGACCAGGGGCGGATGACGGTGTAGACCATGCCATAGCGGATGGGCATGCGGCCAGTGAGGAGGGCGGCGCGGGTGGGGGAACAGAAGGGGAAGGCGTAGCAGCGGGCGAGTTCGACGCCTTCTTTGGCGATGCGATCGATGTTCGGCGTGGCGGTGCGGCCACCGTGGAAGCCGACGTCGCGCCAGCCAAGATCGTCGGCGAGGAAGATGACGAGGTTGGGAGGAGCGGTCTGGGCGGAGAGCGGCGCGGCGGTGGCGGCGAGGAACTGACGGCGGGTCCACATATCGATTGCCTACTTCCAGTATGGGTATGATGAGGGTGTGAGAAAAGCATTCCTTCTGTTCGTGTTTGCCGTGTCGGCGCTTTTGGCGATGGATCCGGAGGCACGGAGCGTGAAGTCCGTCTACATTCTGCGGATGGGTAGCGGGCTGGACCAGTTGTTGGCCAGCGAGTTGACCAAGAGCGGGGTGTATTCGGTGACAACGGACCCGCAGAAGGCGGATGCGGTCTTCACCGATTCGTTGGGCGAGGGATTTGAGAAGAAGTTCGCCGAGTTGTACCCGCCGCCGCCGAAGCCGGAAGTGAAGAAGGAAGAGAAGGAAACGAAGAAGGAAGAGGGCGGGTTGACGCAATCGCCGATGCAGCGGGTGGGCGGGTCGACGATGGGGCGCGGGAAGGGGACGATTTTCCTGGTGGAGCGGAAGTCGCAGAACTTGTTGTGGTCTATGAACCGGCAGCCGAAGAACAGCGCGACGAAGGAGATGGTGGGGCAGGCGCGGAAGATTGTGGCGCAGTTGAAGAAGGATCTGGGGATCGCGCCGGCGGCTAAGTAGTTACTTCTTTTGCCAGGGGCGGTCATGATAGACTCGCCGCACCATGGCCGACAGTACTGATGAGATAGTAACTACCGGTTTTCCCCCGTGGAGTTTGTTGCACCGGATCGTGTTCCGGTTCTTCTGTTTGTACTGGGTGTTGTGGCTATCCCCTATCTGGAAACCGGTTGCGCCTTTTGTGGCTACCCGGCTGTTTCATGCCAGCGCGGAGGCGGCTACCTACAGGCAAACCGGCAGCGGCGATACGACGCTGAACTATGTTCACGTGTTTCTGTCCTTCGTAGCTGCGTTGTGCGGAACGGCGATTTGGTCGGTGCTGGACCGGCGGCGCGATCAGTATGTGATGCTGCATAGCTGGTTGCGGCTGTTGATCCGCTATTTTTTGGCGGGGATGTTGATGGGCTATGGCTATTCGAAGGTATTCCTGCTGCAGTTTCCCGAGAACTCGCTGAGCCGGCTGGGACAGGAGTACGGCACCTTTTCCCCGATGGGTGTTGTTTGGAGTTTCATGGGAGCATCCGCTGCTTACACAGTTTTCAGCGGCGTGGCGGAGGTAACCGGGGGCGTATTACTCTTCTTTCGAAGAACAACGGCGTTGGGCGCGCTGGTGACCTTTGGGGTCATGACGAATGTTGTCGCGCTCAACTACTGTTACGACATTCCGGTAAAGCTCCATTCGACGCACTACCTTCTGATGTCGGCATTTCTGTTGGCTCCCGACTTTCATCGCCTAGTGAATGTGTTTCTGCTGAACCGCACGGCTGAGCCAGCGGATTTTCGGTTCCCGGCGTTCAGGACCGGTTGGCCGCTTTGGGCGTCGCGCGGTGTCTGGGCGCTCGTGGTTGTGCTGGGGGTGTTCTCCAACGGCGTGGGTGCGTACAAGAAGTATGCGCCGCCCAAACCGCGTCCGCCCCTTTACGGACTGTACGCTGTGGAGAGTGAGACGCCAAACGGCTGGCACCGCGTGGCGTTCGACACACCGGACAGCTTTACCATCCGGCAGCGCGATGGGCGATTGGGTTACTACGAGGTTGACTACGACGTGGCAAAGCAGATGTTCAAAGTGAAGAACGGCAATTCGTTCCGATGGAGCCTACAGGACGGCAACGTGCTGCTGTTGACCTGGGCGGTGGGGGGAAAGGAGACGACCATTCGCCTGCGCCGGATTGACGAGACGCTGCTGCTGCGCACGCGGGGGTTTCATTGGGTGCAGGAGTATCCGTTTAACCGGTGACGCCGGTTAGGTACGGTCATGATAGACTTGCCGCACTGTGACTGACAATGCCGATGAGATAGTAACTCCGGGATTTCCCCCGTGGAGTTGTTTGCACCGGATTGCATTCCGGTTTTTTTGTTTGTATTGGGTGCTGTGGCTGTCGCCTATCTGGAAGCCGGTTGCGCCGATGGTGGCAACGCGGTTGTTTCATGTCAGCGCGGAGGCGGCGACCTACCACCGCACCGGCAGCGGCGACACGGCGTTGCAGTACATGGACGTGTTCTTGTCTTTCGTGGCCGCGTTGTGCGGTACGGCGATCTGGTCGATGCT
>CANIVU010000097.1 GCA_947470805.1 Acidobacteriota bacterium | reverse complement strand
GAATGTCCTTTTCATTTATACGGATGATCATTCGTATCGGACGTTGAGCTGTTACAAGGAAGCCTATCCGTGGGTGAAGACGCCGAATATCGACCGGCTGGCGCAGCAGGGTGTGCGGTTTTTGGCGGCTTATAACGGGTCGTGGTGCATGCCGTCGCGGTCGACGATGCTGACGGGACGGCACTCGTATGGCGTTGAATCGATGCGGATGGAGGGGCCGTATCCGGGGTGCGAGTATGATCCGGCGAAGGTTGCCTTTTGGCCCAAGATTATGCGGCAGAAGGGCTATTTTACGGGGCAAATCGGCAAGTGGCACACGGGCACCGATACTGGTTTTGGGCGGGACTGGGATTACCAGATTGTTTGGAACCGGCCGAAGTTTACCGAGACGAGCCAGAATTATTACTACGACCAACCGATTACTTATCATGCCGGGAAGACGGAGATTTTAAAGCGCTATTCCACCGATCAGTACACCGATTGGGCGATTGAGTTTTTGAAGGGCGAGGGGCGGGACAAGGCCAAGCCCTGGTATTTGTGGCTCTGTTATGGGGCCGTGCATAGTCCGTATCAGCCGGCGAAGCGGCATTTGGGGGAATTGGCCGGGATCGACTTTGAGACGCCGAAGGACATCTATCCGCCGCGGGCTACCAAGCCCGATTGGGCGCAGAAGATTGAGGCTTGGAAGAAGGGCCCGGATGGGACGCCGGTGTCGGGGAAGATGACGCTGACGGAGTGGGTTAGGCAGTATCACCAGGGGGTGTTTGCGATTGACGAGGGCGTGGGGCGCGTGATGGCGGCGTTGGAAGAGACGGGGCAGGTGAAGAACACGCTGGTCATCTTCACTTCGGATCAGGGGCTGGCGTTTGGGCAGCATGGGTTCCGGGGCGTGAAGGTGGCCGCGTATGACGCGAATGTGCGATCGCCGTTGATCTTCTCGATGCCGGGGAAGGTGGCGGCTGGGGCGGTTTGCGATGTGCCGGTGAGCGGGGTGGATATTCCGGCGACGATCTTCAAGTTCACGGGGGTGACGCCGCCGTGGGAGATTCATGGGCACGACTTGTCGCCGTTGTTGAAGAACCCGAAGGCGCCGTGGCCGCACACGATGCTGATGGCGGCGACGGGGCAGAAGTTTGGCTCCGATATTTTGCCGGACCTGGATGGGAAGAAGGCGATGCATGAGCAGGTGCCTTATTACGTGATGATCCGGGATAAGAACTTGAAATACGTCCGGCCGTTGATTACGGATTTGGAAGAGCTCTATGACGTGGACGCGGATCCGGAGGAGCTGAATAACCTGGCCGTGGCGCCGGCGCACAAGGCGACGCTGGTGCGGATGCGGGCGCGGGCGATGGCGGAGTTGAAACGGACGAAGGCGAATATTGCGGACCGGCTGCCGCCGGTGCGGGAAGTGATTTAAGGGAATGAAACAGCTATTTTTGTTGGGCTTTTTGGCGGGTGTGGTGATGGCCGGTGGACCGGTGATGACGTGCGAGGCGCTTGGCGGGCGGGCGTTTGGGAAGGAGGTTCAGATTGCTTCGGCGCGGGCGGTGGCGGCTTCCGAGAAGTTGCCGGCGCATTGCGATGTGCGCGGGGTGATCTGGCCGGAGGCACGGTTTGCGATTAAGTTGCCGGCCGATTGGAACGAGCGGTTTGAGATGGTGGGCAATGGGGGGACGGCGGGGACGATCAGCATGGGGGCGGTGGACGGGGCGGTGAAGAATGGGTTCGCGGCGGCGTCGACCGATACGGGGCATGACGCGGCGAAGGAGCCGCTGGCAACGTTCGCGTGGGTGACGCCGGAGAATCCGAACGGGCGGCGGAAGTTGATCGACTTTGCCTATTTGTCCGTGCATGAGACGGCGGTGCTGGCGAAGGATGTGATTCGGACTTATTACGGGGCGGGGCCGAAGTATTCCTACTGGGTGGGCTGTTCGACGGGCGGGCGGCAGGGGATGCAGGAGGCGCAGCGGTATCCGGAGGATTTTGACGGGTTGGTGATCGGCGCGCCGGGGATGTTTTTGACGGGGAATGTGATGCGGCGGATTTGGATTGGGCAGGGGCAGTTGGGCGATGCGGCGTTGCCGGTGGAGAAGTTGCCGTTGTTGAACGAGGTTGTTTATAAGAAGTGCGATGCGGTGGATGGGTTGGCCGATGGGGTGATTGACGATCCGCGGAAGTGTGGTTTCGATGCCGCGCGGGACTTGCCGCAGTGCGCGGGGGCCGATGGGCCGGGGTGCTTTACGGCGGCGCAGATTGGCGGAATTGCTCGGGTTTATGGGGGTGTAAGGGATAGTAAGGGCAAGTTGTTGGTGCCGGGGGAGCCGGTGGGGAGTGAGAGTCTTTGGGCGGATAACTTTATTGCTCCGAACAAGACGGTGCTGCCGCGTGGGGAGAGCCAGATGAAGTTCTACATGCTGGATCCGGCGCCGGGGCCGGAGTGGAAGTTTACGATGTTTGATTTTGACCGGGATCCGGCGCGGACGGTGAAGGCGGGGCGGGATGTGAATCCGTTGAACGAGAATCTGGAGCCGTTGCGGAAGCGGGGCGGGAAGATTGTGCATTACTCGGGGTGGGCGGATCAGCAGGTGAATCCGTATCCGGCGATCTCCTATTACGAGCGGGTGAGCAAAAAGATGGGCGACGCGAAGACGCGGGATTTTTACCGGCTGTATATGGTGCCGGGGATGTTTCACTGCGCGGGCGGGCCGGGGTGTTCGAGTGTCGACTGGCTGGGGGCGGTGATGAACTGGGTGGAGAAGGGTGTGGCGCCGGAGGGGATTGTGGGGGCGCATGTGGAGAAGGGCGTGACGACGAAGACGCGGCCGGTGTGTCCGTATCCGCAGGTGGCGCGATATAAGGGAGCCGGATCAAAAGATGAAGCGGGGAGCTATGCGTGTGGTATATGATTTCGGACGCATGGAGGATGGTATGACGAAACGGGAATTCTTGACGGCGGGTATGGTGGTGCTGGGCGGGGCGGCGGCGGCGCGCGGGCAGGGCGCGGCGAAACGCAAGGCGAAGACGACGAAGCTTTTTAAGGCGCCGGATGGGTTTCCGAATGCGCTGGCGGCGACGGGGGAGGGGTTGTGGATCGCCGAGCAGAAATTGTCGGGCAAGCAGGCCGAGGACTACCGGTTGCCGGAGCCGCGGACATTGACCGAAGAGGCCTGGCTGGTGGATTGGAATGGGAAGGTTGTTAAGAGTGTGACCACGCCTTCGCGGAATACGAGCGGGATGGCGGTGGGGGGCGGGCACGTTTGGATGATTGCCAATGCGCCGCCGCAGGGCGTTTTTCAGTTGGATATGAAGGGGAAGCTTGTCAGCCACCGGCAGATTCCGCTGGGGCCGGCCGATAACGGAGGCGGGTGCCACGGGGGGCAGTGGGACAACGGGAAGTTGTGGATTGCGGCGTTGCGGTTACGCGGGAATATTCGTGTGGACCCGAAGACGTGGCAGCCGGAGATGATCATTCCGTTCTACCAGGCGCCGGACCGGGTGCGGTATCACGACATTGCGATTGAGGGCGATAGCATGTGGCAGATTGTGGGGAACGACTGCAAGAATTACAAAGACTATCGGCCGGGGTTGGTGCGGTATGAGTTGTCGACGGGGCGGGTGTTGGAGACAGTGGATTTTGTTTCCAACTCGTGCGATCCGCATGGGCTGGCGTTTTGGAATGGGAAGTTGATTAGCTGCGACGCGGGGATCCATCCGGGGTGGCCGAACCGGGATAGCCCGACGGCTGGGTGGATTTTCCAGATTGATTTTGTGTAGGGAAGGCCGGGGAAGTCTGTAATTACGGACTTCCCCGGTAGCACGGCTCCAAGGGAAATCTTAGTGCCAGCGGATGCCGTCGAGGGTGTCGCCGTCGTTGCATGGGCCGATCATGTAGGCGCTTAGCGACGGCGGCTTTTCTTCCAGCACTTGGAGCTTGATTAGCAGGTCGTTGTTGCCGGGCTTCAGCGCGACGGCTTGTTGGAATTGGCCGTTGCGGTAGCGGGTGCGTCCTTCTTCCGCCATTACGAGTTGGCCGTTTAGCTCGGCTTGGAATTTGCCGGTTGCGCCGATCCATAGGAAGCCTTTGGCGTGGCCTCGGGATTCGATTTGGGTTGCCGCCGCGAAGGTGCGGCTGGCTTTGGCGTCGAAGTGGAGCGTGTCCGTCGGGCTTTCGATTTGCTTCCAGGTTGCACGGGGGGCGGCGGGGTTCGAGGTGACGCGCCACATGCGGTTGGCGCGGCCGAACCAGGCTTTGGGCTTCGCCCAGTGGCGGCGGAGAGGGTCGGGATCGGCGCCGTTGACTTCCACTTTGTCGAGGCCGTGGAGGCCCATTTCGCGCTTGGCGGCCATGTGGAGGAAATCGATATCCCAGGGGTTGAAGCCTAAGAGATGGGCTACAAGCGAGTCTGTCGCGACGGGGTCTTCGCCGGCCAGGACGAGGTTCGACTGGACCATTTGGTCACTGGCTTCGCAGTTGTGCTCCTGGTACTGGAGGCCGCGGAGGCCGTCGACTACGGCGTAGTCCGGCGGGTGGAAGGCGGCGAGATCGACGATGAAGGGATCGATGCGGTTATCGACCGAGTGGCCGGAGTGGAGTTGCGCGTTATGGAAGGTGCCGGGGAGGGCATAGGCTTCGCGCGGGGCGGTGCCGACGTAGTTTTTCAGGCAGCAGGTGATGCCGCTTTGCAGGTGCACCTTCATGACGGGGACGGTGATGAGGAAGTCGCAGTTGCGGATGGTGTTGGTGACGAAGTAGTCCGGGCGGGCTCCGAAGGCGCCGGTGCCGTTGGCGGCTTTGGGGACGACGATGCGGCGGAAGTTCCCGCTGGCGTCGCGGACGGCGTCGTAGCTCAGGTCGACGTAATCGAAGCCGTGGCCGGGGAACTCCTTGCGGAAGGCCGCGAGCATCTGGCCCATGGAGCCGCCGAAGCCGGGGAACTCTTCGAGGCCCCAGTCGAAGCTCATGGCGTCGCGGTGGATACCGTCCTGGAAGATGACGTTGTCTTTGGCGGGATCGGACTGTCGTCGGTAGGAGCCGCCTTCGGCGAGGGTGATGCGGCCGGCTTTGGAGAAGCGGGCGACGTATTCGAAGACGGCGCGGGTGACGCGGAGGTCTGTGATGTCGCCGGTGCGATAGAACTCGCGGCCGCGGAGGCCGACGATGTTGGGTTTGATGACGACCCAGGAGCCGGGGCGGATTTTGGCTTCGAGGGAGCCGGCGCGGGGAGTGCCCAGGCGGATGGCGGTCCAGACCATGTCGCGGACGCGTTCGTAATCGAGGAGATCGTTCGGCGGGCTGGGGCGTTGGAGCTTGGGGTAATTGGACGGGACGAGCCCGATGCGCGATTGGGGAGCGGCTCCGAAGAGGGAACCCGGGAGGGCGGCGGCAGAGGCGGCGGCCCAGATCAGTTGCCTGCGACTGGGAGACTCCATGCACAACTTATACACCCATTTTTCGATTTTTGGGTCTACACTTTTAAGCAGGAAGAGAGGTCTCCATGCGCAGACGCAACTTCTTTTTGATGGGAGCACTGGCGGTTTATGGCCAGAAGCCGCGGGAGTGGGTGACGGCGACGGCGAGCCGGGACACGGCGCCACGGGTGGGGCTGATTCCCTCGACGTTCACGGGCGGCGAGGAGATGGACGGGAAGAAGATCCGCGCGCTGGTGAAGCCGGCGGCACTCACGGCGACGCTGACGGCGGCGCAGGTGGACGACATGCTGCGGCTGGCGGTGGAGCTGGGCGGCGGGCGGCGCGGGGGGCTGGTGACGGCCATTGGCAGGGAGGACTGGGTGGTCATTCTGGCGGCGCCGGGGGCCGATCCGCGGCTGGCGCCGGGGGTGCTGCGTATTCTGCGGGAACGGGGACTGGGCAAGCGGTTTATGGTGGCGGGGATGGCTGGGTTGGCTGGGGTGGAGACGTTGGATTTGGCGACGGCGCAGAGGCTGGAGATGCCGGTGGAGGGGCGGGTATTTTCGCGCCGGAACCCGACGGGGGTGTACCGGATTCCGCGGGCGTTGCGGGAGTGCGACAAGCTGATTTCGATTGCGGGATTGGGGCAGACGATGATGAATTACCTTGGCTTCGCCGAGGGCGGGGCGGCGGATGATGAGAGCGGGCGGGCGGTGGATTTGTTTGGATTTCACCCGGCGGAGTATGCGATTGGCATGGGGCGGAATGTGATTGTGGCGGGGACGAACGCGACGGCGGTGGACGCGGTGGGGTTGGCGGTGTTGGGAGAAGATTCGACGGCGGCGGCGCATTTGGAGATGGCCGCGCAGAGGGGGTATGGGAACAACGATGCGTCATCGATTTGGACGCGCGGAGCGGAGGTGGAGAGCATTGTAAAATGAAAATATTCCGGGGTCCTGCTGGGCCGGGAATAGAAAAGAGAAGACACCGTATGAAGTTGTTGTCCGCGCTGGTGTTGGGACTGATGTTGCTTGTCGCCGCGCCGGCGGCGAAGGCCGATGGGTGCGACGATATTGCCAATCTTGCCGACCGCTGGCATAAGCTGGCGAACTATATTGACGAGCATTCCGACGACGGGAAGTTGCGGAAGCGGGAGATCGCCAAGGTTTCGAAAGACACGAAGGCGTTGACGCCGTTCACGAAGGCGTTTGGAGATGCCCTGGCGAAAGAAGGCAAGGGCAAGGACACGGCCCGTTTGCGCGCGCTGGGGAAGCAGATTTCCGCGGCGATTGAAGAGCTGATCGGGCTGGGCGAGGACGATGATTGGGATGAAGATGTGAAGATCATCGATCGTCTGGTGGAAGTGCTGGACAAGGTCGTCGACAGCTGCGCGTAGGTTTGTGAATGCACGCCGGCCGCGTCCGTTTTGGCGGGCGCGGCCGGTTTGTTTTTGGGGATAGGGAATGCAACAGATTATTGATTTTGTGTTGGAACTGGACAAGCTGAAGGCGGTGACGCGGAAGGTGAAGCCGGTGGGGTTGGACCGGTATGAGAACTCCGCCGAGCATAGCTGGCAGATTGCGTTGCTGGCGACGGCGCTGGGGCCTTATGCGGAGAGCGGCGTGGACATGAACCACGTGGTGCGGTTGCTGCTGGTGCACGATGTGGGCGAGATTGATACGGGCGACACGATGGTGTTTGTGGAGGGTGGCTGGGAGGACCGGAAGGCGGCGGAGTTGGCGGCGGTAGAGCGGATTTTCGGACTGCTGCCGGAGGGGCGTGGGGCCGAGTATGTGAAGTTGTGGCGGGAGTTTGAGGCGGGGGAGACGGCGGAGGCGCGGTTTGCGAATGCGGCGGACCGGGCGATGCCGGCGCTGTTGAATCTGGCGAATCGCGGGCAGAGTTGGCGGGAGAACGGGATCAGCTACGACCGGGTGGTGAAGCGGATTGGGCCGCCGATTGCGGCGGGGTGTCCGGCGCTGTGGGCGTATATGGAGGGGCGGTTAGCGGAGGCTCGCGAGTTGGGGTATTTTTGCGGATAGGGTTACTGGTGGCAGTGCTATTCGTGGGGCCGATGGCGGCAGGCGCGGAGCTGCGGGCGAGTTTTGCTTCCGAGATGCGGGCGCCGGAGCGGGGGACGATGCAGCCGCTGTTGGAGGCTGCGTGTCCGGGCGGAGTGCGTATGGGGACAGAGAAGGGCCGCGCGGTGTTCGGGTGCGGCGACGTTTTCTACGATGAGGTTCCGCTGCGGGCGAACAAGGGATATCCCTGGCGCGAGGATGTGGCGTGGCGGGCGGATGGCGTTTTGTTCGGGCATTTTCTTTCGGCGGCCAGTGAAGACGCGATTGTCAGTGGCGGCGGGGCGGAGACGCATCCGCAGTTGTATGGCGGCACGCTGCTGCTGACGAAGACCCGGGGCGTGTGGAAGCCGGTTTGGTACAAGATGGGCGTGATTACGCGACACTGCCGGCGGACACCGCTCGCCGATGGCCGCGAGATGCTTTTTTGCGAGGATACCGACAGCGGCATGGGCCATGCGTTTCACATGTTGTTCGCGGTGGACTTGTTGCGGCCGAAGTATGCGTGGAAGAGCGTGGTTCTGGCGGCGGACACGTATGATTCTGGCATGCTGGGCGGCGCGCATACGCAGTTCATTGACCGTGTGACGTTTGGCGAGCCGGGGACGGCGCGGGTGTCCGCACGGCACGCGGGGGTGTCCTTTGGGAACGGGCCGCCGCGTCCGACGGGGGTGCCGGCGCGCTACCAGATCGACCTTCGGCTGGTGGACGGGCGATGGAGAGCGACGCCGGAGACGGCGGAAGCGGCGAAGTTATTTGGGATCCGGTAGGGTTAGCGCCAGCGGCCTTCGATTAGCACCCAACCGCCGTTGCGTTTGACCCAGTGGTGTTTTTCCCAGTGGTTCTGGCGGCGGTTGGGCGGTTGTTCCCAGCGGCCGGGGGTCCATTGGTGGGAGCTGCCGTTCCAGTTCTGGTAGCCCGGGATCCAGACGTAGCCACGACCTGGAGAAGAGGGGCGGCGTTCGACCTGAGCGCGGGGCGGGCCGATGCGGATCGAAATTTGGGAGTAGCTGGGGACGGCGAGGGCGGCCGCGAGGAGGAGGCCGGCGAAGAGTGTTTTCATCATGCCTTTTGGTGTGCATGAGGAGGGCCGTTGGGTTTGGCTTGATTTGGGGGGATTGGGGCGGGGCGGGTGACCGCGGGGCGTCAGGTGACGGTGGGCGGGCGATTGGTTCAGGGCTTTGCGGTTTCCAGGCGGAGGAGGCGTTGTTGGAAGGGGGCGGCGTCGATGATTTTTCCATCGGCGAGGAGGAGGGTGATGTGGATGCGGAGGGTGGAGATGAGTAGCTCCTTGCGGACGCCGGTATCGGGACGGCCGACTACGGCGAGGACGAAGGGCGCGGCTTCGGCGTATTTCTTCGCGTTGAAAAGCGCGGCGGCGTGCATGGCTTCGACGTCGGCCAGGCGACGGTCACAGATGTCGGCGAAGGCGGGGTAGCCGGAGATGCAGCGCTGGTAGAACGTGCGGGCACGATCGGCGTAGAGGCGCTCCAGCATGGCATTGCCGGGCTGGGAATAGGCGGTTTGGAGTTCGAAGAGGGCGATGCCGATATCGAGATCGGGCGGGCCGGAGGCGGGCTGGTTTTTGGTCAGCAGTTCGAGGCGGGCGAGGTAGGTGGCTTCGGCTTTGGGCTGGTCCTTGAGCTGCTCATAGACGCGGGCTAGCATCCACTGGACGTTGGTGACGCACTTGTACTGGGCAGGAGGAAGAGTGCGGCAGAGGCGGAGTGCTTCTTCGAGGGTAATGCGGGCAGGATCGAAGTCCTTGGCGGCGATGGCCTGGGTGGCGTGTTTGGTGAGATTGAGGACTTGCTGGGCGGTGAGACGGGGGTCGGCAGCGCGGGTTGTGCCGGAGAGGAACAGGAGAAGAATGAGGGGGCGGAGGCACATGCGCCCCCTCATTTTACAGCGACGACGCTAGGGGACGACGATAATCTTCCCTTTCATATTCGGGTGGATCGCGCAGTGGAAGTTAAACTCCCCGGGAATCGTAAACAGAATCCCTTGTGTCCCGCTGCCGGCCTGTAAGTTCGCGGAGATCCAACCGCCCTGAAAGTCATCGGCGATGTTATGTGCGACAACATCGTCGTTATAGAAAGTAACGAACGTTCCCGATTTCACGGTCAAGACGGCGGGGACGAACGCATAGTTTTTGATAATCGCGGACGGCACAGCGCCGAGAGATTCGGTGACGCCATTTTTGAAGTGACCGGAGGCGCGGAAGACCCAGTCCTTGCCCTGGCCGGCCTGGAGGTGGCAGTTGGCGCAGGTGGTGGAGTTCTGCGGGGCGGTGGAGAAGGTCTTGGCCGGGGTGTAAGCCACGTACTCCCATTCGCCATTGCGAATGGCGCCATAGGCGGCACCGAAGCCCTTTTCCTTGCGCATGGTGTTGATTGTGGGGGTAGCGGCCGGATCCTTCTGGTAGCGGCCGCGGTTGTCGAGGACGGCGTTGCCATCGGCATCTTTCAGCGCGGCGACGGTCTCCAGAACAACCACTGAGCCGTAGGGGTAGTTGGCCTGGCCGCCGTCCTTGACGCTGGCGGCGATATCGTTGCCATAAATCGTACGCAGTTGTTTGTTATCCGAACGGTCGAGCGTGTAGAGAACCGTCCATTTCTGATATCCCTCGGGGAACCCAACGCGGTCCGTTGTGGGAGCTTGGGCCAAAGCGGCGAGCGACAAGGCGAACGCCAAGACACATTTGTACATGCAACCTCCTAGTGGTTGGGGTCAAACGTATCATCGGCACCTACTTATGACAAGAAGAATAAGATTAAGTTCGAGGTGTTAACGGGGCCCTCACCACTTATCAAAGTGAAATGACAAAAGGACAACGGAGATCCCGTTGTCCTTTTGTCATTTGTTGAGAGACAGTTCGTTAGAAGACCAGGCGCAACGCCATCTGGATACGGCGCGGGGTATTGGCCTGACCGAGGATGCGGCCGAACGTGGAGGACGTGGGGCCGAGATCGGGGGCGTTGAAGATGGCGCGGTTGGTGGAGTTGAAGAACTCGCAACGGTAGGTCATCTTCACCTTTTCGGTGATGGCGAAACCCTTGATGATGGAGAAGTCCACCTGCTGGACCGAGTCCTGACGGAGGTTGGCGAAGCGGGTGGGAAGGGTGCGGCGGTTGGAGGCCAACTGCTGGGCGGGGACGCGGTTGAACTGGTTGACGTCAAAGGCGCCATCGACGTTGTGGGGGTCGAGGTTCAGCGGGCCGCCGAGATAGATGAGGTTGCCCCAGCCGAGCGGAGCGCCGGTGGTGAAGGTCGTGATGAGGTTCAGGTTCCAATCGCCGACGGCAAGGTTGGTGAGGCGGTTGGCGGACTTCATGAAGGCCTTGCCGGTGCCGAAGGGCAGGTCATACGTACCGCTCCAGACGAGGCGGTAGGGGCGGTCTTCGGCGGCGATGCGCTTTTCGAGGAGCGGATCGAAGTCGTTCAGGCGGCTGCGCTTTTCGATGAGCTTGGACTTCTGGAAGTTGACCATGGTGAGGAACCCGTGGGAGAACCGTTTTTCGATACGGGCTTCGAGGGCGTGGAAGTGAGAGGAGCCATCGGTGAAGGCCTGGCCGGCGACGCCGTTGGCGCCCGCGAACTGCGGGAAGGGCGAGAGCAGCTGGCTGCGAGAGACGGTACTGCCGTTCAGGTTTGTGCCGGGCAGGAGGCCGGCGAAGGGGTTGGGAACGTTGGCGGAGAGACGGTCGATGGTGGCCTGGTCGCGGGTGGGCGAGTTGGACAGATACTGCAACGGGGTGCCGTTGAAGTTCCGGTCAACCGGGAGTTTGACGGCCTTGTTGCCCATGTAGCCGAGTTCGAGGAGAACACCGGGGAAGAGTTCGCGCTGGACGGACATCTGCCAGCGAGTGGAGTACGGGTAGCCGGGCTTGGGATCGTAGAAGGTGATGTTTTTGCCGGCGAAAGTGGCCAGGCCCTGGCTGGAACCGGAGGGCTGCTGGATGCCCTGCGGGAAGGGGTTGGCGAGGGTGGAGGCGGCGGTCAAGTAGCCGTCGTTGGTGGCGACGAGGGGCGTGGTCTGGCTGAAGCCGGGGGCCTGGTTACCGGCGACACCGTAGGGGAAGTAGAAGATGCCGACGCCACCGCGTAGCACGGTTTTGCTGATGAACCCGGGCGTCCAGGCGAAGCCGATGCGGGGGGAGAAGTTGGCCTTCTTGGTGGCGTAGATGCCGGTATTGCCGCTGCCGGCGAAGAGCGGGCCGCCGTTTACCTTGAACTGGGAGGCGGGGATTTCGGCCTGCGGATTGGCGGTGTAGGCCGCGATGGCGCGGGCGGCGATGGGGCTGGCGGTGGAGTTATCGAAGCCGTTGATGGTGCGGTTGTAGCGTTCGGTGGTGGGCGTTTCGCCTTCGAGGCGGAGGCCGACGTTGATGGTCAAGTTCGACCGGAGGCGGATGTCGTCCTGGAGGAAGATGGAATAGTAGTTGTTCTTGTTCTGGCGCCAGGCGTTGAGGTCGTATTGGCCGGCGGTGGGCATGCCGAGAAGGAACGCGGCGAAGTCCTGGCCGATGGGGGCCGTCGGCGAGTTATCGAGCGGGCCGTTGGTCCAGTTGTTGCCGAAGGTGAACGAGCCGTTGGAGTAGCCGGCGGAGAGGTTCGATTCGCGGTACTGGCGGGCGTCGACACCGAACTTCAGGGTGTGTTTGCCCTGGATCTTGGTGAAGCTTTCGAAGATCTGGTAGATGTCGAAGGGGAACTGGACGCCGCCGGTGTCACCGAAGCCGGTGAAGGCGGAGAAGGCGATGCGCGGGACGACTTTGAAGGGCGCGTTGGCGGAGAGATAGGAGGGGAAGCCGAGCGAGGTGGAGTCGGTGCCGAGCGAGAAGTTGGTGAGGGGTTCGACGAAGCGGGTCCAGTTGAGCCGGGTGTTCATGAGGAACGTGGGGCTGATGGTGTAGACGTCGTCCAAGGTGGTGCCCCAGTTGAGGCGTTGGAGGTAGTTGCCGGAGGTGGGGTTGTCGTAGACGGTCTTGCCGAAGGCATTGCCACCGGAGCCGACGCGGAGGTTGTTGCGGGCGGTGAAGAAGAGCTTGTGGCGGTCGGAGATGTTGACGTCGAGGCGGCCGATTACGTTATAGAAACGGTTGCGTTCGCCGTCGGTGTTGGAGAGGAAGTTGGCCTGGCCGTTGGCCTGACCTGGCTGGTTGGGCTGGGCGTAATACTGCAGGTAGTTTTTGGCGATGGCCGAGATGCGGTTGGAAGGGATGGTGTTATTGGGAAAGGGCGTGCGGGCGATGCGGCCACCGGCGGCGACGGTGCCGGTGAGGGGGTCGTAGACCTGATAGACGGAGCCGACGCGGAGAAGGGAGGAGAAGTCACCGCCGCGTTCGGCGTCGGTGGGCATGGTGGAGATGGAGGGGGCCGGGAGCGCGTCCTTCACACCTTCGTAGGCGAAGAGGAAGAAGACCTTGTTGCGGCCATCGAAGAGTTTGGGAATGCGGACAGGGCCGGAGAAAGAGCCGCCGTACTGATTGAAGCGGGAGACGGGTTTCTTGGCGCCGGACTTATTGGTGAAGAAGGGCGTGGCGTTGAAGGCGGAGTTCTGATTGAACTCGTAGAGGGTGCCGTGGAAGGCATTGCCGCCGGAGCGGGTGATGACGTTGACGGTGCCACCGCCGGAGTGGCCGTAGGCGGCGTCGGCCTGGAAGCTTTCGGCCTTCACTTCGGCGACGGCGTCCATGGGAGGATTGTAGGCGACGCGGAGGTTGCCGGTGTTATCGGGAGCGCCATCGATGAGCAGTTCGTTGACCTGCGCGGGGGCGCCGCCCATGGAGAAGCCGGCGGGGCCGCCGTTGTCGAAGGGGCGGGTGAAGCGGGGGTCGGTATTCGGCACGACGCCGAAGGCCAGCTGGGCGAGGGCGAGCGGCGTGCGGCCGCTGACGGGCATGTTTTCAATCTGCGCGGAGGCGATGACCTGGCCGGTGGAGGCGGAAGCGGTGTTGAGAACCGGGGCTTCGCTGGTGACGTTGATGGTGTCCGTCACGGCGCCGACTTCGAGCTGGATATCGACGGCGAGGCGCTCGTTGGCTCCGACGGCGAAGTTGTCACGCATGTAGCGTTTAAATCCCGAATTCTCCGCGGTGAGGCGGTAGCTTCCGGGGGCGAGGAAGGGGAGGGTATAGAGACCGTCGCCGGCGGAGACTGTCTCCGACTTTGACCCAGTGCCGATTTGGACGGCGATGATCTTCACGCCACTGATGGCGGCTTCCTGCGTATCGGTGACCCGACCGCTGATAGTGGCGCGGAACTCCTGCGCGGAAACAACGGACGCGAGCAAACAAAGCCCGGCTAGAACTTGACGCATATGACCCTCAACCTGAAATTTCCTACGCCCAATCCGGGTGCCGGTTACGGCAATGAAAGCGAGAACAGTTGGGGCAAGCTTACGCAATCGGCGAGGGGGGTGACAAGTAAAATCACCTTAAATTGCGGAACATTCATCTACTGAAACGGGGGGTGCTGTTGGGCCACGCGCGTAAATATTGATTCGGGGCTTCGACAGGGGCGCCGAGGATTTGGGCGGCGCGCATGGGGAAGTAGGGATCGCGGAGGAGTTCGCGGGCGATGAGAATGAGATCGGCCTGGCCGGATTGGAGGATGTCTTCAGCCTGTTGCGGTTCGGTGATCATACCGACGGCGCCGGTGAGAATTTTGGCGTCGCGGCGGATCTGGGCGGCGAGCGGGACCTGGTAGCCGGGGCCGACGGGGATTTTGGCGTGGAGGGCGTTGCCGCCGGAGGAGGTATCGATGAGATCGACGCCGAGGGGTTGGACGTGGCGGGCGAGCTGGACGGAGTCTTCAATCGTCCAGCCGCCTTCGACCCAATCGGTGGCGGAGATGCGAAGGAAGAGGGGGAGGTGGTCCGGCATTTCGGCGCGGACGGCTTGCGTGATTTCGCGGAGGAAACGGGTGCGGTTGTCGAAGCTGCCGCCGTATTCATCCTGGCGGAGATTGGCCAGTGGCGAGAGGAATTCGTTGATGAGATAGCCGTGGGCGCCGTGGATCTCGATGACCTCGAAACCGGCGGCGAGCGCGCGGCGGGTGGCGGCGGCGAAGGCGTTTATCAGCGTTTCGATTTCGGTGGTGGAGAGCGAGTGGGGGACGGGGTCACCATCGCGGAAGGGGATGGCACTGGGGGCGACAACTTGCCAGCCGTTGGGTTGGCCGGGGGCGATGGGGAGGCCGCCGTTCCAGGGGAGCTCGCAGCTGGCTTTGCGGCCGGCGTGAGCGAGTTGGATGGCGGGGACGGCGCCTTGGGATTTGAGGAATGTGACGATGCGGCGGAGGGGTTCGATGTGGGCGTCGCTCCAGAGGCCGAGGTCGCCGAAGGTGATACGGCCGGCGGGTTCAACGGCGGTAGCCTCCACCATTACGAGGCCGGCGCCGCCGGAGGCGCGGGAGCCGAGGTGGACCAGGTGCCAGTCGATAGCGAAGCCATCGACGGCGGAGTATTCGCACATGGGCGAGACGGCGATGCGGTTGGGGAGGGTGATTCCGCGGATGGGGAGGGGGGAAAAGAGACTGCTCGACATATTCCTATAGAGTAGTTGGGATGATGATTCGACTCATCCTGATGGGATTGCTGACGCTGGCGGTTTGGGGCCAGGGCGCGAAGCCGGAGCGCTTTGCGGCGGCGATTGCGGCGTTTGAAGAGCAGGACAAAGTGGCCGCGCCGGCGAAGGGCGGGATTCTGTTTATCGGCAGTAGCATTTTCCGGCAGTGGACGAATGTGGCCGAGCAGATGGCGCCGTTGCCGGTGTTCAATCGGGCGTTTGGCGGGTCTCAGACGAACGACATTTTGCACTACATGGACCGGGTGGTGCTGCCGTATGAGCCGCGGATGATTGTGTACTACTGCGGGAGCAACGACGTGAACGCGAAGATCCCGGCGGAGACGATTGCCGGGCGGTATTTTCAGTTCGTCGAACGGGTGCACGCGAAGTTGCCGGGGACGAAGATTTTCTACGTTTCGATTAACCGGGCGCCGCAGAAGAAAGAGTACTGGGATGTGGTGGACGCGGCGAACGCGATGGTGGAAAAGAGATCGAAAACGGACGCGCGACTGGGGTTTATCGACGTGAATCCGGCGCTGTTTGACAAGAACGGGGAGCCGCGCGTGGAGCTGTACCAGAAAGACATGCTGCACTTCCTGGCGCCGGCTTATGTGGAGTTTACGGCGATCATCCGGCCGGTGATTGAGAAGGCCTGGAAAACCCGTTAACTCTTTTGAACATAACGCCTATAATTAGTCTATCCATGCGGAAGCGTCTGCTTAATGCGGCGGCCGTTGTCACGTTGCTGATACTGGTTGGCCTCGTGATTTGGCAAGGCTCATTTAACATGGGCAAGTTGGGACCGGCCAACGTCGGACAGGTCTATCTGTACTGGGCGATGTCGACGCTGGTGTTCCTGCTGATGGTGTGGCTGGCGTTCATGTTGTTCCGGCTGATGGTGAAGCTGTACATTGAGCGGAGCCGGGATAGCGAAGGGTCGCGGATCAAAACGAAGCTGGTGACGGGCGCGTTGCTGCTGTCGTTTTTGCCGGTGTTGTTCATGGTGCTGTGGAGCTACCAGGTGCTGAACATGAACATCAAGCAGTGGTTCTCACGGCCGGCGGAGAACGTGAAACTGGCGTTGACGGATACGGGTTTGGCGCTGGCGACCGAGTCGCAGATCCGCGCGCGGGCGCAGGCGAACTGGCTGGCGGGGCTGCCGGAGATTGAAGTGTTCGCGCATGGCGGGCCGGCGAATAGCGACCTGTTTGAGAAGCTCTGCGACGACAACGACATTGTGGAAGTTCATATTGAATCGCCGTCGCGGGGGAAGCTGACGGTATGTTCTTGGGACGCGCGAAACCGGTCGAATTCGGCGCGGCGGATTGTGGAAGGGGCGCAGATCCGGACGGGCGGGCGGCTGGTGTTGACGAACCACATGCCGGTGGACCTGGACCAGAAGGAACGGGAGATTTCCGGGTACGTGGCCGAGTACAGCCAGTTGGGTTTAGACCGGCAGGAGACGCGGCGGTTTTACCTGATCTACCTGGCGTTGATTACGCTGTTCATTTTGTTCGTGGCGACTTGGGTGGCACTGTTTTTGGCGCGGCAGATTACGGTGCCAATTGCCGCGCTGCTGGAGGCGGCGCGGGAGGTGCGGCGCGGGAATTTGCGGCACCGGATTCAGGTGGGCGCGGTGGACGAGTTGGCCACGCTGGTGCGGCAGTTTAATGAGATGACGCAGGATTTGGAGTCGTCGAGCCGGGAGTTGGAAGCGCGGCGGCGGTTTACGGAAACGATTCTGGAGTCGATTCCGACGGGCGTGATTTCGGTGTCGGCGGATGGGCGGATTCAAACGGTGAACCACGCGCTGCAGCGGATGTTTGGAGCGGAGCGGGTGCAGGGGGCGACGCGGTTGGAACAGCTGTTCCAGACGGCCGATGTGGTGGAGATCCGATACCTGATGAACCGGGCGCGGCGGACGGGCGTGGCGGCGCGGCAGTTGGATGTACCGCATGACCGGCAGACGCTGCATTTGTCGGTAACGGTGGCGCCGATTGACGAGCGGGTGACATCGGGCTACGTGATTGTGTTGGAAGATACCTCGGAACTGTTGCGGGCGCAGAAGGCGGCGGCGTGGCACGAGGTGGCGCGGCGGATTGCGCACGAGATCAAGAACCCGCTGACGCCGATTTCGTTGAGCGCCGAGCGGATTGCGCGGCACCTGGAGCGGGCCTCGACTACACCCGAGTTTGCGCGGATTGTGCGGGATTGTACGCGGATTATTCAGGAAGAAGTGGGGAGCGTGAAATCGCTGGTGGATGAGTTCTCGCAGTTCGCGCGATTCCCGGCGGCGCAGCCGCAGCCATCGGATTTGAACGATGTGGTGGAGTCGGCGCTGGCGGTGTTCAGCGGACGGCTGGAGGGGATTACGATTCACAAATCGCTGGGCGAAGGGCTGCCGGTGGTAAACCTGGACCGGGAGCAGTTTAAACGCGTGGTGGTGAACCTGATCGACAACGCGGCGGAGGCGATGAAGGAAGTGCCGTGGCGGCACTTGTCGATCCGGACGCAGGCGCCGACGCCGGACACGGTGGAGTTGGTGGTGGCGGATTCGGGGACGGGCATTTCGCCGGAGGACCGGGAAAAGCTGTTTTTGCCCTATTTTTCGACGAAGGAACGGGGGACCGGGTTGGGACTGGCGATTGTTGCGCATATTTTGACCGATCACGGGGCGCAGATACGCGTGGAGGATAATACGCCGACGGGTGCGCGATTCACGATTGAAGTGCCGGCGGCTGTGGAGACGATGATGGGGACCGAGGTGCGGGTATGAAGGCGCGGCGATTGCTGCTGGTGGATGACGAGCCGGGGATCCGGACATCGCTGAGCGCGGTGCTGGAGGATGAGGGGTATAGTGTCGTTGCGGTTGCGGATGGCGAGGCGGGGCTGGCGCAGTTGGAAACGGAGTCGTTCGACTGCGTGTTGCTGGACGTTTGGTTGCCGGGGATGGACGGGATGGAGGTATTGAACCGGATCCAGGAGCGGCTGGGCGACGAGCGGCCGGCGGTGGTGATGATTTCCGGGCACGGCAACATTGAGACGGCGCTGCGGGCGACGCGGATGGGGGCGTTTGACTTCATTGAAAAGCCGCTGACGATCGACAAAGTTTTGCTGGTGGTGAAGAACGCCATTGCGCAGAGGCGGATGGCGTTGGAGCTGGACCGGCTGGGCGCGGGCGGGCCGGAGCATTATCCGATTGTGGGCGAGAGCGTGCCGATGAAGGCGTTGCGACAGCAGTTGGGATTGATGGCGGTGACGAACGGGCGGGTGCTGATTTATGGGGAATCGGGCACGGGCAAGGAGCTGGTGGCGCACGCGATTCATGCGATGAGTTTGCGGGCGAAGGAAGCGTTTGTGGAGGTGAACTGCGCGGCGATTCCGGACGATTTGATTGAGAGTGAGTTGTTCGGACATTTGAAGGGATCGTTCGCCGGGGCGCACGAGGACAAGACCGGGAAACTGCGGAAGGCCGATGGAGGGACGCTGTTTCTGGACGAGGTCGGGGACATGAGTTTGAAGACGCAGGCGAAGGTGCTGCGGGCGTTGGACGAGCAGCGGTTCGCGCCGTTGGGGGCGAGCGAATCGATCAAGGTGGACGCGCGGGTGGTGGCGGCGACGAACAAGAATTTGGAAGAAGAGATTGAACGTGGAAACTTCCGGGAGGACCTGTTCTACCGGTTGAATGTGATTCCGTTTCACGTGCCGCCGTTGCGGGACAGACGGGAAGACATCGGCCTGCTGGCCGAACATTTCATGAACGAGTTCACGTCCGCGTACGGACGGAAGCGCAAGGAGTTTTCGCTGGAGGCCATGAAGATGCTGGAGGATTATTATTGGCCTGGGAACGTGCGGGAGCTTCGTAATTTAATTGAACGCATTGTGATCATGAATCCGCAGATTCGGATCGATGCGCGGCACATACCAATCAACCCATCTCGCCGGTCCGTATTCGACACGGAAATGCCTCAGTTTTCCAGCCTGCAGGAGGTCCGTGAGGCGGCCGAGCGGGAGTATATAACGAAGAAATTGGAGGAGGCGCGCGGCAACATCAGCCGCGCCGCAGAGTTGTTGGGTCTTGAGCGCAGCCATTTGTACAAGAAGATGAAGGCGCTGGGGATTCCGACGACGATTAAGGAATAGGGTAATGAAAACAATAACTCGAGCATTCTCTTCGCAGCCGCATTCGGAATGATTGCGATTGCACAGCCCGCGGTGACGGGGGCGTTGAATACAGCCAGCTACATTGTGCCGGGCCTGCCGAACGCAGGATTGGCACAGGGCGGCATGATTGCCATTTTTGGACGGAACATTGGACCGGCGTCGATTGCGCAGGCCAACTCGTTTCCGCTGCCGACCGACCTGGGCGGCACGTCGGCGAAGATCACGGTGGCCGGGCAGTCCAGCGACCTGGTGATGGTGTACGCCGTTTCGACGCAGGTGGGCGCGATTGTTCCTTCGAACACGCCGGCCGGGAACGGCACGATCACGGTGACCTACAACGGGCAGACGAGCGCGCCGTTGGCGGTGACGGTGGTGGCGAGCCAGTTCGGCATCTTCACGATCAACCAGGGCGGCAGCGGACCGGCGGTGGTGCAGAATGTGAATTCGGAAACGGACCGGCCGGTGAACACGATTTTGAACTCGGCGCGGCCGGGGCAGGCGATGATTCTGTGGGGCACGGGGCTGGGACCGATTGCGGGTTCCGACCGCGGTGCGCCGCCGGTGGGCGATTTGAACCAGCCGATTGAAGTGCTGGTGGCCGGGCGTCGGGCGAACGTGCTTTATAAAGGCCGTTCGGGCTGCTGCGCCGGGATCGACCAGATTGTGTTTGAAGTGCCGGGCGGCGTGCAGGGCTGTTATGTTCCGTTGGTTGTGAAGAACGGCAACAGCGTGAGCAACTATACGTCGATCGCGGTGGCGCCGACGGGCGGCACGTGTTCGGATCCGTTCGGCTACACGTCGAGCGAGTTGAACACGGCGAACGCGACGGGCAAGTTGAATGTGGGCAGCGTGTCGCTGACGAAGGTGAGCATCAAGGCGACCGCGCTGGGCGTGACGCTGGATACGACGACCGAAGTCGGCGCCGGTTCGTTTGTTTCCTACGATGGTTCGCAGCTGGTGGCGTCGCGCGGCACGAACGGCACGTCGGTGACGGTGGGCGCTTGCACACTGTTCACGGTGAACGGAGCCAGCGGTACGCCGACGGACCCGATTCAGCCGCGGATTCTGGATGCCGGCAATGTGATTAACGTGACCGGGCCGAACGGAGCCAAGCAGATTGCGAAGGCGCAGGGCGGGCTCTACAACGCCACGCTGGCGACTTCGACGGGCATTGGCGGCGGCGGGCTTCCCGGGTTGCCGGGCGGACTGCCGGGCGGGATTCCTGGGTTGCCCGGCGGGAGTTCGGGCAGCTACCTGACAGCTGGTTCGTATTCGACGAACAACGGTGCGGGTGGAGTGGATGTGGGCGGGTTTACGTCGAACCTGACGGTTCCCGGCAACTTCAGCTGGACGAACGAAGCGGCGACGACCGGGGTGAACCGCGCGAACGACCTGACCGTAACCTGGACGGGCGCCGGGGCGAACGATTACGTGTTCATCAACGGGACGTCGTTCGACCAGAACGCGCGCGTTGGCGCGGCGTTCTTCTGCCTGGAGCGCGGCAGTGCATCGCGGATGGTGGTACCTTCGGCGATTCTGCTGGGCATGCCGGCGAGCAGCATTGTGCAGGGCACGCAGACCGGGTTCCTGGGCGTGGGCGTGACGGGCGAACCGTCGCGGTTCACGGCACGGGGCGTGGACGTGGGCGTGTTCAGCTACCAGTCGGTAACGGCGAAGCTGCTGGGCTACCAATAGACCGCGGAGCAGTGTGAAAACGGCGCGGAGCCTTCGGGCAGCCGCGCCGTTTTCATTTGGGCTGGATGTTTACGAGACCGGGGTTGGGACGGCGTTGATCGTCGACGGGACGGAGCAGACCGGACCAGCGGCCGAAGTAGGCAAGGCGTTCGACCCAGGGGAGGAGCTTGCGCACGGTGCGGCCGTGGAAGAGGAGGCTGCCGGCGACCAGGATGGGATGGGGGATGGCGGTGCGGCAGTTGGCGCAGACGGGGATATCGCCGGCGCGGCCGGAGACGTGGGCCTGGCGCATTTCGACCATGGCGGGGGAGTTGAAGATTTCCGGCAGCGGCGACTGGCCGATGTTGCCGACGGGGGCGCCGCCGAGATTGTAGCTTTGGCAGCAGGGGTAGATATCGCCGTTGTGCTTGACGTACATGGCGCCGCGCCAGAGGTAGTGGCAGGGGTGCTGCCAGTCCTGCGGGGCGTGGGCGGCATCGGGGCGCATGAGGTCTGTTTCGTCGGCTTTGACGCGCACTTCGTCGACACCGGGGACGGCACGCCAGAAGCGGGAGAACTCTTCGACTTCGTCCCAGTTGCGCTCCATGCGGACCATTTGGACGACGACCTGGATCTTTGATTTGCGCTCGTGTTTGCGGCGGGCGAAGTGGACGAAGTTGTCGCGCACCTTTTCGAATTTGGCCCCTTTGCGGTAGAACTCGAAGCTCTCTTTGGTGGAGCCGTCGAAGCTGAGGGTGATGTGTTCGAGGTTGGTATCGAGGAGGCGTTCGGTGGCGGCTTTATCGAGGAGCGTGCCGTTGGTGGAGAGGAGAGTGAAGACTTTGTGCTGGTCGCAGAAGGCGATGCGGTCGAAGATTTTGGGGTCGAGGAGCGGTTCGCCGAGACCGATCAGCATCATGTGTTCGGCGGAGCGGCCGGCGGCTTCGACGAGGCGCGTGTAGACGGAATCGGCCATGTCCTCTTTGGGCTGCTTGTGCGTTTCGCGCGGGCACATGGGGCAGTAGAGGTTGCACTTTGCCGTGGTTTCCACTATATATTCAACAGGCAACGCGTTGACCCGCGTACGGCGCCCGAGGTAGGAGGCCAGAAGTTTGGCACGATTCCAAAGGCGCATCTATACAATATTGTAGCCGTCCGTAACGCGATGTCATCTACTGAGGAGGTACCTGTGGACCTTCGGATACGACCGCTTAACGATGCCGCCCCGCGACCGGGCGCGAAGTATGTCTTGTACTGGTGCCAGATGAACCGGCGCGCGGACAGTAACCACGCGTTGGCGTATGCGGCGGAAAAGGCCAATGAGCTGCGGTTGCCGCTGCTGGTGTATGAGGGGCTGACGTGCACCTACCGGGAGGCGAACGACAGGATGCACACGTTCGTGCTGGAGGGGGTGGCGGAGCAGCAGAGGCGGATGGCGGAATTGGGCGTGGGGTACTGCTTCTATTTGCGGAAGCGGCGGACGGACGACAACCGGGTGCTGTATGAGCTGGCCGGGGACGCGGCGATGGTGGTTACCGACGACTACCCGACGTTCATTGCGGCGCAGCATAACGCGTATGTGCCGGGACGGATCGGGGTGGCGTATCACGCGGTGGACTCGAGTTGCGTGGTGCCGATGAACCACTTCACCAAGCGCGAGTGGGCGGCGTATACGATCCGTCCGAAGATTCAGAAAGTGCTGCGGGAGCATCTGCGGCCGGTGGGACCGATTCTGGTGAATCATCGCTGGCGGGAGCCGCGGCCGCGGTGGCATACGGAGGTGACGGAGACGAACGTGGCGGCGTTGGTGGCCGAGTGCGAGATTGACCATTCGGTGAAGCCGTCGATGAGCTTTACGGGCGGGCGGTTGGCGGCGGAGCGGCACCTGCATGCGTTCCTGACGGCGAAATTGCGGAAGTATGCCGGGGATAGGAACTCGCCAACGAATCATGCGACGTCGGGGTTGAGTCCGTATCTGCATTTTGGGCAGATTAGTTCGCTGGAGATGGCGTTGGCGGCGGAGGGGTATGCGGAGGAGCATAAACTGGTTGCCACCGAGTTTTTGGAAGAGCTGATTGTGCGGCGGGAGTTGGCGTTCAACTTTACAAAATTCTGCGACCAGTTCAGCAAGCTGGCGGCGCTGCCGGAGTGGGTGCAGGTGACGATGGCCAAGCACGCCGACGACCACCGCGAGCACTTGTATGCGCCGGAGCAGTTTGAGTGGGCGAGGACGCATGATCCGTTGTGGAACGCGTGTCAGAAGGAAATGTTGCTGCGCGGGAAGATCCACGGTTACTACCGGATGTATTGGGGAAAGAAGATCATGGAGTGGTCGCCGTCGTTGCAGCAGGCGCAGGACACGATGCTGCATATTCACGACCGGTATGCGCTGGATGGGCGGGATCCGAACACGTATACGAGCGTGCTGTGGTGTTTCGGACTGCACGACCGGCCGTGGGGAGAGCGGGCGATTTTCGGGACCATACGCTACATGGGGTACGACGGGATGAAGCGGAAGACGGATGTGCCGGGGTATATCCGCGAGATTGAGCACTTGGAACGGACGGGCATTGATCCGTTCCGGATTCCTTAGAGGACATGATGCATATTGCGATTTCGGGGGCGACGGGATTCGTCGGGCGGCGACTGGTGGGGGAACTGACGGCGGAGGGCCACTCCATTTTGAAGTTGGGGCGAGGGGCGAATGGGGCGGGACAGCGGCGTTGGGACCCGGTGGCGGGGGAGCCGGATTTGCGAATTGAGCCGCCGCTCGACGCGGTGGTGCACTTGGCGGGAGAGCCGGTATCGCAGCGGTGGAACGACGACGTGAAGCGGCGGATTCGGGATTCGCGAGTGGTGGGGACGCGGAACCTGGTGGCGGCTTTGGGCAAGCTGGCGGTGAAGCCGCGGGTGTTGGTGAGCGCGTCGGCGGTGGGTTTGTATGGCGAGCGGGGGGATCAGATTCTGGACGAGCGGGCGGCGCCGGCTACTGGTTTTTTGGCCGATGTTTGCCGGGAGTGGGAGGAGGAGGCGGACAAGGCGGCGGCGCTTGGCATTCGCGTGGTGAAAATTCGGATTGGGCTGGTGCTGGGGAAGGACGGCGGGGCGCTGGCGAAGATGTTGCTGCCGTTCCGGTTGGGACTGGGGGCGAAGTTGGGGGACGGGAGCCAGTGGATGAGTTGGATTCATCTGGACGATTTGACGGGGATGATGCGGTATGCTCTTTCGCACGACACGGCGCACGGGGCTTGGAATGGGGTAGCGCCGAACCCGGTGACGAATGCGGTGTTCACGCAGGAGCTGGCGGCGGCGGTGCACCGGCCGGCGTGGTTCGCCGCGCCGCGGTTCGTGATTGAGATGGGCGCAGGCGAGATGGCGCAGATTCTGTTTTTCTCGCAACGGTGCGCGCCGGCGGCGGCGTTGGAGGCCGGATTCCAGTTTCGTTACCCGGAGCTGGGTGGGGCCCTTCGGGCTGTGCTAAGCTAGGAGAGTTATGGGTATCCCGAATGTCAAGCGTTTCCAGATCACGAGCCCGGACGGCAAAGACACCGCCACGATGATGGCCGTTGTGCCGAAGGGTACGGATTTGAACAGTTATCTGAAGGAAGCATCGACCCGCTTCGACTGGAAATCCTGGAACGAACAAAAAGCGTCCATGAACAAAGTTCGCGTCGGTCAGCAGAAACAGAAGAAGGCGAAGTAACTTCGCTGGCTTTCTCCAACGAGTCCGAAGGGCCCCGGTTTTTCCGGGGCTTTTCCTGTTTGTGGGGATGGCGGGGTGGGGGTGCACTTGTGCCCAGATTTCAGGCTGTCAATCGATGGTATTGCCATCGGGCAAGGACAGCACGGTTTTTGTCGGGGTCGTTCAATCGACACCCCTGATGGACTGGCTGCGCCTTCTTTTTCGCTATCGGGTAGTGACTTTCGACGTGATTGAGGGCCTTTCCGGAATGAGCGGGCGCGAGGTGGGTGTGGAAACCGGAATGGGCGGAGGTGATTGCGGTGACGGCTTTGCGCCAGGTGGCACCTATCTGGTTTTCGCTCGGCGTACTCCGTCCGGTGGCTGGACGACGAATATTTGTATGAGAAATCGCCGGTTGATCGATGTGCCGAACGATCTGGTTTTCCTGCGCAACTGGATGCAGCGGGGCGTACAGGGCCACTCTTTGGCCGGGATGCTTAGCGAGACACCGGCGGCAGGGGGGGCGTATGCGCCGCCCATGGAGCTCACGAAAATCGTGGCTACCGGTGGAGGCAAGACGTTCATAGCCCGGACAAACCTATGGGGCTGGTTTCAATTCGATGGACTGCCCGAAGACGGCATTACACTGCGTGTTGACCGGCCTGGGTGGCACATCCGGCAGCCAGCGGGAAAAATCGAACTGCGGGGCAAGAATTGCCTGAACGTGGATATCGTAGCGAGCCCGGACTAAAGATCCATCTGGGTGCCGATTTCGACGACGTGGCGGTGGGGGAGGCCGAAGAAACGGTCTGCTGCGACGGCGTTCTTCTGCAGGAACGAAAAGATGGTTTCGGCAACGGCGCCCATGTGGCCCCGTGAGGAGGCGACGAAGTTTTCGCGGCCGAGGTAGTAGGTGACGTCGCGGTCACCGAAGGGGATGTTGGACTCTCGGACGGCGAGTTCCAGAATCGGCAGAACGTTGGGCTCTTCCATGAAGCCGAAGCGAACGACAATGCGGTGGAAGCCGTCGTCAAGATGGGTGACTTTGTAACGGGTCTCGTCGGCAAGGTAGGGTTCGCCGGCGATTTGGATGGTGAGCAGAATGACGGTTTGTTGGAGCGCGCGGCTGCGTTCGACGTGGTGGACTAGGACGGGCGGCAACATGTCGGCACTGGAGGCCATGAAGACGGCGGTGCCGGGGACACGGGCGGCGAGGCGGGCGTCAACCCGTTCCTGGGCCGATTCCTTGGACGGGAAGCGGAGGCGGTACTTGTAGGCGATGAGTGTGCGGCCGCGGTTCCAGAGCACCATGACGGTTAGTACGCCGGCGCCGATGAGAATGGGCACCCAACCGCCGTCGAAGAACTTGCCGAGGTTGGCGTAGAGGAACGGGAGATCGAAGGCGAGGAACAGGACCAGTAGCGGGAGGGCGCGGCTGAGGGCCCAGGACCACGTTTGACGGACCACCAGGAAGTACATGACCGAGGTGATGGCCATGGTGCCGGTGACGGCGATACCGTAGGCGGCGGCGAGGCGGGACGAGGCGCCGAAGGCGAGGACGAGGGCGATGCAGCCAACGCCGATGAAGTAGTTGACCTGGGGAATATAGATCTGGCCTTCCATCTGGTGGGCGGTGTGCTGGACTTCGACGCGCGGGAAGAAGCCGAGCTGCATGGCCTGGCGGGTAAGGGAGAACGCACCGGAGATGAGGGCCTGTGAGGCGATGATGGCGGCGAGGCTGGAGAGGACGACAAGGGCGTAGGTGGCCCAGCCGGCGGGGACCATGTCGAAGAAGGGATTGTCCATGGTGTGGGGGTCGCGGAGGGCGTGGGCGCCCTGGCCGAAGTAGGCGAGCAGGAGCGCGGGCATGACGAAGCCGAGCCAGACGGCGCGGATGGGCTTGATACCGAAGTGGCCCATGTCGGCATAGAGCGCTTCTCCGCCGGTGACGGCGAGGACGACCGAGGCCAGGATGTGCATGCCGCTGAAGCCGTGGTGGAGGAAATACTGCACGGCGTGGTGGGGCAACATGGCGCCGAGGATTTCGGGGTTATGGGAGATGTGATAGGCGCCGAGGCCGCCGAGGGTGGCGAACCAGACGATCATCACCGGACCGAAGAGCTTGCCGACTGTGCCAGTGCCGCGGCTTTGGATGGCGAACAGGCCGATGAGAATTACGCAGCTGATGGGCACGACAGCGACGCCGAAGCGGGGGTCGGCCACGGCGAGACCTTCGACGGCGCCGAGGACGGAGATGGCGGGCGTGATGATGCCATCGCCATAGAGCAGGGCGGCGCCCATGACGGCGAAGAGTGCAACGGCGGAGATTTTGCCGGGCTTGGCGCTGCGGAGTTGCTCGGGCACCAAGGCGAGAAGGGCGAAGATGCCGCCTTCGCCTTTGTTATCGGCCTTCATGATGAAGGTCAGATATTTGAGCGTGACGACGAGCATGAGCGCCCAGAAGATGAGCGAGAGAACGCCGTAGAGATCAGCTTCGGTGGCGGTGTGGTGCCCGGCGGCGTGCAGGCATTCCTTCAACGTGTAGAGGGGGCTGGTTCCGATGTCCCCGAAGACGACGCCTAGAGCTCCTAGCGCCAATCCTTTAAAGCTTGCCTTATGGGCGTGGTTGTCCGACACAAACTCCGATTATAGCGATAAGCTATTGCGGTGAACGAAAAGCGTCGTTATTCCTATTTGCTGCCGGCGGTGGCTATGATGCTGGGTTGGGGATTGCGAGGGTTCATCGGCGGCGGGCCGTTTGGCGCGATGATCCCGGGAGCGATGGTGGCGTTGACGCTTTGCTATTTGTATCCGCGACGCGATGTATCGGTGATTGCCGCGTTCGCGGCGGTGGGCGTGGGGATTGGCGGGGAGATGACCTATGGGCAGACCATTGGGTTCATTGTGAAGGCCGACACGTTCTGGTGGGGATTTCTGGGGTTGGCGTTGAAGGGCGCCATTTGGGGGGCGTTGGCGGGGGCGGTGATCGCGATGGGTTTCCGGCCGCGGCCGCTATTGGTCTTGGGCGGGGCGGTGGTGATGGCGGTGGCGACGCAGATCGGGTGGAAGTTTATCAACGAGCCGAAACTGATCTATTTTTCGAACTTGCTGGATAGGCCGCGGCCGGAGATTTGGGCGGGCTTTTTGCTGGCGGCATTGGCACTGGTTGGGTATTTGGCGTGGCAGGGACAACTGCAGCCGGCGCTGCGGTTTGCGGTAGTGGGGTTTATTGGGGGCGGGATTGGGTTTGGGCTGGGCGGGTCGATCCAGGGGTTGGGGCGGATCTTCACGCCGGAGTTGAAGCTGCACTGGTGGAAGTACATGGAGTTCTTCTTTGGGTACTGCTTCGGGTGGGCGCTTTCGTGGGCATGGCAGCATTCGGAGACGCCGGATTCGGGGGAGGTGGGGGCGGGGCCGGGTGATGCGATTGAGATGCTGGCGGGGGCGGCGGTGACGGCGGCGCTGTTCTGGCTTTCGTGGAATACGCAATCTCGATTTGCATATTCGCTGGCGGGAGGAGCGGTGCTTTATGTGGTTTCGAGGTGCCGGTGGATGGCGAAGCATGTGGCCTATACGGTGACATTTACTGGGGTTGCGCTGGACCTGGCGAAGTATTGGAGCAAAGAGTATCAGCGCGGGCCGGCGGGGCCGGCGTATGCGGCGGCGGTGGTGGCGTCGGTGATCTTTGGGTGGTACGTGATTCGCTGGAACGGGGACACGCGGAAGACGTTGGAACTGTTGATGTGGGCTTGTGTGGTGGACGCGGTAGTGAAGTTTGCGATTCATCCGAGTGGGATTGTGAATGTCGTGGACCATGTGTGCATTGGGTTTGTGCTGATGGCGGCGGCAGTGAGTTGGATGATGCGGGCTGAGATAATAGCGGGTTCATGCGAGCCGTCATCTTCTTCTGCGCCCTCTGCTGCGGCTATGGGCAGTCCGTCGATCTAGTTTGGAAACTGCCGCTGGGCAAGAGCCCGGCCGGGCCGCCGGTGGTGTTTGGCGGGGGCGCGGCGGTGGCGCTTTCCGATGGCAGCATCGTGCTGGTGGACGAGAGTGGGAAGATCTCGGCGACGGCGCAGATGGATCAGGCGCCGATGGGGCCGCCGCTGGTGGCGGATGGGGCGATCTACGCGGCCGACGCGTGGGGGAGTGTCTACAAGTTCTGGCTGACGGGCGAGCGTGTTTGGAAAAACGCGCGGGAGAGCCGGGCGGGCACTGGGTACAACATGCCGATTTTTGCCAGGGCGGCGGGGGAGATTTGCGTCGTGATTACCGACACGCGCGGGCATCTATACGCGATTGATGGTAACGGAAAGCTGCGGATGGAGATCGCGGCGACTTCGTATCGACTCTCAACGCCAGCCGAGGGGGATGGAGTTGATGGATGGGGGAATTTAGTGTTTGGCGCCGACGACGGCAATGTCTATACCGTCTCCGAGTGGGGAGAATTGAAATCGAAAACGGCGCTCGATGGGGCGCGGTTGGGGCGGGCCGTGCCGCTCATCGCCGACGTCGATGACGATGGCCACTATGAGACCTACATGCCGACGCCGTTCGTGGGGCGACAGACGGGGCTGCATTCGATTGGGCGCTGGCACTTCAAAACAGAGATGCAGACGTATGCGTCTTTGATGCTGGCCGATTTGGATGGCGATGGGAAGAAGGAGATTCTGGTTGGGGACAAGAACACGCGGCTGTACGCACTGAATGCGCGGGGGGAGAAGTTGTGGTCGACGCAGTTGGGCGGCCGGGGGATTTTCTATGCGGGTGTGGTAGCCGGGGACTGGATCTACCAGATTGTGCGGGACGCGGGGCTGGATGGGAAATCGCTGTATGTTCTGGATAAGCGGGGGAACATTCGCGCCAGTGTGGCGATGGAGGGCGGGGGCGGGTTCAGCCCGGCGCTGCAGAGAGGGCGGCTGTTGGCGGTGTCGGCACGGGGCGTGCTGCACTGCTATCGGATTCCCGAGGGACGAGTCCAGTGGGGTTCGTGGCGGAACAGTTCGGACAATAGCGGGTTGGTGGAATCGCCGAAGTTTCGGCATATTTCCTATGACAGGACGGGACCGGGGCCGGGCGAGCGGCGGGTGGCGATGCGCGGCACGAACGTGCTGCCGGGACCGGCGCCGAAATCGTTTCACGTGAAGCGGCCGGATGGCTCCATTTTTGTGGCGATTGACAGTTCGTCGTTCGGCGTGGATGCACCGGGGGAGTATCTGGTTTATCGGGACACGGAGCAGAAACCGGTGACTTATGTGGCGGGCGATGAAGCTTTGCCACTACGGGCGCCGGCGACAGAGTTTGGTGATGCGGTGGCGGAGCGGTTGCGGGCCGCGTGGGCGTTTGCGATGAAGCATCCGAGCGTTGCGCGATTCGATGCCGTTCGGGCGCAGGTGCGGGAGGCGGAGGAGTTGTTTGCCGCCAAGCCGGCGGGGGATGTTTTGGTGCGCCAGTTGGCGAATACGTGGGGGAATGAGCGGGTGTATCGCGATGGGTTCGGCGTGAAGATGTTGGGCAATGAGTATGAATCGATTGCGTTCACGGTGACGAATCTGCGGGCGGAGAAGGGGCAGTTCCGGGTGGAGTGTTCGGCGAGATATGTGGACATTCGGGAGGTGCCGCTGGTGCGGCCGGAGTCGACGGGGCGGTTGACGGAAGACGTGTTGCCACGGTTGAATGACGCGGGGACGGTGACGCTGGAGCCGGGCGAGACGCGGAAGCTGTGGGCGATTGTGCATTCGCGGGATCTGGCGGCAGGGCGGCACACGGCGGTGTTGCGGGTGGGCGATATGTGGTCACTGGCGAAGCCGGTCGATGTGCCGATTCGCGTGGAGGTGAGCACGGCGCGACTGCCGGAGAAGCGGACGTATCAGCAGTGCAACTGGCTGTATTTGGCGAGTATTTCGGACGCGCGGGCGCGGGAGGCAACGATCGTGGATGCGTTGGAGCATGGCATGACGGTGTTCCCGATTCCGGCGCTTTCGTTCCCGCTGGAGGGGAAGCCGGACAGCGGGATGCACGATGCGATTGTGACGCGGCTGAAGGGGAAGGCGACGTTTCTGGTGAGTGGGAGTGTGGGCGGGCCGCTGGCGGAAAAAGATTACGCGGCGGCGGTGCGGAAGTATTCCGAGCACATGCTGGCGCTGGGGCTGACGTTTGATGACTGGGCTTTCTACTACATGGACGAGCCGGGGCTGATGGGGAAGGACGCGGCGTTCGATAAGTATGTGGCCGACATTACGCGGCTGAAACAGGCCGATCCGCGGGTGCGCATTTATGCGAATCCGGCGGGCGGAGCGAAGCCGGAGATGATGGCGCCGTTGACGAAGTTGATCGACATCTGGCAGCCGGATCTGCACCTGGTGCGGGAGCAGCCGGAGGCGTATGCGCGCGTGTTTCAACAGGGCAAATACTGGCACTACGAGGCCGGAGCGGACCAGCGCAATCTGGACACGCTGGGCTACTACCGGATGAAGCCGTGGGTGGCGTTTCAGATGGGTATGACGGGCGGCGGGTATTGGGTGTACAGCTATTCGCCGTTTTGGTATTTCGACCAGGCGATGGGGACCGAGTATGGGACTGTTTACCAGACGCCGCAGGGACCGGTGACGACGAAGCGGTGGGAAGCGTCGCGCGACGGGGCGGAGGATTTTGAGCTGCTGTGGCAGGTGCGGGAACGGGCACGCGTGACGGGGAATTCGGCGGCCGCGAAGCTGGTGGAGGAGGCCGTGGCGTTTGTGACGGCGGGGCAGGAAAAGGCGAGCGATATCGGGCGGCAGGTGGAGCCGTTCGCACCGGATTATGACCGCTGGATGCGGTATCGGGCGGAGCTGGTGGCCGCGTTGGAGAAGATGCTATGAGCTTGTTATTAGCCGCTGCGCTGGCGCTGGCGATTGATACCGATGGGATGCTGCTGATCAACGGGCAGCGGACGTTTATGGTGGGGCTGTATGACTTTGCGGCGGGGCCGTCGGCGCGGCGCGAGGCCAAGGACGCCGGGTTCAATCTGGTCCACACGCCCGCAACGCTGGAGGGTGTGCGGCAGGCGGGGAAGGACGGGTTTTATGCCTGGACGGGAGTGGGCGCGTTGGACGGGAAGAATGAGGCGGCGATCCGGAAAACTGTCGAGGCGCTGCGCGGGGAGGCCGCGCTGATTCTTTGGGAGACCGAGGACGAACCGACGTTTGTGTGGAAGAAGCCGAGGGAGATCCGGACGTCAGCAGAGCGGATTATTGCGACGCGGAAGCTGGTGCAATCACTCGATCCCAAGCGGTTGTTGTATTTGAACCAGTCGCCGACGAATCTGGTTTCAACGCTGCAGAAGTACAACGCGGGGACCGATGTGACGGCGACCGATGTGTACCCGGTGATCCCGCGTGGGATTCGCAATCAGTATGCGCTGTGGCCGGATGGGCAGCAGGGGGATTTCAACAACGAAACGATCAGCCAGGTAGGGCAGTACACGGACAAGATGCGGCAGGTGGCGGGGCCAGCGAAGCCAGTGTTTATGGTGCTGCAGGGGTTTGCGTGGGAGTCCATTCAGAAAGAGCCGGACCCGAAGATGATGTTGTATCCGACGGTGGAGCAGGCGCGGTTTATGGCGTATCAGGCGATTGTGCACGGGGCTAATGGGGTGTTGTATTGGGGGCTGCATTTGGGTCCGGCGAACAATCCGGCGTGGCAGGCGGCGCGGGCGGTGGCGGCGGAGTTGAAGGGGATTGCGGCGGAGTTGGCGGCGCGCCCGGTGGCGCGGCGATTGACGCTTGAATACTTCGATACGGGGCATTCGCTGGACCGGGGGATTGCGTATACGATGCGGCCAACAAAGGATGGCGGGGCGCTGTTGATCGCGGTGAATGAGGACAAGAACCCGGTGGAGGTTTCGTTCGGCAACCTTGGGTTCGCGTCGTGCGGCATGGCGGCGCGGGAGGCGTTCGCGCCGTTTCAGGCGAAGGTGTATCGGTGTAAGCGCTAGTTGACGGGCACCCAGAGGTGCGTGGTCGCAGCGGCGCCGTTCTTCACGGTGACGATGTAGTTACCCGGTTTGGCGAAGGTGTGAGTGATGATGGCGTAGCCGTTTTTCGCCAGTTTCACGGCGTTGCCGTCGGACTGGGTGGAACGGCGCGGGGAGCCGTCGCCGAAGTCCCACGTCTCTTCGCCGCTGGTGAGGCCGAAGGTGCGGACCTTGAAGGTGATGGTCTGGCCGGCCTTGACGTTGAGGGATGGGAAGTAGGAGGCGTTGATGGTGATGGGGTCGTTGTCGCCGTAGACGTTGACGGTGGCGAAGTCGTAGGCGAGGTGGCCGTTGGGGTCTTTAACCTCGAGGATCTCGCTGTAGGTGCCGATTTTGCTGTAGCGCATTGTCACGCGGGGCGTGGTGACGGCGCGGCCGTCGGAGAGCTGCCAGCGATAAGCCGGCTTCCCTGCCCTGACCCAGGAGCGGGCACCGTCGAGCGTGACCTCTTCGCCCACTTTGGCGTAGCGGTGCGGACGGGCGAGGGCCATGACGTCGGGCTTGAAGTCGCGCAGGTAGGCTTCCCAGAGGAAGGCGAACCCTTCTTCGGTGCCCCAGGCGCCGGAGGGCTGGCGGCTCTTGATTTCGAAGTGCAGGTGGGACCAGCCGCCGCTCCCGCCTTCTTTGCCGAGGAGGCCGAGCGGGTCGCCGCGCTTGACGGTGGCGCCGAGTTCGATGGAGGAGTCGAAGGAGTGGAGGTGGCTGTAGCGGTAGTACCAGCCGCGGGAATCGAGCAGGTAGATGACGTCGTAGCGCTGGGCGATGGGCGTGTCTTTGGCATGTTCGGGCAGGACCTCTTTGCCGAGGGAAACGACGACGCCATCGGTGGCGGCGACGACCTGCGCCATGGCTTCCGGGCCGCCGAGATCGAGACCGCTGTGATAGTAGACCTTCTTACGAGAGAGCTGTTCGCCGCGGTCGACATAGGTGGGTTCGTTCGACATCTGGGTGTGGGTGAGGAACCAGCGCTGCTTGAGCGGGTAGCCCATTTCGTTCGGTGTCATCCATGACGAACCGGCGGGCCAGAGGCGGATGCGGGCGGCGGCGCGGAGGCCCCAGTGGTCCTCGGAAGTGTTGGTGAGATAGGCGGCGGTGACGGGGCAATCGACCTGGACGCGGCCGGCGGGACGCGGGAGTTCGTAGTTGCCGCAGCGGAGTTCGAGTTTGACGCCATCGACAGTTACGTTAATGCGAGCTTCGCGAACAGCCGACTGCGCTCCGTCGCGCGTTTCACTGGTGGCGGTGAGTTGGACGGGGACGGAGAGGCCGTTCGCGAGCGTAATATTGCGCTGTTCGCCGGTCTGCAAATCGGCCACGGTGAAGGGGAGAGTGGCGGCCAGGAGAAATAAGAATGGCACGTACCGGATTTTATCAGCCAGTTTTGATGAAATAGGAGCGTGCTTTCGCGACAGT
>CANIVU010000096.1 GCA_947470805.1 Acidobacteriota bacterium | reverse complement strand
TTGGCGCCGAAGAAGCCGCACTTCGCGGCGAAGGCGAAGCGGGCGGTGTTCCTGTTTATGAATGGCGCGCCGAGCCAGGTGGACACGTTCGACTACAAGCCCGAGTTGACGAAGTACAACGGGCAGGCCTACAAGGGGCCGTTGGCGGTAGGTTCGAATGGGCGGCCGGTGGGGTATTTGATGCAGTCGCCGTTTGAGTTCAAGCCGCGCGGGAAGAGCGGGTTGATGATCAGTGACCTGTTCCCGCACACGTCGAAGTATGCCGATGATTTGTGCGTGATCCGGTCCATGTACACCGATACGGCGGCGCATGCTTCGGGCTGTTTGCAGATGAACACGGGCAGCATTTTTCTGGGCAAACCGAGCGCGGGGGCGTGGGTGACCTATGGACTGGGGACCGACAACCAGAGCCTGCCGGCGTTTGTGGTGATGACCGATCCGCGGGGCGGACCGATTGGCAGTGCGTCGAACTGGACGGCTGGGTACATGCCCGCGGCGTATCAGGGAACGCTGTTCCGGTCGGGGGCGGCGCCGTTGTTGGACTTGAAGCCGCCGGCGGGCGTGGATGACAGGACGCAGCGGCAATCGTTGGATTTACTGAAGAAATTGAACGAAGAGCATTTGGCGACGCATGCGGAGGAGAGCGAGTTGTCGGCGCGGATTGCTTCGTATGAACTGGCGTACCGGATGCAGATGGAAGCGGCGTCGGTCGTGGATTTGTCACGCGAAACGGCTTCGACGCGGGAGCGGTATGGGTTGGACGATAAGCTGACCGCCGACTTCGGGCGGAAGTGTTTGATGACGCGACGACTGTTGGAGAAGGGCGTGCGGTTCGTGCAGTTGTACTCCGGGGGCGGGCATATTGAAGACACCTGGGACGGGCACAACGACTGCATCACCAACCACCGGTTGCATGCCGGGGAGACGGATAAGCCGATCGCGGCACTGATTGAAGACTTGAAGGCGACGGGGTTGTGGGATGAGACGCTGCTGCTATGGGGAGGCGAGTTTGGGCGGACGCCGACGAGCGAGGGCGTGGGGAAGCCTGGGCGCGACCACGACTGGCATGGGTTTTCGATGTGGCTGGCCGGGGCGGGCGTGAAGGGTGGGCAGGCGATTGGGGCGACTGACGATTTGGGGTTTGCGGCCGTCGAGGACCGGGTACATGTTTCGGACTTGCACGCGACACTGTTGCATCTGCTGGGACTGGACCATACGAAGTTGACGTATTTCTATCAGGGTTTCAATCAGAGGATTACGGGAGTTCGAGGGGAAGTGGTGAAGAAGGTACTCCTGTAAATTAAGTTGCACCCGACAGGGTGCGCTCCGAAATCTAGTTGTTCGTGGAAAGAACCTGCCTGATTGTCGGCGCGGGTATGGCGGGATTGGCCGCCGGACAACGGCTGCAGTCCGCTGGTTGGCGGGTGACCATTGTGGACAAAGGGCGAGTGGCGGGGGGAAGGATGGCCACTCGGACGTTTGACGAGGGCCGGTTCGATTATGGCGCGCAGTTTTTCACGACACGGGACGATTCCTTTGCGGAGTTGGCCCGTCCGTGGATTGCGAGTGGGTTGGCGGTTCCTTGGACGGAACATCGATTTCGATCGGCTGAGGGGATGCGAGCCGTGGCGGAGACGCTGGCGGCGGGATTGGACGTGCGTACGGGAGTGAAGGTGGTCCGGGTGGAATCGGCTGGGGGCGGATGGACGGTGGAGCTGGAAACGGGCGAGACGGTGCAGACGGGGAAGCTATTACTTACGCCCCCGGTGCCGCAATCGTTGGCGCTGCTGGAACAAGGCGGAGTTGAGCTGGAGGCGGCGGACCGCGGAGTGTTAGAACAGGCTTCGTACTGGAAATGCGTCACGATCCTGGTTCGGGTGGAAGGAACGACGCAGGTGGGAGAGAACGGGTTTGCGGAGCCTGGGGATGGAGTGTTGGCGTGGGTAGGCGACAATCAGGCCAAAGGGGTTTCCGCGATGCCGGGATGCCTGACGCTGCACGGCACGAGAGAGTTCAGCGAGGCGCACTGGGACGAACCGCAGGCGGTGGCGGTGCATGCCATGCTGGCGGCGGCGGAGCCCTATTTTAGCGGGCGAGTTCGATCGTACTACCTGCACCGGTGGCGTTATGCGGAGCCGGCGATGCAGATGCCCGAATTGTTCCACGCGGTGGACAGGTTAGTATTCGCGGGCGATGTATTTGGGGGCGGACGGGTTGGGGGAGCGGTGGCATCCGGGCTGGCGGCGGCGAATTATCTGGTAGCGACGGCGTCGTAGACGGACGATCAGGATGGGCTGGCGTCGCCGGTCAGCCAGTCGACGGCCGCGTCGTATTGTTCTTGCGTCGCCCCGTGGGCGATCAGGATTTCGAGCAGGCGTTCGTCGTTGTGATAGGCGGCGAAGTCGATTGCCTGGAGGTCGTCGTGGGTTGTGGCGTCGACGGGAAAGCCGGCTTCGAGCATGTTCGAAACAGCGGTATGGTTCTGCATCCAGGCGGCTTCGGGGAGGAGGCGGTGGTCCTGCTTAGTGAGCGGCTCGGGAGCGGGAGATTCAGCCGGTTCGTGCCAGAGTTGGTAGAGCCAGTGATCGAGCGGCGTGGCTTCGGGGGCGGTTTTGCCGAGGTCGGTACGGCCGAAGCGAATGGCTTGGCGGCGGGCGGTGTGGTTGTGGATGTTGATGATGTCGGGGCGGGCGCCGTGGCTGAGAAGCAGATCGAGCATGGTGGCGGAGCGGCCGCGGCGAATGGCGTGGTGGAGACTCATTTCACGGTCGCCGGTGCGGGAGCGGAGATTGGGGTCGGCACCGGCTTTGAGCATGAGTTGGACGCCTTCAAGGTCTTCGTAGTCGAGCTTGTGGAGGAGGCAGTAGCTGAGCCACGGGGGTTCAAGGCGGGGGGAATTGAGGACGGGTTCGAGAATGGCGTGGTGGGGGTGTTCGCAGGCGTGGTAGAGGACCTCGTGGTGATTGGGATCGGCACCGGCGTGGAGGAGCAAATCGGCCATGCGGCGGAGCGTGTCGGGACCGGCGACCGGGGGCTGGGAGGCGAGTTGGACGAGGCCGGGGGTGGCGAGGGAGGGGTCGTCGGTGAGCAACAGGTTCAGGGCGCCGACGTCGGCGGTTTGGATGGCGATATCGATCATGCGAATCCCAGGTATTGGACTTCTTCTTCGAGCGAAAGATTAAAATGGTGCCTGGCACCATTTTTGAGGGTGGCGATGAGGGTGAGGAGGTCGACGGTGGTGCCGGTGCCGGTGTTGTAGATGAGATTGGCGTGGTAGTCGGCAACGCGGATTCCACCGACCTGCATGCCGCGCGCGCCGATCTGTTCCAGGAACCAGCCGGCGGGGACTTTGCCTTCGATGATCTTTTCGGGCGGGACGGCGGCGCGGGCTTTTTCGGGGAGGTCTTTCAGCAGGAAGTTTTTGAAGATGCTGCCGGCGCAGGGCATGGTCGGCGGGAATTTGGCGTCTCGTGTAGCACGGATGTTTTTCGACTTTTCCTCAAGGATTTGTTGATTTCCGGGTTCGCAACGGAGCCGGGCGGAGAGAATTTGCAGGGCCTTGTTTTCCTTGAAGCGGGAGTGGCGGTAGCGAAAGCCGCACTCCTCGTTGGACCAGACGCGGACGGCGGCGCCGTCGAAAAACTCGACGGATTCGATGCGCTGATGAATGGACTGGCCGTAGGCGCCGGCGTTGCCGTAGATGGCGCCGCCGACCCAGCCGGGGATGCCGGCCATGGATTCCAGGCCGGCGAGCGCGTTGGCATTGGCGAAGTCGACGAGGTCGTTCAGCTCGGCTCCGGCGTGCACAGAAATAATTGTGTGTGACACGGTTTTTTGGGCGGCGGAGTAGCGAAGGATGGCGCCGGGGCAGCCGGCGTCGTTGACGATGAGATTCGTCCCGCGGCCGATGGAGGTCCAGGGGATCTGGGCGGCGGAGAGCGTTTGATAGGCGGATTGAAAGGCTTCGGGGGTCTCGGCATCGGCCAGGAACCAGCAGGGACCGCCGAGTTGGAACCGGGTATGGTGGCGGAGTTCCGCGCCGGGGAGAACGCGAAGGCCGGGTACGTGGGAGAGTCTGCCGAGGACCTCTGGGGAAAACGTCATCCTTTTCAGGCTAACCGGAATGGGGCGGCGGAGTCTAAGTTTGGGAATGGAAGAAACGGACCTGGCGGCGATTGGCCGGGTGATCGGTGGAGACCGGGACGCGTTTGGGCTGCTGGTGGAGCGGCACAGCCGGGGTGTGTTCCGGTTGGCGTATCGGATTACCGGGAACGAGAGCGATGCGGAAGAGGTTGTGCAGGAGGCTTTTTTGCGGGCGTTTCGGGAGATCCGGCGGTATGAGTCGCGAGCGAGTTTCGCCACCTGGGTAGGGACGATCGCGGCGCATTGCGCGCTGGACATGATTCGACGGCGAAAGCGGTTTGTGGATCCGGCAGTCGAGGTTGATGCGGCTTGCGAGGCGCCCGGGCCGGACCGGGAGGCGAATAGCCGGCGGATCGGAGAGGTGATTGCGAGGACGATGGAGCAATTGAGCTTTCAGGAGCGGATGGCGTTCACGCTGCGGCACTACGAGGGGATGGGGATCGATGCGATCTCGCAGAAGTTGGGCTTGAGCGAGAACGCGACGAAGCAATCGATTTTTCGGGCCGTGCGGAAGCTGCGGCAGGTGTTGGGGCCTTGGGTGGGATTGGTGGTGATTACGTTATGGACCATGTAAATGAAGAAGCGCTGGTGTTGCTCTATTACGGGGAGACGGGCACGGAGGATACCCGTGCGCACGTCGAGGCGTGCGCGGTTTGCCGCGAGGAGTATCAGTCGTTGCAGCGGCTGTTGAACACGATGGACGCCGGCGCGGTGCCGGAGCGGGACTCGGCATATGGGAGGCGGGTTTGGGCGATGGTGGAGGCTAGGGTGCGGGTGCGGCGGTATTCCTGGGCTGCGGCGGGCGCGTTGGCGGCGGGCCTGTTGGTAGGGGTGGCATTGCAGTTTGGAAGCGGGCAGGAGGCGTTTGCCCCGGCGCGGGATGACGTTTCGGCGCGGGTGCTGGAGGTGGCATTGGAGAGCCATCTGGAATCGAGCCGTTTGGTATTGACAGAGATTGTGAATGGGCAAGACGCCGGAGATGGGTGGACGCGGCAGACGGCGGAGGATCTACTGGCGGACAACCGTCTGTACCGGCAAACGGCGGAGGCCGAGGGCCAGGCCGACACGGGGCAACTGCTGGAAGATCTGGAAGAAGTGCTGGTGGAGGTGGCCCATGCGCCGGCGGGCTCGGAGGAGCTGCGCCGGCGGATTGAGGCCAAGGGTGTGTTGTTCGCCATCCAGGTGCGAACGGGCAGAGAAGGAATTTTGTGACTTTCGAGGAACGTATGCGTATAAAAACTCGTATTGGATTGGCGATGCTCATGACGGCCGGCGGAATGCTGGCACAACCGGTTCCGGTTCCGGCGGCGCACCCCGCGACGCACCCTACCCCCAAGATGACTTGGGCGGGGGCGGACCTGTATCGGAGCGCGATCCGGCTGATCGACGAGCGGCAGTATGAGAAAGCTGTGCTGTTGTTTGATCAGGTGGTGCGCGAGAAAGGCGCGCGGGTCGAAGGGGCACTGTATTGGAAGGCCTATGCACTGCGGAGACTGGGGAAGAACTCGGAGGCGTTGAGCACGCTGGGTGAGTTGGCCACGGGGTATCCGTCGAGCCGCTGGAAAAATGATGCAAAGGCGCTGGAAGTGGAGATTCGCCAGCCCGCGCCGGCGTCGCAGGACGATGAGGATTTGAAGCTGCTGGCGCTGAACGGACTGGTGCAGAATGAGCCGGAGTCGGCGGTGCCATTGTTGGAGAAGATCCTTGCTTCGGGCAAGAGTTCACCGCGAATGAAGCAGCGGGCGCTGTACGTGCTGGCGCAGAGCCGGAACGGGAGGGCGCGCGAGTTGGTGGCGCAGTATGCGCGGGGCGGGGCGAACCCGGATTTACAGCTGACGGCAATTGACTACCTGGGCGCGGTGGCAACACCGGAGGCGACACGGGCACTGGGCGAGATCTATCAGGGTTCGAACGATGCGGCGGTGAAGCGGATGGCGCTGCAGGGCATGGCGCGGGCGAAGGACCGGGCGATGCTGCTGCAGATTGTGAAGGCGGAGGCGGACTTGGAGTTTAAGAAGGAAGCCATCCGGCAGTTGGGCCGGACCGATGCGGCGGAGATGTTGAAGGAGTTGTACCGGACGGAGAGCGATCACGGGGTGCGGCTGACGGTGGTCGCCGCACTGGGTGATTACGGGAAACCGGGCGTGCTGGTGGAATTGGCACGGGTGGAAAAAGACGCGGGGATGAAGAAAGAAATCGTCCGCCGGTTGAGCAATATGCGTTCGAAAGAGGCGCAGGCTTATCTGGTGGAACTACTGCAGGAGTGAGTTATGGCTGACGAGATCATCAAGTTGCGCGGCGTGAAGAAGGTGTTCCAGACCGATGAGGTGGAGACGCACGCATTGGTCGACATCCACATGGAGATTCGCCGCGGGGAGTATGTGTCGATCTCCGGACCGTCGGGGTGTGGGAAGTCGACCTTGCTGGCGATTCTGGGGCTGCTGGATTCGCCGTCGGGCGGGGAGTACACGCTGCGCGGGCAGCCGGTGGCTTCGTTGAAAGCAGCCGAGCGGGCGCGAATCCGGAACCGCGAGATCGGGTTCATTTTCCAGGCGTTCAACTTGATTGGCGATTTGACGGTGTACGAGAACGTGGAACTGCCGTTGACGTACCGGAACATGCCTTCAGCCGAGCGGCGGAAAGCCGTTCTCGATTCGTTGGAACGCGTGGGCATGAGCCACCGGGCCAAACATTATCCGTCGCAGTTGTCGGGTGGGCAGCAGCAACGCGTGGCAGTAGCACGGGCGTTGGGCGGGAGTCCATCGATGCTGTTGGCCGACGAACCCACCGGGAACCTGGATTCGCAGAACGGCGAGGCGGTGATGACACTTCTGGAAGAGCTGCACGCCGGCGGCGCGACCATTTGCATGGTGACGCACGACCCGCGATTCGCGCGGTGCGCCGAACGGAGCATCCGGCTGTTCGACGGGCGGATCGTGGAAGAGAATGCGATGGCCACGGCGACTGCGGCATCCTAGAGCCATATGGCTGCTCGGTTCTCCGGATTTCCCCAGCAGGGATTGACGTTTCTGCAAGAGTTGAAAGCGAACAACACGCGCGAGTGGTTCACGCCTCGGAAGGAAGTCTTCGACAGCAGCGTGAAGGCGCCGATGGTGGCGCTGGTGGAGGCGGTGAACGCAGAGTTGGCCGATTTCGCGCCGGACTATTTGACCGAGCCGGCGAAGGCGATCTATCGCATTTATCGTGACACGCGTTTCAGTCATGACAAGACGCCGTACAAGACGCACATCGCGGCGAACCTGCACAAGCAGGGCGCGGATAAGCACGCGGCGGCTGGGTATTACTTCAGCGTCGGCGCCGATGAGATCGAAATCGCGGCGGGCGTGTACATGCCGGGGCCGGAAGAGTTGTTGCGGTTGCGTCAGCATATTTCCGGGCACTTCGATGAGTTTTCGAAGCTGGCCGGGGACAAGGCGGTGACGAAGCTGGTGGGTTCGTTGCAGGGCGATGCTTTGTCGCGGCCGCCGAAGGGTTTTTCGGCGGAGGACCCCGCGCTCGAATGGATCAAGAAGAAGCAGTGGTATTACTTCAAGACGGATCTGGACTTGGGGCTGGCTGTCACACCGAAGCTGCTGCCGGAGATTGTGAAGCGGCTGCGGGCGATGACGCCCATGGTGACGTTCTTCAATCGCGGATTAGCGCCGCGGGACCGATCGCGCGATTTCCTTTTCTAGACATTCCAGCGGAAGATGGAGGAAGATGCGATACGCGTTTTTTCTTCCCTTTTTGCTGAGCATGATGGCCGTGGCGCAACCGGCGAAGTATCGCCAGGGGCACTCGCACATGGGCGAGGGTTTCAATGAAGGGCCGCGCCAGAAGCCGTGGGAGATTCCTGGCACGGGGACGGTGTCGTTTCCGATCACCCACAAGAACGCGGAGACGCAGAAGTGGTTCAACCAGGGTGTTTCGCTGCTGCACTCGTTCTGGTATTACGAGGCGGAGCGGTCATTCCGGTGGTGTTTGCAGTTGGAACCGGAGAACGCCATGGCGTGGTGGGGCCTGGCACGGAGCCAGTCCGGCGGTAAGCGCGGGAAAGAGTTCTTGCAGGAGGCGGTGAAACGGAAGGCGTCCGTGACTGAGCGCGAGCGGATGTACATTGAGGCCGATGCATCGTTCGTTCTGCCGGAGGTGGGGGAAAAGGCAGAAGCGAAGACCGGGCGGCAGATCATGGAACGTCTGGTGATGAAGTATCCGGATGACCTGGAGGCGAAGGCGTTCCTGGCGCTGGACACGATGGGCGAGAACCGAATGGGGACGGAGTTGCTCATCCGCGAGATCTTGGCGAAAGCACCGAATCACCCGGGCGCCCATCACTACCGGATTCACAACTGGGACGGCAAGGATCCCGAGTTTGCACTGGAGAGCTGCCGGAAGTATGGCGAGATCGCCTACGGCATCGGCCACGCGGTGCATATGCCGGGCCACGTCTATGCGGGCGCGGGAATGTGGCACGAGGCGGCGATCTCCATGGACGCGGCTACGCGGGTTGAGAAAAAGTACATGCAGGACCGCCAGACGTTCCCGTTCGAGAACTGGAACTATCCACACAACAAGAACTACCTCGCCTATATTCAGGCGCAATTGGGCATGGAGAAGGCCGCGCTGAGTGCGGGGCGGCAGTTGCTGGCCGCGCCGCGCATGGAGAAAGTGAATCGTCGCAGTGACGCGTTCCCGGTGCATATGGAGGCGCAAATTATCCTGTTGCGGACCTACGTGCGGTTCGGCCGGTGGAAGGAACTGCTGGAGGCCGAACAGTTCGAATGGGACGACAGGAAACTGGGCAACAAGGTGCAGCGGCCGTTTGTGGAGGCGCTGGCGCATTTGGGATTGGGCGATGTGGCGAAGGCGCGGAAGGCGTTGGCGGAGTTGGAAGCGTTGCAGGGCGAAGTGAAGAAGAAGGACGACTACTATGTGAAGTCGTGGCACGGGCTGATGGTGCGGGAATTGAAGGGGAAGTTGTTGTTGGCGTCGGGGAAGACGCTGGAGGGGTTGACGGAGTTGGGGGAGGCGGCGATTGCGTGGGGCGCGCTGCTGCAGGAGCAGAACGATCCGCCGTTCTATCCGTCCAATGTTTACGACGATTTGGGGCGGGCGTATCTGCAGGCGAAGAGCCCGGTGCTGGCGGTGGCGGCGTACAGGCGCAGCCTGGAATTGGTCAGGAATAACGGCTGGGCACTGGCGGGATTGGCAGAGGCGCACGCCGCGTTAGGGGACAAGGAAAAGGCGGCCGCTTTCAACGGGCGACTGTTGCACGTTTGGGGTGACGCCGATGTCCCGCCATCGGTTGCGGGCAAGGCAACGGACGTTTCGCCGGGCCCCCAGCGGAATTATAAGAAGACAACGCTTTCGGCGATGGGTCCGGACCTGTGGGTTCCGTTCGCGGCGCCGAAGCTGGACGCGCTGGACCCGCAAAAAAAGAAAGTTACGCTGGCGGAGTACGCCGGCCGGAATGTGGTGCTGATCTTCTATCTGGGCCAGGAATGCGCGCACTGCCTGGAGCAACTGCAAGCGGTGGCGAAACGGAAAGAGGACTTCGAGAAGCGCAACGTAGCCGTGCTGGCGATTTCCAGCAACAAGCCGGAAGATAATGCCGACTCCGTGAAGCTGAAACCGCTGCCGTTCCGACTGCTCTCCGATGACCGTTTTGAGAACTCCAAACGGTTCCTGTCCTACGACGATTTCGAGCGTCTGGAGTTGCACTCGACAATCCTGATCGACGCGAAAGGCCGGGTCCGCTGGGCTCAGCGCGGCGGCGATCCGTTCACCGATTTCGACGGCCTATTGAAGGAACTCGACCGGGTGAACAAAAGTACAGATTGACGGAACCATTTCCAAATTGGACCGTATATCCAGATAACGGTCAGTCTCCGCTAGAGAGACCCTTTCCCCAACGACAACCCCTCTAGCGGAGACCCCGATTGATCGAGTCGAAACGGGGCTCGTTTGGCAATTCAGGAGCCTGGACTGTCCAAAAATCCCAGTTACGGTCAGAATAATAGTTCCGTGAATTTTGGCAACAGGGATTTGCGGGCCGACTTGCCGTTATTGTAGGCGTACCCATATAGTTGTCTCCATGCGACACGCGGCGGTACTCATTCTTGCCTTTGGGCTGACCTGTTTCGGCGACGATAGCGGGCGAATCCTACGGCTGGATCACTACGTCCGCGTGAAGTCCGCGGTGCCGTCGATCGCAGGCCAGACGACAAACATCTATGTCCGCGAAGTGACGCGCGCGAGGCACGGGAAAGAGATCGTACTGTTCGTGCATGGCGCCGGAACGCCGGCGGAGGTCGCCTTCGATGTTCCGTATCAGGACTACAGCTGGATGGCGTATCTGGCGAAGGCCGGGTATGACGTGTTTTCGATGGATATGACCGGGTACGGCCGGTCCACGCGTCCGCTGGCGATGAACGACCCGTGCAACCTGGCGGCCGATCAGCAGAAGTCCGTCTTCGGCGTGACCTGCGCGCCCAGCTATGGCCAGCAGATGACGACGATTGCCTCCGATTGGAATGACATCGGCGCGGTGGTTGATTATTTACGGGCGTTACGGCAAGTGGAGAAGGTGAGTCTTGTCGGTTGGTCGCTGGGTGGTCCGCGGGCGGGCGGCTATGCGTCGCAACATCCCGACAAGGTGAAGAAGCTGATCCTGCTTGCGCCGGCTTACCGGCGGGGCTCGGCCGATGCAGCTCCGGCGCAGGTCCCGGCGGCGGGAGCGACGTTCGCTACGCAATCCCGCGAAGAGTTCGACGCGAATTGGGACCGGCAGTTGGGCTGTCCGGAGCAGGTGGATCCGAAGGCGAGGGAAGCCGTGTGGGCCGACATGCAGTCCTCCGACCCGCAGGCAGCCACGTGGGGTTCCGGCGTCCGGCGGGCGCCGCTGCTCGGGACATGGGGTTGGAACGAGAAGGTCGTAGGAAAGATGAAGATCCCCGGTCTGTTCGTTGCCGCGGCGCACGACAAACAGGCGTTACCGGCGAACGTCCGCGCCCTCTACGACGACTTCGGCGCCACGGAAAAAGTATTCCTGGACCTCGGGTGCACGTCCCACAACGCGTTGTGGGAGAAGAACCATCTGCTGCTGTTCCAGGCGTCGCTTGAGTGGCTGCGCGATGGCGCAGTTAGCGGTAAGAAGGACGGCGTAGTGAAACTCGGCTACTAGCCGAGTTTCGCCCGCACTTTTTCACTCAAAGCTTTGCCGTCGACGCGCTTGCCGGCGAGTTTCGCCTTGGCGGCGTTCATCACCAGACCCATCTTCGACTTATCGGTGATCCCGGTTTCGGCGATCGCGGCGGCGATGGCCGAGTCGATCTCCTCATCCGACGGCGCGGCGGGCAGATAGCCCTCCACCAGCGCCAGTTCGGCGGCTTCCTTGTCGGCCAGTTCGGCGCGGCCGTTGGCCCGGAACATTTCCATCGACTCCCGGCGCTGCTTGGCGATGGTGGTCAAAACCTGCATCTCCGCAGCTTCGTCCAGCGGCTTCATGCTGTCGATCTGAAACTTCTGCAGGGCCGACTTCACCATGCGAATGGCGCTGAGGCGGGCCTCGTCTTTGGCCTTCATCGCGGCCACCATATCCTTCTGTATCTGATCGAGGAGAGGCATGTTTTGTTATCCTAATTGTACGCTCTAGCAGTTCTCATTTCTCCTATCCCATGCACATTAAAAAGCAACGTCTCCTGACACCGGGCCCGACGCCCCTCTATCCGCCAGCCCTCCACGCAATGATGGCTTCGGATGTCCACCACCGCACCCAGGATTTCGTAAAAATCCAGAACCAGGCACTGGCTTCGCTGAAGGAAGTCCTCGGCACGTCCAACGATGTGTTCATTCTGGTTTCTTCCGGTTCGGGCGGCTTGGAAGCGTCGGCTTCGAACTTCCTGTCGATGGGCGACAAAGTCATCATCTGCTGCGCCGGTAAGTTCGGCGAACGCTGGGTGGAGATCGCCAAGGCGTACTCTTTGAACGCGGTCGTGTTGAAGGCCGAATACGGCGACGTTGTCACTCCGGACCGTGTGGAAGCCGCGCTGGCCGAAAATCCCGATGTCAAGGCCGTGATGGTGCAGGCGTCGGAAACGTCGACGGGCGCCATGCACGACGTGGAAGCGATGGCGGCGGCGGTGAAGAAGACCGACGCGCTGTTCATCGTGGACGCGATCACCGGCATCGGCACCATGCCGCTCGACATCGACGGCTGGGGCATCGATATCTGCGTCGGCGGTAGCCAGAAGTCGTTCATGATTCCTCCCGGTCTGGCCTTCGTTACGGTCAGCGCCAAGGCCTGGAAAGCCAATGAAACGGCCACGATTCCGCGCTTCTACTTCGACCTGAAGAAGGAAAAGAAGATGATCGACAAGGGTGAGGGGTCCAGCTGGACGCCGAACACCTCGCACATCATCGCATTGAACGCCGCGCTGGACTACATCAAGCAGTTGGGCATGCCGAAGTTGATCGAAAACGCGCAGTTGCTGGCGAAAGCCACGCGCGAAGCCGCCAAGGCGCTGGGTCTGGAACTGTTCGCGCCCACCGCGCCTGGCAACTCCGTGACGGCCATCAAGGCTCCGGCCGGCATGGATTCCGGCGTGATCGTGAAGGGCTTCCGTACCCACTTTGGCGCCATCATCGCCAACGGCCAGGGCACGATGAAGGGGCAGATTTTCCGCATGGCGCATCTCGGCTACTTTGATTTTGCCGATATGTTCGCGGTGATCGCGGCACTCGAACTGATCCTCCAAGCCAACGGCCACAAGGTGGAATTGGGCTCTGGCGTGGCAGCGGTGCAGCGTGTATATGCCGAGGCGGCCATGTCGCCCGCGGCCAAGGCGTAACAATACGGGAGCGGAAGCAAACCAATGAAGATTCTTGTAGCGGAACCACTGGCAGCGGCCGGTCTGGAATTACTGCGTGCGCAGGCCGGGTGGGACATCGTCGTCTCCAACCCGAAGGAATACGCGGAACACCTTGGTGACTGCGACGCGTTGCTGGTGCGCAGCGCGGTGAAGGTCAACAAAGACGTCCTGTCGAAATCTCCGAAGCTGAAGGTTGTCGGCCGCGCCGGTGTCGGCGTGGACAACGTCGACCTGGAAGCTTCGACGGCTGCCGGCGTGCTGGTCATGAACACGCCGGGCGGCAACGCGATTTCGGTGGCTGAACACACCATCGGCCTGATGCTGTCGCTGGCTCGGGCCATCCCGGCGGCGAGCGCCTCCACCAAGAGCGGCAAGTGGGAAAAGAAGAAGTTCCAGGGCAACGAACTGCGTGGCAAGACGCTGGGCGTGATGGGTCTGGGCTCGATCGGCCGGGAAGTCGTCAAACGCGCCTCCGGCTTCGACATGCGTATCATCGCGCACGACCCGTTCGTGAACCCGCAGACCGCGGCCGACCTGAACGTCGAACTGGTCACGCTGGATTCTCTGTACGCCCAGAGCGACTACATCTCCCTGCATATGGCGCTGACGCCGGAAACGCACGGGATGTTGAACGCGGCGGCCTTCGACAAGATGAAGACCGGCGTGCGCATCATCAACTGCGCCCGCGGCGAACTGATCAAATCGGCTGACATCGCCGCGGCCTTGGCCAGCGGCAAGGTGGGCGGCGCGGGCTTGGACGTGTTCGAAAAGGAACCGCCGGCAGCGGACGACCCGCTTCTGGCCGCTGAGAACCTGTTGGCAACCCCGCACATCGGCGGTTCGACCGACGAGGCGCAGGAAATCGTGGGCGTGCGCATTGCCGAACAGCTGGTGGAATACCTGGTCAACGGCATCGCGCTGAACGCGGTCAACATGCCCGCGCTTTCGCCGGACATGTACAAGGCCGTCGGCCCCTACATCGCGCTGGCCGAACGGCTGGGCAACTTCGCCGCCTTCGCTGCCGAAGGGCACCCCAAAGGCGTCAAGCTCACCTATTCCGGCCGTATCGCCGACTTCAACACCACCCTGCTCCGCAACGCGGGCATGGCGGGCGTGCTGAACCGGTCCCTCGAACAGCGGGCGAACCTGGTGAACGCCATGCCGATCGCCACCGAGCGCGGCCTGAGCGTCTCTGAAACCCATGAGAAGCGCTCCGGCCACATCGATTCCATCCGTTTGGAACTGGAAACCGATGCCGGCGTGACGGTCGTGGAAGGCGCGGTCATCCTCAACAAGCCCCGCTTGATCATGGTGGACGGCATCTACTGCGAAGCAACGCTGAGCGGGCACCTGCTGTACCTCAAGAACAACGACGTGCCGGGCGTGATCGGCCACGTGGGCAATTCTTTGGGCAAGGCTGGCATCAACATCGCCAACTTCTCCCTGGGGCGCCAGGAGGCCGCAGCGGCGGGCCAGCACATCCAGGCAATCGCGGTGGTGGAAGTGGATGGTGTCGTTACCGATGCTGTTCGCGCCGACCTGCAATCCAATCCGGCAATTCTGACGGTCCGTCCGGTCGAATTCCTGGCGTAAACCCGTTACTAAGGCAAGAAAAAAGCAGTTCCCAGGCCGGGAACGGCTTTTTTCTTGCAATTCGCTAAGTGTTGTGTTTGCGCACCCCTGCACGTGTGTTAGCATGGGAGTGCTCCCCGAGGAATTTACCTCGAAAATCCCACCGCAACGGAGTGGTTAGCACCGCCGAATGAGTAATACCGTTTTCCTTGGCAACCTTCCTGCCTGGGTGACCGCCGACGACATCAAGTCCTGGCTCTCTGCTGAGAACCTGGTCGCTGATTCCATTAAGGTCATCCGTAACCCCGAAACACAAGAGTCCAAAGGGTTCGCATTCATTGAAGCTCCCAACGTGGAGGAGATGAATTCGATCATCCGCCGATTTGATCGCGCGCCTCTGGAAGATCGCCTGCTCCGTGCCAATCCAGCACAGCCGCCGAAGTCGAAAGGCGGAGCCCCTGTAAAGGCGGCCGGCCCCATGACTGGGCCTCCTGGAATGGATCGGAACAAGCGTCCGCGGCCGAACCGCGACGCTGGCGCTCCCACTGCGGCAAAGCGTAAAAGCAACAAGCCCCAGCCGACGAGTGCATTTGCCGAGGAATTGGCAAAGGCGCTGTAAACAAAGTTTTCCGTCGTTTGGAAAAGGCGATCTCGCAAGAGGTCGCCTTTTCTGTTTTGTATTGGGCTGTTAACAAAGTGAAATCCGTGATATAACGGAGTCGCTCGTACCCCAGAGGACGCATGCGGGACTTTCTACTACTCCGGGCAACCTTGTTGCTGCTCCTGGCCTCAGCCGCCTGGTTTCTTCAGCCCTTCGGCCTCGAACGGCCGCTCGCCGCGGGTGTGGGCGTTGCCCTCTGCGGCTTGATCCTGTTCTTTGAACACCGGATCCGCGAGATCACGTTGAAGCGCCTCATGGGCGCGGCGGCGGGCTCGCTCCTCGGCATCGTCGGTGCGTTCCTGATCTCCCTCGTTCTGGAAAAAGCACTGGCAGGCGACCGCAGCGCACTTCCCTTCATCGAGCTTTCCATCCTCCTTTGGATGACCTATTGCGGACTCGTCGTCGGCGCCCACAAAGGCGAAATGCTGAATCTGTCCGCCCTTGGCGGCGTCTTCGGCGGCGAGATCTCCACCAAGCAGCAGTTCAAGATTCTGGACACCTCCGTCATCATCGACGGCCGCATCGCCGACATCGTCGAAACCGGCTTGCTCGACGGCGTCCTCGTCATCCCGCAATTTGTCCTCCGCGAACTCCAACTCGTCGCCGACTCGGCCGACTCCATGAAGCGCAACCGCGGCCGCCGTGGGCTCGACATTCTGCAAAAGATCCAGAAAAACCCCGACCTCCAGGTCCGCATCGTCGAAGACGACTTTCCGCAAACGCGCGAAGTCGACATGAAGCTGATCGAACTCGCCAAGCTCTACAACTGCAGCGTCGTGACCAACGACTTCAACCTGAACAAGGTGGCCACGCTCCACGGCGTGCAGGTGTTGAACATCAACGAGCTCGCCAACGCCTTGAAGCCCGTCGTGCTGCCCGGCGAGATGATGAAGGTCTTCATCATCAAAGAGGGCAAGGAATCGAACCAGGGAGTTGCCTACCTCGATGACGGCACCATGGTGGTCGTGGACAACGCGAAGAAGCTGATCTCAAAGACAATCGAGATCACCGTCACCAGCGTCCTGCAAACGACGGCGGGCAAAATGATCTTCGGCCGCTTCGACGACCGGATCCATGTAGCGGAAAAGCCAGCCGAGCGCGCCGCGTCGCACTAAATCGGGCTTACAATAGCAAGTTAGGCTCCCTCTACCATGAAAGTCGCTGTCATTTTACCTGCCGCGGGTCTCGGGACTCGTATGGCCAAGTCGCAACCCGACGCCGGAACGCATAGCCGCAAGCAGTTCCTGCAGCTGGAAGGCGTGCCGATTCTGCTGCACACCATTCGCAAGTTCGCCCGCTGCTCGGCCGTTGGCGAAATCGTCGTGGCCTTGCGCGGGGATGACATTGCCTGGGTCCAGGATCTGCTTGATGCCGAAAGCCTCGCCAAGCCGGTACGCCTAGTGGTCGGCGGCGAATCGCGGCAGCAGTCCGTTGAAAACGCGCTGAGCCATCTCGACGCCGACACGACGCTTGTTGCCGTGCACGATGCCGTGCGGCCCTTCGTCGAACTCGACGCCGTCGAGAAGGTGATCGAGGAAGCCGCCGCCTGCGGTGCCGCCATTCTCGGGATCGTCCCGGTCGACACCGTGAAGCGCGTCCACCTGAGCCGCATCGAAACGACCATCCCGCGCGAGCGGCTGGTCATGGCGCAGACGCCGCAGGTGTTCTCTCTCCCCATCATCCGCGAGGCGTTTGCGAAAGCCACCGCCGACGGCTTCGTCGGCACCGATGAAGCCAGCCTCGTAGAACGGCTCGAAAACGTCAACATCCACGTCGTCCCCGGCAGCGACCGCAATATCAAAATCACCAAGCCGACCGATCTCTATCTGGCCAAGCTGTTCCTGGCCGAAGAGCGGGAGCGCCAGTCGGCATGATCGCCATCCGTACCGGGTTGGGCTGGGACAATCACCGGATTGCCGACGGCCGGCCGCTGATTCTTGGCGGCATCACCGTGCCCTGTGAATTCGGGCTCGACGGCCATTCCGACGCCGATATCCTACTCCACGCCCTGACCGATGCTCTGCTCGGCGCCCTCGCTTTGGGCGACATCGGCATGCACTTCCCCGATACGGACCCGCAGTGGAAGGGCGCTTCCAGCGACCGTTTCCTGCTCCACGCAGCCAAGCTCGTCCGCGAGCGCGGCTGGACCATTTCCAACGTCGACACCACCGTCGTCCTGCAGCGCCCCAAGCTGAAGGACTTCCGGGAAGCCATCCGCGCCAACATCGCCCGGCTCCTCGAACTCGACATCGATCAAGTCGGCGTGAAGTTCAAAACCGCCGAAAAGGTCGGACCGGTAGGCGAAGGCAAGTCCGGCGAAGCGCAGGCCATCGCCACTTTGGTCAAGTAAATTCCTTCTCTCCAAACGTGGACCGGGAGCGTCCATAATGGGAGAAGCGTATGAAGCTCGTTCTGTCCCTATTCGCATCGTTCGCGCTGGCGCCGTTGGCGACGGCGGAGGTCACTTATACCAAAGAGATCTCCCGGCTCTTCCAGGAAAAGTGCCAAGGCTGCCACCGCGCCGGAGACATCGCTCCGTTCGCGCTCGATTCCTACGAAGCCGCTAAAACCTGGGGCACCGACATTCAACGCGTCGTCAAGGACCGGATCATGCCGCCGTGGAAACCCACCGACGCGCACGGCAAGTTCAAGAACGACTTCGGCCTGACCGAAGACGAACGGCAGATGCTGCTCGACTGGTTCACAGCCGGCGCGCCCGAAGGCGATCCGGCGGACCTGCCCGAAGCTCAGCCGGAGACGGGCGAATGGCAGCTCGGCGAACCCGACGCGGTCATCCGCATGCCCGAACTCTACAACGTTCCGCGCCGCAAGGATATCTACCGCTGCTTCGTAGTACCTGCCGGCTTCGATGAAGACGTTTGGGTGAAAGCCGTGCAGGTAGTCCCCGGCAATCGCCAGGTGGCCCACCACGTAATCCTCTACATCGACGAAACGGGCAAATCGGCTGAACTCGACGCCAAGGACGAAGAACCGGGCTACGAATGTTTCGGCGGCCCCGGCCAGGGCGTGCAGCTCTCGGCAGGCTCCATGCTTGGCGGATGGGTCCCCGGCTCCCGCCAGGCTCTGCTGCCGGAGGGCGTTGGTCTCCTCCTTCCGAAGGGAGCCCGCATCATCATCCAGATGCACTATTTCCCCGCAGGAAAAGAGTACGCCGACCAGACGAAGGTTGGCCTCTATTTCGCCAAACCCGAGGAAAAACTGGAAAAGCGTATGGTGTTCCTGCCGGTCGTGAACACCTCCTTCCGCATTCCTGCTGGCGCGAAAGATCAGGCCGTGAACGCGGCGTTCCCCATGCCCGCCGGCAACGTCTATATGGTGGTGCCGCACATGCACCTGCTGGGCAAGAAGATCGAAGTGAATCATACCGACCTGTTCGGCCGCCCCAAGAACTCCCTCATTAAGATCGACGACTGGGATTTCAACTGGCAAGGCTTCTATTCGTTTGTCGAACCGATCCGCATGAACAACCTGGACCAGATGCGGGTTACCTGCCGCTTCGACAACTCGGCCGACAACCCCAAAAACCCCTCCAATCCGTTGAAGGACGTTCGCTGGGGTGAAGGCACCGAAGACGAAATGTGCCTGGCCTTCATGGGCGTCACGCTCGACAACCAAAGCCTGATCGACCTGATCAAGTTCCAGAAGCACAACAACCGGCGCTAGCTCCATGGCACGTCTGGTGCGTCCTCCCGGTCCGCGCGTCCGCTCCCTGGGCGGCAGCTTCAGCGCATTCCGTGCCGACCCGCTCGGCTTCCTCACCCGCTGCACCGAGGACTACGGCGACCTCTGCTACTTCCGTGCCGGGCACCAGCACATGTACTTCCTGAACTCGCCCGCGCTGGTGCAGGAAGCCTTGGTGACGAAGAACGCGGCGTTCATGAAAAGCCGCATTCTGCAACGCGCCAAGTCCCTCCTGGGCGAAGGCCTGCTGACCAACGAAGGCGCCTCCCACCTTCGCCAGCGCCGCCTGGTCCAACCCGCCTTCCACCGCGACCGCCTCAAGCGCTACGCCACCGACATGAGCGCCCTCGCCATCCGCTCCCGCGCGCGCTACGCCGATGGCGCCGTTGTCGACATCGATCGCGAAATGATGCGTCTCACCCTCGCCATCGTCGGCCGCACCCTCTTCAGCGCCGACGTCGAAGAGGACGCCCCCACGGTCGGCGAAGCCATGAACGCCCTGCTAGAAATGATGCCGGTGCTCATGTTCCCACTCTCGCAGTACCTGCAATATCTCCCCATCCCCTTCATGCGCCGCTTCATGAAGGCCGGCGAAACGCTCGACAAAACCATCTACCGCATCATCAACGAGCGCCGCGCCAGCGGTGAGGACACGGGCGACTTGCTCAGCACCATGCTCGCCTCCCGCGACACCGAAGGCGACCACTCCGGCATGACCGATAAGCAGGTCCGCGACGAAACGCTGACCCTCTTCATCGCCGGCCACGAAACCACCGCCACCGCCCTCACCTGGGCCTGGTACCTGCTCGCCGAACATCCGGAGGTGGAGGCGAAGATGCATCGCGAACTCGACGAAGTCCTGGGCGACCGCGAGCCAACGTTCGAAGACGTGCCCTTCCTCCCCTATACAGGCCACGTCTTCGGCGAAACCATGCGGCTGTACCCACCCGCCTGGGCCATCGGGCGCATGGCCACCATGGACCTCGAAATCGCCGGCTACCAGATCCCCCGCAAGTCCATCGTCCTGCTCAGCCCCTACACCATGCACCGGTCCCCCAAATACTGGCCGGAGCCGGACCGCTTCCTACCCGAACGCTGGGAGACCGAGGACCCCGACCGTCCCAAGTTCGCCTACTACCCCTTCGGCGGCGGACCGCGCCTATGCATTGGCGAACGGTTCGCCTGGATGGAGGGCGTCATCATCCTCGCCGCCCTCGCCCGTAAATGGCGCTTCCGGCGCGCGGACGCGGCGCCAGTGCAACTAGCGCCGCTGCTCACCCTCCGCGCCAAAGGCGGCCTCCGCCTGCGCGCCGAACCGCGCTACTGACCCAGACTCTTCTGCCGCGCCGGCAGGAACTCGTCCCCGGCCCGCCATGTGGGCATCGCCGCCGTGTTGGCAACCGTCAGACCGATGGTGAAGCCGAACCGCGCCATCTGCTCCGGCCCGCCCATGTCCCAGCTCTCTTTGTACTCATCGCTCGGTTGATGGTAGTTCTTGGCGTTGTATTCAAACGCCAACTGCGCCCCGGCCGTCTCGTCTTTGCCGATGTACTCATCGCCCATATTGATGGAAAAGGCAGGTACCCCGGCGCGCGCAAACGCGAAGTGGTCGGAGCGATAGTAGTGCCCCTGCTCCGGCCGCGGATCCGCCTTGATGCTCAGGTTGAACCGCTTCGCCACCTGCTGCACCACCGGAAACACTGAGGTGCGCTCGGCGCCGTTGACGACAACATCCTTCACCCGACCGAATGGAAAGAACGAATCAAAGTTCAAGTTCAACGCCGTCTTCCCCATCGGAATCACGGGCCGCACCGCGTACACTTCCGCACCGCGCAACCCGCTCTCCTCCGCCGTCACGGCCACAAAAATGGCCGACCGCTTCGGCCGGTTCCGCAGCGCGCCCCACGCCCGCGCAATCTCAATCAGCACCGCGCAACCGCTGGCGTTGTCCACGGCACCGTTGTAGATCTTGTCCCCGTTTACCGGATCGCCAATTCCCAGATGGTCCCAATGCGCGCTAAAAACGATTGCTTCCTTGCTCAACACCGGATCGCTGCCCGGAATGATCGCCGCCACATTCGACGCCTGAATCTGCCGGATCTTCGTCGGAACGGAACCCTTAATTCGAATCCCTAACGGAAACGCTTGAAAGCCCTTGGTGTCGGCCTTCTTCAACAGCTCATCCACTGTGTATCCGCCCAACGCTGCCAGCTTCTCCCCGGAATCTTTCGACACCCAGCCGGCAAACGCCAACGCCGCCGCCCCGGGCGTCAGCTTCACCTGCGGGTCTTCCTTCCCCCACGAACTCTTCACCACTTCCCAGCCGTACCCGGCCGTCGGCGACGTGTGAATGATCACACAAGCCACCGCGCCCTGCCGCAGCGCTTCTTCGTACTTATAGGTCCAGCGCCCGTAGTAGGTAAGTGCCCGGCCGCCGAAGAACTTGGGGTCTTCGCTCGGCGGCTCGTTGGTGAACAACACCACCACCTTGCCCTTCACGTCGACGCCCTTGTAATCGCTCCACTCAAACTCCGGCGCCGTAATCCCATGCCCCACAAACACAGCCTCGGCGTCGAAATCCGCCCGCGCCTTTTGCTGCATCGTGTTGCCCACAAAGCCGCCAGACCAGTTGAAAGACACCCCGTCCGCGCCGCCCTTCCCCGCGCTCAGCGTGGCCGACGTCTGCGGCTCCACACCCACCAGTTCCACCTTCTGGAAATAGGTGCCGTTCTCCCCCGCCGGCTTCGCCCCGGCAATCGCCAACTGCGACGCAATATAGTTCGTCGCCAGTTCCCCGCCCCGCGTGCCCACCCCGCGCCCTTCCAACAAGTCACTCGCTAAAAACCGTATGTGGGCGCGGATATTTTCGCCGGTAATCGCGTCCTGGGCCTGCAGCGCCAGCGCGGCAACAAGAAGAGACGAGAGCAGTCGCATATTGTTAGTGTAGCGACCGCTCTCGTCCACCGCGGTTTAGAACATCACCTTCAGCCCAAGCTGAATATTCCGGCGGTCCGCAAAGCGCGTACCGTTCACCTGGCCGAAGTCCGCGTTACCGACCGTCAGACCGGGCGGCGAGAACTGCGGCGTGTTGGTGAAGTCGAAGATCTCCCCGCGGAACTGCACGCGGATCCGTTCGCGGAACTGGAAGTTCTTGGCGATGTTGATATCGGCGTGGTGCGTGCCGTCAGCCCGGAGATTCGGAATGAAGCGCGCCACATTGCCCAGCGTGAAGGCAGCGGGCTGCTTCGCCCCGGGCGTGTTGAACCACTGCGCCGGCGTGCGGCTGGAGACGTTCAGATCGGACAAATTCGACACCTGCGCGTTCAGAATGGAGAAGCCATAGGTGGCCAGAGTGTTCTGCGCTTCCAACCGCTGCGGCAACCCGCTGGCGAACCGAACCACGCTCGACACTTCCCATCCGCCGGCCACGAACTCCACCGCCTTCGGCATCGTGGCGCCGAACTTCCGGCCCTTGCCAACCGGCACATGATACACCAGCGCGGTCACAAAGCTCTGCGGCACATCGTGCGCGCTAATCGAACGGTCCAGGCTGCGGTTGTTCACGTCGCGGAATCGTTCGTTGATGATCCAGCCCTGGTTCTCGCTGGCGTTATCGATCGCCTTCGAAAACTGATAGCTGGCCAGCAAATTGAATCCACTCTGGAACGTCTTGGCATAACGAAGGAACAACGAGTGGAAGCTGGAACCAGCCCCCGGCGTGTCGCCGCTCAGCTCCACCGTCACAAACTGCGGATACGGGCGCAGCAGGCGGTGCCGCGGCACCGTCCGTCCGCTCAGCACGCCATTCGGGAAGATGCCGAAGAACGGATTGGGCACCTGCTCGTTCAACGCGTTGCCGAGCGAAAGCGCCGACGAAGGCAACTGGTTCACATTCGGCAGTCCGCCCAGGTTCAACTTGCGGCCCTGCGAACCGGAGTAGCCGGCTTCAAAAATGCTGCCCCGGCCCAGATCGAACTGCAAGTCAAGCGAAGCGTTCTGCGAGTAGCCGGTATCGCGGCCGCGCTGCACGGCGGTCACATCGCCACCGGTCTGCGTCAGCAAACCGCGGCTCCCGCCAACCGGCTTATTCAACCCGTTCGGGAACGGATTGCTCAAGAGATCCTGCGGCGTAATGCCATCGCCACCGCGGGAGGTCACCCAGTTGCTGGTGACGGTGAAGCCGTCGGTACCAGCCGCCGGCCCGCCCTGCAACGCGTTGCAGCAGGCCTGCAGATAGAAGATACCGTAGCCGCCGCGCGCCACAATGCGGTTGGTCACTTTGTAGGAGAAGCCGAAGCGCGGCGCCCAGTCGGCGCTGTCGAGCTGCGTCTGGCCACGGCTGTTGCCATCCACGAACTTCAGCCCGCCTTTCAGGCTCAAACCAGTCTGCTGGCTCAGAGGATTGGCCGCGTCGTAATCGAAGTAGTTGTAGCGGTTGTAACGCTCCGTACGGGGCCGCTGCTGTTCGTAGCGCATGCCGAAGTTCAGGGTCAGGCGGTTGTTCACGCGCCAGGTGTCCTGCACATACAGCCCGTAATATCGGATCACCGGCGCCGGCTGCACGCGGTTGGTAATGGCGTTGTTCACCGCCGTCACGCCGCCGGTCGCCCCGGTAGCCGCTGCGCCGATGCCGGTGCCAAGAAGCAGCGAAGCGAGGCCGCTACCGGAGGTCGCGCTCGAAACGGCCGCGTTGGGGCCGGACGTCATACCGCGGTCGAAGGCAAAGTCGGCCGAACGGACGTCAATCGAATTCAAATAAGCGTTCTCCACGTTGCCACCGAACTTCACGCTGTGGCGGCCGAGTTCACGGGTATTGTTCACCTGCAGGTTGTCGGTGCGGCGGGGGAAATTCAGAATGCGGCCGTTCGAAATACCGGCAAAGCCCTGAATATTGAACTGCGGCAAGTGCGGCGAATCCATCTGCGAAACCAGGCTGGCCGGCAAGCCGATGTTGGTTCCCAACACGCCGTCAACCAGGGTCACAGGGATGGACTCTTCGCGCCATCGGCCGCTGTCCACTGTCACGTTAATCACCCAGTTCGGGTTCGGCACAAACGTGTTCGCCCAGGTGGCATGGTAGCGCGGCGAAGTGCCTTCACTTCCCGTGTCACCGCCGGTGCCGTAGAAGCGCGGTGTGATGCCCTGCTGTTCGGCGTAGGTCACGCGGCCATACATGCGCCACTTCTCGCTCTTGGCCCAATCCAGCCGCCCGTCCCACCGGAAGTTGTTGGTCACGGAGTTGCCCGCGCCGAAGAAGTTGTTTGCCTGGGTGATCACACTCGTCGGAGCCGAATTGGCTTTCGGATACAGTTCCAAAACCTTCGCGCCAACGGCGTCCCACCGCGTCCGCGGCAGAATGTTGCCAGGGAACGGCGTGCGCGTGGTCGCGCCGCCCGCCGTCTGCACGGAGAACGGATCGAAGATCGCCGACAGACTCCCATCGTTGTTCAACGTCTGGCTGAAGTTGCCCGCCCGCTGCAGGTCCGTCGGCACGGTCGCCGTCGTGGTCGCCGGGGACCCCTGCTTCAAACCTTCATAGGTAGCCAGGAAAAACAAGCTCTTCGCCTTCCACAGCGGACCGGACAGGTTGGCGCCAAACTGATTGCGCTTAAACTCCACCTTCGGCCGGCCCACACGGTTGTTCGCCCAGGCGTTCGCGTCCAGGTTGTCGTTCCGCAGAAAGTTAAACACCGAGCCATGGAAATCGTTCGACCCGCCTTTGGACACGACGCTCACAACACCGCCGCCGGACTTCCCGAACTCGGCGTCGTAGCTGTTGCGTGAAACCTGCACTTCCTGAACGGATTCAATCGAAGGGCTGGCCAACAGGCCGCCCCAGTCGCCGGCGGTCGCCGGAATGCCGTCCACCAGCACCAGGCCGCTCATGTCCCGGCCTCCGTTAAAGGCGATCCGCGCCATGTTTTGGTCGGAAGTATTGTTGGACTGGGCCACGCTCATCGACGTCACACCCGCAATCGCATGAACCGATACGAACGGGTTCCGCGCGTTCGACGGCAGATTCAGAATCTGATCCCGCGTCAAAGTTACCGACTGGTTCGCGCTCTGCGTATCCAACTGCGCCGCCGCCGCCGAGACTTCAATCGTCTCGGTCACCTGGCCCAGCACCATCGCCGCATTGATTTCGGCGGCCTGATTGGCGCGCAGCGTCACCTTGCCGCTCGAGAACTTCTTGAACCCCGCCGCCTCCACCGTCAACGTATATTCGCCCGGGATCACCTGGGAGACGACGAATCGCCCATCTCCGCTGCTGACCGTTTGGCGGACCTCCTGGGTGCTCGTGTTACGCAATTGCACGTTGGCGCGGGGCACAGCGGCTTGATTGGGGTCGGTAACAAGACCCGTTACGCTCGCCGTAAAGGCCTGTGGAAAACAGACAGCGGCAAATGAAAACGCGATTGCAAACAGTTGAATGCGACGCGGCAAAGGACTTCCTCCAAGGAGACGTTTAGGTGATGATAGAGGGAGAAAAGGGGTCGGCAGAAGTGCGCGGCGCGTTTCCAAACGTTTTTGAACGCCCGCTAACTTGCTGATTTATTTGGAACGGGAATGCGATGCCGGAGTTGTTGAGTCGGATCTCGAACGAACAGAAGCGCGCCGCGCTTGATGCCGCGTTGCAAAGCAAGACCCTCGGCCGGGCCGAGCAATTGAAGAGTCTCCTGCGGTTTCTCGTCGAAAAAGAGATCGCCGGCGAGGCCGCCCAACTCAGCGAATACCAAATCGGCGTCGAGGGAATCGGCCTTCCCGCCAGCTACGCCCCCGGGGAGGATTCCACCGTCCGGAACCGCGCCTATACCCTTCGCCGCAAACTCGAAGATCTCTACCGGACCGAACTCACCGCAACCGCCCTCCAGATCGAATTCCCCAAGGGCAGCTACGTCCCCCGCTTCGTCGAAGCCACCCCCGCGGCCACCCCCGTCATCGAACCGCCCCGCGCGGAGACGCCTGCCCCCGCCAAGCCGTCGCGCTGGCCGATCCTTCTCGCTTTCGCCGCCGGACTCGCCGTCGCCGGCGCTGCCTGGTGGACCACCGCCCCCTCCCGCCCCGCGATCGATCCCATTCTCCGCGAAGCCTGGGGCCCACTCCTCGACTCCGATGCCAACGCCGTCATCTGCGTCGCCACCTCCCCCCAAATGCCCGTCCGCGAAGTGGATGGCATCTGGAAACCCCTCGCTGGCGAGCCGATGCTCGAAGCGCCGCCCAACGTCACCGAGTGGTACCGCCGTCTCCGTCCCGCCTCTGCCGGTAAAAAGATCTTCCTCCTGCCGACCTATAACTCGGTCGGCCTCGGCGACGCACTTGGCGCCGCTGCTGCCACCCGGCTGCTAGCCACCGCCGGCGCCACTTTCCAGGTCGTCCCCGAACGTGTCGTCCCCTTGGCGGCGATGAGAAAGCGAAACGTCGTGCTCATGGGAGGCTCCGTTGAGACGCAAAGTATCCAATACTGGCTCAAAAAGGCACCGTTTTCGACGCGTTTTAACCCCGAAACAGGGGACATTTCGATCATGGAAAGCACCGGCCAGAAGCGAATCTTCGCCGCGCGGCGCAACGCCCAGAACCAGTTGATCGAGGCCTACGGGCTCCTCACCGTGGTTCCCAGCGAGGGCTCCGACGGCCAACAGCGCACCATCGCCGTCGTCGGCACCTACACTGCCGGGATACAAGCCGCCATGGACTTCTTCACCTCCCCACGCAGCTTGGCGGAGTTCAAACAGGCCCTCCACGGCGCGCCGTTTCCGAAGGCCTACCAGGTCATCGTCAAAACCACCATCGAACAGATGCTGCCCCTCACCCACCGCTACGCCACGCATACGCTGATAGAGAATTAAGGTATGAGCGACGCCCCCATCCGCCAGTTCTTCGAAGAATGGCACCGCGCCACGATCGCCGAAGACACCGCCCGCCTCCTCGACCTCATGGCCGAAGACGTCGTCTTCCTCGCCCCCGGCCAGCCGCCCATGCAGGGCCGCGACGCCTTCGCCAAAGCCTTTACCGACGCGCTCCAGTACGTCCGCATCGAACCCACCGGAACCATCCACGACATCACCATCAACGGCCACATGGCCTGCTGCTGGGCCGAACTCACCGTCACGCTCACGCCCCGCGCCGGCGGCCCGGCCCGCATCCGCAAAGGCCACACCCTCACCGTCCTACGGCAGCGTTCCAGCGGCGAATGGGTACTCCTCCGCGACGCGAACTTACTGACCTAAGAACCGCATCAGCCACTCCCGCCACGCATCATCAATCGCCGGCCCGTTGGCGTGATGCCCATCGTTGGTCAACGCAAATCGCAACCGGTCCGGAGCCCCCAGCAACCGGTAGATCTCGTGCGCCCGGTTCACATATCCCCAGCTCTGCCGGTCGTCGGAATCCCCGCCATTGTCCTCCCGCTCCCCTGCCCCGCCAATTAATAGAAACGGCTTCGGCGCCGCCAGCGCCAGCAACTCGTGATGATCATGCTCCAGCCCCGCCCGCCCCGGATCGGTATCCAGCAAACTCAACACCGTCTTCTGCGGCGTATCGATGTCGGGAAACGAGCGAGTCCAATCCATGTACCACGGCGCGTAATAGTTGGTGCCGCCGTTCAACGCAATATGCGGATCAATCGCCACCACAGCCGCAATCTCCGGCGCAAACGCCCCCACATACACCGCCGTCTTCGCACTCAACGAAAACCCCATAAATCCGATCTTTGAAGCGTCCACATCCCCCCGCGACCGCAAAAACGCCGCCTGCTGCCGCACATCCCAAACCATCCGGCTCAGCCCCGCCCACCGCCCAAACCGCTCATACACCTTCTCCGCCGCGCCCTTCGCGTAGGTGGACCCGTCCCGGTAATTCCGTATATGGCTCCACCCCGTCAGCACCACGAAGCCGCGCTCCGCCAGCCACGCCCCCCAGTTTTTCTCCGGCTCCTGCCAGTCCGGCGTCGTCGACGTCCACGCAATCACCGCCGGATACGGCGACTTCCCCTTCTTCGGCAGCAACAACAACGACGGCTGCCAAAAATCTTTCTCCAGCGCCAGCTCAATATGAATCCGCGTATACCCCGGCAACTCCGTCCGCGAGATCTCCCGGATCAGCGGCACATCGTGGAACCATTGCCGGTCGGAGGCCGAAGGCTCCAGCTTCCCCAAGATCTGCTTCCACGCCGTCACCAACTCCGGCCGCCGCTGCGTCTCCCACTCCGCCCGCGTCGCCGCCAGCCGAGGAAGCTCCACCTGTTCCGCCCCCGCCAATGGCGCCGGACTCCCCTTCGCCACCACCCGATGCTGCGTCAACCGCGCCGGCGCGCCCTGCCCAAATACCGCAATCCCCATGGACAATAGGGCGATTAGATTGCTACCTTGGAATAGAAACATGGATTCGCGTACTCTCAGCCATCTTCGCGCGCTGGAAGCCGAAAGCATACACATTATGCGAGAGGTCGTCGCCGAATTTGCCAAACCGGTGATGCTCTACTCCATCGGCAAGGACTCTTCGGTCATGGTCCGCCTCGCGCAAAAGGCTTTCTTCCCCGGCAAGCTCCCCTTCCCGTTGTTGCACGTCGACACCACCTACAAGTTCCAGGAAATGATCGAATTCCGCGATCAATTCGCCAAGGACCTTGGGGCGGAGTTGATCGTCCACACCAACCAGAAGGCCATCGACGAAGGCGCCAACCCCTTCAAGCTCGGTACCAGCAAATGCTGCGCCCTGTTGAAGACCCGCGCCCTGCTCGACGCTCTCGAAGCCGGCGGTTATGACGCGGCCTTCGGCGGCGCCCGCCGCGACGAAGAGAAATCGCGCGCCAAAGAACGCGTCTTCTCCTTCCGTGACAAGTTCGGCCAGTGGGACCCGAAAAGCCAGCGCCCCGAACTCTGGAGCCTCTACAACAGCAAGGTCGAAAAGGGCGAATCCATCCGCGTCTTCCCCCTGTCCAACTGGACGGAAATGGACGTCTGGGCTTACATCGAACTCGAGAACATCCCCATCGTCCCGCTCTACTACGCCAAAGAGCGCGAGATGGTCGTGCGCGGCAATCAGCTAATCCCGCTCGAACACAACATGCCGCTCGCCCCCGGCGAAAAGCCGCAAATGATCATGAGCCGCATGCGCTCCCTCGGCTGCACCTTCTGCACCGGCGGCATCGCGAGCGACGCCGATACGATGCCCAAAATCATCAACGAACTGGTCCAGTTCCGCCGCAGCGAACGCGAAAACCGCATCATCGATCACGACCAGGAAGGCTCCATGGAATTGAAGAAGCGCGAGGGGTATTTCTAGGCCATGTCGGAATCGCAACTCCTCCGTTTCTCCACCGCCGGCAGCGTGGACGACGGGAAATCCACGCTCATCGGCCGCCTGCTGTTCGAAGCCAAAGGTGTCTATGAAGACCAGATGGCGTCGCTGCAAAAGTCGAGCATCAACCGCTCCACCGGCCCCATCGATTTCTCACTCCTCACCGATGGCCTCCGCGCCGAACGCGAACAGGGCATCACCATCGACGTAGCCTACCGCTACTTCGCCACGCCCAAGCGCAAGTTCATCATCGCCGACACGCCGGGCCACGAACAGTACACCCGCAACATGGCCACCGGCGCCTCCACGGCCGATCTCGCCATCGTGCTGATCGACGCGCGCAAGGGCGTCCTGCCCCAGTCGCGCCGCCACGCCTACATCGCCTCGTTGCTCGGCATTCCCTACATCGCCGTCGCCGTCAACAAGATGGATCTGGTCGAATTCAGCGAGACCGTCTTCGATCAAATTCAGAAGGATTTCTCCGCCTACGCCAAAGACATCGGACTGAAGAACCTGGCGTTCTTCCCCATCTCCGCGCTCGATGGCGACAACATCGTCGAACGCAGCGCCCGCACCCCGTGGTTCAAAGGCACGCCGCTCCTCGAACATCTCGAATCGGCGCCCGTCGCCGAGGACCGCAACTTCACCGAACTCCGTTTCCCCGTCCAATACGTCATCCGGCCCAACCTCGATTTCCGCGGCTTCGCCGGCCAGCTCGCCTCCGGCGTCCTGAAGCCCGGCGACGAAGTCATGTCGCTCCCCGCGGGCCGCGTCACCCGCGTCAAGGAACTGCCCACCTTCGACGGGCCCTTGAAGGAAGCCTTCCCGCCCATGTCGATCACCGTCGTCCTCGAAGACGAAATCGACCTGAGCCGCGGCGACATGCTGGTGGACCCGAACCACGTCCCCCACGTCTCCCGCCGCTTCGCCGCCAAGCTCGTCTGGATGCTCGACGAAGCCGGTGGCCCCAACCGGACCTATCTCCTGAAACACGCCACGCAAACGGTGCCCTGCGAGATCCGCCGCATCCGCCACCGTGTCGATATAAACACGCTCGAAAACGTCCAGGCCGAAAAACTCGAACTGAACGAAATCGCCGCTGTGGTCATGGAGACCCGCCGGCCGCTGTACTTCGACGCCTACTCGAAGAACCGCGCCATGGGCGCGTTCATCCTGATCGATCCCATCAGCAACCTCACCGTTGCCGCCGGCATGATCGAAGAGTCGACGCCCGAATCGGTCGAACCGCTCCAGCTCCGCAATCTCGAATTCGTCGGCGAAGCCAATGAATCGGCAACCGGCACCCAGCTGACCAATGCCGAACGCTTCGCACGCGCCGGACACTACCCGGCCACCGTCTGGCTCACCGCCCGCCGCGCCGTGGCCTACCTGCTGGAACGCCGCCTGTTCGATCTCGGCTGCCAGGTACACGTTCTCGCCGACGATAGCGAAAGCCACCTGCTGCCCGAACTCTCACGCGTGTTGAGCAACGCCGGCCTCATCGCCATCTGCTCCATCGCCTCGCCTGACCCCAGCGAACGCGACCGCGCCGCCGGGTTCGCCGCCGCCAACCGGTTCCTGGAAGTTCCCGCCAAGGAACTCCCGGCCCGCGACGACGACGCCGTCGAAGTCATCATCAAGCGCCTCGAAGACCTGGGCGTCCTGCGCCGCAAGGACCGCTTCGAGCGCGGTGAAGGCATCTAGATCCGAACGTGATCGGGCCGCCATTTCGTAATGGCGGCCTTGATCTGTTTCTGGCTCAGCCGTTCATCCAGCGCCCGGCGCGTCAGGTCGGTCAGTTCTCCATCGGAAGCAAACCGCAGCCCCACGATCTGCCCCACCGTCAACTCGTCAAAACGCCCCATCAACTCCGGCGGCAACACCTGTTGCATCCGCAGCCGCTCTTCCAACCGGATCAGCCGGTTCTGTACGCCCAGCGCATAGGTGCGGGTCTTGATCAGCCATACAAACAGCGCCACCGAAAGCAAAACAAGCCAAAGCGTAATGCCATTCGGATAAGCCCACGCGTGCTTCGCCGAGAAGATGAGCGTGCCCAATATCACGGGCGCAAGAAAGAAGTGAAACGGCGGGTCCCACTTCGTGTGGTTTTGAAAATTCTGTTCGGCCATCCCTCCCAGCTTACTCGCCTTCAGCGCTTGCCGAATTCGAAAATCACCTTCGTCCCCACTTCCGGGATCTCCTTGTACAACCACTGCTCGTAGCCCCTCTCCGGATGGCTCTCAATCTCGTCCGGCGGGCCAAACCGAATGTAGGTCCGCCCCTTCTCCGTCGCCCACCCGGCTTTCCCACTCTCCTTGAACCGATCATTGGAGTATCGAATCCGCCGGTAATGCTCGTCCTTCGCCTCGTTCTCCATCGTCGCCGGTGTTGGGTCCCGCCGCTTCCAGAACTGCTCAATGAACTGCTCCCGCTCCGCGTCGCTCCGCAACGACTCAAACCGCTTCCGTTCCGCCGGCTCAATGATGTAGGTCACATCTTCGTTGAGCCACATGCTATACGGCTTGGAGACCTGAGCCACCATCAGCGGTGCAAACGGCGCCGCCAACGCGAAGGCCAATGCAGCCAACACCGGCCAAGACGGGGTTCGCGACGGACTGCCCAATACCCGCATCACACGCCCGTTCAGGTCCGAACCCGTCCAGCCGTTCGCCAGTACAGGAACCCGCATCTCCTCCAATCGCAACAGTGCCTTTGCATAGCACCCGCGTTCCACTCCCGAGGCAATCGCCATGTCGTCACAACTCCTTTCTCTCTCTTTCCGCATCATCGAAGTCATCCACCAGATCGCCGGATGGTAGAAAAGCACGGTCTCCGCGATCTGCAACACCCATTCCGCCAAATAGTCATGCCGCCGGATATGCGCCAGTTCATGCAACAGCACTGCCTCCAACTGGTCCGCCGGCAACCCCGCCAGCGTCGCCAGCGGGATCACAATCACCGGCCGCCACAAACCAGCCGTAAACGGCGAATCCACCCGGACCGTCGTTCGCAACTCCACACCCCGACGCACACCCATTCGCGCACACAACTCGGAAAACGCCGCCAACTCCCGCACCGCCGCCCGCCGGATCAACACCCGCAAATAGACCCATCCCCCAACTGTCCGTAGCGACAGAATCATCACCCCGCAAAACCACAACATCGCCAGCGGCCGCGACCAGTCCGCCCCGTCGAAAGGCGCCGAGCCAATCGCCACCGGCAACGGCCCCGCCGGCCCCGTCAGACGCACCGGGACACCCGCCACCCCATCACCAACCACCCCCGCCGCGAATGCCACCATCGCCCCGGCAACGCCAACACCCGCCACCACATACCGCAGGCCCGGCGACGCCCCCTCCGTCAACCGCAGCACCAACCAAACACAAACAGCCATCCCCGTAATCCACCAGAAGGAATCCGCCATCGCCCACCCCACCGCCACCAGCATCCGGTCCATCATGACTTCTTCCCCTCAAACGAATCGATCATCCGACGTAGCTCTTCCAACTCCCGTTTCTTCAACTTCCGCCGCTCCAGCGCCCGCTGCATCAACTCCGCCGCCGACCCGCCAAACACCCGCTCCAGTACATCCTCCACCGCGTCCCCCTGCAACGCCTCCCGCCCCACCGCGGCCTTATAAACATGCGCCCGAGCCTCCTCATCCCGCACGACCAGACCCTTCTCCGCCAGTATCTGCATCAGCTTCAAGGTGGTGTTGTAGTGCCCGGCCCCGATCTCATCATGCACCGCGCGCACCGTCGCCGGCCCCAGCTTCCACAGCGCCTGCAGTATCTCCCACTCCCCGGTAGTCGGACGAATTCGAGTCATATCGGAACAATATACGAAGATCTTCGTAGTTGTCAACGAAACTCTTCGTACTTCAACCGCCTAATGCGTATCGTGACAGAGATCACACTTATTCGACGCCTTGTGCTGATCGTGACACGCCATGCACTCGGCCATGAAAATCGATTTCTCCTGCCCCAGCACCACCCGCTCCTGCACCGGTCCATGACAAGTCGCGCACTCCGCCTTCGCCTGCCGGACATGCACGTCATGCGAAAAATACACCGTCTTCGGCAGCTTGTAAACCCGCACCCACGGCACCGCCCGCTTCTCCCGTGCAAACGAAGCCAACTTCTGAATCGCCGGCGAATCACTCTTGATCGACGAATGGCATCCCATGCAAAGCGCCTCCGCCGGCAACCCCGCCTTATCCCCCGGCGGCTTAATCGCATGGCAGTTCCGGCACTGCATCCCGGAATCGACGTGAGTCTTATGGCTGAACGGAATCGGCTGCTCCGGCGCCGTCTTCGGCACAAACACCTTCGGAGGCGGCGGCGCCTGCCCCAGCAAAACCATCGCAAAACCCAGCAATAACAAAATCCGCATACTCACCCCGGCAATACAAACGCCACAAAATCGCCGATCTTGTACGGCCCCGCCTCGCTCGGCTCCTCCGGATTCAAATCATCGCTCACCGGCACCACTACGTATTGCTTCCCGCCCGCCATATACGTCGACGGCGTCGCAAACGCCCCGCCTCCCAGATACTTCTCCCACAGTACTTTTCCACTCCGCGAATCATAAGCCCGAATGACACTATCCAACGTCCCACCGGCGAACAGCACGCCCCCCTTCGTCGCAATGTTCCCGCCGCGAATATAGGTCCCCGTACGCTTCATCCCCCGCGCCGTCAGCTTCTTAAACTCCCCATGCGCCACCTGCCACACGATCTTGGCGCCACTCAAATCAATCGCCGAAATCTGCCCCCACGGCGGCTGAATCACCGGATACCCCTCGGCGTCCACATTGCGATGATACCC
>CANIVU010000095.1 GCA_947470805.1 Acidobacteriota bacterium | reverse complement strand
GTGCTTCTTCCCATTCACCCGCAGGGTGAATCTCCATCCCTGGATTGTCTTCCCACATCCCTCCCAGTTTCAACATCTTCCGCCAAAATGCAACTCGGAGGGCTCAGCCGACTGCCGGATTTAGGATGACCTGTTTCGGATTGCCGAGCATGGCTACGACGTCAGCGGTGGTTTGGCCGAGCGAGATAGTGATTTGAGGTGCGCCTTGGGTGGCGTCCTGTGTGGCTTCGGTTTCGAGCGCGGTGGCGGCCTGGACTTCCTGATTGAGTTCACTGGCAACCTGCGTGTCGGGTGGCGGAGCCGATGCAACGAATGCCGACTGGCGGGCGTTGATGTTGACGTTGGCTGGGATCGGCGGCATGCCATTCATTCCTGCCTTGGAGCGCAGTTCATCGACACCTTGGGCGAGGGATTCGCGCATCTGGTTGTAGAAATCCTGCAGATCTTCCAGGCCCACATTGACGAATGTGCCGAGCCGGCAGCTGCCGGGTTTCGAGGCGACCACTTCCAGCAGGGCCGAGGTGGCCTGCGGTGGGGGCGGCGTAGCAAGCCGCAGGACGTCGCCGCGTGAGACGTTGCAGCCGCCGCCGGCGGTATCGGCTACGTCCAGATTGTAGGAAACGAGGAAGACGTGGGGGCTGTTGTCGGAGAGCAGACGCGGGAAGCCGGACTGCGGGTCGGGCGTCTCATTGCGGGCCAGCATGTCGGCATCGGCACGCTCGACCGTCAACTGACGCTCGATTTCGATCGAGATCGCCTGCTTGACGGTGGGCGAGAGGGGGACGGCACCGTAGAGCGGTGGGCCGCCGTTGTTCTCGGCGTAGGCATCGGAGAGCCGGGCGGAGAGGACGTAATCGGTCAGCCAGTAAGACGGCGCTGGGTAATAGGAATACGGTGTGAAATAGCCGCGATAGTAGCTATACCAGGAGGCGCCCATCCATCCCCAGGCAAAGCCCACGGATCCACCCCATGGCCGGTTGAACCAGCTGTAGAAGCCGGAGTTGTAGTAGCGAGTGGGGACGTAGCTGTGGAGCGTGATGCCGCGATAGGCGTAAGGGCGGTAGTAACGCGAATAGGTTTGGCCGCGGAGGTAGTAACTGCGGTTGACGAACTCGCTGCCGCGGTAGGCGAAGGGCCGTTGGACGAAGCCGTGGCCGTTGCGGTTGGTGACGATCATGCTGCGGTCGCTGCGATTAACGATGATGCGGCGGGAGTTGCCGGTGCCGTGCTGAATAGTCATGTTGCCGCGAGTGACCGAACCGACGCGGCCGTCAGGCCGGTATCGGACCTCGGAGCCGGTACGGCTGCGGAAGCTTTCGACACGGCCCTGCGGGTTGCGTGTGAACTCGCCGCGCGGGGCGCGGGTATCGCGGTTGGTGTTGGCATTGCGGTCGAAGCTACCGGCGTTCCGCGGTGGTTGGTTCGCGTTTCTATCAAAGCCACCGGGGTTTCGGGGTTGTTGCGGGTTGGCGTTGGCATTGCGATCGAAGCCACCCGGGTTCCGGGGTTGCTGCGGGTTAGCATTCGCATTGCGATCAAAGCCGGCGGGGTTCCGGGGTTGCTGCGGGTTAGCATTCGCATTGCGATCAAAGCCGGCGGGGTTCCGGGGTTGCTGCGGGTTAGCATTCGCATTGCGATCAAAGCCGCCGGGGTTCCGCGGTTGCTGCGGATTGGCATTCGCATTGCGATCAGAGCCACCGGGGTTCCGGGGTTGCTGCGGATTGGCATTCGCATTGCGATCAAAGCCGCCGGGGTTCCGGGGTTGCTGCGGATTGGCATTCGCGTTCCGATCCGCACCCGTGGGCTTTTGCGGAATCCTCGATGTGTCCGGGGTCGCCGCAGCGGTGGGACGCTGGCGCTCCGGAGACCCCGGATTGCCACCCGGGCCGCTGTAGGTTCCGCCGACATTCCTGCCGCCGGGTTGTCTGGGCTCTGCCGCGGGGGCTGCTGCCGCCGGTGCCGCGTTGCGTTGCGGGCGTGCCTCCTGGCCTGTGTTTTCAGCGCCGGTGCGCCGGGTCTCGCGCGGGCCGGCCTGACGTTGACCTTCGGTTTGTTTCTCGCCCTCCCGCTCCCGCTGGCGCTGGCCGTGGACGATGGGTCCTGAGAGTGTAATGACAACTAACAGTCGCAGGCCGATACTGACGCAATTGTGCGAATTGCTCGGTAACATATGAAACTCCCTATCTCACGTCGATGACTTTTCCATCAAGGAAGATCACCTTGAAATCCGGATAGAAGAAAATGAGCTTTCGGTTGACGTCGGCGACGACTGGCGGGTCGCCCATCGCCGCGATGACTTGATCGATGGCCGCCCCGAGCTCAACGGCCGCCGATTGCTGCCGTTGCTGTTGCTGAGCGGGTGGCGGTGTCGGTGGACTGTCGTCGACGAGGAGTTCGTCGATAAGCGGGGCAATCTGGTCAAAGGAGGCATTGGCCAGCACTCCCTTTGGAAACTGAAACGCGACCGATGCCTTCACGCGAATGCCGTGGATTGTCTCTACAGAGAGTAGGTTCAGGACAACGCTGGTCTCCTTCACCTCTGTCTTCGTCACAAAGACGCGGTCCCCGGCGACGAGGCGGCCAGCGGTGTTCTGATCCTGGGCGAACAGGTTGAGCGCGGACTTTTTCACCATGCCGTACTTGTAGTTGTTCTGGGCATGAAAGGGGGCATCGGCCGGATTGGTGGTGATACCCTCTTTCCGCACGACAAGGATGATGCCCGGGGCGATGATCTCACCGGTGCGGCCGTCGGCGTTCGTCCATAGATAGGCGGAGCGGAGACTGGCCTGCAGTGCCGTGTTATCGGCCGGGTCTTTGGCCTCCGCGGTGGTCGCCGCGGCAATTAAGCAGAAGAGTATTGCGATGGATCGCTTCATAGATCCTCCGTGAGCCTGAGTCTGGCGAGTAAGCTAACGCCGGTTTGGACGCTCAATGTTTCTGTGCATTTCCCGCAGCAGCATCAGGTCGTTGGCCAGCATGTTCCTGTCTCCAGGACGCAGGTGTCCGCGTTCAACCAGGGCATGCAAATTGGCGATGGCCTGATCGAGCTCGGGCCTGTTGTAGCGGCCGCGTTCCCAGGAGCGCTGGAAGTTGGCCAGCCCTTCGCGGGCCTCCATGAACCGGCGCATGTCGGGCGGGGCGATATAGTGCAGGCTTCGCTGGGCATGGGTAAGATCTGCGCGTACCCGGTCCAGGGTGCCTCTTCCGAACCGGTGATATCTGTCGTCGCCACGCTCCTGATAGCGGGGGCGGGGCTGTGCGTCGGCGGCGGCCGTAATCATCAGCAGTGTTGCCGCCGTCGCGAGTGCTTGCATGAACCCTTTCATAGAGACCTCCTTGTGGAGCGGGGAGCCGCCTGGGGGAAAGCCGCCTCGGGGATCCCGTTCCGTTGATTGGGTTACACGGATTACGCCGCAATCGGCTAGCCATGTGAAAAACGGTGTGAAATGGGTCATCCAGCGGTGGGGCAAGCGGGGGAAGGCGGGTGAATTGACCCGATGTGGGTGAGAACACCCGGAAATGGGTGCCCAGGGGTGTGTGAATTCTCGCACCTGAGGGTCGAATTCCGGCATCGGTTTGCGCTAGGGTGGATTCGATACACCGTCGTTTTTTAAGGAGACCCTGAAGATGACCCCTGAATTTGCTGCTGGACTGCGCGACTTTTTGTTGGGCGCGTTGGATAGTGAGGTTGCGGCGACGAAGAAAGTGATTCTGGCGATGCCGGATGGCAAGCTGGATTATTCCCCGGACGCCAAGTCCATGCCGGCCGGGAAACTGGCGTTCCACATTGTGGGAAGCGAAGTGTGGTTTCTGGAGTCGGTGGCGGCGGGTGCCTTCGGTCCGTTTCCCAGTGGGGATACGCCGGCGACCGCGGCGGCCATTGTGGAATCGTGGGAAACCGCGCGCGCCGCGGCGCATGCGAAAGTGTCGGCCATGACCGGCGACGATCTGGCCAAGATTGTCGATTTCTACGGCATGTTCCAGTTGCCGGCTGCCGCGTATTTGAACTTCGCCAACGTGCACTGCATTCACCACCGCGGCCAGTTGTCGGCCTACCTGCGGCCGATGGGCGGTAAGGTGCCGTCGATCTACGGCGGCTCGGCGGACGAACCGTTGAACATGTAGTCCCGCATTCCACTTGCGGAAGGAGAAGCCGGCCGTCGATTGACGGCCGGCTTTTTCAATTGATGCGGGCCTTGCGGAGGCGGTAGTCCTCCACCTGCGCGGGCATGCGGACGACTCTGCACATTTCAAACAGGCGGGAGCGGGCGCGCATACCGATTTGATCGATCAGCGAGCGCTTGTAGTCGGTGCCTCCGGCGGAGCGGTCCCGCGGGCCGGCGCTTTGGATGTCGTGGTCCGGCAGGTTGGTGGTGGCGATGATCGGCTTTTTGTGGTTGCAGCGATGGGTAATGAGGCTGGTGACGGTGTCTTCCACCCAGTCGGTAATGCGGTGGGCGCCCAGGTCGTCCAGCAACAGCACTTCGGCGTCGAGCGCGGTGCCGTACGCCTCGCGGTCTCCGGAGCCGGAGGCGGGGTCGTAACTGGACCGTATCTTCTGGAGTAAGTTCTGGTAGTCGAAAAAGAGTCCGTTGTAACCGCGGCTGATTAACATACGCAGGGCGGCGACGGCTAAGTGGGTCTTTCCCGTGCCAGGTTCGCCGATGAGCAGCAGGCCGGGCTTTTCTACGTTGGGGAACTCGCGGGCGTAGCCGCGCACGATGAGCATGACGGTCTGCAGGGCCGGGTTGGCCTGGGCGTCAAAGTTATCGAGCGAGGCGTTCTGGTACAGTGCCGGGAGACCGGAGTATTGCAGCGTTTGGCGCTGGATGTCGCCGACGGTGCATTCGCACCGGGTGGCGCCGGAGATGCCGTTTCGCTCTTCAACTCTCCAGCCGCTTCCACGGCAGATCGGGCAGGCGGGATCAGGCATATTACTCCAGTGTAACCAGCACTTGCCCGGACGCAACGGTATCGCCAACGGCGACGCGCACGGCGGCCACGGTGCCCGGCCCGGGCGAGCGGACTTCGTTCTGCATTTTCATGGCTTCCAGGATCAACAGTCCGGCCGCGGCTTCCACCGTTTGGCCGGGCTCCACCAGGACCTTAATGACCTTCCCGGGCATGGCGGCTTTCACGTCGCGGCGGCCTGAGTCGTTCCCGGCATTGGCACTGCGGCGGCGGTTGCGGGGATCGGCCAGGGAGAGTCGCACTTCCTTTCCGTTCACCAGCAGTCGCCCGCCGCCATGTGTGATCTTGTGCACTTTCCCCACCTTGTCGAGCACCAGCGTGGTGCCGGTTTCCAGGTCGTGCCGCTCGGCGGAGGATGGATCGACGTCGATCTCTTTTTCGGTATCGGGAGTAAGGAGGATGCGTTTCATCGGCGGCCCCAGTTGGAGCGGAGGGCGGTAGGCGCCGCAGCGGCCGCCGGGGCTTCCGCCGAGGCGAGGATGGCGATGGCGGCTTCGAGTTCTGATTCGGTCAATGTCGTATCCGGCGCGTACTCGAAGGACTTCAGGAACCCGGTGTGGATCTGGCCGGATTGGAAGTCCGGGTCTTGCAGTAGCTGGCGGAAGAAGGCGACGTTGTTGGCGATGCCCAGGATCTCTGTCTCGCCCAGAGCGCGCGCCATGCGGGCAATTGCGCGTGGCCGGTCCTCGGCCCACACACAGAGCTTGGCCAGCAACGGGTCGTAATCCATCGGCACGGTCCACCCTTCGTAAACGCCCGAGTCGAGCCGGATTCCCGGCCCGGAGGGCATGCGTAGTCGATCGATCCGCCCCGGCGATGGGAAGAACTGATTGGCCGGATCCTCGGCATACAACCGGCACTGAATGGCCGCGCCGCGCCAGGTGATATCTTCCTGCTTCCTTTGTAACTCGGCGCCGAAGGCCACTTCAATCTGCATCTGCACCAGATCAACCGATGTTACTAACTCTGTCACCGGATGCTCAACCTGCAGGCGGGTGTTCATTTCCAGGAAGTAGAAGTTACTGTCGGCGTCCACCAGAAACTCCGCCGTGCCGGCGTTGGTGTAGCCGGCGGCGCGGGCCACCTTGAGCGCGGCCTCGCCCATGGCGTGCCGCATGGGCAGGTTGCGCGCCACCAGCGGCGACGGGCACTCCTCAATCACCTTCTGGTGCCGGCGCTGGATGGAACATTCCCGTTCGCCCAAGTGAATGAGGTGCCCGTGGTTGTCGCCAAAGATCTGGATTTCGATGTGGCGCGGATGGATCAGCGCTTTTTCAATGTAGACCTCACCAGAGCGGAAGCTGCGTTCGGCCTCGCTTGAGGCATCGCGAAGAGCGCTCTCCAATTCGCTCTCCTTCTCCACCAGGCGCATTCCCTTGCCACCACCTCCGGCGGCGGCCTTGATTAAAACGGGATAGCCGATCTGGGACGCCACGCGGCGGGCTTCGGCGATGTCGGTCACTGGGCCATCGGTGCCCGGTACGACAGGCGCTCCGGCCGCAATGGCCACGTCGCGCGCGGCGGTCTTCGAACCCAGGGAGCGGATGGCGTGAGCCGTTGGCCCGATGAACAGAACACCCGCATCGGCGCAGAACTGCGCGAAATCCGCGTTTTCGCTGAGGAATCCGTAGCCGGGGTGCAGCGCGGTGGCGCCGGCGCGGCGGGCGGCGGCGAGGATGGCGTCCGGGTTCAGGTAGGAGTCGACGGGGTAGGCCTCATCGGCATGGGACAAGTGAAGGGCCCCGCGATCGATGGGCGTGAATATGGCGACCGCGGTGAACCCGGCTTCCCGGATCCCGCGGAGAACGCGAACGGCAATTTCGCCGCGATTGGCGACCAGGATTTTTTGCACCATGGGCCCTTCGATTTTAGCAGGCCCCCGTTTTGCTACATTGAGGGGAGCGATGCCGGGACAGACTACGACAGGATCATTGAAGCAACGGGGCGTCCGCATGACCCGCCAGCGCCAGATTCTGCTGGATTTGATTGATAAATCGGGCAAACATCTGGACGCCGAAAGCCTGTTTCATCTGGCGCGGGAGAAGGATCCGAAACTGAATCGCGTGACGGTCTACCGCACGCTGAAGATGCTGAAGATGGAAGGGCTCGTCGACGAGTTGGACCTGCTGCATCACGGCGGCGACCAGCACTACTACGAGACCAGGATGAAGCGCGAGCATGCGCACGTCGTCTGCCTGCAGTGCGGCAAAATTGAAGAGTATTTCGGCGAGCCGCTGGCGATCATTCGCAAACAGGTGAAGGAAACCTTCGGGTTTGAGATCTTGTTGGTGCGTACCGAGATCGGCGGGTACTGCCCGAACTGCCAGATGTTGCGGGATCAGGAGCTGCGCGAAGCGGCTGGACAATGACGACGGCGGCGCTGCAGGTGAAGCCACCGGGGACGGCGGCGTTTCGCGTGCCGCTCGATCCGATGCCCTTTCGCATCGGCCGCAGTCCGGAAAACCATCTGGTGCTGCGGGACAACCGTGCCTCCCGCAACCACGCCGTCATTCGCCGCGAGGGCGCCGAGTTCGTCGTAGAAGACGCCGGGTCTCGCAACGGGATCGACGTCAACGGCGTCAAGGAACAGTCGCACATGCTGCGCTCCGGCGACGTGATCCGCTTCGGAGTCGACGACTCCTACGAACTGACGTTTGTGCTGGAGTCTCCGGCGGCGATGCCGACGCAGGCGCACCACGGCGGGCTGCGGAAGTTGCGGTCGATGTTGGAGGTAGCGCGGTCGCTGCAGGGGGCGCTGTCGATCGATCAGGTTCTGGCCTCGGTGGTGGACGCGGCGCTCGATATCACCAGTTGCGATCGTGGCTTTCTGCTGCTGACCACCGACGATGGGCTGGAGACGAGAATCGCGCGCGGCGCCGGCGGTAAGGCGCTTTCCGAAGGGCTGGAGATCCCATCGAAGGTGCTGCACGAGGCGTTACGGAGCCGCAGTGAGCTGTTGAGCATGCGCTTTGATTCCGGGATCAGCGGGTTGGATTCTTCGATCCTGAACCTCTCGCTGCGCAGCGTGCTGTGCGTGCCGTTGATCAAGGTGCGCGCCGGAGATCTATCGGAGACGGCGCTCGTCGGCACCATCGCCGATTCGATCGGGCTGCTCTATTTGGACTCGACGCAGCACCATGCCGAGCTGACCTCAACCAGCCGCGACCTGGTGCAATCGCTGGCGATTGAAGCGTCGTTCGTTCTGGAAAACGCCCGTCTGCTTGACCAGGAGCGAAAGAAACAGAAGATGGAGCAGGAACTGCGGATCGCCCAGACGATCCAGCAGGACCTGCTGCCGGAGGCGTCCGAGTATCCGCAAACCGGCTGGCTGCGCGCCGCCGGGCTGTCGATCCCCAGCAAGCTGGTGGGCGGGGATTACTTTGACATTCTGCCCTCCGGCGATGGCCGTTACGACATCGTCATGGCCGACGTGTCCGGCAAAGGCGTCAGCTCCGCGCTATTGGCCAGTCTGCTGCAAGGAGCCTTCGTTATGTCGACGGCCGAGCAGATTCCGCCGGCCGTGATTCTGGACCGCCTGAACCGCTTCCTGCTGGGACGAACGAACGGGGCAAAATATGCCACCATTTTCCTGGCGTCCATCTATCGGGACGCGCCAATGCAGTGGGCCAACGCCGGGCACTGTTCCCCGTTGCTGGTGAAGCCGACGGGCGAAGTTTACGAACTGGCGCCGACGGGGATGCCGGTGGGGATGTTGGAAGAGGGGAACTGGAAGGACGCGGCGCTGCAGATGGGCCGCGGGGACCTGTTGGCGCTCTATACCGACGGCGTGTCGGAGGCGATGAACGCGGCGCGGGAGATGTACGGGCCGGAGCGATTGGTGGCCGTGTTGCAGCGAAACTTCTGGTTGGACATGGGGCCGTTGACCGAGGCCGTCAAGGCCGACATTGCGGCGTTTACCGGCGGGGAGCCGCAGCGGGACGACCTGACGCTGCTGATCCTAAGGTATATGCCGGACTGACTTTGTGGCGGAATGCCCGTAGCATTCTGGTATGACCGGAATTGCACTCCTGTTCGCGGTGGCTGCTTTGACGGTAAAGCAGGACGGGGCGGAACTGCGGGAATCGTGCGAGCCCGGCGAACCGGTGGTGGCAAAGTTAACGGCGGGCGTGGCGGCAACGGTGCGCTTCGGCATGAACGGCTGCTACGCGGTGGATGTGGTGCAGGATGGCAAAGTGGTTCGCGGATTCCTGCCCGGCGCGGAACTGGCCGGGATCGACGCCTGGGAGCTGGCGCGTCGCAACGCCCCCTCAGTCGACACCCCTACCTCCCTACCAGACAAATCCTCGGTGACAGTCACCCAGGAAAAATCTGGGGAGATGGGGCGGTTGGTGGCGGCGGGTGTTGAGGCGTACAAGAAGGATCGGATTGCCGAGGCGGCCGGGTTGTTAAAGGATGCGCTGGCCATTCAGCCGGATCCGGCGGTGCAGCGGTTTCTGGACAAAATCCAGCAGGAGCTGAGCGCCGACAAGACGGGCGAGCCGCTGCACAGTCCGCGTTTCGTGTTTCGGTATGACCCGGCGGTGATGCCGCGCGAGACGGCGCGGGCGCTGCTGGGCGTGCTGGAGCAGGAGTACTCGCGAATTTCGTTTGAACTTGGCTGCCGGACCGACGACAAGATCGCCGTCATCGCGCAAACGCGCGAGGACTACCTGCGCGCGACCGGGGCGGCGGAATGGAGCGGCGGACAGTTTGACGGGCGCATCCGAGTGGCGATGATGGACTCCGACCCGGGCGGCGCCTCCACGCGCAAAACTCTGGCGCACGAAACGGTGCACGCCTGCGTGGCGGCGTTGGGTACCTGGCCGGCATGGTTGCACGAAGGACTGGCGCAGCGGTTGAGCGGGGAGACGCTTTCCGAGCCGAAACGGGCTGCGATTCGGAAGGCCGCCCAGGACGAGTCGTTCCCGAAGCTGGCGGATCTGTCGCAAAGTTGGAGCCGGATGAGTGCGGGCCACGCGGCCATGGCGTATTCGGTTTCGCTCTACGCCGTCGAGCTGTTCTACCAACACCACAGCGAGTACGGCATCCGGAATCTGCTGCGTAATCCGGACCAACTGGAACGGATTATGACATCTTTGGACGCCCATTTACGCGCTAAATAGCGTGTCATACTACGGTCGAACGATGCCTTTTCGCCATTGGATTGCCCTGCTGTTCGCCACCGGACTGGTGGCCCAGACGACGAATACCAACCTGATCACGACGCTCGCGGGTACGGATGGATCGCTTGCCGGCGGTGTCAACGCGTCATCGACGCCCATCGCCCCGGGACCCTGGGGCCGCCCGGTGGCCGACGCGGCGGGCAATATCTACTTCTCGCTGGCCAACCAGAACATCGTGGTTCGCCTGACGCCCGCCGGCCGGCTGGAGCGATTCGCCGGGACCGGATTCAGCCGTTACAGCGGCGATGGCGGGCTGGCCACGCAGGCCGGCTTGAACAGCCCCGGCGACGTGGCCGTCGATAGCCGCGGCTCGGTGTACATCGTCGACGCCGGCAACAAGCGGATTCGCCGCGTGTCCCCAACGGGCGTGATCGAGACCTTCGCAGGCGGCGGGAGGGTGATTCCGACGGCCAACGGCGTGGCGCTGGCCGATGCCGCGTTGTCGGCGCCGCGCGCCATCACCGTCGATGCCACCGACAATGTCTATTTCTCGATTGACGAAGTGTCGGTCGCCCGTGTCGACTACGGCTCCACGCAAGCGCGCCTCTTCGCCGGGGTCCCGGGCGTGGCCGGAGCGCCGCAGACCGGTCCGCTTTCGGCTGCCCGCTTCCGCCTCGTCGCCTCGCTGTCGGCCGACAAGGGCGGCAATCTCTACTTGTCCGATGCGCTGGCCGTTGCTGTCCTCCGCATCACCCCCAGCGGCCGGTTTGAAGTGCTTTCCACCCGATCGGCTACCTTCGGCGTCCTGGTCGACGTCGTTGCCGACGCCGCCGGCGTTGTGTACTTCACCCAGCTCGGCACGCCGGTCATCTGGCGCCTCCAAGGCCCCAACAACACAGTGGACGCCTACGCCGGGAACATCGAAATCCCTGGCTACTCGCCCACCGGCACCGCGCGCGACCGGGCGTTATTTAGCTCAGAACTGCGCCTCGGTATCGATTCCCAAGGCCGCCTTCTGGTTGGGGACCGCACCAACGGGCGCCTCCGGCGCGTGTCGAGCATTGTCGAATCGCTCGCCGGGACAGATCTCCTCTACACCGGCGAAGCCGGCCCGGCCACAGCGGCTAACTTCCAGACGCCGGTCTACGTGGCCCAGAGCCGCGCCGGAACCTACTACTTCTCCGATTCCACGGCTCGCGTGGTCTTCAGCATCGACACAAAGGGCACGCTGCGGCGCTTCGCCGGGAGCGGTCTGCTCAACGGAGGATTCACCGATGGCAAGCCGGCGCTGGAAGCTAACTTCGGCATCCCCTACGGCATTGCCGTCGATGCGGCGGGCGTTGTCTACGTGGCCGATGACGATTGCGCCATCCGCCGCATTGGCGCCGATGGCGTCGTGCGCCTCCACGCCGGTTTGCCCGGCCTCTGCAGCGGCAGCACCCGGGATGGCACGGCTCTCGCCGCCGCCCGATTCGGCCGGTTGCGCGGGCTGACGTTCGATAGCGCCGGGAACCTCTATGCGGCCGATGTGATGAACCACAAGGTGTGGCGTCTGGGCGCCGATGGAGTTGTCCGTACATTCGCTGGTACGGGAACGGCCGGTACTTCCACCACCTCACTCACCGCCGTGCAGACGCCGTTGAACACGCCGCTCGCCGTGGCGCCAGCCGCGGATGGGTCGGTCTACATCAGCGATTACTTGAATAACCGAGTCTTAAAGATTGGAGCTGATGGGCGTTCTACGAACTTCGCTGGCGTCGGCCAGCGGGCTTCGACCGGTGATAACGGCCCGGCGGCGGCCGCCGCCGTCAATCAGCCGTCGGGGTTGGCGCTCGACGGGGCGGGGAATCTGTATATCGCGGAACTGAACGGCCATCGTGTACGGCGGGTCAGCACGTCGGGTGTGATCACGACCTACGCCGGAACCGGAATCGCCGCCTACCGGGGCGACGGCGGATTTGCTGTGTCGGCCCAAGTGGCCTCTCCCAGCGGGCTGCTGATCAACTCCGCCGGAGAGCTGGTGATCGCCGATCGTGACAACGGGCGTCTGCGACTCGTTCTCAATGGCGCTCCTACGGTGCGGATTCCCACCACTCCGATCTCCGTCACGCCGGCCTCCGGCAACTTCACCCAGCGCGGGACCATTTCGCTGTCCTCGCCGATTCCCGGGTTGGCGTTTGACGCTAGCGTCCGCTACACCAGTGCCGCCACCGGGTGGCTGACTTTGGTGCCGGTGCGTGGCACGCTGCCGGCCGTGTTGTCCTATGAAACGAACATGGCTGGCCTCGCCGCGGGCGACTACGCTGCCCAGATCGTGATCACGGTGGCCTCGGCCACGCCGCGGGAGACGGTGATTCCCATCACCCTTCGCGTGCCCGCGCCGCCCACGCAACCGTTCCTGGTATCAGGCAACGCCCGGCTGACGATGTCGGCTCTTCGCAATCAAACCGCCCAGCAGGCTGTGCCCGTGTCGAACCCCGGCGGCCGGCCGCTGGTGATCCGTGGCGCGGTGACGCGCGGCGCTTTCCTCGCCGTTTCGCCGGCCGAGTTGACGATCGCCCCAGGCCAGACGGGCAGCTTTACGGTTACCGCCTCGGCCGGCATCCTGGCGGCCGGTACCTACTCCGGCGCGGTTGCTTTTACGGCCGGAACGGTTACGGCTGGTGTGAACGTGGCCTTCAACGTAAATGAGAACGCACGCAAGCTCACCCTCTCTCAGACAGGACTTTCCTTCACCGCTGTAGCGGGTGGCGCGGCGCCCGGCGGGCAGTTCGTCTATGTCGCGGGTGCGGACCGATTGAGCGTGGTGACGCGCACTGTGAGCGGTACGCCGTGGCTGGCGGCAACGGTCGAGGGCAATCGGGTGACGGTTCGGGTCGATCCGCAGTCGCTCCCCGTTGGCGACCATTACGGGCGCCTGGAGGTGTTCGGTGGACTGCCGGGGCCGGTGAGCCAGGCGGCGACGGTGCTGCTCCAAGTGCTGCCGCCGGGTAGCGACCCGGGGCCCGTGGTGAGCCCAAGCGCTCTTCTCTACACGGCCACGGTGGGGGGCGAGGTGGCCGGGCAGGAGGTGGAGTTGGTATTGCCCACGAACCGCCGTGGAACCTTTTCCACCACCGGGTCGACCTTTGAGGGCCAGCCGTGGCTACAGTTTGCCCCGGCCGGCGGCAGCGTAACCGGCGGCGCGCCGGCTCACGTGACCGTGCAGCCGGATTTGACCGGCCTGGCGGCGGGTGTCTACCGGGGCAGCGTGACGTTGACGTTGGACGATGGGCAGGCCCGGACCGTTTCGATTCTGGCCGTCGTCGGCTCCAGCGCCTCGGCCACCAGTAAAGATGGGGATCGCGCTGCGTCCAGCTGTTCGAACACCGGGCTATTTCCCCAGGTGCTGGCGCCGGCGGCCAACTTTCGGGTGACAGTTGGCGAGCCCGTCCGTTTGGCGACCCGCGTTGTGGATGGCTGCGGGAATCTCCACCAGCCGGAAGGCGGCGGTACTGCTGCGGTGGCCGTCACCGGCTTTGGTTCGCAGGTGGTGAACCTGACCCATATCGGCGGCGGCGTTTGGGAGGGCACGGTGACGCCGAACAGCCTGCAGGCCACGGCGACTTTGACCTTCCTGGGCCTTTTCAGCCGCGGGACTTTCCTGCAGGCAGGCGCCGATAAGGTGAACGGAGCCGTGGTCACCGCGCAGCGCCCGTTCGTCTTTGCCGACAGTCTGACGGACGCCGCCAGCTTCCAGTTCGGCGTCCCGGTGGCGCCAGGGACACTGGTGTCCTTGTTCGGCCAGAACCTGAGTGCGGCCAATGCGCTGCCCAGTGCCCTTCCGCTGCCGGCGACTCTCGGCGACGTCGAAGTCCGGTTGAACGATCAGCCCATTCCGCTCCTGTTCGCAGGACCTGGACAGGTAAATGCCCAGATTCCTTATACATTGTTGGGCGATGGTGAGTATCAACTGGAGGTGCGCCGAGGGACCTCGTTGACGACCCCCCAACCGCTGGTGATCGCCCAGGCCCGGCCCGGGGTGTTTACGGTGGACCAATCCGGCCAGGGCCAGGGCCATATCTACCGGGCGCTTTCCGATGGTAGCCAGCGGCTGGCCGACGCCGCCGGGGCGGCCGGCGCCGGAGATGTTCTGGTCATCTATTGCAATGGATTAGGGCGAACCAATCCGGCGGTGACCGCGGGCGCCGCGGCGCCATTCTCGCCGCTTGCCGTGACGGCAAATCCCGTCTCCGTAAACATCGGCGGCCGGGAGGCGGCGATCCTGTTCGCGGGTCTGGCGCCGGGATTCACCGGGCTTTACCAGATCAACGCGCAGGTTCCGGCCGGCATCACGCCGGGCGGTGCGGTGCCGGTGGTGCTGACCGTCGCCGGGCAGGCCAGCGTGGCGGTGACGATGGGAATTCGGTAAATCTGAATTATTTGTCACCAAATTTCCGGCGTTCACGCTAATACAGGTAAGGGCCCGATCTGGGGCGTCGTTCCAACGATGTCTCTCTTGGCGACCGGGCCCGTCTCCGCTCAAAAGCGGGCGATTTCTCCAGTTGTCCCCTGGACCGCCCGCAGGTAATCGGCCGGTGCAATAAACAGCTGGATTCCTCGCTGGCCGGCCGATACGGAGATCACGTCCCAGAGTTCTACGGTGAAGTCGACGTAGACCGGGTACTCTTTTTTGGCGCCCAAAACGGTAACGCCGCCCCGGCTGTAGCCCGTGAGCGGCGTTACCTCTTTCAGCGGAACCATCTCCACCTTCCGGTCCCCGCTCGCCTTGGCGAGGGCCTTGAAGTCCAGTTCCATGTTGCCGGGGATGACCACGAAGCAGCAGCCGTTCCGGTCGCCGCGTACCAGCAGGGTTTTAAAGACCTGTTCGGGCGGGAGGCCGACTTTGCCGGCCACGGTGACCGCGTCCAGGTGCTCTTCGTCCACTTCGTATTCACGCACCTGGAAGGGGATTTGCATCCCCTCCAGAATTCGCATCGCATTGGTCTTTGTGAGGGCCAAGCCCCCATTTTACTACCGGGCGGCGATGTAGACCCGTTCCGGGGCCATGTTCCGGGCCTGTTCCACCTGCTTGCGGGTGCGGCTGACGATGTAGGCGAGCGCGGTACCCGCATCCTGCATGGCGCGGAAGTAGTAACCGTTACCGGCCTTCTCAAACACCAGGCCGTTGGAGGCGCTGGCGGTCTGGACAACCTCGTACTGGCCGGCGGCCATGGTGGTTCCCTGGAAATCGAAGGGGAAGGGCACCGTCGCGGTGACGCGGCTGGTGACTGTCTGCGCGGCCAGTCCGGAGACCGCGGCGATGGCGAGGAAGAGCATTCTGCGGTTCATGGTGATTGTCCTTATTCAGCGGCGGTGATGGGTACGGTTACGGGCGTGGCCTGGGCGGTCATTTCTTTGGCGGCGCGGCTCACGGGGAGCTTCATGAAGGCGCCGGTGGATTTGTCGACGATGGCGGAGAGGACGTAGCGGCCCGCCGCCGGTTGGAATTGCAGGATGCTCTGGGCGATGGTGACGCCGGAGGTGGGCTCGGCGGCGAAGAGGAACATCGACCCTTTGGCGTGGATCGCTACGAGAAAGTGGCGGTCCGTGGAGGGACGGATCTGGTAGTTGCCGGCCGGCATCGCCTTGCCGTTGAATTCGAACGGGAAGGGGACGTTGGCGGTGATGTCGCCGGGGGCGGCCGAGAGGGCGCAGGCGGCGGCGAAGGTGAGAATGGCGGTTTTGGCGTTCATGGGGTGGCTCCTTTATTCGGTAACGGCGACGGTGACGGTTTCGGTGGCCGTTTCAATGGTCCGGCGAGAGTTCGGCACGGTGAGCACGGCGCCGTTGTTGGTGACCGAGGTCAGGACGTAGGCGTCGCCGTAGCGGTTGAAGTTGAGTATCGTTTTGGCGGCGCTGTTGGCCGTGGTGCCGACCACAAAGAAGCTGTGGCCCGTCTTTGCTTCCGAGATGCGGAGGGCGTGACGAGTCCCTGCATCGTGGACCAAATACTTCCCGGCGGGCATCTGTTTCCCGTTGACTTCGAAGGGGAAGTTGACCGATTCGGCGGCCAGCCCGAAGAGGGTGGCGGCGGCGAGGATGAGAAAGGTGGTTTTCATGGTGATGCTCCTTTAATTAGTCGGTAACGGCGACGGCGATGGTCTCGGTGGCCGATTCTGTGGTCCGGCGGGAGTTGGGCAGATTGAGTACGGCGCCGTTGTTGGTGACCGAGGTCAGGACGAATGCGTCGCCGTAGCGGTTGAAGTTGAGCATTATTTTTGCAGTGCCTTTGGCCGTGGGGCCGACCACGAAGAAGCCGTGGCCAGTCTTTTCCTCCGAGATGCGAAGGGCGTGACTCGGCCCGGCATCGCGGACCACATACTTCCCGGCGGGCATCTGTTTCCCGCTGACTTCGAAGGGGAAGTTGACCGATTCGGCGGCCAGCCCGGAAAGGGTGGCGGCGGCGAGGATGAGAAAGGTGGTTTTCATGGTGTTGCTCCTTGCCCTTTGTATTGGCACGGGGGTTGCCAACCGGCGGTCGGCGCGTATGTTGTTGAAAAAACGGAGATCTTCTGCGTGCGGCGGGTGGCGGTGCTCACCGTTTGGTGAGGGTGCGCGCCGGGTGGACTATCCGAAGGGATAGGTGTGCTATTCTCGGCTTGGCGTGGGAGAGAAACCGGTCCAGTTAATCTGTATTGCGGGCCCCCGGTTGGGGGAGACATTCGCCGTTGGGGCGGGGGAAATGTTGTTGGGGCGGGACCGGGCTTGCACGGTGGCGCTGCTCGATTCGGGTGTTTCGCGACAGCACGCGGCGGTGTGGCGGGATGAGCTTGGCCGGGTGAAGCTACGGGATCTGGAATCGCGGAATGGCTCCTTTGTCAACGGGTTGCCGGTGCGAGAAGCGGTGCTGGCGGAGGGCGATGAGGTTCGGCTGGGCGGGTCGGTATTCCTGTTTGGGGACCTGGCGATGGGGGCGGGGACGGCGGCCGGGCGGACGATAGTGCAGTCCGGCGTCACCCGTTGGCTGAGCCGGGCGCAGAGGGAGAAGGCCGAGCAGCAGGGGCGAACGGCGCGGGAGTTGGAGGCGTTGTTGGCCATCAGCACGGCGCTGCAGGGGGAGCGCGGGGTGGCTCCGGTGGCGCGGCGGCTGTTGGAGGCATTGCAGGGCGCGCTGCCGGGACGGGCGTTTGCGATCGCGCTCTACTTTGACGGACTAGGGGAGGCGCCGTGGTCGATGGCGTTGGAGGGGGAGGCGCCGGAGTTTGATGGGGCGCTGCTGGAGAAGGTAATCGGCGGGGAGCAGACCGCGGCATGGGACGCCGTGCTGGCGTCGCCGGTAGTGGCGGGTAAGGCGTTCGGGATCTTGTGGGCGGAGGGGGCGGCCTACGACGACGCCCATTTGCGGCTGGCTGGCGCGGCCGGGGTGATGGCGGGGTTGGCTTTGCAGGCGGCGCGGAGTTGGGAAGAGGCCGAGGCAGAGACGGCGCGGCTGCGACAGCAACTGGTGGCGCGGCACGACATGGTGGGGGACAGTGCGCCGATGCAGGCCGTCTACCGGTTCGTGGCGCGGGTGGCGCCGTTGCCGACCACGGTGTTGATACTGGGTGAGAGCGGGACGGGCAAGGAGCTGGTGGCGCAGGCGATCCACCGGAACAGCCCGCGGGCGAATCAGCCGTTTGTGGCGATCAACTGCGCTTCGCTATCGGACAACCTGTTGGAGAGCGAGCTGTTCGGGCACGAGAAGGGCGCCTTCACCGGGGCGGTGGCGCAGAAGCGCGGGAAGCTGGAAGTGGCCAACGGCGGGACGGTGTTCCTGGATGAGTTGGGCGAGATGCCGATCACGACGCAGGCGAAGCTACTGCGGGTGCTGCAGCAGCGGGAGATGGAGCGGCTGGGCGGGACGCGGGTGATTCCGCTGGACATCCGGGTGATCGCGGCGACCAACGTGGACATGCCGGCGGCGGTGAAGGAGCGGCGGTTCCGGGAGGACCTGTACTACCGGTTGAACGTGGTGAGCGTGGAGATGCCACCGCTGCGGAAGCGGCTGGCGGATGTGCCGTTGCTGGCGTCTTATTTCGTGGCGCGGTTCGCCCAGCAGATGGGGCGGCGGATGGACGGGGTTTCGCCGGAGGCGCGGGCGTGTCTGCTGCGCTACGACTGGCCGGGCAATGTGCGGGAGTTGCAGAACGCGCTGGAGCGGGCGGTGGTGATGGGCGTGAGCGAGCAGGTGCTGCCGGAGGACTTGCCGGAGGCGTTATTGGAACGGGCCGCGCCGCCGGCGGCCGGGGAGGCGACGGGCTATCACGCGGCGCTGAACGAGCGGAAGAAACAGTTGATTCTGGAAGCGCTGGCGGCGAGCGGTGGCAGCGTGACGGGAGCGGCCGAGCGGTTGGATCTGCACCCGAACTACTTACATCGATTGATGAGTAACTTGGAGTTACGATGATACAGGCTATCTTAGTTGGTTTGCTGTTTGCGCAGGCGCCGGTGGACTTCCAGCGGCAAGGGGAAGAGGCTTTCCGGAAGGGCGGCTTCGCGGCGTCGGTAGCGGCGTTTGATAAGGTGATCGCGGTGTTGCCGGACCAGGCTCCGCAGCATTGGCAGCGGGGGATTTCGCTGTATTACGCCGGGCGGTTCGCCGATTGTAAGGCACAGTTTGAGCTGCACCGGACGGTGAATCCGGAGGACTTTGAGAACGCGGCGTGGCATATGTTGTGCGCGGCGCGGATCGACGGCTTCAAAGACGCGCAGAAGAAGCTGATTCCGATCAAGGAAGATACACGGGTTCCGATGCGGGAGTTACACGCGTTGTGGAAGGGCGAGGGGAGCGTGGAGCGGGTGATCGCGGCGGCGGGGAACTCGCGGGGCGGGAATTTTTACGGGAATCTGTATCTGGCGCTGTATGAGGAGACGCGGGGGAAGCGGGAGGCTTCGAAGGTGTATGCGCGGCGGGCGGCGGAGTTGGCGCCCCAGGATTATATGGGGGATGTGGCCCGGATTCACTGGGAGATGTTGAGTAAGAAGAAGCTGCCTTAGGGCGGGTTTAGGCGAGTTTGGTGAGCCAGACTTCGAAATCGCGGTCGATGTAGGTCCATTCGGGGTTGCGCTTTGGGTCGCGGAGGGCTTGGCAGAGTTGGCGGAACCGGGTTTCGTCCGAGGCGCGGAACTCGAAGTAGGTGATGAAGTCGTAGTCCTTGCTGAACGCGCGGGAGTGGAAAAGGCGGCGGTGGATGGTCTTGATGAAGGGCACGCCGACGTCGACGTGGGCGGGGATGAGGGCTTTGCGCTGGTCCTGGTTTAGGGCGTACCAAGCGGCGGTTTTGCGGAGCGGGATGATGACGGCGAGGACCGGATTGGCATCGGCGGGGAGCGCGGCGAGGCCGTTGGCGGCGGCGTAGGGGGCGTTGGGATCGGTGTACTGGGCGGCGCCGGTTTCGCCCTGGAATTGAACGGGCGACGAGGCCGCCGTTGGGGTGGCGGCCTCGATGCGGTGGAGTTCCCAGCCGGGCTGGGGGAGCGGGGGCGTGGGGCCCTTGATGACCTCGACGGCGTTGACCCGGTAGCGGTTGCGAATGGCGCCGGTGGGCGCGGGAATCGTAATCAGCTCGGGGCCGCTGGCGAAGAGGCAGTGCATGGCTAGGCTGCCTGGAAGGCCGCGATTTCGGCCAGTTCTTCAGGGCTGAGGCGGAAGGTGGCCGCGCCTTTGACGCCTTCGAGCTGCGCGGGGGAGCGGAGGCCGACGATGGCGGCGGTGACTTCGGGGCGGCGGAGGGCCCAGGCGATGGCGACTTCGCCGGGAGTGCGGCCGTGGCGGGCACCGATGGCGCGGAGAAGTTCGACCAAGGCGAGGTTTTTGGTCAGCAGCGGTTCCTGGAAGTTGGGCGTCCGCTGGCGGAAGTCGTCGGCGGGCATGGCGGCGATGCGTTCGCGCGTCATGGAGCCGCTGAGCAGGCCGGACTTCATGGGCGAGTAGACGAGCGTGCCGATGTTGTTGGCGCCGCAGTAGGGCAGCACTTCGGCTTCGATTTCGGGGCTGACGAGGGAATAGGGCGGCTGGAGCGAGGTGATGGGGGCGAAGGGCGCGACGCGCTCCAGTTGGGACTTGGATAAGTTGGAGACGCCGATCCAGCGGACTTTGCCTTCGGCCTTGAGTTCGGCGAGGGCTTGCCAGCCTTCTTCGATGTCCTCGTCGGGTTCGGGCCAGTGGATCTGGTAGAGGTCGATCGTGTCCATCTGGAGGCGGCGGAGGGATTCTTCGCACTCCTTCTTCACGGAGGCGGCTTTGAGGCGTTTGCCGATCTGGCGGTTTTCGTCCCAGACGCGGGCGCATTTGGTGAAGACGTAGGGTTTTGTGGGGCGTTCCTTGACGGCCTGGCCGACGACGACTTCGGCGTGGCCGAGGCCGTAGACGGCGGCGGTGTCGATCCAATTCCAGCCTTCGTCGAGGGCGGCGTGGACGGCGGCAACGGAGGCTGCGTCATCCTGGGGGCCCCAACCGAAGGCCCAACCGCCGCCGCCCATGGCCCATGCGCCGACGCCGAGCGGAGTGATATGAAGGTCGCTGTTACCGAGTTGTCGAGTTTGCATTTCCAGTGGTAACTATTGTCGCGCAATCCATGTATCCTGAGGGTAGATCCAACAGATAAGCAGTAGGTTTCCGCCGATGTCGCCGATGAGACAGGAGGGGCTGCGCGCGAGCTTTGCGATTGATAAAGAACCGGGGTCTGCGACGGATGCCCGTTTGGGCGGTTCCGCTGGCTGCTGCGATGTTGATCGCGGCGGGAGGATTCTGGAGTTGGCGAGAATACGGTCGGGCGAACCAGTTTCGCGGGGTGAGCGTTCGGATTGGCGTGGACCATAATCCGCCGAACTATGACTGGTCGGAGCAGAAGGGTGCGTCCGGATTTGCGGTGGATGTGATGAATGAAGCGGCGCGCCGGGCTGGGGTGACGTTGCAGTGGGTGTACTGTGTGCGCGGTTCGCGGGTGGCGTTGGAGAGCCACGAAATTGAATTGTGGCCGACGGGTTTTTACCGGCCAGGGGAGTATCCGGCGCTACACCAGACGCGGCCGTGGAGTCAGGACCAGCACGCGTTTGTTTGGGACCGGGAGCGACGGGCTGAGGTCCCAGAGCGGTTGGAAGGTGTTGGGGTTGCGGTGGTGAACCGAATGGCGCCATTGGCGCTGGCGCGGCAGATGTTTCCGGGGGCGCGGATCGTCCCGGCTCCATCGAGGCGGGACGTACTGCAAACGATGTGCGCGGGAGCGGCCGATGTCGCGTTCATGGACATGCGGACAGTGGAAGGGATGTTACTGGACCGTCCCGACCAGTGCCGGGACAAGGTTCTCCATGTGAAGCCGCAACCGGAGCTAACTGACCCGACTAGCATTTTTGCGTGGAAGGATCAGGGGCCGCTGGCCGATGTGCTGCGGGACCGGATCGACGATATGGTGGCCGATGGGACGTTGATGCGTTACGCGGACCGGTGGTTTTCGTTCTCCAGTTCGGATGTCCGGCAGGTTTTGGGACTGCAGGAGCAGACGCGGCAGTTGCGGTGGCTGGCCGGGGTTTGCGTGGTGATGGGGGTGGCGATCGGATTGATGACTTGGCTGATCCTGAAGCTGCGGAGCGCGCGGGCGGGGGCGGACCGGGCGCGGCAGTTGCAAGCGGAGTTTTTGGCCAACGTGAGTCATGAGATTCGGACGCCGATGAACGGGGTGTTGGGGACAGCGGACCTGTTGCTGGAGACAGTGGACAACGCTGAGATGCGGGAGCAGGTGGAGACGATCCGGGAGTCGGCCTACGGGCAGTTGGAGTTGTTGAATCAGATCCTGGATCAATCAAAGATCGATTCAGGGCTGCTGCTGTTGGAGACGACGCCGTTTTCGCCGCGGAAGCTGGTGGAGCAGGTGGAGAAGACGTTTCTGCCGATGGCGCGCCGGAAGGGTGTGGAGTTGCGTGCGGTGGTGACGGGCGAGGTGCCCGGGTTGGTGCAAGGCGACGGGTTGCGCATCCGCCAGGTGCTGACGAATCTGGTGAACAACGCCATTAAGTTCACGAAAGAGGGGTCGGTGGAGATCGGGTTGCGGGCGGAGGGCAGCGGCGCGCTGGTGACGCTTTGGTTCACGGTGATCGATACGGGTATTGGGATCCCCAGGGAACTGCAGGGGAGCATATTCGAAAAGTTCCGGCAGGTGGATGCGTCGACGACGCGGAAGTATGGGGGGACAGGGTTGGGGCTGTCGATCTCGCGGCAACTGGTGCGGCTGATGGGCGGGGAGTTGACGCTGGAGAGTGAGCCGGGGCAGGGAAGCCGGTTTGGGTTTCAGGTGCAGTTGCCGGTGGCGCGAAGTGGGGCGGCGGAGGCGAGCGTGGCGCCGGTGAAGGGGCAGATGTTGACCGGGTTGGTGGTGTTGGTGGTGGAGGATAACGTGGTCAACCAGAAGGTGGCTGCCGGGCTGCTGAAGCGGTTGGGTGCGACGGTAGAGCTGGCGGCGAACGGGGTGGAGGCGGTGACGAAGTGCCGGGAAAAGGAGTATGACGTGGTGCTGATGGATTGCCACATGCCGGAGATGGATGGGTATGCGGCGACGATGGAGATCCGGAAGATGGATGGGGCGGTGCGGCATTTGCCGATCGTGGCGTTGACGGCCGGGGTGAGCGGGGAGGAGCGGCTGAAGGCGATGCAGGCGGGGATGGATGGATTTTTGGCCAAGCCTGTGAACCGGGAGGAGTTGGCGTCGACGCTGGCGGCATTGCCGCGGCGGGATGTGGCGGCGGAGTAGGGGCTTTTGTTGGTCCTGCTGCGAGAGTGTTTAGGTTTGGCGTTGGGGCTTCGGTTCCTCTGGTGGGCGTTCCCGCCACGTCCCGCAGAGGGTGCTCCTACCGTGGACTACCCGAGGATGGACACACTACGGGTAGTCGAATGGAGTGGAGATATTTGGTTGTCATAGATCGAGTGTCCTTGGGCGCGATGGGTAGGCCAAGACGCTTGGGACGGGTTCGGCGATGCCGTTTTTAGGCCGCGCGGCGGGGCGCGGGGGGTAGATCGTCATCGTAATCGATGCCGTTGGCGACGTCGTCGGGCGGGAGGACGACGATGCGGTGGTTGGGGAACTCGCGGCGGTAGGCGGCGAGGACTTCCGGCGTCGGTTCGGTGACGTAGACGATGGGTTCGCTATTTTCGGCTTTCGGGGGTTCCGGCGTGGCTTCTTCCTTTGTTTCCATCGGGATGGCGACGGTGGGGAAGTTCTTGTTGACGTTCAAAATTTCGCGCCGGAGGCGGGTGATACGGCGTTCGAGGCGGTCGATGTGCCGCTCCATCTTTTCGATCGGGGATTTGCCGCCGTAGAGCTTTCGGGAGACCTGGGCTTGGTAGTAGTAGTCTTCGTATTGCTCGGCGACGGGGGCCGGTTGCTGGGCGGCCGTCAGGAGTTCGTCGTTCCAGATGCAGTTGAGGTCGGTTTGGGTGCGTTCGATCTGCCAGCGGGCGATGGCGATCTGGCGGACGAGGAAGGCGGCTTCCTGGTTGACGGGGCGGTAGATCTGGGTGAGTTCGGCGATCAGCGCGAAGAACTTTTTGCGGTCCTCGTGGCAGAGGACGCCGGAGTTGGGCGGGACGAATTGGGCGAGGGTTTCGGCGTTCTCGCCGGTTTTGATGGAGTTCATGCGTGACTGGGCTTTGCCTTCGGGGGTGATGGGGCCTCGGCTCTTGGCTCCGTTCTCGCGAGCGATGCGGGCGCGATCTTCTTTGGTCATACGTTCCTCGTTCGTGGATAGAAATGGAAAAGGCCCGCTGCTGGTGGGCAGTGGGCCTTTTTCGGAACGGTATGCCGTTCCTCAATTTTAGACTAGCATCGCGCACAAGGGTGTTTGGTGCTTTGCAGGAAAAAGCTATTGAAAAGAGGGGAGATATAAATTTCGATTCGTTGTGACCGGGTTTTCGGGGGAGGGCAAAATGAAAGGGACGCTGGCCAGTGGCCGCGTCCCTATTCCTTCAGGATACCAAATTGAGATTCGATTTGGGGGCGGTTTTGGAGTTTGGGTGAAAATAAAGTTGGGTTAGGGGGCGATGGGTAATGAGATGGAGGTGGACTGGCCGGGGGCGTGGTAGATGCGCTGAGTGGCCTTCTTGTAGTCCTCGGGCTTGGCCCAGAATGGATTGGCGACGAAGGTTTGCGGGTTGCGGTCGTAGAGGGGGAACCAGGATGACTGGATCTGGACCATGAGGCGGTGGCCGGGGAGGAAGACGTGGTTGGCTACCGGTAAGGCGAATTTGTAGGGGAGGGGTTTACCGGCTTCGATGGGGCGGGCGGTTTCGAGGCTTTCGCGGTAGCGGCCGCGAAAGATGTCGGCGGAGACCATGAGCTGGTAGCCGCCCATTTCGGGCTGGCCGGCGACTTGGTCGGGATAGAGGTCGATGAGCTTGACGACCCAGTCAGAATCGGTGCCGGTGGTGGCGGCGACCAGGTTGGCGATGGGTTCGCCGCTGATTTTTAGGGGTTGGGTTAAGGGCTCGGAGACGAAGGAGACGACGTCGGGGCGGCCGGAGGCTTCGCGCTGGTCGTCGACGAGCCAGCGGGCCCAGCTGAGGGGGGCGGTGTAGCCGATGGGCTGTATGGGGCGGGCGCGGAAGGGGACGGGTTTGGCAGGGTCCGATATGTACTCTTCAAAGGCTGGGCCGGACTGGGGGGCGGTGAAGCTGAGTTTGTTGCCGGGGTTCAGGTAGAGCGGGCGGGATGGGGCTGTTGGCCACCTGGCGAATTGGCGCCATTCGTTGGTGCCGGTCTCGAATGCCGTGACGGGGGCGATCGAGTGTTTCGGCGCGGCGTCCTGGAGGTATTGATCGAGGAAGGGGCGGAGGATTTTGCGGCGGAAGTAGAGGCCGGTATCGCTGTCGAACTTGATGGCTCCGAGGGAGCTGCCGTCGGCGATCTGCTGGCCGTGATGCCAGGGGCCCATGACGAGGAAGACTTTGTCGTTATTGGAATCTTTGGGCTCGATGGCTTTGTAGACGGCGGGGGCGCCGTAGATGTCCTCCTGGTCCCAGAGGCTGTGGACGAGCATGACGGGGACATTGAGGGGTTGGGCGGCGAGGACGCGGTCCATGGCCTGGTCCTGCCAGTAGGCGTCGTAGGCGGGATGTTCGATGATTTTCTGCCAGAAGCCGAGTTGTTCGAGGCCGCGCTGGCGGCCGAGGTTGCCGGCGGAACCGGCTTGCATAAACATGTCGTAGTCGTCGAAGTGGATGGTGTACCACTTGATGTCGTTCGAGCGGGTGGCTTGCTGGTCGTGGATGTAGGCCATGCCTTGTTGGCGGAAGGCGCCGTTGTGGAACCAGTCGTCGCCGCGCCAGCCGTCGACCATGGGGTTCATAGGGACGGCGACTTTGAGGGCGGGGTGGGGGTTAACGAGGGCCATTAGGGGGAGGAAGCCGTCGTAGGAGATGCCGAGGATGCCGACGTTGCCATTGGATTCGGGGACCTTTTTGGTGAGCCACTCGATGGTGTCGTAGGTGTCGGTGGAGTGGTCGACTTTGGTGGGGTTGCGGGGGCCGGCGAGGGGGCGGTTCATGACGTATTCGCCTTCGGAGCCGTACTTGCCGCGGATGTCCTGGACGACGCGGATGTAGCCGCCTTCGATGATGGTTTCGACGGCGTTGTCGTAGCCGTTGAGGATGGTGCCGAGGTTGGAGCTTTCGGCGTGGGAGGTGAGGTCTTTGGCGCTGTAGGGGGTGCGGGTGAGGAGGATGGGGGCGCGGCGGGCGTTTTTTGGGGTGAGGATGACGGTGTAGAGTTTGACGCCGTCGCGCATGGGGATCATTTCTGTGCGGCGGGTGTAGTTGAACGATTCCGTTTTTGGGGTGAAGGTGGGTGGGGTTTCGTTGGTTTGGGCTAGGAGGGGGAGGAGGGTGAGTGGGAGTAGGAGGCGCACTGTTTGAGTTTAGCTTGGAGGGGGCTCACTGGGCGACGGGTGTGGGCCGAACCATGGAAAGTACACATCGAAAGCACATCGGTGAGTCGATCACCAGCGAGGCGGTTACAGTTACCGCTTTGACGTTGGTTTGTGTTCGGAAATGAATACATAACGTTACTTATATGTACCTCTTGTTTGCCTTGTACTGCCTAAGTATTAATGTTAGTGTTAACTGCGTCTCAGCCAAGGATGACGTACTTTCTATACCGGGTTGCCATTCTTAATGCGGGTAACCTAATCGTCAATTTGGAGGAAATTACGTGCGTTTTAAACTCTACCCAATATCTGGGCTGGCATTGCTTTGTCTTGTCAGTCTTCCTGCAGTCTCTCAATCCTATACATCCGGCGTACCCGCGCCTTTTACGCAAGAACTTTATGGCGTATCTCCAGGGTTCATGGGCGGCATCGCCTTCGCACCGAACGGGGATGTGTGGGTAACTCCCTGCGTCAATTCCGGAGGTAGCTTGCGGCGCTTTTCCGCAACAATTACGTCGGTGGTCAATACAACGACTGTCCATAACATCGCAGGGACGATCAGTTCCAACGCTGGATGCGGCTTGTCGAACCACCCCGACGGGACGCTGTACTCGAATACAACATCTGGCGTCGCCAATCTAAATGCGGGCACTGGAGCCCCGATTCGCACAATTGGAGCCCCAGGAAACGCTTTGGGGATCGCGGTCGATCCGACGAATAACCGGTTGGTCTACGTCGGCGCGAATGGCAGCGGGCAGATCCGCACGGTGGATCCGGTGACGCTTGATGACCGCATCTTCGCTCAATTGGCGCCCGCGGAAGCCGCGTTCCTTGACGGCATCTTCTTTAATGGCGACAGTTCCAAGCTCTACGTTGCAAACCGCTCTCCCGTATTCCGGGTCACCGTCGTGAAGCGTGACACCGCGCTTACCGGCGTGTTTGAAAAGCATATTCCGTTGGCCTCCGAGCCTGATGGGATTGCCTTTCACGGCACGACGGGTGACGTATTTACGAGCAATACCGATGGCACCATTTCCCGCATCAACCCGTTGACGAACGTTGTGACTGCCTTTGCGAACGGTGGTTTCCGGGGCGATCTAGCGGCAGTGGGCAGTGATGGATGCTGGTATGTGACGCAGGACGGAGTGCGGTACAACAATGCCGCGACGTCACCGAGCGGGGACAGCATCGTGAAGATCTGTGATGGATTCCTCTCCCAACGGGGTGTCATTGCCGGTAATCTGACGCCGCTTACGGCGAGCAACCCGACCGGCACATTTCACAGTGTGGTGGCGGCCCTGGTTGATACCGGCGGCAACCCAATCGCCGGCATTCCGATTACATTCCAGATCCTCGGCGGACCGAATGCCGGGGTGAACGGAACGTCGACCACTGGCGCCAACGGAAAGGCGACCTTCAGCTATTCCAGTTCTACGGTCGGCACGGACTTCCTGCGGGCTACCTACCAGAGCGGAGGCCAACCGGTGTTTACGAACTCGGTTTCGGCCACCTGGGTGACTCCGGCCGGGACCTTGAAATGCGACGCGAACAGTGACGGGCTGGTTAACCGGACCGACTTGGTCCTGATCCAGCAGGCGCTGGGCCAGAGTGTGGGCGCGAGCGATGTCCGCGACTACAACGGCAATTTGGTGATCGATCCGGCTGATGTGGCCGGGTGCCGTACGCGATGCACCAAGCTGAACTGCGTTATCTAGACAAAGGGAATTCCGAGAAAACCATGAAAAACAAAACAATTCTCGCTGTTGTGGCCTGCCTTGCCATGGCCACTGGAGTGCACGCCGGCACGATTACCATCACGCCGTTGAGCCAGAACATCACCGGGAGCGGCCAGTCGGTCGTGACCATCTCGGTTCCCCCGGAGATCGTTTCCGCTTACGATCTTCAGATCCAATTCAACCCGGGACTTCTCAACCCGACCTCAGTCGTGTTCGGGTCCGAGTTGGGCGCCCCGGTGGATTCCATTCAGACTTTCAGCGTGGCGGGGAACAGACTCAATATCTCTGAGTTCAGTTTCCTTTCCGATTCCTCGCTGATCAGCCAGCCGCTGAGTTTCGTACTTTTCACGATTAACTGGGATGTGGTTTCGGCCGGTACGAGCGACTTAACGTGGACAAGATCGGATGCGTATGGCGCCGGCGGCCTTGCGCTACCGACGTTGACGGCAACCGGAGCGTCCATTACGGGCGCCTTGGGGGACGGCAGCCAGGTGCCGGAGCCTTCGACCGGGGTGTTGCTGCTGATTGCTTCCTGCGCGGTACCGTTTCTCGTCAAGCGCCGTAGGTAGGGTTGGGCGAGTCGTAAGGGAACAGGGGACCTACCGGTCCCCTGTTTCGCGTTTCGCCCTTTGCTCGTTCTGGACCTGGCGGGTTTCCTGCGCTTACCCAGGCTGGTTGGTAGTAGAATACAACGCGTGCCGGATCTAACGAATTGGATAGCTTTGCGGGCTGGGACGGCGTTGGCTTTTTGCCTCGCGGCCGGGGGAAATTGCGCTGCGCAGCAGCGGCAGTTCTTGGATCGGTACTGTTTGTCCTGCCATAACGAGCGGGTGAAGAGTGGCGGGTTGCGGCTGGATGCAGCGGCGCTGCCGCGGGTCGAGGCGGGGACTGAATTTTGGGAGAAGGTGGTTCGGAAGGTGCGGACGGGCGTGATGCCGCCGCCGGGGATGCCACAGCCTTCGGCTGGCGAACGGATGGCATTGTTGGCGCCTCTTGAGGCTTCGCTGAATGCGGCGCGCGTGGATCCAGGGAGGACGGAGACGCTTCGGCGGTTGAATCGGACCGAATATCAGAATGCCGTTCGGGATTTGTTGGCACTGGATATTGATGCTTCCGCGATGCTGCCCGCTGATGAGAGTGGGTTTGGGTTTGACAATGTCAACGTCGGGGATCTGTCGCCGGCCTTGCTGAACCGGTATATTTCGGCGGCGCAGCGGATTAGCCGGTTGGCGGTGGGGAGCACGCAGAGTTCGTTGCAGAGTGACACGATTGGGCTTAGGGCCGATTTGACGCAGGAACAGCATTTGCCGGGGATGCCATTGGGGACGCGGGGAGGTGGGGCGACCGTTTATACGTTTGCTCAGGATGGGGAGTATGAGGTACAGGTGCTGTTGGCTCGCGATTTGGCTGGCATTGTGAGCGGCCTGCGCGATGCGCGGCAGCATGAGATGTTGTTGTTAGTTGACCGGGAGCCGGTCCATACCTTCTGGGTTTCCCGGGAGAGTATTGGGATTGAAGTTTTGAGCGAGAAGCCATTGAAGGTGCGCATCCCGGTGAAGGCGGGGCCGCATGAGTTGGCGGTCACGTTTGTGAAAACGGGCTCGTCGTTGATCGATACTGCCCGGCAGCCAACGGTGTCCCGGTTTAATGACCGGCGGCATCCGCGGACGGCGCCGGCGGTGGATCAGGTTGCTATCACGGGGCCGTTTTCGCCCAAGGGCGCGGGCGATACGCCAAGCCGGAAGCGGCTGTTTGTTTGCCGGGAGCAGAGTGATTCCTGTGCGGTGACGATCCTTTCCAGATTGATGCGCCGGGCATACCGGCGGCCGCTTTCGGCGGGCGAGGTGGAAGGGCCTATGGCGTATTTCCGGAGAGCTCGGGCGGATGGTTTTGAAGCTGGTGTTACGGCCGCTGTTGCGGCGGTGCTGACGAACCCGAAGTTTCTGTTCCGGGTGGAGACGGATCCGGCCAAGGTTCCGGTGGGTGGTGTTTACAAGGTTAGTGATTTGGAACTGGCTTCGCGGTTGTCCTTCTTCCTGTGGAGCAGTGTGCCGGATGATGCGTTGTTGGACCTCGCCGCTCGCGGGGCGTTGAGCGCGCCGGGTGAATTGGAACGGCAGACGCGGCGGATGCTGGCGGACCGGCGGTCGTTCAATTTGGCTACCAATTTTGCGGGGCAGTGGTTGCGGCTGCGGAACATTGATGCGGTGATTCCGAGTGGGAATCTGTTTCGCGATTTTGACGATAATCTGCGGCAGGGTTTCAGGCAGGAGACGGAGCTGTTCTTTGATAGCGTGTTGCGCGAAGACCGGAGTGTTCGGACGTTTTTGAAGTCTGATTACACGTTTTTGAATGAGCGTCTGGCGCGGCATTATGGGATTTCTGGCGTTTATGGCAGCCGGTTCCGGCGAGTGCGACTGGCGCCGGATAGCCGGCGTGGGGGCCTGCTGAGACAGGGGAGTGTTTTGTCGGTAACCTCGTATGCGACGCGGACATCGCCGGTGTTGCGCGGGGTGCTGGTGTTGAAGAATATGCTGGGGGCGCCTCCGCCGGCTCCGCCGCCTTCGGTGCCGGCGCTTGATGAGAGTACGGTGGCGGCGAATTTGCCGATGCGGGAGCGGCTGGCGGCGCACCGGAACAATTCGGTTTGTGCGAGTTGTCACCGGACGATTGACCCGGTGGGTTTTGCGTTGGAGAACTACGACGCCGTGGGCCGGTGGCGGGAGTTGGAAGTGGAAGACCAGCCGGTGGATGCGAGCGGGGCGGTGCCGGGGGATAAAGAGTTCCGCGGGGTGGATGGGTTGGAAGAGGCGCTGCTGCGGCGGCCGGAGTTGTTTGCTACGGCTCTCACCGAGAATTTGATGACGTTTGCGCTGGGGCGGGGTATCGCGTATTCCGATGCCCCGGCCGTGCGGAAGATTGTGAATGGGGCGGGGAAACAGGACTACCGGTTTTCCGCGCTGATTTTGGGGATTGTGGAGAGCGCGCCGTTCCGGATGCGGCGGGCGGAGGCGAGATAAGACCATGGCCACGTTTTTGACGAAGAAGGCGGTATCGCGCCGGGCGGTTCTACGGAGCGCGCGGGGCGCGCTGGCGCTGCCATTGCTGGATGCGATGATTCCGGCGGCGACGGCCTGGGCACAGACTTCGGGCAAGCCCGTCCGGCGGCTGGGGTTTGTGTTTATTCCGATGGGGTGCGACCAGGCGCGGTGGACGCCGCCGGGGGAGGGTTCCCTCGGAGAGTTGTCGCCGATTTTGAAGCCGTTGGAACCGGTGAAAAGCCAGGTGACGGTGGTGACGAACCTGCGGCTGCAGGCGGCGTATCCGGGGACGCATGACACGTCGAATTCGGCTTTCCTGAGTGCGGCGCCGGCGAAGCATACGGAGAGCTCTGATTACTTTTCCGGCATTACGGTGGACCAGGTGGCGGCGGCGGAGATGGGGCGGGAGACGCAGGTAGCGTCGTTGCAGTTGGCGATGGATTTGAATCCGCTGGCCGGGGTTTGCAACAACGGGTATTCGTGCGTGTATCAGAACTGTTTGTCGTGGTCGTCGCCGACGACGCCGCTGCCGAGCGAGGCGCATCCGCGGGTGGTGTTTGAGCGGCTGTTTGGGGAGGGCGGGAATGCGGGGGCGCGGCGGGCGGCTTTGCAGAACCGGGCGAGTTTACTGGATTCGTTTACGACCGAGATTGCGCAGTTGAAAGGGCGCGTGGGAGGGGCGGATAAAGCCCGGCTGGAGCAGTATCTGGAGAGCGTCCATTCGGTGGAGAAAGAGATTGCGCGGGCCGAGCGGGGGGTGGCGGAGAACAGGACTCCGGATCTGGAGCGGCCGGTGGGGGTGCCGGCGGCGTTTGCCGATCATGCGAAGTTGATGTTCGACCTGCAGATATTGGCGTTTCAGGCTGATATTACGCGGGTGATTGCGTTCCAGTTTACGCGGGAGCAGAGCAACCGGACGTATCCGGAGATTGGCGTCAGGGATCCGCATCATCCGACGAGCCACCATGGGAATGACCCGTTTAAGGTGGCCCAGATTGCGAAGATCAACACTTATCACATCTCGCTGTTTTCGGAGTTTTTGCAGCGGATGAAGGCGACGAAGGACGGGGAGGGGTCGTTGCTGGACCATTCGGTGTATTTGTATGGGAGCGGTATGGGGAATCCGAGTTTGCACGATCACGAGAATCTGCCGATTTTGGTTGCCGGGGGCGCGGCGACGGGGCTGAAGGGCGGGCGGCATATCCGGTATGAGAAGCCGGCGAATTTGGCGAATTTGCATTTGACGTTGTTGGAACGGGTGGGGGTGCGGATGGATTCGTTTGGGGATAGCACGGGGAAGGTGGACGGGTTGTTTGAGCGGGTGGCGGTATGAGGTTACTGGCGCTTTTGTTGAGCGTCGGGTTGTGGGCTCAGGGGGATGGGACTACGGCGCTGCATTTTGCCGTGTATGAGGACGATGTGGAGGCGGCGGGGAAGCTGGTGCGGGCGGGGGCGCGGGTGGATGTTGAGAACCGGTACGGACAGCGGCCGCTGTTGTTGGCGTGTGGGAACGGGAATGGGGCGATGGTGCGGCTGTTGTTGGAGGCGGGGGCGGAGGTCCATGGGCCGGGGAAGGGTGGGGAGACGCCGTTGATGCTGGCGTCGCGGGCTGGGAGTGTGGAGGCAGTGAAGGCGCTATTGGCTCGGGGGGCGAAGGTGGAGGCGCGGGAACGGGCGGGGCAGACGGCGCTGATGTGGGCGGCGGCGGAGGGGCATACGGAGGTGGTGCGGGTGTTGTTGGGGGCGGGGGCGAGTTTGTCGGGAACGGTGGACTCGGGGTTTCCGGCGTTGTATTTCGCGGTGCGGGAGGGGCGGTTGGAAACGGTGCGGGCGTTGTTGGCGGCGGGGGCGGATGTGAAGGGGTTATTGGCGGCTCCGGCTTCGTCGGGTCCTGTACGGCGGGGGGCGCCTAAGCGGGCGCCGACGACGCCGTTGGCGCTGGCGGTGCAGAATGGACATTTCGACCTGGCGATTGCGCTGGTGGAGACGGGGGCGGACCCGAACGACGTAAGGACAGGGTTCACGCCGCTGCATATGATGGCGGGGGTGCGGAAGCCTGATTCGAGTGACGGGAGTGATCCGGCGCCGCCGGTGGGTGCGGGGCGCATGTCGAGTGTGGCGTTTGTGCGGGAGTTGGTGAAGCTGGGGGCGCAGGTGAACTTTCGGTTGCCGAAGGGGTCGCCGAAGTTGCCGGCGACGTCGTCGAGCATTGGGACGGAGGGGGCGACGCCGTTTCTGTTGGCGGCGGACCGGGGGGATGTAGCGTTGATGCGGCTGTTGTTGCAGTTGGGGGCGGACCCGTTGGTGGGCAATGCGCAGGGGACGACGCCGTTGCTGGCCGCGGCGGGGGTGGGAACGAACGAGCCGCAGGAGGAGGCGGGCGAGGAGAGCGAGGCGGTTGAGGCGGTGCGGATGCTGTTGGACTTGGGTGCGGATGTGAATACGGTGGATTCGAATGGCGATACGGCGATGCATGGGGCGGCGTATAACATCAGCCCGTTGGTGGTGAAGTTGTTGGCGGAGCGGGGGGCGGATCCTGCGGTTTGGTCGCGGCCGAATAAGGCTGGGGGGACGCCGTTGTTTATTGCGGAGGGGTATATCAGCCGGTTGCCGCGGCCGGATGCGCCGACGATTGCGGCGATTACGCAGTTGATGAGGAAGGCGGGGATTTCGACCGAGGGGGTGCGGCCGAAGATTGTAGATAGTTATGAGATTCCGGCGGTGAAGTAGTTTTGGTTTTTGGGGGGGCCCGCGCTGAGGGGCGCGGGCCGGGTTTGGGTTAGCGGGCGGGGGATTGGTTGTGGTTGACGTCGGAATAGCCGCCGACCTTCACGCCGGCTTTGAGGCTGGTTTTGAGTTTCATGATCCTGATTCCTTGTTTGGTGTATTTCGCGGCGGCACGTTTGCGGCTGCGTCTTCTCCCCACTCAGCGAAGGAAACCCGTGGATTTGATCAGGAGGCGGAAGAATTTGGCGTTTTTTTCGGGGACAGACGGCTGTCCCCAATCGCGTCGCGCCGGTTTACTTCTTTTGGTAGTCGGGATGGGCGGGACGCTTGCCCAGATTGACGGGCGAACGGCGGAGTTGCTCCAGCACCACCTCCACGGCTTTTTCCAGTTGCGGGTCGTGGTTTTCGCGCACCAGTTTCGGGTTCATTTCCACTTCGATATCGGGGGCGACGCCGCGGTTTTCGACGTCCCAGGCGCCATCGAGATTGTAGAAGGCCAGGTTGGGCGTGGCGACGCCACCGCCATCGATGAGGTCGTTGGGGCTCGTATAATGCCCGACCAGGCCGCCCCAGGTGCGGGTGCCGACCAGGGGGCCGAGGCCTGATTTGCGGAAGAGCCAGGGCATGGCGTCCCCGCCGGAACCAGCCATTTCATTGATGATCATGACCTTCGGCCCGAAGATGCCGGCCATGGGGACGGTGATATCTTCGCCCTCGCGCATGGTGAAGCGGCCCATGACGGGGCGGCGGAGATAATCGATGACGTAATCGGCAATGCTGCCGCCGCCGTTGAACCTAAATCCGGCAGTTGAACCCGTTCAAACGGGTGCCGGCAACGCCGCCACCGGCCCACTCGGATAGAACTCACGGAAAATCACGCGCAGCAAACGCGCCCACCGTTCCGCCCGGCTCAACTGCTC
>CANIVU010000094.1 GCA_947470805.1 Acidobacteriota bacterium | reverse complement strand
TTAAACGTCCATTTGTTGACGCGATGCCGATAAGTCACGCATCATGATTCAGACCAGCGTCGCTTCGCTCCGATGGCTATCGCCATCAGCCCGGAATGACTATCGGCATCAAATCGGAATCGTTATCGGCTTCGTCGGAATAGGCAGCTACCCGCCAGGAGTGGTGGCTCACGCACAGCGAAGTTCCGTGGCCCTGTCACGCCCACTGCGGAAAGAAGGCCTTCCAGTTTTCGTAGAGGATCATGTCCTGCACTTCTTCGGGGATTTTGGGGAGGTTGGTGCCTTCGACGACTTTGTTGACGTTGCGGAGGCCGGCGATGATGTTGGCCATGGTGCCGGAGGGGAAGTCGGAGCCGGGGAGGATCTTGTGTTCGACGCCGTACTCCATGGCCGTCACCATGGCCTGCCAGTAGCGCCAGGGGCGGTAATGGACGGCGCTGATGTCGGCGTACATGTTGGGGCATTTGCGGATGAGGACGATCAGATCCGTTTCCCACGGATGGCCGAGGTGGGCGACGATCATCTTCATGTTGGGGAAGTCCATGGCGAGGTCTTCGAGTTGGAGGGGGAGGCCCCATTTGAGCTTCGCGGCGGAGGGGAACGTCGTGCCCTGGTGCCACATGGTGGGGAGGCCGAGTTGTTCGACCCGTTTGAAGAACGGCCAGTGTTTGCGGTCTTGCGGATCGAAGTGTTGGTAGACGGGGCCTAGTTTCAGACCTTTGAGTTTGAGGGTGTTGACGCAGTATTCGAGGTGCTCGATACAGTCAGGACGAGTGGGGTCGACGGAGGCCCAGCCCTCCATGCGGCCGGGGTGCTGGGCGACGTAGTCGGCGATGATTTCGTTGGGAATGTCGAGCCCGCTGGCTTTGGCTTGCAGGCCGAAGACGACGACGTGGGACATGCCTTCGGAGGCTTTCAGGTGGCTTTCGGGGGTGGAGTCGTAGACGTGTTTGTCGAGATTGGCGGAGTAGGCGAGGCCGCCGCTGCGCTTCAGTTTGACGAGTTTGGAGGCGAGGGCTTCTTCGGCGTACTGCTCGCTGATGTGGTCCGGGTACCACATGAGGTGCGTGTGGCAGTCGATCATTTTGCGTTCGCTCATAGCTGCTCCTTCATTTCGTTGACGGCGTCCCAGTCCAGCGTAACGCCCAGGCCGGGGCCTTCGGGCGGGGTGAGCCAGCCGCCCTCGATCATACCGGGCGTGGCGACGATGTCGCGTTGGTAGCGCAGCGGGCCGAAGGTTTCGATGGCGTAGGGGAGTTGCGGGAGGGCCACGGCGAGGTGGGCGCAGGCGGCGGTGGCGATGCCCATTTCGGCCTGACTGCCGAGGATGCAGGGCACGCCGACGGCGGCGCCGAGGGCGAAGATTTCGGCGGCGGCGCGGAGGCCGCCGGCTTCGGCGACGTAGACGTTCCAGACGTCGGCGGCTTCGGCGCGGGCGAGGTCGTAGGCGTCGCGGAGCGTGTGGCAACTTTCGTCGGCCATGACGGGCAGTCCGGTCTGATGGCGGAGGGCGCGGAGGCCTTCGAGGTTGCGTTTGGCGAGGGGTTGTTCGAACCACTCGACGCGGGCAACGGCGGCGAGGGCGCGCATGGCGCGGGCGGCTTCGGGGACGTTGGGCCAGGCCATGTTGGCGTCGAGGCGGAGGGGGACGGGCACGGCGTTGGCGACCGCGGTTACAGCGGCGAGATCGTCTTCGAGTTTGCGGCCGACCTTGAGTTTGATGGCATGGAAGCCGGCGGCGAGACCGGCGACGGCGTCGGCTGCCATTTCTTCCGGGGACTTCTGATAGATGCCCCAGGCGAGGGGGGCGCGCTGGCGCATGCGGCCGCCGAGGAGGGCCCAGACGGGGAGGCCGAAGTGTTTGCCGGTGAGGTCGAGCAGGGCCATTTCGAAGGCGGCGCGGAGGTAGGGGGCGCTGAGTTCGCCGCCGAGGACGCGGTCGATTTCGGCGAGGGCGGCGGGGATGGCGAGCGAGTCCATGCCGGTGATCGCGGGGGCGAGCATGCGCTGGGCGGCGTGGCAGAGGGAGAAGCCGATGCGGGGGAAGGTGATGGAGATTTCGCCGAGGCCTTCGGCGCCGTTGGCGGTGCGGATGCGGATGATGCCGAATTCGGAGGCGGTGACGGGGTCGGCGATGTTGAGGCCGGAGCGGACGGCTTCTTTGCGGGGGGCGCGGATGGGGATGACGTCGACTTGTTGGATGCGGGTGGGGGTCATGGATTCCGCTCGGGTTAATTTGGCTACGAATGTCCCCGAAAAGGGGGCATCATAAACTCTACCCTTAGCCCCGGGGCGATTCCAAGTGCTTGATTTCGAGGCCGCGAGACCATTGCATGCCCGGTTCTGTGGGGGATGATCCCGTTGTCCGCCTACTCTACGGTAACGTGGCAGTACTTGAGGCGGCCCAGATTGGCTGTTAGAGTTGAAGCATGGAACTGCCCAATAACATCGAATTGCGCCCCGATGTGATGATGGGAAAACCCTGCTTGAAGGGCACACGGGTTCCAGTTTACGTTGTCCTCGAGAAGTTGGGAGCGGGCGAGACGGCGGAAGAGATCCTGGCCGCTTACCCCCAACTGACGAAGGCCCACATCATCGCCGCGCTGCAATACGCGGCAAGCCTGGCGAGCAACGAGGTTATCCTCGCGTCGTGAGGCTCCTTCTCGACGAGAATCTTTCGCCACAACAGGCGGCGTTTCTTCGGGAACAAGGGCATGACGCTGTCGCGGCGGTCGAGGTGGGTCTATCAGGCGAACCGGATCCTCGGGTTCGAGAGTTTGCGATCCGCGAGGGTCGCGTTCTGATCACCTTGGACGCCGATTTTGCGGATATGCTCCGGTTTCCGCCTGCCGGCACGCCGGGCGTCCTCCGTCTCAAAATCCACCCACCGACCGAAGTGGCCATCCGGACGCAAATACAACTCGCGCTTCATCACCTCAAGGAAGCAGACCTAATGGGGTGCCTGGCCGTTGTGCATAAGGGGATCGTTCGGATTCGGAGCTAGAGGGGAATACGTCCCATCTGCGTTAGCCAACGCCGGTGGGGTGTCACAGATACCGCTTGGCGATTTTTGCGGCGACGGCGCCGCTGCTGTAGTAGCCGATGGAGATCTGGCCGGCGTGGGTCAGCAGGTCATACGCCTTCCAACGGTCCCAGCCGTAGCCGGCTTCCATCCAGAGGATCAGCCAGGCGTAGGCTTGGGCGATGCCGCGTTCTAGCGGGGTGGCGGAGGAGATGCAGACGAGTTCCGTTTCCGATTCGATGCGGGGCCCAGGGATGGTCCAGGCTTTGCGAATGTCGACGGTGATTTCGGTTTCGGCGGGCATCTCCAGGCCCGAGGCGGAGAGTTCGCCATGGCCCATGGCGGCGTGGGCGTCGCCCAGGTAGAGCAGCGCGCCTTGGACGTAGACGGGTAAGAAGAGTGTGCTGCCGGGGGCGACTTCGACGATGTCCATGTTGCCGCCGTGGGGGCCGGAGGGGTTGGTGGTCGGGACGCCCCAGTCGGGCGCGGTGCCGATGCAGCCGAGCATGGGGCGGTAGGGGATCTTCACCGTATCGCTCCAGTGGATGACGTCATCCGCGATGGGGCAGATGTGGGTGCCGTGGGGACAGTCCGTGCCGAGCCATTCGGCGAGCATCTTGGGGTCGGAGGTGCGGGTGTAGCAGGCGCCGTTGGTGGGGCGGATGGCGTGGATAGTGACGGCGAGGGCGTCGCCCTTTTCGGCGCCTTCGACGTAGATGGGCCCGGTGGTGGGGTTGGAATACGGCATCGCCGCCTTGTCGCGACGGTCCGCCTCCGTGCGGATCTGGCCGGAGAAGGCGTCCTGGGATTCTACGGTCAGGCGGGCTCCGGGCGTGACATGGGCTCGCGGGGTGTCGTGGCGGTTGAACTCGTAGCAGAGCTTCTGGAGAGGGATGCGTTCCATGGTTAGTCGACTCGGTAGCGGGCAACCATTTCTTCGTTGAGTTCGACGCCGAGGCCGGGGCCGCTGGGGGCGCGCATGGCGCCATCGCGGAACTCCATGGGGACGGCGAGCAGATCGTGTTCGTAGGCGAGGGGGCCGAGGATATCGCAGGGGAACTCTTCGGCGCCGATGCCGGTGGTGGCGGTGGCGAGATGGGTCATGGCGACGCTGGCGATGCCAAGTTCGAGATTGCTTCCCACCGTGCAGGTGAGGCCGGCGGCTTCGGCGATGGCGGCCATTTTGCGGGCCGGGCCGATGCCGCCGCCCTTGCCGACGTAGACGGAGAGGATGTCGGCGGCGCCGGCGCGGGCGAGCGCCATGGCGTCGTGGGGCGTGTTGCAGCTTTCGTCGGCCATGACGGGGACGGGGACATTGCGGCGGACGTCGACGAGCCACTGCATGTCGAGCGCGGCGACGGGCTGTTCGGCGAAGTAGATGTCGCAGCTGGCGGCGAGTTTGCGAATGACGTCGATGGCGACGCGGACGGTCCAGCCGCCGTTGGCGTCGACGCCCAGATGGGTGGCCGGGCCGATGGCGGCGCGGACGGCTTTGACGCGAGCGATGTCGCTTTCGGGGGTGATGCCGGTTTTTACCTTGAGGGTTTTCAGGCCTTGGGCGAGGGCCCATTCGGCGATCTCCGCGGCGCGGGCGGGTTCGGCGCCGGAGACGGACATTTTGACGGGGACGGTGTCGCGAACGGCGCCTCCCAGGAGGCGGTAGATGGGGAGGTTGGCCACCTTGCCGAGGATGTCCCAAAGGGCGATTTCGACGCCGGATTTGGTGAAGGGATGGCCGAAGACGGTGCGGCGCATTTTGGCGGTGAGGCGTTCGATGTCGCAGGGGTTTTCGCCGAGGAGAGCGGGCTCGAGAAAGTCGCGGATGATGTGGGTGGCGGTGACGGCATCTTCGCCGCTCCAGACGGGGGTGCAGGAGACTTCGCCGAGGCCAGTGATTCCCTCGTCCGTGTGGATTTTCAGGAGGACGAAGGGGGACTTGGCGTGGACGCCGATGCTGCCCCGGATGACCAGTTCAGGACGGATGGGGACCTGGACGGGGATGGTTTCGATGCGGGTGATTCGCATCGCTGAGTTATAGCATGGGAGTAGACTCGGGGTGATATGTTGCGGTGGCTGATTGGCGCGATGATGGTGGGCGCGGTGGCGCCGGGGCAGGAGTTGTTGCTGAACTCTTTTGAGACGGAAGAGGAGATGAGCGTTGTCGTGCCGCGGGACACGAAGGCGCGGGTGACCGAGCGGGGCGTAACGCATGGTGGGCGGGCACTGGAGATTGAGTTCAGCCGCGTGGCGTTTCCGGCTTTGTTTCTGCGTCCCGCGGTGCCGTGGGACATGCGGGCCTATGGCGAGATTGCTTATGACGTGACCAATCCGGGGACGGTGCCGGTACGGTTCAGCGTGCGCGTGGACGACGACTACCGGCCTGACGGCGTGGGCACGTCGCGGACGGGGACGGGCACGCTGGAGCCCGGGGCGACGGCGACGTTTGTGTTTCCCTTGGCCAGCCGCGACCCGATGAGTTACGGGATGCGCGGGCTGCCTGCGTGGCCTGGCGCGCGTAATTTGGGCAGCAATGGCACGCACGTGTTGAACCTGGAGAATATTGCGCAGATGCAGATTTTCCTTGGCTCGCCGGCGGAGACGTTCACGCTGATCGTGGACAACGTGCGGTTGCGTCCCGCCTTTCCGCTGGAGGGGATTGTGGACCGGTTCGGGCAGTTCGCGCCGGGCGAGTGGCCGGGCAAGTTGGGGGGCGAGGAAGAGTTCGTCGCGCGGCGCGCGGAGGAGGAAGAGTTTCTGACGAGCGTGGGGACGTTTGGCGGGCGGTCCGTTTATGGGGGCTTTACCGCCGGGCCGCGATTGGAGGGGACGGGGTTCTTTCGCGCGGCCAAGCACGAGGGCCGGTGGTGGCTGGTGGACCCGGATGGGTGGCTGTTTTTTTCGACGGGGTTCAACTCGATGGCGCTGGCGCAATCGACCTTCACGACGGGGCGGGAGACGATGTTCAACTGGCTGCCGGAGGGGGGCGAACCGTTGGCGCGGCACTACGGGACGGCGACGGCGGTGCAGGGGCCGATTGCGAGCGGGACTACTTTCAATTTTCAGACAGCGAATTTGGAGCGGAAGTATGGGGCGAGCTATGCGGAGGACTGGCGGGCGACGGCGCTGGCGCGGCTGCCGGCGTGGGGGTTCAACACGATTGGCAACTGGTCCGACACGGGGCTGCACCGGCGCGGGGTGGCGTATGTGACGACCACGACCCTGTTTGGCAGTTACAACACGGTGCCGAACGCGGGGCAGGGCACGGACCGGTTGCCGGACCCGTTTGACCCGCGGTTTGCGACCGATGTGTATGCGCGGTTGTTCCCGGTGCTGACGCCGGCGGCGGGGGATCCGTGGTGTTTGGGGCACTTCGTGGATAACGAGTTGAATTGGGGCGGGACGGGGACGGACCGGGCGCGGTATGGGGTGGCGTTGGGGGCGTTGGGACAATCGATGGTGACATCGGCGGCGCGGCGGGCGTTGGGGGCGTTGTTAGCGGCGCGGTATGGGGCGATTGGCAATTTGAACGCGGCGTGGGGGACGCAGTTTGCCGATTGGAATTCGCTGACGGCGCCGGCGACTGTGACGGCGGGGATGCGGGGGGACTTGGCGATGTTGACGACGGCGTTTGCACGCGAGTATTTCCGGGTGATTCGGGAGCAGATGCGGCGGATTGATCCGGACCATCTGTACCTGGGCTGCCGGTTTCACGTGAATAATCCGGAGGTGATTGCGGGGGCGGCGGAGATGACGGATGTGTTGAGTTTTAATATCTATCAGCCGTCGGTGGTGCCGGCGAATTGGACGATTGTGGGGCAGGTGGACCGGCCGGCGATTATTGGGGAGTTTCACTTTGGGGCGCTGGACCGGGGGATGTTTCATACGGGGTTGCAGGCGACGGGGTCGCAGGCGGAGCGGGCGACGGCGTTCACGCGGTATGTGCAGAGCGTGGCCGATCATCCGAACTTCGTCGGCGCGCATTGGTTTCAGTATTCGGACCAGGCGATTACGGGGCGGCCACGGGATGGGGAGAATTACAACATTGGGTTTGTGAGTATTGTCGATGCGCCGTATCCGGAGATGGTGAATGCGGCGCGGGAGATGCACGAGGGGATTTACGCGCGGCTGCTGCGGTAGTGTTCTCTGGGACAGGCACGCATGATTCAATAGGAGCTATTCCAGGGAGCCGATTTCGCAACGGCTGTTGCCTGGGAGATAGCAGCACAAGGAGCTCTCTCATGACCGACGATCAACCTTCGAAGACCGCCCTCGTCTCGCGGCGTGAACTGCTGGGAGCAACCGGCGTGGCCGCGATGACGGGATTGACGGGCAGCGTGGCAGGTGCGGTTGCGCAGACGCCGCAGAGGCGGCCGCGGATCGCCTGTTGCGTCAGCTTTTGGGGTGGCCCAGGATCCCATGCGGACTGGATCATCTGCAAGCTGATGGACGGCTATTGGTGGCAGGGCGCCCATATGGCACCGAGGGTCGATGTTGTGGCGGTGTATATTCATCAGCTCGACACCAGCGGACTGGGCCAGAAGGTGTGCAAGGCGAAGAACATTCCCATCTACAAGACAGTGGGGGAGGCGGTCACGCTGGGCGGGAAGGAACTTGCGGTGGATGGGGTTGTCATCGTTGGAGAACACGGGAATTATCCAACCGATCTCAAGGGCCACTGGCTGTTGCCGCGGTGGTGGATCTATCAGCAGGTGATCCGGGTTTTCGAGCAGAGCAAGCGCTCGGTGCCGGTGTTTAACGACAAACACCTCTCCTACAATTGGGACGACGCCAAGTGGATGTTCGACAAGTCTCGTGAGTTGGGCTTTCCGTTGACCGGCGGTTCCTCCATACCGGTCTACTTCCGCAAGCCTGAAATCGACATAGCGATCGATACGCCGATCAGAAACTCGATCGTGCTTGGAGGCGCGTCCGATGAGGGAGCTATCTTCCATTGCATTGATGTGCTCCAGGCCTTCGTGGAGCGGCGTAAGGGCGGCGAGACAGGCGTCAAGGCGGTGCAGTCGATCCGGGGACCGGAAGTGTGGAAGTGGGTGGAGCGGAATCCGTGGGCGGGCAAGCTGCTTGATTCGGTCGCGGCAAGTTTCCAGATGAAGCAGGGCAGCTTTCAAGAGAGCGCCCAGGCGAACGCGTGCATCATCGAGTACAACGATGGGACGAAAGCGGCGGTGATTTCGGGCCGCGGTGTGGGCTGGACCTACGCCGGCGAAATCGAGGGACAGAAAGAACCGACCATCATTTCGATGCTTGGCTGGCCCGGACCGTTTGCGCAGTATCACGCCTCCAATGCGCAACCCCACTGGATTACCGAGATGATGGTGACCGGGAAGGAGCCCTACAATGCGGAACGGCTGCTGCTGTCAACCGGGATCACGAACCACTACATGGAATCCAACTGGGAGAATGGCCGGTACTCCGCCGTGGGGCGCCGCATTGAGACTGGAGTCTTGAACATGCGCTACCGCTCGACGCGGGGGCCGCAATTCAGCACCGGGTCGCGGCCACCGGACACGACGCCATACCTGCGGGGCTTTGAAAAGTAGGCTGGCGGTGGCGCGCCGGGTTCCTGATTAAAGTTCACGGTAGCGAGCGATGGTGGCTTCGTCGACTTCGACGCCGAGGCCGGGGGCGTCGGGCACTTTCAGGAAGCCGTCTTCCATGCGGAGCGGTTCCTTCACGAGTTCGCGGCTGAGGGCGCCTTGGGAGGTGTTGAACTCGACGAACTCGGCGCGGCGCTGGAAGGCGGTGAGGTGGAGCGAGGCGGCGGTGAGCAGATCGCTGGACCAGGAGTGGGGGATGACGAGGCGGTTGGCACGTTCGGCCATGTGGACGATTTTGCGGGCGACGGTGAAGCCGCCGCAGCGCGTTAGATCGGGTTGCAGGACGTCTACGCCGCCTCGTTCGATCAACTGTTGGAAGCCCCAGTCGGTGGATTCCTGTTCGCCGCAGGCGATGCGCACATCGGTCGATTCGGCTACGCGACGATAGCCGTCGTAGTCTTCGGGATGGAGAAGCTCTTCGACGAAGAATGGCTCGAATTGTTCGATGGAGCGGACGACCTGAATGGCCTCTTTGGCGGTGCGCTCGACGAACCAGCCGGTATCGACCATCAGGTCGCGGCGGGGGCCGAGGGCTTCGCGGGCGGCTTCGACGAGTTGGACGTCGAGCCAGCGATCCTTGCCGAAGACGCCCCAGCCGAACTTGACGGCGGTGAAGCCCTGGTCGATGTAGCCCTTAACCGCCTCGCGCATGGCGTGCGGCGTGGGGCGGAAGAGGGTGCTGCCATACGCGCGGACTTTGTCGCGCCACTTGCCGCCGAGCAGGATGTGGATGGGCTGGCCGTAGGCTTTGCCGCAGATGTCCCAGAGAGCGATATCGATGGCGGAGATCGCTTGCAGCGCGGCGCCACGGCGGCCGAAGTAGATTGTCCCGCGATACATGCGGTACCAGAGGCGTTCGACTTCCAATGGGTTTTGGCCGACCAGGAGCGACTTCAGGCCGTCCATGAACTCCATGCCTTCGGCGTCGCTCCACTTGGGCGAATCGATGCAGGCTTTGGCGACGGGGGCGGAGGTCTCCATGTCGGAATAGCCGCAAATCCCGGCGTCGGTCGTGACCTTGACGATCCCCATGTAGGTGGGGCCGAGCGGTTCTTCGGCTCCCTCGGGGTTGTTGTAGAGGCCTTCGGCCTTGAGGACGAAGAGTTCGACGTTGGTAATTTTCACGGGATGAGTTCGCTCCAGTCGACGGATTCGGCGATGACGAACAGCGTCTGGCCCCGGCGGGGGCGGGCGCTCAAGTGCAGCATGGCGACCCAACCGGTGCGTGGGGCGTGGATCTCTGTTGGCGCGCTCGAGTGGTCTGAAAAGTCGTGGAGGCGGCCGAGCAGTTCGCCGCGTTCGACGGCTTGGCCGGGAGCGACGACGGGTTCCCAGATGCCATCGGCGGGGGCGGGGATGTAGGCGTCCAGTTTGTCGGCGCGGATGAGGCGCGTGGGCTCGGCGCCCGGGGGGCGGATGGGTTGGACGGGCTCATCGAGCAGGCCGTAGTGGCGGAGGAAGTTTTTGACGCCTTCGTAGGCGTGGCGGACGCCGTGGCGATCGGTGGAGGCGCCGGCGCCGAGTTCACTGCCGATCGCGATTTTGCCTTCCGCTTCGGCTTCATCGGTGAGCAGGCCGGAGGCCATGGTGCTCGCGTAGATGAGCGCGAAGCCGGTGTCGAAGAGGCGGGAGACGGTGGCGATTTCGGCGCGCTGGGCGGGGTCGGCAATGGGGTGGAAGGAGGTGCAGTAGGGAAAGGCGCCTTCCATGCCGCCGGAGTGGATATCGAGCACGACGCGGCCGTGGGGGAAGACCTGCGTTTTGACGAAATGGGCGATGCGGGCGGAGAGGGTGCCGCGGGGGTTGCCGGGGAAGGCGCGGTTCATGTTGACGCCATCGAGCGGGGAGGTGCGCTGGTTGGCGACGCAGGCGCTTTCGCTCAGCTGCGGCATGAGGATGACGCGGCCGGTCATCTGTTCGGGGTCGAGATCGTGGCAGAGGCGTTTGAGGGCCACCTGGCCTTCGTACTCGTTGCCGTGGGTGCCACCGAAGCAGAGGATGCCGTTGGGATTGGCTCCGCGCAGGCCGTTGATGATGGTGAGCGGGACGAGCGAGTAGCCCCAGGAGCCATCGAGATGGAAGGCGATTTGGTAGTGATGCTTGCCGGGGAGGGCGAAGTCGATGTCCGCGTAATTGTGAATGAGTTGCGGCATGGGTCAGGCGTCGATGCCGAGGAGGGAGAGCGTGTCGCGGGCGAACATGCGCTCCATTTTGTCCATGTTGAGGCGGGGGAGCTTGGTGCCATCGAGCATGTTGTTGAGGCCGCGCATGCCATCGAGGCTGGCCTGGACGGTGGTAAAGGGGTAATCAGTGCCGAACAGCACCTTGTCCCACACGCCATATTCCTGGACGAGCATGAGCGAGTTGTAGAGCTGGTAGGGGCGGTAGTGGAGGGCGGAGCAATCGGCGTAGACGTTGGGATGTTTGCGGATCGTCACGACACTTTCGCCTTCGTAGGGATGGCTCAGGTGGGCGAGGATGATCTTCACGTCGGGGAAGCGGGTGGCGACGTCATCGAGGTGGCGCGGGAGAGTGCATTCGAGCGGGGCCTGGGCGACGAAGGTGGTGCCGGTGTGGAGGAGAACGGGGAGGCCGTGGCGGGTGGCGTATTCCCATAGATAGTCGAAGCGGCGGTCGTTGGGGAAGAAGCCGGCGTACATGGAGAGGAGCTTGATGCCCTTGAGCTTCAGGTCCTGGTGGCCTTCGATGAGTTCGTCGTGCCAGCCGGGTTGGGTGGGGTCGAGGGAGAGGAAGCCGACGAGACGATCAGGGTGGGTGGCGACGTATGCGGCGACTTCGCTGTCGGGCACCCAGAGGCCGGAGAGCTTGGCTTTGCCGCCGAAGACGACGGTTTTTTCGCAGCCGGCGGCGGTGGCCTGGTATTCGTCCCAGCGCACGGTGAGATCCACTTCGACGTCGCCACGGGCGCGGGCGGCCTGGCGTTTGAAGTCGTCGGAGAAGTGTTTGGGGTACTCCCAGAAGTGGCTATGGATGTCGACCATGGTGTACATCATAGAACGCGAAACTGCTACAGTCTCCAAATGACGAAGCGGACGGCGTTCGGACCGGAGTGGGTTCTGATCGCGTTCCTGTGGTTTGCCTACGTGCTGAACCACGCGGACCGTCAGGTGGTGTACACGCTATTTCCGGCGTTACAGAAGGAGTTCGGCTTCAGCAATACGGTGCTGGGGCTGAACGGGGCTCTGTTTCTGTGGGTGTATGGGGCGTGTTCGCCATTCGCGGGGATTGCGGGGGACCGGTGGCCGCGGACGATGCTGGTGGCGGGGAGTTTGGCGCTATGGAGCGCGATTACGGTGCTATCGGGCTTTGCGGTGAATGGGACGATGTTGCTGGTGTGCCGGGGGCTATTGGGGATATCGGAATCGTTCTTCATGCCGGCGGCTTACGCGTTGATGGCGAACGCGCACGGGCCGTCGACGCGGTCGCGGGCGGTGGCGATTTTTGCGAGCAGCCAGATGGTGGGCGTGGCGATTGGGGGATCGTTGAGCGGGTTCATTGCGGAGCGGTTTCATTGGCGGGCTTCCTTCTGGATTCTGGGCGGGATTGGGCTCGCGTTCGCAATTCCGTTGTGGCGGTTTTTGTCGGCTGTTCCGCCGCATTTCCATGGAGTGACGGCGGCGGGGGGCGCGACGCTGGCTAGCTTCGCGGGGCTGTTCCGGATTCCTTCGTTGCGGATCATCACGATTGTGGTTTCGGTGGCTACTTTTGGGCTGTTTTTGGTGTATTCGTGGTTGCCTACTTTTCTTTTTGACAAGTTCGGGATAGGGTTGGCGCGGGCGGCGTTTGAGGCGAGCGTGTATCCGCAGTTGGGGACGGTGGCGGGGCTGGTTTTAGGGGGCTTTGCGGGGGATAAGTATTATTCGCGGGTGAAATCGGCGCGGTTCTGGTTGTTGCTGATTGCGCTGTTGGCGGGGGCGCCTTGTATTTACCTGGTGGGGGGGCGGCGGGACGCTGGCGGCGACGCGGATCGCGGCGATCAGCTTTGGATTTTTTGCGGGATTCATTTCGAGTAATCAGGCGCCGGCGGCGTTTGATGTGGTGCCGGCGTCGCAGCGGGCTTCGGCGATTGGGGTGTTGAATGTGATCGGCGCTACCGTTTCGGGATTTGCGCCGTTTTTGGGCGGGATGGCGCGGGACACGATTGGGGTGGGGCGGTTGATGGGTTACACGAGTTTGGTGTATTTGGCTACGGCGGGGTTGGCTTTTTATGGGATCCGGCGGCATTTTATGCGGGACCATGGGAAGGCGTTGGAGGGCGTATAGGGGGCTTTCCCTTCTGCCTTCTGCGGGGTGCGTCGCGTCTTGGGGGACACCTCTGTCGTTGGGTTGCGGGCCGAACTTTGTTGGGGGTTATGCCCGCGATGTCCCCGAGCGGGGTGCTCGGGGCGTTGGACCGGTTGGCTTAGCTGTTGTAGTAGTGGACCCAGGTGTCGGCGACGGCGCGGACGATGACGTCGAGATGTTCGCGTCCGCGGTCGGCGTCGGCAGCGGCGGGGCTGTCGGTGTAGCCGTCGATCTTCTTCCAGGCGCCGTGCTGTTCGTCGCGGAAGGTGGAGCGCGCGGAGTGGGGATCGGTGTCGCCACTGGGCGGGCGGTGGGGCCGGTCGGCGGCGACGAGTTCGGGGTGGAGGGCGAGCAGGAGGGAGGATTCGAAATCTCCGGCGTGGCCGGGGAGGCGGCGGCCGCGGTGGGCGTCAGCGGCGATGAGCGCGTCCCAGGCGATATTCCAGTACGAGCCCGCGGCGGCGCGGACGGGGTGTTCGAGGACGATGTCGCGGACGGCGAGTTGCATGAGTTCGGCGTTGCCGCCGTGGCCGTTCAGCAGGAAGATGCGCTGGAAGCCGTCGCGGACGAGGGATTCGATGAGCTCGTAGAGGACGAGGTAGTAGGTCTTGGTGGAGAGCGAGAGCGTGCCGCCGAAGACGAAGTGGTGGTGGGAGGAGCCGAATGGGAGAGTCGGCGCGACGACGATAGGAATGTGGGCCCCGGCGACTCCGGCGGCGCGGCGGGCGATCCATTCGACGGTGATGAAGTCCATGCCGGTGGCCAGATGGGGGCCGTGCTGTTCGGTGGCGCCGATGGGGAGGACGATGAGGGAATCCGGGGCGAGGGCGCGGATTTGTTCGCGATTGAGTTCGGCGAAGAGTTTCATGGCAAAATTGGGAACAAATTTATTATGCGACTGCTTGCTTACGTCAGCGATGAAATGTACGTGGCCATCCCGGATGTGATGGCGGAGTTTGAAGCGCTGGCCGACGGCGCGGTAACGGTGCTGCGGTCGTCGCCACGGGGCGCGATCCGGGGCGAGTTGCCGGCGGGGCGGTACCGGGTGACGCTGGCGAAGGCGGGGTATGGAGCCAAGGCGTCGACGGTGGAGATTGGCGACACGCCGGTGCAACTGCGGCTGTTGACGGATGGGTTGTTGGGCTACATGTGGCCGAAGTGGGTGCGGAGCGGGGAAATTTCCGAGTTCCGCGTGCATGCGGTGGAGCAGTATCAACTGACGCTGTGGCGGTATGGGTTGACGAAGGAATATGTGGCGATGATCGGGTGGCTGGACGAGCATGGGCCGCAGGCCAATCGCCAGATATTGCCCGATTGCGACTTCACGCAGACGGGCGTGAAGTGGAACAGCGACGGGTATCCGGCGCCGCCGACGATTGTGGCTCCGGAGCGGAGCGGGCTGTATTATTTGTGGGCCCGGACGCCGTCGGGGCGGGCGTTTTCGTTTCCGTGGGTGGTGGCGCCGCGCGCGCCGAAAGCGTCGATCGCGGTGTTGGCGTCCACGAACACTTGGAACGCTTACAACAACTTTGGCGGGCGGAGTAATTACGTCAATGCCGACCGGTTGCCGGCGACGCCGGTGGTGAATGCGCGGCAGGACCTGGACCGGTATCACAACGTGCTTCCGTTCGGCACGTGGCGACCGAAGGACGAGGAGTATTTGCCATTATCGTTCGACCGGCCGGAGCCGAACAATCATCTGTTCGACGACCCGAAGATAACCGATCCGGTCCAGGGGCGGGTGCAGTGCGGGCAGACGCCGGGCGAGTGGCGGCTGTATGGGTGGCTGGAGCGGGAGGGGTTTGACTACGATCTGTACGGCGAGGGGCATCTCCATGATGGGCTGTTGCCGCTGGACGCGTACAAGATTTTGATCATCGCGGTGCACCCGGAGTATTGGAGCCGGGAGATGTATTTCGCGGTGAAGAGCTGGGTGTTTGAGCGGGGCGGGCGGTTGCTGTATCTGGGCGGGAATGGGTTGAATTGTGAGGTTGTTTTCGGGGCGGATGGGACGATGCGGTGCCTGTCGCATCTGGAGAGTGAGCATGGGGAGATGGGAGGGAAGTCGGCGGATGGAACGGTGATCTACGACAGCCGGATGCACCGGACGCTCGAGTCCGAGGCGAACCTGCTGGGGGTGGTTTGTACGGAGACGGGGATCATGACGGCGGCGCCGTATCGCGTGGTGGACGCGGGGCATTGGGTATTTGCGGGGACGGGGCTGCGGGATGGGGATTTGTTTGGGAAGGAGACGTTGCACGAGCGGATTCCGGGGGGCGCGTCGGGGCACGAGACGGACAAGCGGAGCGCGCATTCGCCGGCGAATACGGTGTTGCTGGCGAAGGGGGAGAACCCGGACGAGGGGGGCTCGGAGATTGTGCTGCATGAGCGGGAGCGGGGCGGGGCGGTGTTTTCGGTAGGGTCGATTACATGGGTGGCGGCGTTGTTTGTGGATGAGGCGGTGTCGGGGATTACGCGGAATGTATTGCGGGAGTTTTTGGGGCGGGAGGGGTAGGGGGGCGGGGTGGTTCACGACACCCGGCGTCAGAATGCCTGACCAATGCTGAAGAAGGGGCGGCCTAGCGGTTCGCCGGGACGGCGGTCGAGCTTGATGCCGTAGTCGAGACGGATGAGGAAGTACGGGGTGCGGATGCGGATGCCGATGCCGGCGGCTTTGCGGACGGTCCAGGGGCGGAAGTCGCCGAGACGGTCGTAGACGTTGCCGGCATCGACGAAGGCGACGCCATCGAAGATGCTGGCGACGGGGAAACGGAGTTCGTTGTTCAGGATGAAGAGGGCGTTGCCGCCGGAGGGCGAGATGCCATCGAAGATGCGGGGGCCGACGCCGTCTTGCGCGAAGCCGCGGATGGTGGTGCCGCCGCCGGCGAAGAAGCGCTCGCCGAGGCTGACGCGGTTGGTGGCGCTGCGGCCGGGGATTAGATTCTGGCCATTCAGGCCGCCGGCCAAGCCGACGCGGACGCCGGTGGCGAAGACCAGGCGGCTTTTGCGGACGCCCTTTTGCATGGGGAGGAGCTGGGGTTTATCGAGCGCGATGTAGCGGAAATACTGGCCGAAGTATTTGGCGAAGTTGAGTTCGCTGCCGGAGAACTTGGGGGCGTATTCGACGGCGTGGGAGAGGAAGGAGCCGCGCGTGGCGTCGAGGAGGTCGTCGCGGGTATCGCGGGAGAGGGAGGCGGTGAAGGGGGCGACGCGGAGGGTGGCGTCGAAGATGGGATCGGGACCGATGTCGTAGGTGCGCGTGCGTTCGAGGCGGTAGCCGTAGTTGAGCAACCATGCTTTGCGGAACCGGGCTTCCTGGAGGATGGAGAAGCCGAGGCGGTCCGTATTGAAGCCTTCGCGGACTTCGCGGCGGACGAAGGTAGAGGCGGTGGTGCGGAGAGGGAAGCTCTTGAGCAGCGGCTGGGAGAAGTAGAGGCGGCTTTCCTGCAAGTCGGCATCGTAGCGGGCGCGGACGCCGATGACGCGGGCGGCGCCGAGGGAGTTGTGGTTGGCGAAATCGACGATGCCGCCGGGGCCGCGTTCGGTATCGAAGTAGCCGCCGTAGCTCATCTGAAAGGGGCGGACTTCGCGGACGTTGACGTCGAGGGAAACTGACTTTTTGCCGCTGACGGGTTCGAGCGCGTTGCGCTGAATATCGATGAGAGAGTAGGCCCCGGTGGTGTAGAGATTACGGCGGGAATGGCTCAAGACCTGGAGGTCCAGGGGGTCGCCCTTTTTGAGTTCCAGCTGGCTTTGGACTAGCCCGGTGGAGGTGACATCGTTGCCGTTGACGGCGACCGATTCGACCACGGATTGCGGGCCTTCGGCGATGGCGAAGACGACATCGACTTTGCCGGTTTCGGGATGGCGGTTGAGGGCGTAGGTGAGTTCGGCGTCGTTGTAGCCGCGACGGCCGTAGAGGTCTTTCAGATTGGTGAGGGACTCTTCGCGGAGAGAGGGGAGATAGCTGTTGCCGGATTCGAGGGTAACGGCCTGCTGGAGGGCGGGCGCGGGGTAGGCCTGGTTGCCGGTGAAGGTGACAGCGCCGACGCGGTAGAGAGGCCCTTCGGCAATGGGGTAGATGACAGTGGCCGATTTCGTGGGGGCGTCGAGGATGATTTCGGGCTTAGCGACTTTGACGTCGAGGTATCCGCGATCGCGGTAATAGAGGAGCAGAGAATCGATGGCCTGTTCGGGGTGCGTGAAGGCGGAAAGGGTTTGTTTTTGTTGGCGCAGGAGCTTTCGCAGTTCGGGCTCTTCGGCGGGTTTGGCGCCGGGGAAGACGAGCCTGGGCGACGTGAATTTTTCGCCGGGTTGGACATCGAAGACGATTCGTTTGCGGATGAGCTCGGGCGTTTCGATGGCGTGATCGATGCGGGCGGCGAGATAGCCCTGGGCGAGGAGATCGTCGCGGAGAATGGCGGCCGCATCATCGGCCCGCTGGGCATCGAAGACACCGGCGAGCCACTGTTCGCGCACCTTCTTCTGCACACCGCCGGTGGGGCGGTAGCCTTCGTAGACGAAGTCGACTTTGGGGCCTGGCTCGACGTTCAAATCGAGATCGACCTGGCCATCGTGGACAGTGCGGGTGAGGCGGATGCGGGCTTCGAGGTGGCCCTCGCCAGCGTGCTTATCGGTGATGCGTTCGACGCCGCGGCGAAGCTTAAAGAAGTCGTAGCTTTTGCCTTTGCGCGCGGAGAGCCACTTGGCGAGTTGCTCCTGGGGGAAGAGTTGTTCGCCCGAGAATTGGACGTCGCCGATCTTTTTGCGCTCGCGCTCGGCGGTGCTGGCAGGCGGGGGTGGCGTGCCGCCGAACTCCTGTTTGCGGGAAAAATCGAAGCGGTAGGTATTGTCGGACTGTTTGAGGGCGCGGGTGCGGAAGCGTTTGGAGATGTCGTATTGGCCGACGAGAATCTGGTCACCGGAATCGGTGAGATTCATGGAGTAGATGAGGCTGAGCTGGCGGGTGAAATTCTGGCCGATGGTGAGGCGGGCGGAGGGGTCGGATTCGTTGGCGATGAGGTTGGGTTCGATGCGGACCTGGGAGATGCCGGTGGCCTGTTCGATGCCGCGACCGAGGGTGCCGCCGACGCGGCCGGTGAGGTAGGAGAGGACTTGTTCCTTGGCGACATCGCCTTCGCGACCGCTCAATTCATCCATGGTGCGGCCGGTGAGGAGGACGGCGGCGATGTCGGGTTCGGGGAGAGGCGGATCGGAGGTGAGAGTGGTCTCGCGTTCCTTGCCGGCGCCTTGGACGGAGAGGGTGATGTCGTAGCCGGAGGCCTGTGTTTTGGCGGTGATGTCGAACGACGGCGCAATCTTGTTTTCGTCGTTGAAGGTGAGGACGCCGCGATCGACGATGTACTTGCGTTCGTTGAGATTGAGGGTGCCGCCCTCATCGATGGTGATGCGGCCGACGAGGCCGGGGCGGTAGTAGGTGCCGGTGAGGCGAGCGTCCATGTCGAGCTCGGCTTTGGCGAGGTTGTTGTCGACGACGAGGGGGTGCTGGGTTTTGATGGCGACGCCGTAGTCGAGGCGGTCGAGGAGGGGGGAGCGGTCCTCGCGGGCTTCGGGCGTGGCGGAGGAGTTGAGCACGTTGAGGAGGCCCTGGTCGAGATTCAGGGTCTCTGTATAGCGGCCATCGACGACCGCGATATCGCCGCCGAGGAGAAACCGTTTGCCGTTGGTGCGAAGAAAGATATTCGCGTTGGACATGGTTTTGAAGTTGGCGGGGAAATCGAGATAGACGCCATTGGAGGAGAGGACGAGGGCGGCGGCGGCGATTTCGGTACCGCGGAGGGTGACGCCGCCGGAGCCTTGGAGGGTGCCGCCGTTGAGGGTGCCGGAGACCTTGCTGAGCGTGACCTGATTTTTGGCAAGATCGAGGCGGAGGTTGAGCTTTTCGGCCTGGAGGCTGGGGGAGGCGATGGCGACATCGGCACCGGTGATTTGCAGGTAGCCGGCGGCCTCTGGTGCATTGATGGTGCCTCCGATATTGAGGGCGACGGTGGTGGGGCCCTGGGCGCGGATGGCGGAGGTGAAGGCGGAGAGGAGACCGAGGTCGGCGTTCGATTCGAGGCTTAGTTTTAGGGGCTGGGTGCCGGTGAGTTGAGCGGTTCCGGAGAGAGCGAGTTTTGCGGCGGGGCCGGTGAGTTGGAACTGTTCTACTTGCACCGTGCCGTTGGCGATGCGGAGGACGGAGGGTTGGCTTTGGGCCAGATTGAACTTGCCGGCGCGGAGGGTGAGCGCATCAAAGCGCAGCTCGCCGCGGAGGGCTTCGAGGTCCGGGCGGGCGGCTTCGACGGATAGTTGGAAAGATGCCTGGCCGCCGGCGGTTCCGGGCATTCCTTTTAGCTGGGAGAAGTCTAGATTTTTGACGGAGAGATTGGCGCTGGCAGGGCCGGGCTTGCGGACGAGATCGAAAGGGAGCGAGGCGGAGAGGAGGCCGAGGGGGAGTTCGGCGGTGCCGGTGATGGTGGCACCGGCCCAGAGGGCGGAGAGGGATTCGAGCTGTAGCTTGCCATCGGCCAGATGGGCGCGGGCGGAGGCGGCGGTGAGGGGCGGGAGGTCGGGATGGGCGTAGGCGGCGTTGGTGAGAGAGAGATCGAGGCGGGGGGCGAGGCTGTAGCGGCCGGCCGTTAGGGTGCTATCGACGGTGCCGGCTAGGGTGAGTTCGCCGGAGGCGGATGAGAGGGCGGCTGCGAGGTTGACGGCTCCGTTGAGTTGGAGCGCGCCGGGGACTTTGCCTTCGACGGTGAGGCGGGTGCCGGGACCGGTGAGGGTTACGGGTTGGAGTTCGAGGGCGCCGTTGCGGAGGGTGGCAGAGAGGGGGCCGGTGGTTTGGATGGGTTGGCCGTCGAGCTTCAGGGCGAGGGGTTCGGTGTGGATGGTGACTTCGGCGTCTTGCCAGTTGGTGGCTTGGCCTTTTGCCGTTGCCTGGGCGGTTAGCTTGCCTTCGAGCCGCTTTTGGGGGAGAGTGGCGAGGTCGGTTTGGGTGGTGTCGACTTGCAGTGTGAAGGGGTAGGGGGCGGTGGTGGAGGCGCGGGCTTCGGCTTTGGCGTTTTGCTTTGGGGCTTGCGCGGTGGCATGGAGGGTGGGGCCGTCGAGATCGGCTGTTACTTGGAGTGGACCGATGTCGGGCAGGTCGCCTTTGAGGCTGGCGTTGACAATGGGGTGGGCCGGCGTGCCGCTGGCTTCGGCTTGGAGGGCGACGTTGCCTTTGGTGAGGTGGAAGGGATCGCTCTTCAGAGAGGCGGTGAAGCGCTGGGATTGGAACTCGTACGTTCCGTTCCCTTGCAGTTTTTCGGTGGGGCTTTTTTCGAGGAGGAGATCGTTGACGGTGGCGGTTTTCGCGTCGAAGCGGGCGGTGGCGGTGAGGCGGCCTAGCTGTTCGCCGTAGGCTTCGATGTTGGTTACGTTCAGGGAGGCGGTGCCGAGGGGGTGGGCGAGCGTGCCGGTGAGACTGGCGTTGAGATTGAGGGCGCCGGTGATGGGGGTGGCGGGCTGGCCGAGGAGTTGGAGGAGATCGGGGATGTTGGCTTGGCGGACTTCGGCCTGGAGGGAGAGGGGGCCGGCGAGGTCGATCCAACCGTGGGCGTCGATGGCCTGGCCGCCCCATTTTACGGAGGCCTGCGCGAGATCCAGCCGATCGGCGTTGACGGTTCCGGTGGCGGCGACGGCGATGTCCGTGACGGATTCGGCACGGAGATTGGCGGCGGCGAAGCTGAAGGCGGCGGAGGGTTTTTGGACGGTTCCGCTCAAGTTTAGATTCAGTTTGACGCCGCCTGAAACGGGGAGCTTGCTGTAGGGCTGGGCGGCGATGTTGGGGGTGGATATGGCGAGCTGGCCGGAGAGCTGTTGATGCGGGTCGATGTGGATGGTGCCGGTGGATTCGACGCCGCTCAAGGCGGCGCGATCGACGTGGACGACGGTGGTGCCGGTTGCATTTCGTTCGACGCGGAAGTTGCCTGCGACCGGGTAGACGTCTTTGGCCGGGGCGCGGGTGCCGGCCAGGGTGATGGCGGCGGTGGCGGTGGCTTTCGAGACTTCCAGGCCTTTCCATTGGGCGTTGATGGTGCCGCTGGCGGTGCTGTGGAGAGTGGGAATGAAGCGGGTGAGCGGGACCCGTTGGACGGTTCCCTGGAAGGTGCTGGGGCCGGTGGCGGTGAGGGAGATGTGGCCATTGCCATTGAGAGCGCCGAAGGGAGAGACTACGTTCAGTTGGGTGGCGGTGAGGGCGTTGGACTGGGGATCGTAGGCGACATTGCCGTTGAGATCGATGTTTTTGTACGCCTGCCAGGCGGCGTTCCTGGCTTGGACGCGGGCGTTGACGAGCGGGGCTTTCGCGGTGCCGGTGATGGCGAGTTCAGCGTGGACATCGCCGGCGGATTGCGGGAGGAATTGGGCTGGCTGGGCGTCGAGTACGAGATCGCCTTTGAGGGCGAGCTGGTCGAAATCGAGGAGGAAGAGAGAGCCGGAGAGGGTGGCGCCGGGGGTGCGGAGGTCGAGCTTTTCGATGCGGAGATCGTGGTGGCCGGCGTCGAGGAGGGTGTGGAGGGTGTCGACAGGATAGGTCTGGCCGGCGAGGGTGACGGCGCCTTGGGCTTTGGTATCAAACTGCACGCGGTGGCGGTTGGTGAGGCGGTTGCCGGCGACGCGAACGTCCCATTGCGGGAGGACGATTTTGAGGCCGTTTTGCTGGTCGTCGATGTGAAGGGACCCGTTGGTGGCGGTGACGGATTGGGCCAGATATTGGAGGGAATCGCCGGAGGCGTTTTGGGATTTGGGGAGGTTGGAGAGGCCGTCGGCATTGATGACGAGCCAGAGTTCGGGGTGCAGCAGGGAGCCCGAGGTGACGACGATGTGGCCGCGGAGAAGTTCCCAGAGAGAGAGTTTGAGGGAGACGGATTCGATTTTGGCGAGCGGCGGAAGGGAGGGTTCGGGCGTGACGACGACGCCGTTCATGCTGGCCTGGAGAGAGAGGAGATTGAAGTCGAGGCCGGAGGCTTGGAGGCGGACGCCTTGTGCGGCGAGGGCGCGTTGGAGTTTGGCGAGGGCCAGGCGCTTCATGGGCGGGGTGTGAAGGAGCGCCACGCCGGCGATGACGAGACCGCCGACGGTGAGGCCGGCGATGCGGATGAACCTGGTTCGCAATGGATCCTTTGTGGGGTTAGCGGCTGGACTTCAGGAATGATCGGACTTTGGCGGCTTCGGGGGCTTTTGGTTCGAGGCGAAGGAAGTTGTTGAAAGACTCGACCATTTTGTCGGGCCGCTTGGTGTTGCTGTAGGCGAGACCGGCGTAGTAGTAGGCGTAGGCGTTTTCGGCGTCTTGTTTGATGGCGGTTTCCAGTTGGGGGACCGCTTCTTTGTACTGCTTTTTGAGGACGGCGAGCATGCCGCGATAGTAGGGGAGTTCGGCGTGGTCGGCCTGTTTGGCGGTGGCGGCGTCTACGAGTTCGGTGGCCTTGTCGTACTGTTTTTCGGAGGCAAAGGCGGCGGCCTGGGCGAGTTGGACATCGGCGGAATCGGGACTGGCGGCGGCGGCCTTTTCGAGAACGGGGAGAGCTTCGTCGGCCTTGCCCTGGCGGACGAGAGCGAGGCCGAGCACGCGGAGCGCTTCGGTGTTATGCGGGTCGTCATCGACGACGGCGCGGAGTTCCTTTTCGGCGGCGGCGTAGTCACGGGAGCGGAATTTTTCCAGGCCCTGGTTGAGGTCCGCGGCGGCGCCTATGCAGGCTACGGCAATCGATAGAATGATTCGAAATCGCATAGAGTCCTCCGACCTACTCTGGATGCGGCACAGAGGGAGTTCGTTTCCTACGCATTTCTAATGAAACAGGATGGTGTGTTTTGCTATCTATTGATGGGGGCGGGATGCGCTTAGCGAATCTTTGGCCGAGTCTGCAAACAACCGCGGAGAATTGGATTGCGCACGATGCGCCCCGATTGGGCGCGGCGCTGGCGTTTTATACGATTTTGTCGATGTCGCCGCTGGTGCTGCTGGCGGTGGCGATTGCGGCGTTGGTGTTTGACCGGACATCGGCGCAGAACGAGTTGCTGTACCAGGTTCAGGGGATGGTGGGGGACCAGGGGCGGCAGTTGGTGGAGGGGATATTGGAGTCGGCGAGGCAGCCGGCGTCGGGTATTTTTGCGTCGACGGTGAGCGTATTGACACTGCTTTTCGGGGCATCCGGGGTGTTTTCAGAGTTGCGGGCGGCGCTGAACCGGATTGCGGGGAGCGGGAACGACCAGACGATGAGTTTTTACCGGATGGTGCGGGAGAGCCTGTTTTCGTTTGGGATGGTGTTGGCGATTGGATTTTTGTTGATGGTGACGCTGGTGTTCAGCGCGACGCTGGCGGCGATCGGGAGCTTTTGGGGGACTGCGTTGCCGGTGCCGGCGGGGGTGCTGGAGGTTTTCAATTTTTTGATTTCGTTTGCGAGTATTGCGGGGTTGTTTGCGTTGATGTTCCGGTATATTCCGGATGAGACGGTGCCGTGGCGGGATGTGGTGGCGGGGTCGGTGGTGACGGCGTTGTTATTTACGTTGGGAAAGACGCTGATTGGGTTGTATTTGGGGAAGGCGAGTGTGGGATCGGCGTATGGGGCGGCGGGGTCGTTGATGGTGTTGACGGTGTGGGTGTACTATTCGGCGCAGATTTTCTTTTTTGGGGCGGAGTTTACGCATGTTTGGGCGCGGGTGAGAAGGGAGGAGGAGGAGGGGGCTTTGTCGTGATTGGGGCGAACCGGCGGAGGTTGGATTGCGGCTGTTCCGGCATCGCTTTTTGGGGGGGGCCTACGAGGTTCTACCCGTTCGGGATGTAGTTTCGTCGATGGTCAATTGGCACGAGGGTACTGCCGACGGCAGGGAGGCTTGCCGTTTGTTCCTTAGCGACCCCAGCGATCCCGACAAAAGCGCAGGAACTTCGGCCTGGTGAACGGAGAAGCGGTCACACCCTGCTGAACAAGCTTGAGGGTTTCGGCGGGGCACCGATCCCGGCGAAGGGCCAGGCCAGCCGCGATTTCGTTCTCAAGCCGCAGTGCATCGACAATCATTGCGTCGCCATAGTAAATAGTCGAGTCGTGACGAATGAAGGGATGATCGCCGACCTTGAGCAGGACGGTCTGGTCTTTACTGTTCCGCAGCGTGGTCACGCTCACGATGGCGCATAGATGAGACGGAGGGTCGGGCTGGGTGATGACGATCCAAAGGTGCGGCGTCGCTACGCCGCCAGGGGCCGGCATCAGGAATGTGTCGCCACACTCCATGTCGCTAGACGGGTTGCAGCATGGCTTCCGCCGCCACTAGCGATTCCAGTTCCGCTTCGACCGCTGCTATCTCGCTCTCGGTCTTGCTGCCTGCTCGAAGAATGTCTCGGTACTGGATCGGAATCGCACTGCCATTCGGATCCTGCCACTCGGGCAGGTCGTGCGATAGATTTACGAGCTCCCAGCGGCTCAATTTCCCGTAGATCGAGAAAATTTCTTCGATGAGGGATTCTTCCGCAGGAGAGAGTTCGTCGATTTCCGGCTGGGTAGTCAGGGTTACTTCGTAGTTGCTCGGGGCGGAGATGTACTGACGCCAGACCGGATCGGTTCCGGGTAGCGGTTCCTCGCGGATGAGGCCGTAGATCCGGCTGACGACTGGGCCGTTGTCCATGGAAACGTACCGGTCTGTGGTGACCGGACGCCCCCAACGCAAGAGTGCCTCGCGGTCGAGGAGGTACAGAAGCTTGATGAGCTTCAAATAGCTCATGCGTCCGCCCCGGAGTTTGAGAAACTGGGCGGCGGCCTCGGTAGCCCTCCGTTCGTTGAATCGCAGGATCATTTCGGTCAACTTCATTGTACGGCAGGATGTATATGCTGGTCGGACTGGGCCAGGCTTGCGGGTGGGAATTTGCATCGGAAACCGACCGGAGTTGAACGCCAAGATGGAACGCCAGGTCGGGAACCATGAACTCGACCTGTCCAGCGTGCTTGCGAAACAAGCCCGGCAGGCGTGCCCCCAGCACCGCGCGAATAAGAGTATTCTCGTTGAGCATCAGCATTGTCAGCTTGGCGGTGCTTGTGCTTGGTGGGTCAGACTTTGGCCGTCTGCATGGAGTCCTATTCAAATGCGTGCGCACTGATAACACAGTGACTATTGGTCGACCGTGAAGATCACATAGCGCCCTGCGTCACCGGCCCTCTTGAAAAACGGCGGCAACAATTGAAAGTAATCCCATGTGTAGTCGAAGTCCTCCCCGGACTTCGGACATCCGTAGTCGTCCGCATCTATCGCATCGTACTTTCCGCGGAGCCAAGCTTCATCAATTGTGGCGATTTCCGAAGCCACTGTCTTGGCTTCATTGGGAGTCACTAGCGAAATGATGTAGTCATTGCCGCGGTAAAGGTGACGGCCGCCAAGAATGGCGAGACGACTCGGGTTGATGGCGCCGTGCAGGCTAAGAGTGCCGTCTGACAGGCAGCGATGAATCGCGTCCCAGGCCTTATCCACTTCAACGAGCCAGGCATCATCCCAACGTTCCTCGATTTCATCCTGCACGATCGCGCGGATCGCCTCATCTGATTTCGCAGCCAGTAAACGTGTTGCCTCATCAGGTTCAATCGCGAAGAGTACTCCTAGACAGGCCACGGAATGAGTCTATCAACGCGCCGCCTGGTCGCGGCTAAGCGCTTCCTGATCGGCTTCAGCAGCCCACGAGGCGTCTGCTTTGGGGAAATCACTTCGATTCCGAGACGCGGCTTTCTAGACCGCCACCCGTCCCGGCGACGTAACCGCAAAAACACGAAGACCCGCCAGAGGCGGGCCGGATGAACTTGAATTTTATCTGGAGCCACCCGCGAGAGTCGAACTCGCGACATCCTGATTACGAATCAGGTGCTCTACCAACTGAGCTAGGGTGGCCCGAGGACTTTTATTATACCAAGGTCGGGGCGCTCTGTCACACTCGCTGGCACTTTGGACAGAAATGGGTGCCTCTTTGGGTCACGACAATCCGCTGGATTTCGGTTCCGCACGCTCTGCACGGCTCCCCTTCCCGGCCGTAGACCCGGTGGCTGTCCTGGAAAGATCCCTTGCGACCCTCCGTATCCACATAGTCCGAGATCGATGATCCGCCGCTCGCTATGGCTTGCTCCAGAATCACTACGATCTGTTTGTGGAGGTTTTGGGCGCGCTTTTTTGTTATGCCTTCGACTAATGGGTGGATACCGGCGCGGTGGAGGGCTTCATCGACGTAGATGTTTCCGAGCCCTCTTACGAAGGTTTGGTTGAGGAGTACGGTTTTGATGCGGCCTCGCTTTTGCTGGAGGCGGGCGGCGAAGTCTTGCGCGGTTATCTCCAGGGGGTCTGGGCCCAGGCGGGCTACGTTTTCTGGCAGCGTCTGGCTCCACGCCATACGGCCGAATTGGCGGATATCGTCGAATAACAGACGACAGCCGCTCAGGACGAACTCGGCGCGGAGGTAGGGAGTGGGGTCGCCATCGATCAGTAGTTTGCCGGTCATGCCTAAGTGGATGGCTAACGTGCCGTGGTCGAATTTCAGGAGAATGTGTTTGCCGTGGCGGGTTACCGCTTGGACGGTGTGACCGGCGAGGTCGGGCTCCGGGGCGCCGCGCATGACTCGGGGGGCGAAAAACTCAGCCGACAGCACTTTGCGGCCTGTGATTCTTGGCGCGAGCGCGCGGACGATGGTTTCGACTTCGGGTAGTTCGGGCACTTAGAGGGTCGCGTCGACGTCGATCAAAACGTCGTCGCCTTCCACTTTCACCGGGTAGCGGCGGACGACGATTTCCGGGTTGAAGTCGCAGGCGCCGGTGGTGCAATCGAACTCCCAGGCGTGCCAGGGGCAGACGACCATCTTGCCGTGGAGGGCACCCTGCGCCAACGGGCCGCCACGGTGGGGGCAGTGGTTTTCGAGGACGTGGATTTCTCCCGCCACGTTGCACAGGGCGAACTGCTCTTCCCCATTGCGGAATTCGAGCAGCGCCCCAGGGGTCAACTTGGCCAGCGACGCGGCCTTCACAAACGCCATATAGAATAAACCTACCATGCGATTCGCTCCGGCCCTGTTGCTTCCGCTCCTTCTTCTCTCCGCTTGCCAAAAGACGGACAACAAAGTGATCGGCGTGGTGCCCAAAGGCGCCAATCACATCTTCTGGCTGACGGTAAAGGCAGGGGCGGAAAAGGCCGCGGCGGAGGCCGGCTATTCCGTGGAATGGAACGCGCCCGCGCTGGAGATCGACGCTAAGCGGCAACAGGACATTATCGAATCGATGGTGAACCGGAAGTTGGCTGGCATTGCGCTGGCGCCGGTTGATAAGAAAGCGCTTGTCAACATTGTGGATCGCGCGTCCGCGGCTGGCATACCGACGGTGATCTACGATTCCGATGTGGACACGGCGAACCGGGTGGCCTACATCGCCACCGACAACAAAGAGGGCGGGCGGATGGCGGCGCGCCGGATTGGGGAGGTTTTGGGCGGAAAAGGGAAGGTGGGCGTGATTGGGTTTATGGCGGGCAGTGCGTCGACGATGGAGAGGGAGGACGGATTCCTGGAAGAATTGAAGGCGAAATTTCCGGGGATTGAAATGGTGGGATTGCAGTTCGGCATGGCCGACCGGGCAAAGGCGATGGCGGTGACGGAGAACATGATGACCGCGCATCCGGATTTGGCGGGGCTGTTCGCGGATAACGAGTCGAGCTTGTCGGGGGCGGTACAGGCGCTGAAATCGCGGGGGAACAAGAAGATTAAGTTAGTTGGGTTTGATGCGTCGGATGCGCTGATTGCGGATTTGAAAGAGGGCTGGATTGATTCGCTGGTGCTGCAGGATCCGTTCCGGATGGGGTACGACTCTGTAACGGCGATTACGAAGAAGTTGGGCGGGGAGACGGTGGCGGCGCGGCAGGACCTGCCGGCAACGCTGGCCACGCGGGAGGATCTGCAGGCCGGGCGGGTGGCGAAGCAGTTATTGCCTGGGTTTGTGCAGGTGAGCGGGGCGCATTAGCGGCAGTTCGGCGTCCGGGGACACTCGGCCTGCGCGCTGACGCGCTTCCGCCCGCGAGTGTCCCCGTGAGTTGTCTCGCTATCGCGTTTGGGAAGCGTAGTGTTCGGAGGCGATCAGGCCGGAGCCTGGCATTTGCGGACGGCTTTGACGGCGAAGCCGTAGATCTCCTGCCACTCCGGGTTGGGGCCGCCGGCGGCTTTGGCGAGTTCATCGTACTGGCCGATGCTGCGCCGCAGCAGGGCGCAGCCGGCGGGTTTGTCGGCGGTGAGGAGTGCGTCCCCGTGGTAGTAATGCAGTTCGGCCTGGATGGCTTTGGCGCGGGCGCTGCCGGTTTTGGCGAGGAAGGTGGCGGCGGCGGTGGAGCCCTTGGTGAACTCGGCGCGGGCGGCTTCGGGCTGACCCAGGCGCAGGCGCAGGCGCAGGCGGCCGAGATCCTGATAGGCCTCGGTTTGGCGCATAAACCAGTAGACGTTTTCGTTAGGCGGATGAGCGACGATTTCGACCTGGCGGTCAAAGTAGCCCTGGGCTTCCTGGAGCCGGTTCATCCGCATGAGGAGGCGACCTAACCCGTTGCAGGCCACAGCCTCGGCGAGGCGGCCTTCGGACGGACCGGGGTAGCGGCCTAAAAGCACGGAGATCTCGAGGTGCCTGCGGAGGACGCGGAGGCACTCCTCCAGACGGCCGACGTCATCGAGCAGCCAACCGAGAGAGCGAAGGCCGAAGCGGAGGCTTAACAGGGCGCTGCTGTTGCCGGGATCCTCGGCGAGGATGGCTTCGGCAAGGTCGACACCGTCGCGCAGGGCGAGCCCTTCGGCCACCAGATGGCGGTGGATGAGCACGATAGGCGCGCGGGTGAGAATGGCGGCCTTGGCTTCGCGGCATGGCAGATCAAGGCAGGCCGGGGCCTCGCGAACGGCGCGGACAGCGAGGCGGGTCTGGGTGAGGGCGGTTTCGGCGAGTTTCGAATCGCCGGAGGCAAAGGTTTCGATCGTGTCCGCCAGTTGGATCCGGGTGAAGGCGACGTCGCTACGGGAGAAGGCGCCGGCGGGCAGTTTTTCGTGGACTTCGACGGCCTTTTGGGCGAATTCGATGGCCTTGGTTCCATCGCCGGCGGAGGCGCCGAGACGGGAGTATTCGAAGTAGAGCTTGATGCGCTCCTGTTCGGCGGGTTGGCGGGTGGGGGTGGCACCGAGGGCGTCGAGGAGGGGCAGGGCTTCATCGAGGGCGCGCCGGGCTTCCGTCACCTGCCCCAGGTTGATGGCACTCCAGCCGAGGCGGCGAAGGGAGATGGCGAGTTGGAGGCGATCGGCGTCAGCCCCGTTGTCGCGCACGGTCTCGCGCCAGAGGAGCGAGGCTTTTTGGAGGCTTTCGTTGGCTTCGAACCGGACGGTTTGATGGCCGGCAAGGGCGAAATAGCCGCCGGCCAGTTCACGGCGGAGAGCCGTGTCTTTCGAGGCTTCGGCGTAAATGCCGTCGAGGTACTTCTTTTCGTCGGAAGCGAGCTGATTGAGCAGTGCGGTGTTACCGGTGAGCCGGGTCAACTGGCTTTTGTATTCGGCGATGGCGGCGGGGGCGGACTTCCGGAGTTGCTCGTGGCGCTGGCGGGCGAGTTGCCAATCACGGACGGTTTTGCCGGCAGCGATGGTGAGCAGGGCGAGGCAGAGCGTGGCGGCTACGGTGGCGCCGCGATGGCGACGGACGAAGCGGGAGGCGCGGTACCAGAGGGCGCCTTTGCGGGCGGCTACGGGGAAGCCATCGAGGTAGCGTTGGAGGTCGGAGGCGAAATCGGTGGCGGAGGCGTAGCGGCGGGAGGGATCGCGGGCGAGGGCTTTGGCGAGGATGGCGTCGAGGTCGGCGTTGAGGCCGGGGGCGAGGGACGACGGGGGAGCGCAGTCTGTTTCGGTGACCTTGCGAACTGCCTGGAGAATATTGAGGCCAGTGAGATCGTGGGGCGGGCGGGCGGCGAGCATTTTGTAGAGCACGGCGCCCAAGGAGTAGATATCGCTGAGGAGTGTGGCGGGTTCGCGGACGAGTTGTTCGGGACTGCCGTAGGTGGGGGTGAGAGCGGAATTGGCGGCGTCGGTCTGGTCGGCGGAGGGAGCTTCGGGCTGGATGAGTTTGGCGATTCCGAAGTCGAGGATCTTGGGCTGGCCAGCAGGTGTGACGAGGATGTTGGAGGGTTTGAGATCGCGATGGGCGATTTGGAGGCGGTGGGCGACTTCGACGGCTTCGACGACACGGAGGAAGAGGCGGACCTTGTCGCGAACGGGGGCGGAGGGGTTGAATTCGTCGAGGGGGCAGCCGTCTTCGACGTACTCCATGACGAGGTAGAGAGCGCCCTTTTCGGTGGCGCCGCCATCGATGGCGCGGGCGATGGCGGGATGTTCGAGCATGGCGAGGATGCGGCGCTCGGAGTGGAAGCGGCGGACGGCGTCGGGGTCGGCGTGTTCGCGGTTGAGTTTGAGGGCGGCGTATTGGGTAAAGACGCCATCGGCGCGTTTGGCGAGGTAGACGCGGCCCATGCCGCCTTCGCCGAGAAGGCGGAGGACTTCCCAGGGGCCGAGCCGCTGTCCGATGCAGGAATCTTCCCAGAGCAGTGGGGAGGCGATGGGGACGCCGAGCAGATCGTCGTCTTCGGAGTAGTTGGCGCAGATTTCGAGGACACGGGCGCGGAGGGCTGCGTCGTCCCCACACTCCTGGTCGAGGAGGGCGTCCCAATCGGCACGGGGCAGGTCGAGCAGGCGGGAGGAGAGGGCGCAGATGCGTTTCCACTGCTCGGTTGAGTTTTGAGGCAATTCCACCCGCTTATCCCTGTGATTGGTCTATGCTTGCGGGCCGGGCGAAAAAAAATACGGAACGCCTGTCACCTGCGAGAAAAGTTTTCCCAGTATTTCTCACAGAGGCACCACGCTGCAACCGGGCGTGGTTCCAAAGCGACGGGTATCAGCCTGCGCCAGAAGAGGACGAAAGAGGGTTACCGAAATGCATTGGATGGTTCAAACGCGAGGCGCGGCCCGGACGATGGGACTGCTGTTGGCGCTGGGCATGGGGGCATCGATCGGCGAGGCCAAGATTGTGAACGGGGATTTTTCCAATCCGAAGGTGCCGGCGGGAAACTACTCCCAGTTCCCGGCGAACGGAGTGCCCGGCTGGAAGACGACCGACACCCATATCGAAATCTGGGCGAGCGGGATGAAGCACGGGCAGTTGGAGTTTCGTGCGCCGGCGGGGCTGACACAGTTTGCCGAGATCAACGCCACGAAGGTAGGGACGTTATCGCAGGTTGTGTCCGGCATTGGCAGGGGGAACAAGTACGGATTTTCGTTTTATCACCGGGGGCGGGAGAGCGCGACGGTGAAGGACGTGGTGAAGGTGCGGGTGGTGGACACGGTGACGAAGGCGGTGCTACTGGACAAAGATTTCGGCACGACGAACAAGGAATGGGAGCGGTACACGGTGCCGATCGGGGTGAAGAACGACGACAATCCGCTGGAGCTTTCGTTCACGGCGATCTCGTCGGCGAGCAGCAGCCTGAGCATCGGCAATTTCCTGGCCGGGGTGGAGTTGGGCGAGGGCTTTGCGGATCCGCCGACGCTGTCCTCCCACGGCGATGTGCATATTTCATCGCCGGACGGGCTGATGTTCGACTATCACGGGGTGGGAGATTTTTACGGGATCCGGTCGATGGACGGGACCTTTGATGTTGTGGCCCGGCAGGTGTCGTGGGTGAACAATCCCAAGGTAACGATCAATGCGGCGGTGGCGCTGCGGTTTGGCAAGGCGAAGACTACATTGGAGTTCTATGCGCTGCCGCAACAAAAGCTGGTGGTAAATGGGGTGGATACGCCGATTCCGACGCAAGACACGACGCTGCCATCGGGGGTGAATCTGAAGCTGGCGTACGGCGGGATTCTGGTGGACCACGAGGGGCACGAGGTGCTGGTAACACTGCGGGCGGGCTACCTGGATTATGGAATGCGCCGGACAGTGAATCCGAGTGTCGGCTACCGGGGCGGACTGATTGGGAATCGAGACGGTAAGGCGGAGAACGACATGATTTTGCCGGACGGGAAGGTGACGCCGGTGCCGGCGAATGCCGAGGCACTGGCGGCGTTTGGCGAGGCGTGGCGTGTTCCGGCGGGTGAGAAGTATTTTGGCGTGCCGCATCCGGCGGCGCCGAAGCCGACGGAGACGTCGGAGGTGGAACCGGCGAAGGTGGATTCGGCGCGGAGGTCGTGCAAAGACGCCGGAATCAGCCAGGTGCTGGCGTTGAAGCACTGCACCTTTGATATTTCGCGAACGGGCAACAACGCGTTTATTGAAAGCGCGCGGCAGTTCCAGGACGAGGTGAAGGCGGTGCCTCCGGCGCAGTTGAAGGGGGGCGACCAGCGGACGGCGGCGGCTATTGTGAGTGGCGCGGATGTGGAACCGGCACCGGCGGGCGGTGGCGGCGGAGGGCTGTTTGCGCTGGGCGAGGAGTTGGTCCGCGGGAATCAGCACACGATAAACGGCCACTACATTACGTTCCAGCCGGATGGGAACCTGTGCGTGTATACGACGGCCAAGCGGTATGTGTGGTGCATCAACGACTATCCGAACGTGCGGTACCAGGAGTCACAAAAGGTTCTGTTCACGACAGACGGGCGGTTGACGGTGTTGAACGGGAGCAATCAGACGGTGTGGCAGCAACCGGCACAGGGCGCGGGGGCGGGTTCGAAGGTCCAGATCACGCGCGAGGGGGCGTTGCAGATTCTGGGGCCGAACGACGCGGTGGGCTGGTCGTCGAAGTAGGAATGTAGCGGGACGAATCGGGCATAACGGAGACGCCCGGCTGCTTTTCTGGAAACAGAGGGCGGGCGGGCGTCATCTGCTATGATGCAGGACTGGTCATGGCAGGCGAGGACATCACAAATCTATTGCGGGCGTGGGGATCGGGCGACGCGACGGTATCAGACGAGTTGTTCCAGGCGATCTATAGCCAATTGCGCTCGCTGGCGAGGCACCATTTGCGGTCGCGGCCGGGGGTGACGGTGACGCCAATAGTACTGATCAACGAGGCATTCCTGGCGCTGGCGGCGGACCCGAAGAACGACTGGCGGGACCGGGTTCAGTTTTTCGCGTTTACGGCGACGGTGATGCGGCGACTGATGAGCGCGCATGCGCGGCAGAGGGCGGCTGGGAAGCGCGGAGGAGGAGCCGAGGCGTCGCCGTTTGAAGAGTCTGCCTATCCGGTGTTTGATCGCGGGTTGGATGCGGCGAAGCTGGACGATGCTTTGACGGCGTTGGAGAAACTGGAGCCGTCGCAGGCCCGGATTGTGGAGTTGCGCTTTTTTGGGGGATTGACGGTGGAAGAGGTGGCTGCGTTCCTGGGTGTATCGGAACGAACAGTGATCCGGCAGTGGGGGCTGGCGAAAGCGTGGCTGGCGGGGGAGTTGGGCGCTACGAACGTGGGAGCGCCGGTGGTGTCGATGTAACGGGAAACCCGCGCGGTGGCGCGGGTTTCCCGTTTGCGGTTAGCTATCGCGCTTGGGACGCGGGCTGCGGATGGGGCTGCGCTTTTTGAAGTCGCCGCCGCCGTCCTTCTTGAACGGGGGTTTGTAGGGGGGCCGGTCACCGCCAGCGCCGAAGCTCTTCTTGAAGAAGGGCGGACGGTCGCCGGCGTTCTTTTCGCCGTAGGTTTTCTTGAAGGGCGGACGATCGTCACCGCCGCTGAACTTGCGAGGCGGACCATCGTTGCTGTACGGGGGGCGGGACGGACGATCATCGCCACCGCGGAAAGGGGGACGGGAGGGACGGTCGTCTCCGCCGCGGAAGGGCGGGCGGGACGGACGATCATCGCCACCGCGGAAAGGGGGCCGGCTGGGACGGTCGTCTCCACCGCCGAAGCGCTTGGGCGGGCCGTCGTTACGGAACGGGGGGCGCGACGGACGATCGTCGCCACCGCGGAACGGAGGACGCGACGGGCGGTCATCACCACCACGGAAGGGGGGCCGGCTGGGACGGTCGTCCCCGCCGCGGAAGGGCGGACGGGACGGACGGTCATCGCCACCGCCACGATACGGGGGCCGGTCGGCGCCGCCGCTGAAACGCTTGGGCGGACGGTCGTCACCACCATACGGCGGGCGCGGGGGACGGTCATCAGAGCCATACTGGCGGGGCGGACGATCGTCGCGATCGAAGCGGCGCGGGGGAGGGCCGTCGCCATCGAAACGGCGGGGCGGACGGTCCGGACGCTGCTGCGGGCGTTCGTCGAAGGGCTTCACTTCCGAGCCACCGGGCTTGATGGCGCGGGGGGGACGGAGGGGCTGGTTTTCCAGGGCTTCCGGCGGGCGCTTGTCGCCGAACTCGACATCGCGGGGGGCGACGGCGGACTTCTTCGGCTTCTTCACCATCACTTCATGTTCGATGCTGCGGAGGATGCCATCGGCGGTTTGAAGGACGGCGCGAATGGCGGCCACGTTATGCACGCGAACGATGTGGGCGCCTTCGAGGACCGAGGCGACGACGGCGGCGGCGGTGGCGCGGTCGGCTTCTTCCACTTCCTGCTGGCCGAGGAACGACTTGCGGGAGGGGCCGACGAGGATGGGCAGATCGAGCCCAACCATTTCGCTGAGGCGGGCGATCAGTTCGTAGTTCTGTTCGCCGCGTTTGCCGAAGCCGAGGCCCGGATCGAGGATGATGCGATTGCGTTCGACGCCGGCGCGGCGTGCGCGGTTGATGCCGGCTTCGAGATCGTCCATGACCGACTTCATGGGGTAGGCCATGGTACCCAGCTTGGCCCAGGTTTCGGGCGTGCCGCGCATATGGTTCAGGATGAGGCCGGCGTTGGCTTCAGCGACCACTTTGGCGAGTTCCATGTCGAACGTCAGGGTGCTGGCGTCGTTGATGAATTCGGCACCGTTTTCGAGCGCCTTGATGGCGACGGCGGATTTGCTGGTGTCGACCGAGATGGGCACACTCAGCTTGCCCTTGAGGCGTTTCAGAACCGGGATGAGCCGGCGGAGTTCTTCGGCTTCCGAAATACGCTCGGAACCGGGGCGTGTTGATTCGGCGCCAATGTCGATAATGTCGGCGCCTGCTTCTTCCAATTCAAGGGCTCGCGCGGCGGCGCGATCCGGATCCATGCTGAGGCCACCGTCGGAAAACGAGTCCGGCGTGACGTTAATAAT
>CANIVU010000093.1 GCA_947470805.1 Acidobacteriota bacterium | reverse complement strand
TTTGGCTCCCCGGGTAGGATTCGAACCTACAACCCTTCGGTTAACAGCCGAATGCTCTACCGTTGAGCTACCGAGGAGCAGCGTGTGCTACGTCATTTATTACAGCAAACGGAGACGGAAAAAGTCAACTTCCGATGCTGGTTTTAGCGATTTCGTAGCCAGTCGGCCAGACGGGCCGGCCAGGTGCTGAGGGCGATATCGCTCCAGGCGAGACCGACGCCGTGCGGTCCATTCTCGTAAATATGCAGTTCCGCCGGGACACCGTGCTTCCGGAGAGCGAGGTAGAACAGCACACTGTTTTCGGGGGGAACGCCGGTGTCGGCGTTGGTATGAAAGAGGAAACAGGGTGGGGTTTCTTTGGTGACGGCACGCTCGGCGGAGAGGTTTTCGACCAACTTGGGGTCGGGGTTGTCGCCCAGCAGATTGCGGCGGCTGCCTTTGTGAACGTAGGCCTCTTCGGTAAAGGTGATAACGGGGTAGGCGAGAACGGCGAAGTCCGGGCGGGAACTGGCACGTTCGATGACATCGTCGCTGGAGGCGTTACCGGCATCGAAATGGGTGGCCGCGGTGGCGGAGAGGTGGCCACCGGCGCTGAAGCCCATGACGCCGATTTTGGCCGGGTTCACCTTGAATTCCGCGGCGCGGGCACGGACGGTGCGGAGGGCACGCTGGACGTCATTGATCATGGCGGGATGGCGGTACTTGGGGCCGAGGCGGTAGCGGAGAACAAAGGCGGAGATGCCTTGCGAGTTCAGCCACTGGGCGATTTGTTTGCCTTCGTGATCGTTGGCGAGGGCACCGTAGCCGCCGCCGGGGCAGACGACGATCGCCTTGCCGTTGGGGTTTTTGGCGATCCAGGGGGTGAGAGCGGGAACGTCTTTATCATCGGTCCCTTGGGCGCCGGGGGCGGATTGGGCCCAGAGCGGGAAGGAGGGAGGCTCGGGGGCGGGGCGCTGGGCGAGAAGCGTCGCGGCGGTAGCCAAAAGAAGAAGGGAGGAACGCATGCGGGTCACGATACCGCAGGCCCAACACCGGGCGCAAGACGATTTACAATGCAACGCTATGCCTTTCGCCAGATCGATTGACGAAGTAGTGGATGCGCTGACGGTAATCATTGAACAGGCGCGTGGAGAGCATTCGCGGCTGGGGTACTTCCCTGCCCTGTACCGGCGGGTGACAAGAGCCGTTCGAGACGGGATCGCGCAGGGACGGTTTCAAGACGGGGCGCGGATGGAGCGACTGGACGTCGTCTTTGCGAACCGGTATCTGGCGGCTTACGACGAATGGCGGGCGGGGCAGGCGGTTAGCCGATGCTGGTTGCTGGCTTTCCAGGCGGCGGGGCGAGCGGACCGGACGATTATTCAGCACCTGTTACTGGGAATGAATGCGCACATCAACCTGGATCTGGCTGTGGCGGCGGCTGAAGTAGCGCCTGGGCCGGCGATTGCAACATTGCAAGGGGATTTTCAGGAGATCAATCAAATCCTGAATGAACAGGTGGACGGCGTGCAGGACGCGATTGCAAGCGTTTCACCGCTGATGTGGATGCTGGACACGGTGGGCGGGCGGCACGAGGAGCGGATGGTGGAGTTCAGCATGGCCAAGGCGCGCGACGCGGCGTGGATGCAGGCGAAGTTTTTTGCGGGATTAGGGACTGGGGAAAAGCCGGCGGCGATTGGCGCCGTGGACACGGGAATCACGGTGATCGGGGCGGGAGTGCTGGACCCGCCGGAGTTTCTCATGCGAGCGACGATTCGTATGGTGGTGAAAAGCGAAGCGCAGGACGTGGTGCGGATTATCGACGCGTTGCAATGATCATTTGTCGTCTTTTGCCGGTGGTTTGGCGGCTGGGGCTTTCAGCCGCCCGGCGCGTTTCAGCGCGTCGCGCAACAGGAATTCGACCTGTCCGTTGAGTGAGCGGAACTCGTCGTCCGCCCACTCTTTGACCAGGTCGAGGGTCTGCGCATCAATGCGGATCAGGAATGATTTCCGCTCTGCCATGGCAGTTCCTTAGTGGTGCAGTGTTCCGGCATTGATGACAGGTTGTGTACTGCGCTCGCCGCAGAGGACCACCAGGAGATTGGAGACCATAGCCGCTTTGCGTTCCTCATCGAGGCTGACGACAGCGCGTTCGTTGAGCATGGCGAGAGCCATTTCCACCATACCAACCGCGCCTTCGACAATCTTCGAGCGGGCGGCGACGATGGCGGACGCCTGCTGGCGTTGCAACATGGCCGCGGCAATTTCAGGGGCATAGGCCAGATGGCTGATGCGGGCTTCTACCACGGAGACGCCGGCGACGGTCAGGCGTTCCTGGATTTCGTGCCGAAGCCGGTTGGCGATCTCTTCGGTGTTGGCTCGGAGGGAAATGCCATCTTTTTCGTGCGAGTCATAGGCGTAGTGGGTAGCCAGTGTTCGCAAGGCGGACTCGCTTTGGATGTTGACGTAGTTTTCGTAGTTGTCCACCTGGAACGAAGCTTCCGCGGAGTCGACGACCTTCCAGACAACGACAGCGCCGATCTCGATGGGATTCCCGTCGAAATCATTTACCTTCAGACGGTTTGTTTCAAAGTTCCGGGTGCGCAGCGAGACGGGGCGTTTGGCGTAGAAGGGGTTCGCCCAACGCAAGCCTTCGTCCTTGACGGTGCCGACGTACTTGCCGAACAACTGGAGAACAACAGCGTTGTTGGGTTGCACGGTAAAGAAACCGCAGGATACGGTGATGGCGAACAAGAGGATAGCCAGAGCGCTGAACGCGACAACGGCCGGCGACATGGTTTCGACGCGCTTGACGCTGGCGAAGGCGTAGACGGCGGCGGCGTAGAGGGCAACGTCGACGAGGAGCATGAGGTAGCCGGAAGCGGCGGTAATGCGAAGTTCTTTGATCATTTTGACCTTCCTTGAGCAAATAGCCTATGGATATATAAATGATATCACTTTGATATTCCACGTCAAGAGAAAAACGCACAAAAAAGAACCGGCGCGCGAGGGGAGGCTCGCGCGCCGGTTCGGGATGGAGATGGGAATGAACTAGCCGAAGAGCGGTTCGATCTCGCGGCTGACGATCATCTTCTGGGAGGCGAATGGTTCGATGTAGTAGAAGTCGCGGCCGGAGGGAGTGCCCTTGATGGTCTTGCGCCAATCGATGCCCATGACCGAGTAAATCGTGGTGGCGATGTCCTCCATGTAAATGGAGCGTTTCACGCCCCAACCGGCGTCGAGGACCTTGGCGCCATCGTCGCTGGTTTTGCCGATGATCTGGCCGCCTTTGACGCCGCCGCCGGCGAAGAGACCGGAGAAGGCGTACTGGTAATGGTCACGGCCTTTGAGGCCTTGCGTGATGTGGCCCGGGGTACGGCCGAACTCGCCGGTTGAGATGACGAGCGTTTCGTCGAGCAGAGACTTGCCGTCGGGACGTTTGCGCGTTGCAAGGTCTTGCAGGAGGTTGGAGAGGGCGGGGTCGAGTTCGGCGGATTGTTTGTAAATATTCTTGCGCTGATAGATGTCGGAGTGATGATCCCATCCAGGATGCAGGATGAAGATGAAATGGGTGCCGGAGTCGGCCTCCACCAGATTGCGGGCGATGAGGCAGGCATCGCCGACGGGAGTGGAACCGTAGCGCTTCTTCTCGTCGTCGGGGAGGCTGAAGAGGGGAGCGGTGCGCGGGTCGGAGAGGAGGCGCACGGCGGATTCGTAGTGGTCGTTGTAATCGCGATAGGCTTTCGCCTGGAGGGAACTGTCGTTGCGAAGGCGGGCGTCGAAGTCTTTCAGGAGCGCCCAGCGGCGTTGGAATTCGGCCTTTTCGTCGGCATTGTCGACGGTGTAGGCCGACAGGCTGGTTTGGGTTTGGATATGAAACGGGGAGTAGAGAGCGGGGAGGAAACCGGACTTGAGGAGGCCGGCTTGTGTCTGCGTTACATTGAGCGCGACGTAGGAGGGGAGCGAATCGGTGGAGCGGCGGCGCTGTTGCCACTCCATGGCAACAACGGAGCCGACGCTGGGGATTTCTTTATGCAAGGCCGGATTCAAGGCGTGCGCGGATTGCACATAATATTGCGCGCGACCGTGGACGCTGTCCCAGGCTTCGAGAGACCGGACGATAGCGGAGTTGGGCAGTTGCTTGGAAAGTTGGGGGAACAGCCCCATGGGCCATTTCAGGCCGGGCTGAATTTCGCGGACATCAAAATCGGACGGGGTCCAGGGGCCTTCCTTGAGATCCCAGGTGTCCAGATGGGAGGCACCGCCATCGAGCACGACCCATATGACAAAACGTGCGGAGCCGCGGGGCTTTACAGGCTGGGCGGCGCGGGCCTGAGTGCCGGTTAAGGGAAGGAACGAGTAGGCGCCAACGGTGGTGGCGCCGGCGCGGAACAACTGGCGGCGAGTGAGGAAGTTGTCGAGAGGGTGGGACATGACAGGCCTAGTAGTTGAAGAGGAATTCGACTTTGTTGACGAGGAGCCACTGGAGGTCCTCGTAGTTTTTGGCGTCGCCGGCGGCGACGACTTGCATTGCCAGGCGGCGTTCTTCGGCGGTTGGTTGCCGGAGCAGAAAGCGCTGGAAGAGCTTGTCGATGCGGGCTTCGGCAGCAGTGCCGGCGGCAACCAGAGTGGCCAGATAGCTTCCCGGTTTGGCACGGACCTGTTCGCGCACGAAGGGACTGTTGAGAAGCAGGACGGCCTGTGTGACGTCGCCATCGTTGGTTCGTTCGGAGTACTCGCGATTGGTCTGGCCGAAGGAGTCGAGGAAGAAGTAGAGGTCCTTAGCGCCCGGGAAGTTCTGTTTCAGGTCCTCCGGAGAGCGGAGTTCGGTGGCGTATTTCACGTTCAGATTCGTGTCGCGGATGGGGATGCGGGTGTGGAGATTTGTCGCGAAGACAAGCGAGTCGTGAATCTGTTCGGCAGTGAGGCGGCGGACGAAACGGCGGGCGAAGAATTTGGCGTAGCTGTCCTTCCACTCGCCGGGGAAGCGGGAGGAGAGTTGATAGGCGCTGGACTTGGCGATGGTCCGAAAGAGGTGGCGGAGGTCGTAGTTGTGGGCGCGGAAATCGTCGGCGAGCGCGTCGAGGAGTTCGGGGTGGGATGGCTGCAGGGTCCAAGGAGCAGGAGGCGGATTCTTGGGGTCCTGGCGGAGGAGATCGAACTCGTGGGGCGGGTCAACAATGCCCACGCCGAACATTTCAGCCCAGAACATATTGACCGTTGAGCGGGCGAACTGCGGGTGGGAGGTGAGGATGCGGGCGAATTCGGAACGCAGGGGTTTGCCGGGCGCAGGGGTGGCGCCGTTGAGAATGAACGAGGGATCGAGCTTGCCCTTGCCGTTGCGCGGCACACGGACCACGGTTCGGGCGCCCGCGTCGTAGCCGGGGCCGTCGTCATCGATCGAATACTCATCTTGCGTGGTGGCGATTTCAACGCGCCGGAGCACGCGGGTGCCGCCGAAGAAGGCGGCTGTTTTCCAAAGCTCTTCGCGCTTCCGGGAAGCGAGATAGAGATTGATCTTCTCCAAATGCCGGGCGCCATCGTGGCAAGAGACGCACGACAGATCGACGCCCATGAAGTGATTGACGGCGCTGATGGCCAGTTCGTCAGAGGTATCTTCGTGGACCGTGTCTTCACACGTTAGGCCGACGACAACCCAGCGGGCGACGTAACTGGCGGGGCCGACATACCAGTTGCTGGCCGCGTTGGCGGTGAGCATGTCCTTCACCATTTCGTTGTAGGGACGGTTGAGGTGAATGTTGTCGTAAATCCATTTGTAGAAGAGATTTTTGCCGTCGTTGCCGACCCGGTTGGAGGCTGTTTTGGCGAGGTCGCCGAACCAATAGGTCCAGCGGGCTTTGAAGGCTGGGCTGACGGTGAGGGCGTCGATCAGCTTGTCGCGTTTGGCGGGATCGGTGGAGGCGGTGAATTTCTCGAGGTCAGCCGAATCGCCGATGCGGCCGGTCAAGTCGAGGTGAATGCGGCGGAAGAACTCTTCGTCGGAGGCGAGTGGGGCGTGCGGTATCTGCTCGCGGCGCATGGCGCCGAAGATGTGATCGTCAATAAAATTGCGGTGGGTGATGGGGCCCACGGGCGGGGTGGCGTCGCCGCGCACTGAGGCGGTTAGCTGGGAGAGCTTTTGACGCTGTCCGGATTCGTTCACGCGCGGGTGGCCGTCAGGCAACGGGGCCTTGGGTTGAGCGAGGACAGGCAGCAACAGGGCCAATGAGAGGGACAGTCGGGACAGCATAAAAATCTCCAAGATCATATCGAGTCGGGACGGGGGTTGGGGGAGCCCGATATATGATGTCGAGTATGCGCCGCATTTGGATTCTTTTCGCACTTTGCCTGCCTGTGGTCTTCGGGGGGAATTGGCCCCAGTGGAGAGGGCCGTCGCTGGATGGCGTCAGCGAAGAAAAGGGTTTGCCGGAGCGGTGGTCGACCGAGGAGAACGTGACCTGGAAAGTGGCGTTGCCGAGCAGGAGCGGGGCGACGCCGATTGTTTGGGGCGAGACGATTTTCCTGAATGTCGCCGAGGGGGATGACCTGCAACTGTGGGCGCTCGACCGGGGCGCTGGCGGAGTGAAGTGGAAGAAGAAACTCGGCGGCGGGAACTACAAGATCAATAAGCAGAACATGTCGTCGCCGTCGCCGGTGACGGATGGGAAATCCGTCTTCGTGATGACGGGCACGGGGATCTTCAAGGCGTTCGATTTCAACGGGACGGAGCTTTGGACGCGGGACATCCAGAAGGACTACGGCAAGTTCGGGTTGAACTGGGGCTACGCGTCGTCGCCGTTGTTGTGGAATGGGACGCTGTACGTCCAGGTTCTGCACGGAATGAAAACGGACGATCCTTCTTACATTTTGCGAATCGATCCGAAGACCGGGAAGACGGTGGTGCGGATGGAACGGCCGACGGAAGCGATTGTGGAGTCGCCGGACAGCTATACGACGCCAGCCGTTTGGACATCGGGCAAACAGACGGAGATCATTATTTCGGGTGGCGATGTGGTGACGGGACATGACCCGGCGACATTGAAGGAGTTGTGGCGCGCCAACGTTTTGAACCCGCAGAACAATCCGATGAACCGGATCATTGCATCACCTGTGGTACGCGACGGGCTTATTTATGCGCCGACGCGGGTGCGGCCGCTGACGGCGTTGCGACCGGGCGGGAAGGGCGACGTGAGCAAGACTCACGTTGCCTGGCAGAACCCGAACGGACCGGATGTGCCGACCCCGGTGACCGATGGGAAGTACCTTTATGTGACCAATGACCGGGGGATTCTGTGGTGCCTGGATGCCAAGACAGGGCAGGAAATCTATGGGGGCAAGCGGATCAAATCGGCGATTTACAGTTCTTCGCCGTTGCTGGCGGATGGCAAGCTATATGTAACGAATGAGGACGGATTGGTAACTGTGATTCAGGCTGGGCCGGAGTTCAAGGTGCTTTCTGAAAACGATATGAAAGATTACACGTTGAGTTCGCCGGCGGTGAGTGACGGGCAGCTTTTTCTGCGGACCGCCGGGTACTTGTACTGCATTGGTAAGCGCGCTCCGAAGCGGTGAATGCGATAGCATAGCCGCATGAGTACTCGTAGTTTGCAAGACGTTGCAGACCAAGCAGGTGTGTCGACGGCTACGGTATCCCGTGTACTGAACAACATCGGCGTCGTGAAGGGCAGCACGCGGGCGAAGGTATTGAAGGCGGTTGAGGAACTGAAATACTTCCCCAACATCCACGCCCGAGCACTGGCGGGTGGAGCGACACGAACGCTGGGGCTGTTGGTCTCGAACCTGGAAAACCCCTTCTTTCTGGATGTTTTCCGGGCGCTGGAGAGCGAGGCCCGGGAAAAGGGTTACGAGGTTCTGATCGCCAATACGGACTACGACCCGCAGCGATTGGTGGCGAATGTTCACTTGATGCTGGGGCGGCGAGTGGCGGGGTTGGCGCTGATTGTGTCGGAGATCGCGCCGCACTTGTTGGATGAATTGTCGGAGCGAAAAGTCCGGACTGTTGTCTACGATGTCGGCACACCGAAGCCGTACGTCATGAGCATCAAAACGCAGTACCGGCGGGGCATGCAACGAATTGTGGAGTACCTGTACAGCATGGGCCACCGGAAGATGGCGTTTGTGGGGCACCATGATTCGCTGGGGCCGATTAGCGAACGCCACCAGTCCTTTCTGGAAGCGGTGAAGCGACTGGGGCCGCAGGTAGAGGTTCGATCGGTGGCATCGGAAGACGGGTATGGCGGCGGGCGGGAAGCGGTGCGGGAATTGTTTGGCGACGGGATGCACCCGACGGCGATTGTTTGCGTGAACGATTTTATGGCGGTGGGCGTGCTGCGGCAGTTGCGCGAGTTCGGACTGCGCGTGCCCGAAGATGTGTCAGTAACCGGGTTCGACAACATCACCCTTTCCGAGATGATGACGCCATCGCTGACGACCGTTCACATCCCGTGCGACACGCTGGGCCGGAAGATCTTCGCGATGCTGACGGAGAAGGGCGACGCGGCGCGGGAGATCACCATCGACCCTGAGTTGGTGCTGCGGGAGTCGACCGGACCTGTGGCCACCGAGCCGCATTCGGCCGAGAAGAAACAGAAGAAGGCGGCCCGCTAGAACTGCAGGCGGAGTCCGAGTTGGATTTGCCGGGAAGTGGTGATGGTGTTTCGCACAGCGCCGAAGGTCCCGATGGGCCCGGTGGTGGTGGAGATCGCAAGGATGCTCGGCACTCCGAAATTGGCGTGATTGAAGAGATTGAAGGACTCGGCGCGGAACTGCAGGCGCGCCTGATCGTTCCACCTGGGCAAGTCGAAATTCTTCAGTAGCGAGAGGTCAAACGTCCGCAGATGCGGCCCGATGAACGTGCCCCGGCCGAGAGTGCCGAGTTGACCGGAGGGTGCAAGCACGAAGGCGCTGGGGTTGAACCATTGGTTGGGATTGCCGAGGACGGCGGACTCGTGCGTGAAACCGGGAGCGAGGCTGGCGCGGTCCTGGCCGAGGCCCGGTCCCAACGAGGGCGACCATCCGGAGCGGGAGCGGTTGCCGCTGACGAAAACCGTGAGAGGGCCGCCGCTGCGCAGGTTGGAGATGCCGGCCAACTGCCAGCCGGAGAATGCCACTTTTCGGAGGCCGAGGGCGTTTCGGTAGATGGGGATATCCCAGTGAAAGTTCGTGACCCAATTGTGTTTGGCGTGGTAATCGGAAAGGCCCTTGTTGTAACTGAAGCCGGCGAATTCGGGCATGGCTGAGGTGGTGCCATTGGTGGCGTCAGAGAAAAACGTGGAGGCCTGGGTGGTGTCGATATTCCGGGCCAGCGTGTAGGAACTTTGGAACTGCAGGTCGCGCCCGAGCCGTTTGCGGATTTCAAGGATGCCGGCGTTGTACCAGGAGTTGCCGTCGCTCGACTTGAGTTCGATGGTGGTGAAGGCAGGGTTGCGGCGGGGAGCACCAGCGGGGAAGACGAGGGTGCCATCGGACTGCCGAACCGGTTCGACAATGTTGACGTCATTGGACCGGAGGAGGTGAATACCGCGAGCGCCGGCATAGCCAAATGTAACGATTACATCGCCAGGCAGTTGGTGTTGCACGTTCAGATTCCACGTCTGCAAATAGGGGTTCCGGATGTTCCATTCAACGGGGCGGATGGTGTTCCCAAGACCGCGCTCAAAGGGCGGATTGGGGAAGGAGGGATTGGCGATGCTGACGCGGGGGGTGTAGGGCGGGTTGGTCACGGTGACGATCAACGTTTGTTGACCATTGGTATTGAAGATCAACCCGTAGCCGCCACGGACCGCGGTGCGGCCGGTTCCGAACACATCCCAGGCAAAGCCGAAGCGGGGGGAGAAGTTCTTCTTTGTGGGGTTTTGGTAGAGCTGACCGGAGCGGGGAGAGGCGTCGGTGAAGAGGTTGAGCAGTGCTGAATCGCGCCCGTAGATATCGATCGGCATGGTGGCGAATTCGTAGCGCAGGCCGGGGTTGATCGTCAGACGTGGGGTGATTTTCCAGGAGTCCTGGAGGTAGAAGCCCATGGAGGTGAAACGCCAGTAACGGTCGAACTGGCCGGTGGGCGTGAGGCCCAGGAAGCGGGCTGGGGTATTGGTGAGGAAGGAGCGGAGATCGTTGAAAGTGTACGTCCCGAGGGAGAATGTCGGGTTGACCATGTTGTCCTGATAGCGTTCCACTAGCATTCCGGCCTTCAAGATATGGTGTCCGCGTGTAAGCGTTGCACCCGTTTCAAAGCCGTAGACATTTTGGGTGAGGCGGAGGTTGGCCGAGCTTTGCGGACCGAATCGTTGCATACCGCCGATGTCGATATTGCCGGTGAGGCCGCGGCCGGGAACGAACTCCTGGAGCTTGGTCGCCGTGTTGGCTTCCACATTCTGAAATGTCGTGGTTCGGCTGAAGGATCCGCGGAAATGCAGGAGTGTACGGGCGGAAAGGACGTGGCGGTACTCGGAGGTTACGAACTGGTTTTTGGAGAGAAACTGGCGCGGGAACTGCGGGAAATCGGTTGGGAGGTTTTGCACGGCATCATCAAACGTGTAGCGAGTGAAGAATTGCCCGGCGTTGCCGAAGTTACGGTCGTACCGCCCTTGTACGAAATGCTGATTGACCGACTGGGCGAAACCGAAAATGTAGTCGGCAAGGCCGCCGCCGCGGGAGGCGCCGTTGGGCCGCGGCATCTCATTCAGGAAGGGAACGACGGCTGGACTGACAGGGACGGTGAGCGTCTGGCCGGGGCGAGCGGGATCGGGCAGGATACCGCGCCGGGCGTTGTCGTCCGGTACGGGCGAGACGATGGTGCGGCCGAGGCGCTCCCGAAGGCCTTCGTAGGTGAAGAAGAAGAAGTCTTTGTCCTTGTAGATGGGGCCGCCGATGCTGCCGCCGAACTGATTGCGCTTGAATTCGGGGCGTTTGGAGGGGTCGAAGAAGTTGCGCGCGTCGAAATTGTCGTTGCGCAGGAAGTGGTAGAGGCTGCCGTGGAGTTCATTGGAGCCGGACTTGGTGAGGGCATTGAACTGGCCGCCGGAGTTCCGGCCGAACTCGGCGGAGTAGTTGTTGACCTCGACGCGAAATTCGCGGATTGCCTCGACGCCGAGGGCTGTTCCGGCGGCGGAACCGGCGGGCCCGTTGGTGAAATCGTTCTGCGGCGTGCCGTCGATGAGATAAACATTGGAGCGCGGATCCTGGCCGTTGATACTCATGCCGAGACCGTGCGCGACGACGGAGCCGCCATCGCGGTGCGGGTAGGAGACGACGCCGGGCTGCAGGAGCGCAAGATCGGTATAGTTGCGGCCGTTCAGAGGCAGATCGCGCATGGCGGATTCGGAGACCAGATAGCCGAGCTCGGCAGTGGAGGTGTTGACCTGGGAGGCGGCGGCGTCGACGGTGACCTCCTGATCGACAGAGCCCACGGCCAAATCCAGATCGAGTTTGACCGACTCGTTCACGGTCAATACGATTCCCTTTCGAAGCAGCGGCCGGAAGCCCTGCGCCTTGGCACGGACCTCCACGACCCCGGCTCTGAGAGAGGGAATCTGGTAGAGACCGTTCTTGTCGGTGACGGCGGTTCGAGCCGTACGCGTTGAAACGTGCACGACGACGACTTCGGCGTCTGGAACGACCGCGCCACTGGCATCACGCACCGTACCCGTCAGAGTTGCGGCAGTTTGCGAATAGGCCGAAGCCGTCAGCAATACCGAAACAATAGCCAAACGAAAATAGCCCAACTCACACCTCATTTTTCCATCAAGGGCGACGTATCCGCGGGCAGACACACCGGAATAGACGCTGCTCACACGTGATTTGTAACGCTACCGGGCGGCCCCTGAAATTGGGCGTTTCGCCCCAGGGCTTACGTGTGAAAAACCAATCAGCCCGGTACACTGGGGCATGCGTGTCTTTTGGTTTTTTGCAGCTTTTATTTTACCACTCGCCGCCGAGAACTGGCCGCAATGGCGCGGGCCGGGATCAAACGGGGTTTCAGCTGAGAAGAACCTGCCAACCGAATGGGGCGCACAGCAAAACGTTCTGTGGAAGACAGCGATTCCAGGTCGCGGACGCTCGTCGCCGGTGATTTGGGGCGATCGCGTTTTTCTGACGAGTGATGTTGAGGCAGGCAAGGCGGAAGGCAATCAACCGCCGAAGCACGTTATCGATGGTACGCCGTTCCGCCATCCGGACAGCATGGGCGCCGACCTGCGGCACAAGCTGGTCCTGATCTGCCTGGACCGCAAGAGCGGCAAATTGCTATGGCAACAAGTTGCCTATGAGGGCCCGGTGTTTGACGAACGGCACAAGGCCGGCAGCTACGCCGCGCCGACGCCGGTGACCGATGGCCGCGCCGTCTACGCCTACTTCGGCGCGGAGGGGTTCTATGCCTATGACATGAAGGGCAAGTTCCTTTGGAAGTATGACCCGGGCAAGATCATGACTGTTGGAATGGGGCCTGGGACCTCACCGGTACTGGCAGGGGAGTTGCTCATTTTGCAGTGCGATTCAAGTGATCAGAAATCAAAGCTGGTGGCGTTAAACCAGAAGAACGGGGAGCTGGTTTGGAAGACCGATCGCAAGACCGACGTCACGTGGGCGACTCCGATGCTGGTTGAGGGGAACGGGAAGCAGGAGTTGATCACGACGGCGAATGATGTCGTGATTTCCTACGACCCGCAAACCGGCAAGGAACGGTGGCGGGGACCGGGCGTGAAGGGGAACGCGGTGCCGAGCCCGGTGTCGGGCAATCGGATTGTCGTCGTGTCGGCAGGGTACCCGGACAAATATGCGTGGGCATTCCGGGCCGGAGGCGATGGCAAGCCACTGTGGGAATACGCCAAGGGGACGGCGTATGTGCCGTCGCCGATTTTTATGGCGACTACGTGTATCTGATTACCGATAAGGGATTGGTGACTTGCATCGAGGCGAAATCTGGTGCAGTGAAGTATGAGGGCAAGCGCCCTGGACCGGGCGGACAGTTTGCGGGCTCGCCGGTAGCCTATGATGGGAAAATCCTTCTCACGAGTGAAGACGGAGAGACCCACGTAATTCAAGCCGGGCTTGAGTTCGCCGTGTTGCGGACGAACTCGGTTGGCGAGCCGGTGCTGGCGTCACCGGCGATTGCGAACGGAACGATCTTCATTCGTGGCAAAGATCACCTATTCGCAATCGCCCAATGAAAATAGCTATTCCGCTCCTCCTCCTTGCCTACTACGCGCTCCACCAGGATTTCTGGAACTGGACGTCGGCGCGACCGCTGCTCTTTGGATTTCTACCGATTGGCCTGACCTATCACGCCCTTTATGCGATCGGCGCGGCTGCGTTAATGGCGCTGCTGGTGAAGGTGGCGTGGCCGTCGCGCCTAGAAGCGTGGGCGGAAAAGGAACCGGGCGAGTGATACCGACACTGTTCGTACTCGCCTACCTGGCGATCGTCCTCTACATCGGGGTGTTCGCATTCCGGCAGTCCCGCGGGCAGGCGGAAGATTATTTCCTGGCGGGCCGGGCGCTAGGGCCCTGGGTATTTCTGCTGAGCTTGTTTGGCACGCATATGACGGCGTTCGCCATCCTCGGCTCCAGCGGTCACGCTTTCAATTTCGGCATCGTTACATTCGGGCTGATGGCGTCGAGCTCCGCCTTTGTTGTGCCGGTTTTGCTGCTATTTCTGGGGACAAAGCTCTGGGCGGTGGGAAAGAAGTTCGGGCATATCACGCCGGTGCAGATCTTCCGCGATCGCTGGGAGTGCGGACATATTGGGACACTGATCTTTTTCCTGCAAGCAGCGTTGTTGATCCCTTACATCATCATCGGCGTGATGGGCGGCGGCACGACGCTGAGCGTAATCAGCGGCGGACTGATTCCGTTCTGGGCAGGCGGCCTGCTGGTGGCGGTGGTTGTGATGAGCTACGTTTTCTTTGGCGGGATGCGCGGGACGGCGTGGGTGAACGCGTTTCAAACGGTGCTGTTCCTGACGTTCGGCATGATCGCGGTTTTCGTGATCGGCAATGGAATGGGCGGCTTTTCGACGATTGCGGAGAAGATGTTGAACGACCCGAAGACGGCTCACCTGCTCTCGCGCGAGAAGTTTTCGCCGCTGGCGTTCCTGAGCTACACGTTTAATCCGCTTTCGGCGATTGCCTTTCCGCACATTGCCATTTTCTGCCTGACCGCCAAGAAAATGACGCAGTTCAAGAAAACCGTGATGCTGTACCCGCTGTGCATTCTACTCATTTGGCTGCCGTGCGTTTGCCTGGGAGTATTCGCCAATCAGGCGCAAGAGATCCCGGCGATGGCGGCGAAGATCGACATGAAGATGGCCACGGGCCGACCGGTGGTGGCCGACGATGTGATGTTGCAATTGTTGGGGCATTTCGCGCCGGAGTGGCTGGCCGGATTACTGGGCGCGGGGATCATGGCGGCGGTGATGGCGAGCGACTCGCAGATTCTGGCGCTGTCGACCATGTTCACCGAGGACATCTTCACGTTCTACGGAGCCAGGGAGCGATTCGGGCAAAAGGCGCAGGTGACCACGGGCCGACTCTTCATCGTGCTTGTAACGGCGTTCGCCTATTTCACAGCGTTGAATGCCAAGGCGAGCATCTTTGACCTGGCCGTGCAGTTTTCATTCGCCGGCTTTTCCGCGATGATGCCGCTCTACGTGGGCGCGTTGTATTGGAAGGGCAGCACGAAGTGGGGCGCACTGGCGGCGACCATATGGGTGGCGGGTGCAACGATTGCCCTGTTCTACGCTCCACGCGGCTTCACGGTAATGGGTCTGGCGCCGGTGGTGCCGATGACTTTGGGCGCCGCGTTTCTGCTCTGGATGGTGTCAATTCTCACCCCGAAACCCTCCGCCAATACGGTGGAACGTTACTTCTCTGTATAATGCTCGGAATGCGCAAGTTCACCCTGGTTCACTGGCTCATCTGCCTGGTGGCGTCGATCGGCTTTGCCTTCGACATCTACGAAATTTTGGTTTTGCCGTTGATTGTGGGGCCGGCGCTGGGAGAGTTGGGGGGCTTGAAGCCGGGCACCCCTGCTTATCTTGACTGGGTGGGCTGGCTGTTCTTCGTCCCTGCATTCGCGGGTGGCATTTTCGGGATGATCGGCGGGTACTTGACCGACCTCTGGGGCCGGCGCAAGGTTCTGGTGTGGAGCATTCTGATCTATGCGTTCTCGGCGCTCGCGGCCGGTTATGCAACATCGCTCGAACAACTGTTGTTCTTCCGATGCACGACTTTCATTGGTGTTTGTGTGGAATTCGTCGCCGCCGTCGCATGGCTGGCCGAGTTGTTCCCGGACGAAGAGCAACGAGAGAAGGTGCTGGGTTACACACAGGCGTTTTCGTCCATCGGCGGACTGCTGGTTACGGGCGCCTATTACATCGCCATTACAAACGTCAACTGGTTTCCCGCGATTCACGGTGCGCACGCCCCGTGGCGTTACACGCTGATTTCAGGACTGCTGCCGGCCATTCCGTTGATGCTGATTCGCCCGTTCCTGCCGGAGTCTCCGGCCTGGGCGGAAAAGAAGGCCGCCGGCACGTTGAAGCGCCCGAGTTTTGTGGCATTGTTTCAGGCGCAGTATGCCCGAACCACTTGGGTAACGATGATCATGTATGCCGCCAGCTACGCGGCCGCGTTTGGCGCGATTCAGCAGATTCCGCGCATCGTTCCCGGCTTGCAGGAACTGGCCGGTATGACTCCCCCGATGGTGCAGAAGGTCGTTTCCGGCGTGCAGTTCTGGCAGGAGATGGGCGGCCTAGTGGGACGCGTCGTGTTGGCGGTGCTGGCGACCATCATCGTGAGCCGGCGATTGCTGATTCGTGTGTTTCAGATTCCGGGGCTCTTTGTGGTGCCGTGGGTTTTCTTCGTCGCCAGCGGTACGGATGTGCAGACGCTGCAGTGGGGCATCGCGATTGTGGGCCTGCTGACCGTGGCGCAGTTCAGCTTCTGGGGCAACTACCTGCCGCGCGTCTACCCGACGCATTTGCGGGGCACTGGCGAGAGCTTTGCGGCCAACATCGGTGGGCGCATGCTGGGCACGTCGGCGGCGTTGTTGACAACACAACTGGCCAAGACCGCCCCTGGCGCGGGGCCGGCTGCCAAGTTGGCCTACGCTGCGGCGCTGGTGGGCACGGCGGCCTATGTGATTGGCTTCGCGGCCAGCTTCTTCCTGCCGGAACCGCCGAAGGAACTGCCCGAGTAGCGAGAGCCGCTACACTGGAAGTGTGCGGAAGTTTTTTGTTCAGAATTTTGGATGCCGGGCGACGCAGGCAGATGGAGCGGCGCTCGAATCCCTATTGGGCCAGCGCGGCATGGATGCGGCAGAGTCCTGGGGCCATGCCGATCTTGTTGTCCTGAACAGTTGCACGGTGACGTCGGCTGCGGATGAGGATTTGCGGCATACAGTCCGCCGGGTACACCGTGAAAATCCGGACGCGCGCATCCTTGTAACGGGATGTTATGCGCAGCGCGCCCCGGAAGAAATTGCCGCCTTACCAGGTGTGGAATGGGTGGTTGGCAATTCGGACAAGACGCACATTCCGGATTTGGTCGCCGATGAACTGGGCCATTTTCATGGGCAAATCCACGTCCACGATATCTTTGCCCAGCACCAATTCCTCTCCGCTCCGGTGGAAGACGCGGCGGGGGATCGGGCGCGGCCGAACCTGAAAATCCAAGACGGCTGCAACAACCGTTGTTCCTTCTGCGTCATCCCGTTTGTGCGGGGCCGAAGCCGGTCGATGCCGGCGGATCAGGTGATCGAACAGGTTCGAGGGCTGTCGCGAAATTATCGCGAAGTCGTTCTGAGCGGAGTGAATCTGGGACGGTGGGGCCGGGAACCGGGATCAACGATGCGTCTGGTTGGCCTTGTGAAGCGGATGCTGGATGAAACACCTGTAGAACGGCTCCGGCTGTCGTCGGTGGAGCCGATGGATTTCTCCGACGAGTTGCTGGGCTTGATGGCTGAGTCCGGGCGAATTGCGAAGCACGTTCATGCGCCGCTGCAATCGGGCGCCGACACCGTGCTGCGCCGGATGCATCGGAAGTACCGTCCGCGCCACTATGCGGACCGGGTGCAGAAGGCGCGGGCCTGGATGCCGGACGCGGCCGTTGGCGCCGACGTCATGGTGGGCTTCCCAGGAGAGACAGACGCCGAGTTCGAAGAGACGTTCCAATTCATCGATTCTCTGCCCTTCACCTACCTGCACGTATTCACCTATTCGGCGCGCCCGGGAACGCCGGCGGCGACGGCGCCGGGACAGGTTCCGATGCCGATTCGCAAAGAGCGCAACCGGCGGCTACGCGAGTTGGCGGAGCGCAAGAATCTGGCGTTCCGTAAACGGTTCAACGGGGAGACGCTCTCCGTAGTGACGCTCGGCCAGGGAAAGATGGCGCTGAGCAGCAACTATCTGAAAGTGGAACTCGTGCGGGAATCCCACGACAATGTGCTGCGGGATGTTCGCATTGGCGGGTTGACGGACCAGGGCTTGCGGGAGTTCGATCCGCTGCGCGTTCTATAGCTCGCGCCGGTTTTCCATCGACTTCGACATGGAAACCTCGTCGGCGTATTCCAGGTCGCTTCCGACCGGGATACCCATGGCGATCCGAGTGACCTTGATTCCGAGCGGCTTCAACAGGCGGGAGAGATAAGCGGCGGTCGCTTCGCCTTCGACAGTCGGATTGGTGGCGAGGATAATTTCCTGCGTGTCACCGGACTGCAAGCGTTGCAACAGGTTCTTGATTTTCAGTTGCTCCGGACCGATACCGCGGAGCGGGCTGATGGACCCGTGCAGCACATGATACAGCCCGTCGAAGGCGCGGGTGGTTTCAATGGGCAGAATATTCGGCGGCTCTTCCACGACACAGATGATGGAACGGTCGCGGTTTGGATTCGAACAGTAGGGACAGAGATCGCCATCGCTCACGTTGTTGCAAATGGAGCAGAGGCCAAGCTTCTCCTTTACATCCACAACCGCGCGCGCGAGCCGGAAGGCGTCTTCCTTGGTCGCGCGCAACAGATGAAAGGCAATGCGCTGCGCCGATTTCTGCCCGATACCGGGCAGACGCCGGAACTCTTCCACCAACCGGGATAAGGGCTCGGCAAAATCAGGCATGGCAGGCGCCGATTAAAACAGGCCGGGCGGGAGGCCCATGCCGCCCAGCATCCCGCTGGTCTTCGCCGCCGCTTGGTCTTCGGCCTTCTTGTAGGCTTCGTTGTACGCGGCCATGATCATGTCCTGCAACATTTCCGCGTCGCCGGCGGCCTCGGGATCAATTTTGATACCGAGACATTTCTTCATGCCGTCCATCTTCACGGTCACCATGCCGCCACCGGCGCTGGCTTCCACGCGGATGGCCGCGATGTCTTCCTGCAACCGCTGTTGCATCTTCTGCGCCTGTGCCATCATGGCCTGCATATTTCCGGGCAGTTTCATGAGTTCCTCCGGGACTACCTATTCTTTCAGATCGCGCACCTGGCGGATCTGGCTATCTTTGAAAGTTTCCTGAAAGCGTTGCACCATTGGGTGCGCTTTCGCACGCTGCATGACTTCCTCATCCCGCGCCGCGGCGGCGGCGGGCTTGGCCGTTGGCGCCGCTGACGCCATACCGGATTCAAAGCGCAGCCGAAGCCGTTTCGTCACGCCGAGTTTCACCAGAAACTGTTGCACTTCCTTTTCATTCAAGGACATCTGCAACTCTTCCGGGGCGACGATTTCCACTTCCGCGGGCAATTCGTTTACATGCGCCGACTCAATTGCATCGGCGGTGAACTTCAGTCCAGCCTCCACCAACGCTTCATACATTCGGTCCCGCAAGGTCCCGCCGCCGCCAGCAACAGGCGCTGGTTTGGGAGAGGCAGGAGGGGGAGCGGCCTTTGCTGCCGGGGGGGTGGAAGACAGCTCGTCCCACGACGGAGTCGGCTCAAAAGACGGGGACGGGGGAGCAGGCGGTGGCGGCGCGGTCTTGACTGGTTCCGGCTTTGTTGGCCAGGGCGCCACGTCGTCAAAGCTGATCGGCTCAACGGGCGCCGGAGACTTGGCGGGCGTCGCAGCCTTCGCCGGCAGCGCATCCCAAGGCGGCGCATCCGTCGTGGGAACCCGCGCTGGCGTGGGCGCCGGCGGGGGCGCTACAACCGGTTTCGGCTGCGGCTTCACCGTTTCGGTTTTCGTCGGCCATGGGGGCAGATCGTCAAAGCTGACCGGAGCCGCGACTGGCGCGGCAGATGGCGCGGGCCGCGATGGCGTTTGCGGAGCCTTCGGAGCAACGGGCGCCGTGCCGGCCCCACCCATCCCGGCGAGCGCTTCTTCAATACTCGTCAACCGCCCGGCATGAACCAGCTTCAACAGGCCAAGCTCCAGATGCAGGCGCGGCTGCAGCGAATACTGCAGGTCCCGGAACACATCCAACACGATCTGCAAATACCGGGTCAGGTCCTCTTCGCTGAAGCGCTTAGCGACATCGGCCATCTTCGTCTGTTCACTGGGCGACGCCGCGATCAACCGCGTCCCGGCACCAGTGATGCGCGCAACCAACAAATTTCGAATATGCCGCGACAGTTCCCGGCAAAAGTGCTGCAGATTGGCGCCACTGCGCTCCAACTCCGCCACAATCTCCAGGACGCGCGTCGAATCCCCGCGTTCGACCGCTTCCACTACTTGATCGAGCCCGTCCAGTGCGAAGAGGCCCAACAACGCCCGCACTTCATCTGCCTTGAGCGTAGTGCCGCAACAGGCGATCGCCTGATCGAGCGCCGAAAGCGAATCGCGCACGCTGCCCTCGCCGACCTGGGCCAACACGGCCAGCGCGTCGGCGTCGGCAATAATCCCTTCCTGCTCACAGATCCAGCTCATCCGCGCCATCAACTCAACGAAATCCACGCTGCGGAAAGTGAACTGTTGGCAGCGGGAGGCGATGGTCGTCGGGATCTTGTGGGTTTCGGTGGTGCAGAGGATAAAAACGGCCCATTCGGGCGGCTCTTCCAAGGTTTTCAACAGCGCGTTGAAGGCTTCGTTGGTGATCTGGTGCGCTTCGTCGACGATGAACACCTTATAGCGATCACGCGCCGGGCGGAAGCGAACGCTCTCGCGCAGCTCGCGCATCTCGTTGATACCGCGGTTGGAGGCGGCATCGATTTCAATGACGTCAACCGCGCCGCCGGCCGTGATCTCCAGGCAACTCGAACAGACGCCGCACGGCGTCGCCGTGGGCCCGTTCACGCAGTTCAGACAGCGCGCCATGATACGGGCGACAGTCGTTTTCCCGGTTCCGCGCTGCCCGCTGAAAATATAGCCATGGGCGATGCGACGCTGATTAATCGCGTTATCGAGCGTGGTCTTTACGTGTGCCTGGCTGACCAGCTCTGAGAACGACTGGGGCCTGTATTTCCGCGCGATTACCTGATAAGCAGGTTTTGATGGCTGGTCCGCGGCGCCTGATTCCATAGTATTAATGCCAGGCCCCGGGTGATCCGCGGCACACGAGCTAAACCACTACCGTTGCTTCCTTCCGGACCTGGCGGGGTTTGCAGCCGCCCGTTGCACGAAGCCCGAGACCCAGCAATCGACTAGTTTAACATGGCCTCCCATTGCGAGAGCGAAAAAGCCAATCGTCCCCATCCGATTTTCCAGCGGTCTCGTAGCAGTGAGTGGATTCGCTATGAAACTCACTCACTCCTTTTTCTTCATCGTCCTCTCTGCCGCCGCCCTGCACGCGGAACCGGCATACGCACTCAACGGCCGGAACGTCCTGGTCCGGTTCGACACAAACACGCCGGGGTTTACCGACGCCACCCAGATCGTCCGGGGCCTCCAACCCGGCGAGTCGATCCTGGCCATCGACTTCCGGCCGGCGAACGGCGTGCTGTACGGCCTCGGCAGCCACAGCCGCATCTACACCATCGACCCGGCCACCGGCCAGGCCACGGCCGTCGGCAGCGGCCCCTTCACCCCGGCGCTCGAGGGAACCGAGTTCGGTTTCGACTTCAACCCCACCGTTGATCGCATCCGCGTGGTCTCCAATACCGGCCAGAATCTCCGCCTGCATCCGGACACCGGCGCGGTGGCCGCCGTTGACGGCCGTCTGAACGCCGAGAACCTGCCGGATTTCAAGATCGTCGGTGCGGCGTACACCAACAGCGTCGCCGGTGCCACCACAACCGTACTTTATGGAATTGACGCTGAACAGCGGGCCCTGGTGATGCAGAACCCTCCGAACGACGGCAAACTGGTCCGCGTCGGCATGATGAACATCGACATGTCCGAGGTCGCCGGATTTGACATCTCGCCGCGCACTGGCGCCGCGTTCCTCGCGACACGAGTTCGAGGGCAAGCCGCCGCGGCGCTCTACGAAGTGAACCTCACCACGGGCATAACAATTCAACTCGGGATATTTGATCGACTTGATCAGATCGGCGGCTTCGCGATTCCGGTCCGTTAGACCGGAACTACATCACAGGGATGATGAGTCCGAACGTCAGGTAGCTGCGCAATTTGTCGGCGATGCTCTCGCCTTCCTGCAGCTTGGCCCACCGGATCGACGACTTGTCTCCCCGTTCAGAGAAGAACCCAACGCCGCCGGTGCGGAAGCGCGCGTCGCGCCACTGGTCGACCACCCGGCCACCGATAATCGTCAGGATCCGGTCGCCAACCGCACGGACCTCATATTCATAGAACTCACCCTTCTCCAACAGCACCGGGATCGGGAAATGCTGGCGGCGCGACTCCTGCCCCTGGATGACCGAGAAACGGATGATCTCCGGTCGCGCGTTGCCGCCGCGCTCCGGAATGGAAAGCTTCGCCGCGTAATAGTTGTTGTGGTTCGGCGCTCGGACCACCCAACCCAGCGACCGGCTCTCCACTCGTCCTTCAAACTGAAAGCTATAGTCAGCCAGGTTCCGGGATTCGTCCCAAATCCGCAGCCCGCCGGGCCGCATCAAACCGTTATCAATCCGCCAGCCCGACATTCCCGTGCCCGGCGCCGGCAGCCAATTGCGAAGTCCTGCCTGAAACTTATCCTCGATCTGCAGGCCGCCAGAGGCGTTCTTCGGCATTCGGTCAACAACCATGCCCACCAACCGGCTCACCGTTCCCTGCTGGGCCTCACCGCTCTTCTTCCCGGCCGACGCCCCGCCAACACCAAACTTCTCCATCACCACCAAACCGGCGATCGTTAAGGCTGCCAACCCTAAAACCGTCGCCGTCGAACGTGTTCCCGCTGCCTGCTTCTTCTTATTCTTAGGAACAGCGAATTCGTCCGTATCCCGCAGCACATCCGCCACCGAGTAGGTGAATTCCCCCATCTCGCGGAGGGCACGCGCTGATCGGGCAGTGAATGCATTCCGGTGCTGTTTGCAGCAGAACTCACTATCGACGAGCCGATGTGTAATTGAGATTGTTTTTTGGCAGTATCGGCAGACCATCTTGGTCTCCTGTGGTTATTCTCACTGATAAATTGGCGATTGGATCCTTGATAGGGCACAAAATCCACTACTCTCAGGTCATTTCCCTACCGTGCAGCCGCCAGTTGCTACACTGGCAGAAAGAGCGCCTCGCGCTTCCTGCCCAAACCCGCCTCTGATGATCAAGTCTCTGTACACCCGTTGGATAAACGACTGGGAAAAACATCTCTGCTTCCGCTCCACTGACCGTGTTGTAAGGCCATTCGAATGGGGCCTCGACTGGGCCGAAGGCTGGCCTGTAGCCGAAAGGCTTCCCTACGGAGGTGAGACACCGGAAAAGTGGCTCCTGGAACTAAATCGTCTGGCAATTGAGCACAGCGATGAGTTTTACGCCTACGAAAAGCCGGAAAAGTTCCGGTTGGAGGGCGGATTCGTCCGATTCCAATCCCCCGTCCGCACTCCCTACCCGGCAAATAATGTTGTTCATGGCGAGTGGTTCCCGGCCGAAAAGCATAATGGGAAGGCGGTCATCGTCCTCCCGCACTGGAACGCCAGCCAGAATCAACACGGCGGGCTGTGCGCCGGGCTGGCAAAGTTCGGTCTCTCAGCTGTTCGCCTTAGTTTGCCCTACCATGATTTCCGTATGCCGGCCGAATTGAGCCGGGCGGACTTCGCCATGTCCTCGAATATTGGCCGGACCATCGACGCCACCCGTCAGGCCGTTACCGATATCCGCGCCATGATCGACTGGCTTTACGAAATGGGATACACCCGCATCGGCATCTGCGGGACGTCGATCGGATCCTGCTATGCCTGTCTGGCCTCGTCTCACGACCCGCGCATCAACGTCAACGTCTTCAACCATTGCTCCACCTACGTTGCCGACGTCGTCTGGACCGGACTCTCCACCATCCACGTCAAGCAGGGACTGGAAAGCCACGTCTCGCTCGATCAATTGCGCAATCTTTGGAACGCCATCAGCCCGGTAAACTTCCTCGACAAGCTGGCCGAGCATAAAGACAAACGGTCGCTGTTTATCTACACCAAGTACGACACCACTTTCATCCCGCGCCTGTCGCAGGATATCGTGCAGGAAGTCCAGCGTCGCGGCATAGCCAACAAAGTGGTCGTCCTGCCCTGCGGCCACTACACCATGGGCGAAATGCCGTTCAAGTTTATGGACGGATACCACATCATCAACTTCCTGAAGCGGAACCTGTGATCGACATTCCTTCGCTTGTACTGATGCTGTCGGAGTGGAACGACCCCTCCGACGGAGAAGCCGAAAAGAGCCGCGAGCTCTGCCTGGGCCTGCTGCGGGAAACGCCCATGCCGTTTGCCCGCTCCCAGTTTGCCCCCGGGCACATCACTGGGACCGCCTGCATCCTTCACCCCACTCGGGAGATGGTGCTGCTGGTGCACCATCGAAAACTCAACCGCTGGCTTCTCCCCGGCGGCCACGTGGAAGCCGGAATCGACAACCGCGTCGCCGAGACTGCGCGCCGCGAGGCCGTGGAAGAGGCCGGGGTACAGCTAGACCAAACCGTGCCGCCCCGACTGGTCGGCATCGACGTCCACGGCATTCCCGGGCGCAAGAAAGAGCCATTTCACCTGCACCACGACCTGATTTTCAGTTTCCGTGCCTCCTCGGAGGAGTTTGTCGGTTCAGAAGAAGTTCGCGGGCTGGTATGGTGCCCGGTCAGCCTGTTCGACTCCTACGACGTGCCCGCCCCGATTCGCCGCGCTGTCATTCGATCGACGTCTTTCTAAAATTCCGGGAACTTTTTCGCTGCGGGCCGGATACTCTTTACGACAGAGCATGTGGAAACGTTGGACGCGGACACAACCCGAAGCGGAAACGGAGCTGAGCGACGAAGTTCTCCTGCCTGCGCTGGCTCGCGGCGAAGAATCGGCGTTCCTGGTTGTCTACCGACGGCGCCAAGCCTCCATCTACCGCTACGCATTGCATCTCTCCGGTGACCCCGACGTTGCCGCGGAAGTCGTGCAGGAGACGTTTCTTTCTCTGCTGCGCGACGCCGGCCGGCTGGACGCCAGCCGTGGCACCGTTCTCTCCTGGCTGTTCGCCGTCGCCCGAAATCAGGTTCTGAAGCAGTTGCGAGGCCGCCGCCAGCATCTATCGCTCGAAGACGAAGAGCAGGACGAACTGGTCGCCGGTGGGTGCCTGGTGACAGAGTTGGAACAGGAACAGCTGTCCAGCCGCCTGCGGGAAACCATGGCCACGCTGCCACCGGTTTACCGGGAGGTGCTGGTACTGTGCGATATGCAGGAGCTTTCGTATGACGAGGTGGCCGCCATCGCCGGCTGCCCCACCGGCACGGTGCGATCCCGGCTCCACCGGGCCCGCGCGCTGCTGGCCGGAAAGTTGAAACCGCTCGTGGGGATACCATCATGAAACCGGACCGGAACCCAGTCTTGTCTTATGCCGAGGAAGAGCGTATCCGAGGCGCACTGGCCGCCGCGGCAAGGGCCGATGGGCTCGGCGCGCCTCCCCGGATCGAAAATGCGCTGGTGGCTGAACTGCGGCGGCGCAATCGCCATTCCATCCTGCTCCGCGTGTCCGCTGCCGGCGCGATCGCCGCGGCCATTCTGGTCGGCCTCTGGCTGTCCCGCCCGGTGGTGCCAACGGAGCTCCCGGCGCCCGTCGTTGCGCGTCAATCCGACCCGCCTGTACCTGCAATCGCTCCGCCCAATCCGGGTCCGGAAACACTCGCGGTCGCCCCGTCCCCCCGCCGGCCACGCACCACTCCCCGCCGCGTGGAAAACGCCGACGCCGGCGAATTCATTCCGGTCGGCGCATGGCAGGCCTTCGAACCAATGGAGCGCGGCGCCATCGTCCGCGTTCGTCTCCCCAAATCTTCTCTTCCCGGCTTCGGCATTGCCGTCAGCGCGGACCGCTGGAACGAATCACTTCCCGCGGATGTGGTCTTAGGTGAAGATGGCAGCATGCGCGCCATCCGCCTCGTCAGCAACGTTGAATAATTCACACAGGAAATCTATGAAAAAAGCACTCGTACCGGTATTCATCTCTGCCACGGCCTTGTTCGCGCAAACGCCCCAGGTCGTCGAGAACAAACAAATCCACGTGATCGCGGCCCCCGCCGCAGGCGCAACCGCCATGAGCGGATTCACATTCATGAGCGCGGAGATGGGTTTTGAAACCACGCTCGTAAAAGGCGTCCCGTTCACGGGCGACTTCCTCACGGAGAACATCCAGGTGCTGGCCGACGGCAATCGCATCAAAGCCGCCAACACCACCTCCTTCGCCCGCGATGGCGAGGGCCGCACCCGCCGCGAAATCACCATCAACGCCATCGGCCCCTTCACCGGCGGCACCGACCACAAGACCATCTTCATCCACGACCCGGTCGCCAAAATCGATTACGTTCTCGATCCCCAGAACAAGACCGCCCGCAAAATCAACCTCGGCGCGGCCACGGCAAAGGTGAACACGTTCACCACCACCCGCGACACCGGCAACGTCGTCATCACCCGCCGCGTGGAAGACGGCAAAGGAGTGGTGATCACCGAAAACAACCAGGGCCCCATCGAACTACCGCGCATGCCGATGCCCACGGCTATCGCCGGTGAAATGCGCACCGGCGCCGTCATGGCGCAGACCATCCATATCGGTGATGGCCCCGCCGCCACTTCCACCAACGTCAAAACCGACGACCTCGGCAAGCGCATCATCGAAGGCGTGGAGGCCACCGGCACCCGCTCCACCATCACCATTCCCGCCGGCCAGATCGGCAACGACCGCGCGCTCGACACCGTCTCCGAACGCTGGTTCTCCAACGAACTCAAGACCACCGTCATGACCACCCGCAAGGACCCGCGCATGGGCGAAAGCACCTACAAACTCACCAACCTGCGCCGCGGCGAACCCAGCCGCCTGCTCTTCGAGGTTCCCTCGGACTACAAAGTCATCACCGAAGACAACGTCGGCCCGAACGTCATTCGCCTCCGCGTCAACGGGAAACAGGAAGAGTAGTTCCCCCGCACGGGTTCCCGCTAAACTGGGGATGTGGTAACCCTGCCGAATCTGCTCAACGATCCAGAGCTGTTCACGCTTTCCAAAGGGCTGGCGGTACTCACTTCGATGATTACCCCGGCCCTTTTGCTTTCCGCGTCCGGGACTTTTATCCTCTCGACGTCCAACCGCCTCGGACGCTGCGTGGACCGCATCCGCCGCATCTCCGATCAACTGGAATTTCAGATCGATCCCGGCACCCAAAAACCTCTCAGCCAGGAACGCATCGCCATGCTGCTGCGCATGCTGGACTACAGCGGCCGCCGCGCCCGTATGCTCGCCCGGGTGATGATTACGTTCTACCTCGCCGCGGGCTCGTTCGTTGCCACCAGCGTCTCCATCGGCGTTGCATCGCTGTTCATCGACCGTCTCAGCTGGCTCCCCGTCTCACTCGGCATTCTCGGCGCGCTCTTCATGAGTTGGGGCGGCTTCTGGCTCATCATCGAAGCCAAGCTCTCGCAGGAAAGCTTGCTGGAAGAGATCGTCTACGTCGACAAATCCGCACTGAAACACGTCCCGGGAGGGGATTGACTTGTCGTCCTTGGAACTCGAAGATTACGCACGCCAGATTGATTCAGTCAACGCCGAAGCCAGTGCCCTGGTCGACAGCCATTCCCCTGCCGAGCTCACTCGCCCCGCCCCCGGCGGCGGGTGGTCGGTGGCCGAGTGCCTGGACCACGTCGCCGTTACGGCCGAAAAATACGTCCCTGTGCTTCGTCAAGCGCTGGAAGAGGGCCGCGCCAACGGTGCCACCGGGGAAGGCCCATTCCAATACGGCTTCCTGGCCCGCACGTTCCTGTGGATGTTGGAGCCGCCCGTGCGAATGCGCGTAAAAGCGCCTGCCACCTTCGCTCCGCGCCCGCAACCGGACGTAGCCGCCGCGCTCGCCGCCTACCTCACCCAACACGCCGAACTGCAGAAACTGCTGCTCCTGGCCGACGGGCTCGACCTCGCCGCCATCCGCGTCACCTCCCCGGCCAGCGATAAGATCAAGTTCCCGGTCGGGGCCGCGATTGGCATTCTCACGGCCCACGCCCGGCGTCATTTATGGCAAGCCCGCAAAGCGCTCAGCGGGTCTTGAACTTGGAGTTCAACGCAGCCAGCTTGTCCTGCATGCTCGGCTGATTCCGCTGCTGCGGCGCCTGCTGCGGCCGTCCGCCGCCCCCACCGGGCCCCGCCTGCTTCGGCTTCGGCTCCAACGCCTTGATCGACAGCGCGATGCGTTTCGCCTTCAAGTCCACCGAAAGCACCTGCACCTTCACGATCTGCCCCGCCTTCAGCGCCTCGCTCGGCTCGGTAATGAACCGGTGGCTGATCTCGCTCACATGCACCAGCCCGTCCTGATGCACACCGATATCCACGAACGCGCCGAACTTCGTCACATTGGTCACAACGCCTTCCAGCGCCATGCCAGCGGAGATATCTTTCATCTCCTTCACGTCTTCGCGGAACTTCGGCGCCACGAATTTATCGCGCGGATCGCGGCCCGGCTTCCGCAGTTCTTCCTTGATGTCGCCCAAGGTGTAGATGCCGACGGTCTCCGTCTTGAAGCCCTCGATCTTCACCTTCTCGGCCAACTCCGGCTGCTTGATCAGCTCATCGACGCTCACGTTCATCGACGCCGCAATCTTTTCCACCACCGGGTACGACTCCGGATGCACCCCGGTCATATCTAGCGGATTCTCCCCGCCGCGAATGCGCAAGAATCCAGCCGCCTGCTCAAACGTTTTCGGCCCGAAGCCGGGCACCGCCATCAGCTGCATGCGGCTCTTGAAACGCCCGTGTTCATTGCGATACTCGACGATCTTCAGAGCCGTGCGCTCGGTCACCCCGGCCACATACCGCAGCAGCGCCCACGACGCCGTATTCAAATCCACACCCACGCGGTTCACGCAGCTCTCGACAGTCTGCTCCAGCCCCTGCTTCAACTTCCGCTGGTCCACGTCGTGCTGATACTGCCCCACGCCAATCGCCTTCGGATCAACCTTCACCAGCTCTGCTAGCGGATCCTGCAACCGCCGCGCAATGGAGATCGCGCCGCGCACCGTCAGGTCCAAATCCGGGAACTCCTGCCGCGCAATGTCGGAAGCCGAATACACCGACGCCCCGGCCTCGCTCACCGTCACCTGGAAGATCTCCCCCAGCCCCGCCTGCCGCAGGAAATCGGTCAAAATCTGCGACACCTCGCGCGACCCCGTCCCGTTGCCAATCGCGATCGCCTGCGCGCCATGCTCTTTGATCAACATCGATAGCGTCCGCGCCGAGCCAATCACGTCGTTCTTCGGCTCCAAAGGATAGATCACCGTATGCGCCAGCATCTTCCCCGTATCGTCCACCACGGCAATCTTGCAGCCTGTACGGATGCCAGGATCGATGCCGATCACCTTCAACTGCCCGGCCGGCGGCGCCAGCAACAAATTCTCCAGATTCTCCCGGAAAACCTTGATCGCCTCTTCGTCGGAACGGTCCTTCAACTCCAGCCGGATCTCGGTCTGAATCGACGGATTCAACAACCGGTCGTAGCCGTCTTCAATGGCTTCCGACAAGTGGCTTTCCCACTCGCCGGGCTGCTGAATCACGCGCGACCGCAGCCACGCCACCGTCTCGTCCCGGTCCACTTCAATCTCAAAATGCAGGAACCCTTCCTTCGCCCCGCGCCGGATCGCCAGCATGCGGTGCGACGGAATATTCTTCGCCTGCTCGGCAAAGTCGGCGTACATTTTGTACTTGCCCTCCGGGTCTTCCATCCCCGGAATCGCCTTCGCCGACACCTTGCCCTTCTCCATCATCTGCTGCCGCACGGCCTTGCGATAATCGGCGTTTTCCGCCACCATTTCGCTGATGATATGGCGCGCCCCTTCCAGGGCCTCCGCCACCGTCGCCACGCCCAACTCAGCATTCACGAAAGATCCGGCAAACTCGCTCAACGGCTTGCCATTGGCCTGCTGCTCCCACAGGAACATCGCCAGCGGTTCCAACCCCTTCTCCCGCGCCACGCTGGCCTTCGTCTTCCGCTTCGGCTTGTACGGCAGATACAGATCTTCCAGTTCGCTCTTATCCAGCGTCTTTTCGATCTTCGCCTGCAACTCCGGCGACAGTTTGCCCTGCTCTTTGATCGAGTCGAGTACGGTGCTGCGCCGCTCCTCCAACTCGCGATGGTATTCCAGCTTCTCCTGAATGGATAAAATCTTCACCTCGTCCAGATTGCCGGTCACTTCCTTGCGGTAACGCGCAATGAACGGAACGGTGCCGCCTTCATCAAAAAGGCTGATCGTCGCCACCAGGCTCTGCATCGAGACCTGAATGGTTTGCGCAATATGAACGAGTGCGTGCGTAGGTAATGCTTGATAGGACATAGAAAAATCGTTTCTGCGCCGGGCTCTCTGCCCGGCCGCGGCAAAGCGCTCAATTACGCCTTGCGAATCATGTAGCGGACATCGGCGATCTGCGCGCCGGCCACCTCAATCTTGCTCAAATCGCGGGAGCCCACGCCCAACTGCTCGGCCAGTGCCAGCGTGTTGTCGCAGGTTTCAAACGGCGGCGTGCCGCGCATCGCCATCGGGTCGAAGCCAAGAACAGCCGTCGCCACCGCATCGGTGCAAACGGCGTTCGTACCGGCAATAATCACCCCCGGGCTACAACGGCGCGTCCCGCGAATCCAAGGCCCTTCCCCGCCCGCCATGGACTCCACACCTTCAATAATCGCCAGGTCAATCGGCCGCGCCGCGTTCAAATCCGCCACCACGCGTGGTACACGATACCCGCCGTCGCGCGGCGAATCGGGATGCAACTCCTGCGGCGCGCTCAACGACGGCTTCCGCGACCCGCTGTGGATCACCGATCCGCGTCCACCCACCGGCACCAACCCCGGTTCTTTCTCGCCCGCGCCATCGCCGTAAATCGTGCACGGCGTAATGCCAAAACAGTTCTTCATCGAAAGCGTCACGCCCGCCGTGGCATGCTCCTTCAACTTCGCAATCGACACAAACACATCGCAATCGGCGTAGCTGTGGTTCAGGTCGTAGGCCGGAAACATATGCCCGCCGTTGGGCACCTTGAATCGAACGTAATTCTTCGCGTTGCCCAGATAATTAGTGTTCTCAAACTCCACTTTTTTCGCGGCGTTCAGGATCAGCGACGGATCCCAATTCGCCTCCATCATGTACTCTTCCAACGGATCGGTGGTCGACCACGGGCTCTCCAGGATCCGAATCCGCTTCGCCCCCGCTTCGTTCATCAGGTGCAGCGTCATGCCGATCACCCGCGGATGCGTCCAATGCGCCAACTCCGCCGGCGAATGCCCCAACCGCTGCGAGGGCCGCCCCGTCAGGTTCACTTTGATCGCGACAGTCTTGTTATTAACCAGCCGCCCCAACCCGCCAATGCCGTCGAACAGCCGCCGCATCGTCGGCTCCAACCCGGCGCCGTACGTCCGGCACCGCTGAATCGCCACCGGAGCAATCGGCGCGGCCACGGCGCGCTGCTGTATCAAGGCGGCCGTCGCCGCGCCTGCCAGAAAATCGCGTCTGTTGATCATCACCGCTATGCCTCCAGTTCGATCGCCGCGTAGACTCCCAACGGAGGAAGCGGTATCTCTATTCCACCATTGGTGGCCGTAGGCTTCAAGGGTGTCTGCCCATCAAACGTGGTAAGCACCGCCGTCTTCCACGGCCGCGCGATCCATACCGACGTGTCATCGGAACTACGGTTCCCGGCATAATTCAACAGCTGCACCACGCCGCGCTTGCCGCCCGGTTCGGACTGATAAAACGCATTAAACGAACCCGCATTCCACAACCGGACAACATCGGTCTTCCGCGTCAACGCCAGATGCACCCCCGCCGCGGCCGCATAGAAATCTTCCCAAGGCTCCGGACGTTCAATAATCCGCCCCTTCCCTTCCGCCCGCCCCGCGCCCTTGCCATGCACAATCAACGTCCCGCCCCCTCGCACCCACGGCAAATACTTCTCCATCGGCACCGGCGCGTTCGAAACCCACGCCGCCGCCCCCACATTTGCCAACGCCGCCACGTCGCCCGGCAGGGCCAACTTGAACCCCACCTGCCGCCGCGTCAACAGGTTCAAGCACTCCCCCGCCGCCGTCTCCATCTCGCCCGCAAACTCGCTAATCACCGCCAACGCCGCCACCGGTTCCCACGCCCACCACGCCGCATGCCCCAGGAAAAACCGCATCGCCTTCTGCACCGCCGGCCACGTCTCCGCCGTGTGCGTCACCACCGCCGTGGCTCCATACGCCATCGCTTCGGTCACCTGCAAAACATGCCCCGCCGGCCGCGCCTCGGCATCGGGCTTCACGTCCAGCATCACGCCCCGTGTCGCATCGCGGAACTGCAACATCCGGATCAACCACCCGTTCGCGTTCACCCACGGCAACCCCGTCGGCCCCGCCGCATCGCCTCCCCGGCGATTCACCCGCACCGAAGGCCACAGGGCGTCCTTGGGGATCTGGACGCCCTGCAACTCTGCGGCGGATAACACCGGCATCCCTTCGCCGCCTCCGTAGAGGCAATTCAACGGCGCCAGATCGCCCTTAGGCAAGGCACCGGACCAGCGAAGCGGAAGCCGAATCATTACCCCTCCATTTTTAGCATCTGAATCAGTGCTTGGATATAGCCAAAGCAGAATGCGAACGACTTGGCCCCGCGCGTATCGCCGCCCACGTGCGGCACGTGATCCGGCATAATCATCCCGTCGTAGCCCACTTCGCGATACGTCCGAATGGCTTCGATCATGTTCACATCGCCGTTATCCGGGAACGTCTCGCGGAAGTCGCCAATCTTGCCTTCAATGTTGCGGAAGTGCACGTTGAAGATCTTCTTCTTGTTGCCGAAATAGCGAATGATGTCGTGAATCTCTTTATTCGGATTCTCCAACCCCTCGCAGATCGTTCCCTGGCAGAAGTTCAGCCCGTGGTAAGGATTCTCTTTGATCGAAACAAACCGCTTCAACCCCTCCACGCGCCCCAACACCGGCACCACGCCGCGCCAGTTCTTCCCGTTCGGCATGCCCGGATCGTTCGGGTGGCAGGCGATCTTCAACTTGTGCTCGGCGGCCACCGGCACCGCGCGCTCCAGGAAATACGTGATCCGCTCCCAATAGGTGTCCGGATCGACAGGCCCGGCTTCGGTCAACGCCGGCTCTTGCTTGCCCACGGCGTATTTGAAAGTGCTGTAATCGGCCCCGCCGCGGCCCTTCGTCGTCGGCGTGCGCACCACGCCCAGGATCGACATGTTGTACTTCGCCGCCGGAATCCCGGCCTTCGAAATATTGCGGATAATCTGGCAGACTTCGTCAATTGCCTTGTCCCGCTCGCCCTTCGTCCCCATCATGATCGCCGGATACTCGGCCTTCGTGATGTAAGCCGAACTCAACGGCAGCGGCACCATGTCGAGCTTGATCCCATGTTTCTCAACACGCTCCCGCAGCTTGACGAGGCTCTCCACACTCCACTTTTCATCCAGCTTCCGCGAAGGCAACCCGCTGCAAATGTTGTTCACGCCCAAGGCGGCAAACGTGATCAGATCTTCTTCGCTGTCGGAGTTCTGCGTTCCGACATACATTTTCACCGGCTTGCCGGCACCTTTCGATTTGGCGGGCGCCCCTTGGGCTTCCATCGCGGCCGTCGCGGCCAGTGCCGCGGATTGAAATACGTCTCTGCGTCGCATAGTCACGATTGTTATTTCACGTCTTCCGGCCAAACGTCAAGCGGTTGCGTCAATCCCAGCATGAAGTATGCACCCGAAATACTCTTCGCTGTCGCTGTCTCTGTTTTCCTCGTCTACACCGTCAGCTGGCACGGCCCGTCACACCGTACGCCTCTCACCAACGTCGCCCGCTTTCAACTCGACGCCTACCTGAACTACGCCAACGCCAGCCAACGCAAGAATGGCGAATTCCCCAAACAAATCCCCCTCACCACCGATCCCTGGGACTCGCCCTATCAATACACCCTCGTCAACAACGCCCCGCGCGTCTGCAGCCTCGGCCCCGACCGCGCAGCCAATACCCCAGACGATATTTGCCTCAAGTAAACAGCTTTTCCCGAAACCTCAGCGTCTAAGAAACTGTGAACTCCGCAATCTCCATCGCCGCCGGCACAATCTGTGGCCTCCTGCTCGCAGCCGCCCTGGGCTGGGGAGAACGCCAACTCGCCGCCCGCCCTCGCCAACCCCGCGAAATCTCGCCCCACTTCGACGTTCACCGCGATTCCCGCGGCACTCCCTACGTCCGCGTCCGCGCATCCGGCGTAGAATAAAAGAAACAATCTCCGGAGGCCAATCCATCTTGCCCGAGACCGAATCCCTGCTCGCGTTTCTGGCTCATGTGCGCCGTCGGCACATGACCACCGAACTGGTGCGCCATTCGCTCACCGCCCTTGTATTTGGCCTCTCCGGCCTCGTCATCCTCCTGCTCGCCGGTACCCAGATCTTCGATTGGTATTGGCCCGTGTTGCTCTTCGTCACCGCCTTCGGCGTCGGCGTCTGGCAGTTCCAGAAGCACAAGCCCACGCTCTACCGCCTGGCCCAAATGGTCGACGCGCGCCTCGCCACCTACGACGCTCTCTCCACCGCCTTCCACTTCCAAACCGAAGCCGGCCCCATGGTCACGGCCCAACGCGCCGTCGCCGCCCGCCTCGCCACAACCCTCTCCCCGGAAACCGCGGTCCCCATGCAGTGGCCGAAGACCACCTACGCCGTCGCAGCCCTCTCCCTGGCCGCATTCACCCTCGTCGGCATCCGATACGGTATCCTCAACACGCTCGACCTCTCCGCCCCCGTTTCCGAAGCCGTCATCGACGTCTTCCGCTTCTCCTCCATCACCGGCAAGAAGCAGATGGCCAAGTCCGATCAGACCAAGCTCAACGAAGAACTCCAGAAGCTCGGCCTCTCCCCCGACGAAAACGCCAAGGACGAACTGACCAAAATTGAAATGGCGAAGGAAGGCGAGATCTCCACCGCCGACATCCCCGACGTCAACGATCTCTCTGACACCGTCCGCGGCGAAAAAGGCAAAGCCGCCACCGAAGGCAAAGGCAGCAACCCCGGCGAAGGCGAAGGCGGTGAAGGTAAACAGGATTCGCAGAACCAGGACCCCAACGACCCTGGCAAACAAGGCAAGTCCGAAGAAGGCAAACCGCAGGACGCCAAAAACGCCAAGCAGGGCACCAAGAGCGGCGACAACAATCTGCAGGCAGCCAAGAACAGCATGATGGACAAGATGAAGGACGCCTTCGCCAACATGATGAACAAGCTGAAACAGCCCAACCAGCAGGAAGGCCAGCAGCAGGCGGACAACAAAAAGGGTGGCGAAAAAGGCGGCCAGCAGAAGGGCGGCCAGCAACCCGGCAAACAGCCCGGCAAAGGCAATGAGTCCCAGAAGGGTGCCGAACAGCCGGGTGACGAAGGCGCCGAGGCGAACGAAAAACAGGCGCAGGCGCAAGGCCAGGGCGGCGACAAATCCGCCAGCATGCAGGCCCCGCCCGACGCGAAAAGCGGCGTTGGCAAAGCCGATGGCGACAAGTCCATCAAGGATGCCGAACAGCTCCAGGCCATGGGCAAGATCAGCGAGATCATCGGCAAACGAGCCAAGGACATCGCCGGCGAGGTGATGGTGGAAGTCAACGGCGGCAAGCAGCAACTCCGCACGCAATACTCCAACTCCGCCGCCAAACACGCCGAAAGCGGCGGCGAAATCCACCGCGACGAAGTCCCCCTCCAGCATCAGCAGTACGTGCAGCAGTACTTCGAACAGGTCCGCAAACAATCCACTCCACCCGCTAAAAAATAATGACCCGCGCCCTCCTCCTCCTCTGTGCAGCCGCCTGCGCGGCCCAAGATTGGAAAGTGATTGAGGAGGAGACCATGCGTCATTACCAGACGCTCCTCCGCTTCAATACCAGCGATCCCGGCGGCACCGAACTCCCCGCCGCCATGTACCTCAAACAGGTACTCGAAGCCGAAGGCGTCGACGTCAAAATCTTCGCCGTCAACAAGGATCGCCCCAACGTAGTCGCCCGCCTCAAGGGCACCGGCAAGAAGCGCCCGCTGCTCATCATGGGCCATACCGACACCGTCAACGTCGACCCCAAGAAA
>CANIVU010000092.1 GCA_947470805.1 Acidobacteriota bacterium | reverse complement strand
TTTTTTTTGCGATTCCAGGCCACCGCCGGTGAACATCGCACTCTCACCACGCAGAATGGCCGCGGCTTCCGGACACGGCGTCTCTTTGGCTCTCCCTGCTTAACCTGGCAGATTGAGCGGCAGGCGACACGACCAGGACCGTCCAGCCAGTTCCAGCTTCATCCGAAGCCGGTCTGATCGGGTGCGATCAGCGGCTTTCAGAGGTAGACCGGATACCAAAATGCAGAACTGGTTAAAGGTCTCCTATGAAGCCCACTATGATAGTCAAACTGACAAGAACGTTTTAAGAAGGAAAAATGATGTTCAAAAAAAGTGCTTTTGCAGCTTTTGCACTGCTCCTCGCCGGTTCGGTTTTCGCCAAGGACGGAATCGAGGGCGGCAGCAAGAAGAAGCCGGGCCGTCCCGTGAAAGCGGAGTCTGTTCTGCTGGCCAAGGACGGAATCGAAGGCGGCAGCAAGAAGAAACCCGGCCGTCCCGTCCGGATCGAGCGCGCCTAATACTCCGCCGCTCCGCGGCGTAGAATCGCTCTGCTGAAAAAACCGCCGCCGGCTCATAACGCCGGCGGCGGTTTTCTTTTTGGATACTGGCTGCCCCGCCTCCCGCAGATGCACCGGGCGAACCAGCCAAGAAAAAGGAACGTGCTGGTGAGCACACCGAATACCGCGCCAGAAGCCGGGATGCGGGAGGGTTCCAACACCGGGCCCTTCCGTTTTCGTTTTTGCCCGAGCATCCCGGCTCAGGCGTAGCTCGTACTGGCAGTCCTGACCGCCCAGGACGCTTGGGGTCTTTCTTCCCCGAGATTTATGATATGGTGTTAAAACATTTCGCAAAATCGGCTGATGTGATGCTGTGGAGCGAGCGCGATGAGCCTTGGGGAAGGCACAGAGTCGGTGTAAGGGGCGCATTTTTGTACCGTAGTGATCCGACGAAATTCAGTTAACAGGTGAAAGTCTGATTGCCCGCTAATAACCGTACTCGAGAGGAAATCCTTCTTCATGTGGATGCCATTTGCGCAACGCCAGCGTTTCAACGATCAAAACGGGCGGGTCAATTACTCAGATATCTGGTAAGCCATTCGTTGGACAGTTCGAATCCGGATAAGTTGAAGGAATATACGATCGCGGTTGATGTTTTTGAGAAGCCCGCGACGTTTGATGCACGGCTTGACGCGAGCATTCGCGTGGCGGTGATCCGGCTTCGGGCTCGATTGGATATTTATTACCGCCAACGAGGAGAAACGACCGGCCTTCGTATCTCTATCCCAGTTGGCGAATACGTAGCGCAGTTTCAATGGCTGGACACTCCGCCGCCTGAAACGAACGAAGCGTCCCAAGGCAAACCAATTGAAGCACCGAGCTTGAATGACCACGGCGTGGAGATCGAGGAGGTTGGGCAGGCGGTGAGTCCGTTAGAGTCTACGCCAGCCAAGGCCGACGAAGGTCTGGCGCGTCCCGTGAGTGAGCCAGGCACTTCGGAAAGCGGGGCAGAAACTCCGGAGACCACGGGCGTACCGGGGCCGGTTCCCGTGTCAAAGTGGGGTCGGCCGTGGGCACTGGGTGGGGCGATTCTCGCCGCAGTTGCCGGAATTTGGCTGTTCGGGCACCAGCTGACGGATTTCCGGAAAGAAACGGCGGGGGCAAACAGCCGATTTGTGAAACTACAGTCGGCAGGTCCCTTTGAGGCCTACCCGGCATTGTCCGTTGATGGTAGTTGGCTGGCGTACGTATCCGCGGATCCCGCCGATGGCCAATTGCAACTTTGGCGGGCGGAGCGGCGGTCGCCGGCAAAGAGGGAGTTGCTGACGCGGGGGGGCTGTCCGAAAGTCCAGCCTGCCATCAGTCCGGATGGAAAATGGATTGCCTACCGGGAGGACTGTGCGCCTGGAGGGGTTTACATTATTCCCTCGCAACCGGGGCATAGTGGACGATTGATTGCGCGATTTGGCAAAGACCCTTCGTTCTCGCCGGACGGAAACAATCTTGTGTATTGGGTACAAGATCCCCAAACCCGCTTCGGCCGGGTGTACGTAGCGCCGTTGGACCGGGACTTGGAGCCCTTGCCGATTGCCAGAGAGTTTGATGATGCCCATGGGGCCGTTTGGTCTCCCGACATCAAGTTCATTCTTATCTGCGGCACGGGGCAGGCCGGATCGGCTACAGAGGAACATGATTTCTGGCTGTATCCGGAGCCGGACGCCAATCGGCAGATTAGCAGGACAGCCAGGAAACTCGGCGTCTTCGCGAGCCTGCAGCGGCTGGGCTTGCGTCCGCATCCGTCTGTTTTATCCCGGGCGCAGTTTGCCTGGAGTGGCCGCGATCTCATCTTGCCGTTAGAACGGGCTGGCCGTTCGGCGTTATGGCGGATTTCCTTCGATGCCGATTGGAAACTGAAGGGGGACCCGGAAAAGGTGTTCCCGGACGAGGCCGGTATCACGGCGCATCCCGCTTCCTCACAAACGGAGTTGAGTTACTCAAAGTTGGCATTTGAACGCGGTACGTGGGAGATTCCTGTTGATCATGCTTCGGGAAAAATTACAGGCGATCCGGTGAAGCTAACTACACGGGATGCACTAGGGCCGTCCGCATCCCGCAACGGTGACGTGGTCACTTACCTGGAACCGGCGGCGGGAGGCGCTTACAGCCTTCGGGCGCTTCTTCGCAAAGGCGGCAACACGGATGTCGATATTCCGATTCCAGCATCGACGAGGCGCACCCGGGTCACGGCGGATGGGGAGCGGGTGTACTACCGGGTCCTGGAGAACGGTCCGGTGCCTGGAATTGACAGACAGGCGATCTACTATTCACGTCCGGGAGCTCGAGAATACAAACGCATTTGTGAGGATTGCGGGCCGCCGACCGACGTGAGTGCGGATGGGCGCACCCTTTTATACGAGGTGCCGAACTCGCGGAACCGAATCGCGGCGATCGATTTGCCGACCTCGAATCGATGGATGCTTCTGCAGCATCCGTTGTATTCGGTGTTAGGCGGGACTTTGTCGCCGAATGGGAAATGGGTTGCTTTCGCGGTTGATCAAGGTCTGGGGCCGGAGCATATCTACCTGGCCCCATTTTCCCAAGGGCGGGAAATTACCCAGGAGAAGTGGATCGGCGTGGAAACATCCGACGCAAGGGCGGATTCGCCGCAATGGTCTCCTGATTCACGATATATTTATTTTCTCAGCGACGTCGATGGTTGGATATGCGTCTGGCGCCGGGAGATCGATCCGGGAAGCGGCAAACCGGTGGGAGACAAGCAGGAAGTGATCAGTTTTCATGATCACCGTTTGAGCCCTTACCGGTTCTCCAACCAGCCGAGGCACCTGATCGGACTCACGGTGACGGAGCGCTCGATTCTGCTGAGTCTATTGAAGACGGACAGCTCGGTGGTGACAGTTCCGAAACCCTGACGAACCGGATGCGGAGGCTGTTGCTTGTGCACCGGTCCAGTCTTGTGGTGGATGGCGCACAGGGAATCGATCTGTGAGCAGAGCCGATGGTTGTGTGGCTTTTCGCGGCCGGGGATGGAGCGGGGGGGCGTACCGGGCTGCTAATCCGCCCTCGTTCCTTGTACTTACCAGCCTCGGCGCTCAACCCGGCTGCCGGATATAGGTTGATAGGGCGCCTGCGGCTGAGCGTGATAAGAAGAAGCCGATTCGTCCTGAGATTTTCCGGTCCGGCGCGGAAAACCATCGGAATTGCATGGGATGCCGGTACTCAGGTACCTATTGGGATGGGCAGGCCCGGTGCCTTTCTGGTACTTTTTTGCCGGAAAAAATCGGTACGCCGGTTTGCCTAAAATCAGTACGTCAGCGTCATGCCCGAAATAGCCCCTGACCGCTAATCTCGTTGATGTAGACGGGCGCCGCACAGTCTCAACGGCAACGTCACATGAACCTTCTCTACCCGGGAAGGCCATAACTTGCGGTATAGCACCGTTAATCCATTTCACTCGGAGTTTAGCGTTTCATGAGTATGTACACTAGCGTTCGATTCGCCGTCGCGACCCTGATTTTCGCGGGAATCTGCGGATGGTCGAGTCCATTCCTTCTTGGTGGAGCATCTATTCCATCGAACTTTGTCACATGGCGTCAGTTTGAACAGCAGCCAGACGAGGATACCCCGGCGCTGGCGGCGGCACGCATCGAAGATGTTTCGGCACCGACGATGATGGCTTGGCAGCGGATCGCGCTGGACGATGACAGCCCGGTGGAGGATGTGCAGGCGGCATTGCCCTACGTCATGGGCGGCTACGCACTGCCTGAGCGAAACGCTTCTGTTGCTCCGTATTTTGTGATGAATGAGCTTGGCAATACCGAGTTTTCGATGAGCGCGTACGAGGATGCCTGGCTGGCACAGTTGCGCCGAAGCGATGCGTTATTAGCAGGGATTTCCTCCTCTGGGTCCTCGGCGCCTTCCGAAGAGTCGATGCTTTCGAATGTGGTTCACGGATCGGGATCGCATGATTCTGAGGCCGAGTTGGTAACGCCTTCCATTGATGCATTGACCGAAACCACTCCTCCGATCGCGATTGGAGAGACGTCGGGCACGCAGTCTGTGCAGGCATTAAGGTTTGCCCCCGCGCAGGCTTTGGGACGCAATGCGCCCTCGGCGGTGTCGGAGACTCCAGAGCCATCGACGCTGTTCACGTTCGCCTTTGGCGCGGTGTTGCTGGCCATTCCTGAAGTGTTGCGCCGCCGTCGCGTCGCACGAGAGACCGCGGCGCGCGCTTCGCGTTAGTACCGGGACAGAGCTGCCCCCCCTGCCTCCGGCTGCTGGTAAGCCGAGGAGGGGGGTGTTGCTGTTTCCATAAGCTACTCAGCGCGCCGCCGGCGGGCGCCGCGCAGGAGCCAGATTTCCGAGAGGCGGGACCGGTTCGCCAGTTGCGGTGCGCTCCGTCGCCGGCTTTATCCCAGTTGAGGAGGATGCGGCTGCTGGTGAGTTCGGAGGGCGGAGCGGAGAACTCTTTGAATGCGCCGGTTGCCGCCGCGCCGCGGGAGAATCCGCGGCTCAATCGTCCCGCTGCGGTCCCGTGCCACCTCGAATTCCAGAGGTCTTTGCTCGGGCTGCAGGGTTTTCCGGCTCATTCCGTTCCGGCTGATTCCGCTGTTGCGTCCTTCCACCGCCCTTTTGGGGTAGCCTAATGGTGCTTCAATTCCGCATACAGCGCCCGTTCCAGCAGCCGCCTCTCGATCTGCCTGAGCCGTCCGTTTCGCCCCATCGATCCTCGGGCTTCTGTTAACCGGCCATCAGCCGGTCCAATACCTCTTCGTCTCATCCCATATCGCTCCTCTTATTCCGGAGAAGCCGTTTACATCATTCCGTGAGCATCCTCGATGTTCTGAAGCCGCCACCGCCGATGGATGAATCACTGGCCGAGCCTGAAGCACAATTCTTCACAAACACACGGGGCGGCCAATTCAAGCTGGTCATTATGGGGCAAGTGATTGCCGAGAAGCGCAATGGAGTGTTGATCGATGTGCGGGTGACACAGGCGGCGGGAACGGCGGAGCGGGACGCTGCGATTGAGACGCTGCGTCAAAGCCGTTGGGCCGTCCGGCGACGGCTGGGGCCGATAACGTCTACGGTGTTGCCGAGTTCGTCGGGGTGGTACGCAGGTGTGGCGCCACTGCTCTTATGGCCCACCACTTCACGAGCCGGCGCAGTACGACCCCTGCAACCCTGACCGAATCCTTTTTGACTCCGGGTAAGAGACACTTGAATCGGTCTGCTGATAATTTGGTGCTAGTACTGTTCGAATTGCAAATTAGTACTGGACTGTATCAATAGGTTCAATTTGTTAACGGTACTTGCGAGTTCGTATCTTTGCTGATTACCATCAATTTAGAGCGCCGTTTGATTGCACGACACAAACGGAAAATCGCGTAACTTACACGTGCTCATGTAAGTACTTCTACTTATGTACTCGTACGCAGAACCACTTAGTTTGGAAAATAGTATGGATCAGACAAATTCACAGTTTCGACTCGGCTCCGCTCGCCCCGGCACCCCTGTTGGCCTTGTTGTTCGCGCCGTTGGGTGTGCCATCTTGCTTGCCCTGTGCCATCTCCCGGCCGTCGCGCAGGCCGGCCTCTTTCCGCCCGATCGCCCCCCGCAGCCAGGCCCGCTAAATCTCACGACAGTGCCTCTTCCGGTGAACCTCTCGGAATTTGTGGCGGACATGCAGGCGGCGAAAGTTTTGGGGAAAGCGCTCTTTTGGGATATGCAGCTTGGTAGCGACGGCTTGGCCTGCGCGAGTTGCCACTTCCAGGCCGGGGCAGACAACCGCGTCGTCAATCAACTCAATCCGCAATTCCGTGCCGTCGACTCCTCCTTGCAGGGCGTCTGGTACAAGCCGGCCTCGAAGCTTTCTGGGGGTGTCGTCTCAGAGGTCGGGGGTGGTCCGAACTACAAGTTGACCGCCAAGGATTTCCCGACGCATAAACTGTCCGATCCGAATAATAGGAACTCCAATGTGATCTACGATTCGCCGAACATTGTCTCCTCTCAGGGGGTGTTCCGCTACGACTACATTCACGGCGCCGGCAACAGTTCCAACACGATTACCGGACTCGGCGACGTACCCAGAGATAACTGTAGGGAGGTTCTAAGCCCGGTATTTTCCATTAAGGGCGTCAATGCGCGACAGGTTGAGCCGCGTAATTCTCCGACAGTCATCAACGCGATCTATTACTTCCGCAATTTCTGGGATGGCCGGGCTAGCAACATCTTTAACGGGCGCAACCCGTTCGGTTGGCGTGACCCGAGTGCCGGCATCGATCCGGCCAATAGCGTTCTGGTCGCAGCGGCCAATGGAGATCTGAAGCCGTATCCGGTCAATCTCAGCGATTCCAGTCTCGCCTCTCAGGCCGTTGGCCCCCCGGGCAGCGATCTTGAAATGTCCTGTAAGGGGCGGCTTTTTGAAGAGATTGGTGTAAAAATGTTGCCTCTTAAGCCCCTCTCTTCCGGTCAGGAGGTTTCTTCCACCGACAGCATGCTTGGTCCTTACGCCGCCAAGCCGTATGGGATGAACGTGACCTACGCTGCGCTTGTCAGAAAAGCCTTTCAACCCAAGTTCTGGAATTCCTCCAAGCGCTCAGTGGACGGATACACCCAGATCCAGAAGAACTTCTCACTGTTCTTCGGTCTCGCCGTCATGCTCTATGAGGCAACTCTGGTTTCCGATCAATCTCCGTTTGATAAGCAAATGAATGGAGTCGTCGGGGCCATGTCACTGGAGGCGCAACGAGGTTTTCAGGTGTTCATGGGCAACGGCGGGTGTATCTTTTGCCATAAAGGCGCGGAGTTCACCGGCGCCGGTACATCCCTGCGTCTGAACTCGCAGTTGGGCGGGCTGGTCGAATATATGCTTATGGGGGAAGGTGCTCCCGCCCTCTACGATAGTGGCTTCTACAATATTGGCGTTCGCTCCCCCGGGGAAGATCTCGGCCTTGGCGAAAGCGATCCCTGGGGTAACCCATTGAGCTTCACCCGCCAGGTCAAGGCTGCCTACGCGGCCAATCCCGATCTCGGCCTCAATAATCCAGGAATGGCCACCATCGGGTTGGGTGTCGATCGGTTCAATCTGTACCCCTGCAATTTCCAGGTATCTCCGTGCACGCAATTGTCAGGCTCCACCCGCGATGCCATCGACGGCAACTTCAAAGTTCCGACACTCCGCAACGTCGAACTCACCGGCCCCTACTTTCACAACGGCGGCCAGGCGACATTGGAACAGGTCGTCCAGTTCTATAACCGCGGGGGAGACTCGGTCGGGTCCGCTGCCAACAATTCGAGCGGCTGGGGTGCCAATCCCAGTAACCTCCCGCCCGCCATCTTCCCGTTATTCCTCACATCTAACGAACAAGCGGATCTCGTCGCCTTTCTAAAGTCTTTGACCGACGAGCGGGTCCGCTGGGAACGGGCGCCCTTCGATCATCCGTCTCTCACGATTCCCAATGGCCATCCTGTATCAGGTTCGACGTTGGTCGTCAAAAGCGGAAGCATCAACGCCAAGGACAACTTTATTACGCTGCCGGCCATTGGTAAGGCTGGCAGGTCCACAACGCAGGGCCCGCTTCTGCCTTTCAGTTCCGGCCTCAAATAGCACGAAAAACTCCACCACCTACATCGACAAGGAACTCTCCCCTCCCATGACCTTCTTTCACCAGGCCTGCTGCTCCCTTTTGCGTAAAACCGTTCGGAACCGTCGCCACGTTGCGTTGTCCGCCTTACTCGTCACGCTCCTCTTCTCCGGTGCCCTCCAGGCCGCCAAGAATGGCGCTGTCGCTGTCGCCCTGCCGCCATTTGTACCGACTCCGGCGCCGCAACCGTTTCTCCCCCCCGTCTCCCCGTTCGATATGGTAGGTTTCATTCAAAGCGCCACCGTCGACAACAAGTCCGACTACTTCTCCGGTGGAACTCTGGAAGTCAACGGTGTCAAAGTCGTCATCCCCCGAAACACAATCTTCCAGTTCCCCACTTCCTCGATGACCTGGGCGGACATGTTCCGCAACGCCCCCGCTATCTACCAGGCCGGCAACCAAAGTGGTCTCGCACTCTCCGATACCCCGAAGCCCCTCACTACCTACGAAGTCCACGTGCAGGGAAATCGCGTCGTCAATCCCGCCACCGGGACCGACTCCTACATAGCCGGTCTCGTCTACCTCGCCCAACATGCTGCCAATGTTGGCACCGGTATCGTAAACGCAATCGATTACTCCAAATGTGTCGCCGGAACTCCCTGTATGCCGGACGTCTGGGTCGGCTCCACCCTCACCGCCAAAACCGGCGCCCGCATCCGGTTCAACACGCCCGACGGCCGCTTCGGTGCGCCCGACGTTACCCCGTCCGGCACATCGTTCGTTGGCGCGCTTGACCTCCGCTTCGCCGCCGACGAGGATAATCCCAGTATCGCCACTGGTACCGGCTATCCTCTATGCCTGCCCCGGTTCGACCCCGCCGTTGCTTCCGATTCTCTCTGCCCGCAATGGAACCGTCCAAGAGACGGATTCACTGGCGCGTTCTCAACCATCTTCACCATGCAGGCTGCCACCGCCGGAACTCCGGACGCTAATGGCATTACCCATCAGGTCGGCTATCCGAACCCTGCTGTCAAACCGGATCCGTTTGAACAGGCCCCACTCGAAGTCGGTGACCAGATCACCTATTCCGGAAACATCGTCCAGGATGCGCCGTGCGTCGCCGGAGCTCCGTTCAGCACGTGCCAGTACATTTCCGCCTACGCCGTAACCGCTGACGTCGCAATCTTTACCGCCCCCGGCAGTTGGCCCGTCTACATTGCTATGGGTGAATACCGCCTCGGTGTCGGCGGTACACCCAACCCCCTCCTGCCCCAGGAGGCCGTCGATCTATTCAACGGTGAGTTTTTCACCAGCGACAGCTCGCAGTTGGTCGACGTCTACGCCATCGACGTCAATTCGACGACCGGGGCCACCCGCCATCGTCTCTATGGTACCGCCGACCCCTTCGGCCCTCCGTTGGGCGGCGTGAAGGGACGCGCTCGCTTACGTGTCTCCGTCGGCAACCTGCTGCCCCCTACGCGCTACACCTCCGTCGCCAGTCGCGCTTTGACAAAGGGGGCGCGTATCGATACCATCCTTCCAACCTCTCGGCTCGCCGCCAATGGCTTGCGTGCCGGATACTTCGAAGCGCCCAATTTTGAGTACATTTTTGCCGAGAATCTGGTGATCGGCTCTCCCCAGATTCCGCTCACACTCCAGGAGTTTCCCTTCCTGGCTAATGGCTCAGGTCCCTATGTTCCGTTCGGTTCGCCCGAAGGAACCGCGCCTGTCGGTACCGTTAGCCAACTCAGTCCCTGGCCTAACTTGAACGCTCCTGTCGCTCTTTCCAACTCCTTCGGGTCCTCTCTCATCCAGCCGCCCATCGCGAATGCGGGTGCTCCGCAAACCGTAAGTTCCGGAGCTACCGTAACCCTGAGCGGCGCCGCCAGCAGCGATCCCAACTCCCCCGCAATGTCCTTGACGTACACTTGGCAGCAGACCGCTGGTACTCCTGTTGCTCTCTTGAACTCCAATCCAAGCATGCCCACCCAGCAGTTCGTCGCCCCTACGTTGGCGCCCAACAGCGCTCCCGTAGTTTTGACCTTCATGCTCGCGGTATGTAACGGCTTTACCTGCGGGGGAGTCGTCTCCGTCAATGTCACTGTCGTTGCTTCAACGACCGCTCCGTCGGTGTCATTCGGTAGTTTGCCTGGCGCCAGCGTCGCGGCGGGGACCGCTGTCACCCTCTCGGCCGCAGTGTCGGGAGGCACTGCTCCTTACACCTACAGCTTCCGGCAGACTGCCGGTCCCACGCAGTCGCTGACAGTCTCGGGTTCAACAGCTAAATTTACCGCTGCCCTACCCGCTGGCACACCCACGCCTGCCACCCTAACCTTTGAAATCACCGTCGTCGACGCCCTGAAGGGAACTACCAAGACAACCACCAATGTTCTGGTCGGTCCAGACACCATCACCATCACGACGGCCAACTATTCCCAGTCCAAACTGCGAGTCCAAATTGCCGCGACCGACAGCGTGCCTGGCGGTCTGGCGGTTCTGACAGCGACTCCGATCGGCGCCTCCGGTGCGGCCCTTGCCGCCGGCGTCGCCTTGATCTACAATCCAACCGCCAACTCCTACTCTTCACCGCAGAGCTGGATTGTAAGCGGTGCGCCAACCTCAATTCTTATCAAATCCAGCCTCGGGGGATCGAAGACCGGAACCATAACCATCATCAAATAACTACCGCCTATCCATGCGCGAGACGCGAGCGAGGCATGCAACTCCTCTGAGGGACCTCACATCCGGGAACGCAGCTCAAACTTCCACTTCCAAATCTTGTAAAGAACCGGATAAACAAGAAGTTCCAGGAGAAACGAAGTGAACAGTCCCCCAATCAAAGGAGCCGCGATGCGCTTCATTACGTCAGCGCCGGTGCCGGTTGCCCAAAGAACAGGAACCAGTCCGATCATGTCAGTCGCCACAGTCATGAACTTGGGCCGGATTCGTTTCACCGCGCCCTCCACCAGCGTGTCGTCCAATGCGCTCAGGCTCGTCAGCGTGCCCTCTTCCATCGCCTTGTTATAGGCGAGATCCAGGTAGAGCAACATGAATACACCGGTTTCCGAATCGACGCCCAGCAGGGCGATCATGCCCACCCAAACCGCTGTACTCATGTTGTAGTCGAGGAGGTACAGAAACCAAACCGCGCCGATTGCCGAGAAGGGCACCGCCAACAGCACAATGAACAACTTGACCATGGAGCGGGTGTTCAGATAGAGAAGGACAACAATCAGCGCGAGCGTCGCCGGAATGACGATCATCAAGCGGTGATGCACACGTTTAATCGCCTCGTACTGACCGCTCCAGCGAACCGAATAACCGATGGGGATTGGAACGGTTCGTTCGATCCAGGCCCGCGCTTCCGCAACATAACCGCTAGGATCGCGCCCCGCCAGATCGACGTAGACGTAGGTGGTCAGCATCCCGTCCTCATCGCGGATCATGGCCGGCCCGGTAACCCGGCGCACGGCCGCCACCTGGCCGACGGTAACCTGTTGTTTTCCGCCGGCGGCGGGAAGGACGATGCGCTCGATCATTGGTATGTCGGAGCGATAATCCCGTTTATAGCGCACGTTGACCGGGTACCGTTCCCGGCCCTCTACGGTCATCGAGATATTTTCCCCACCGATGGTGTTCTGCACGGCCGTTTGGGCTGCCTGAATGGACAGTCCGTACCTGGCCAACTCGGCTCGATTCCACTCAAAATCGAGATAGTGTCCCAGTCCGATCCGTTCCGCGAAGGCGCCCCGGGTTCCCGGTATTGACGCCAACTGTTTCTCAACCTGCTGCGCGAGTTCGTCGATGACCCGCAGATCAGGGCCCTGCACCTTGAGGCCTACCGGAGTGCGGATTCCGGTACTCTGCATATCGATGCGGGCGCGGATCGGCATCGTCCAGGAGTTCGACGCTCCGGGCACTTGCAAGGCCTGATTCATTTCCGCGATCAGTTCATCCTGGGAGATATTGTCCGGCACGAACAGGCGGAACACAGACTTCATCCATTCCGGCGCCCACGATGAGTACCACATCTGCTTACGGCGCCACTTGGATTTTTCTTTGAGTGTGATCACTGTTTCGAGCATCGAAAGCGGTGCGGGATCGGTTGCCGACTCCGCCCTGCCGGCCTTACCCAATACGCGGTCCACTTCCGGAAAAGAGGCCAGCGCCATATCGGTGACCTATAGGATTCGGCGCGCTTCGGTGACCGAAATTCCCGGCATCGTAGACGGCATATAGAGAATACTTCCCTCATCGAGGGAGGGCATAAACTCCGAACCCAGCCGCAGAAACACCGGCACCGTTACAGCCATCGCCACAAGAGAAACGGCGATCACCAGTCCGCTTCGGCGTAGTGCCCAACGCACCGCAGGTTCACAAACCCGAAACAGGATTCTACTCAGCGGATGTGTCTCCTCCTGGCGAATCCGGCCCACCACGACGGTATTCACAATCGAACAGATCCAGGCCGGCCGGAAGGAGAAGTTCTTCATGTACAGCAGCGACATCCGCAGTGCGGGATCCACCGTCACCGCCAGGACGGCCGCCACGATCATGGCCAGATTCTTGGTGTAAGCCAGCGGCCGGAACAGGCGGCCTTCCTGATTCTCAAGCGCAAGAACCGGCAGGAACGAAACGGAGATAACCAGGAGCGCCAGGAAACTCGGGCGCCCAACCTCCTGGATCGCCGCTATCACCACCTCTCGGAAATCACCCTTCCGCCCGCCACGGTCCCAGATCTCCAGCTTCTTGTGCGATTGCTCCACCACCACTATCGCCGCGTCCACCAGCGCGCCGATCGCCAGCACGATTCCCCCCAGCGACATTATGTTCGCCGACAGGCCCAGCAGGCGAAAGGGAATGAACGAGATCAAAACGGCAAGCGGAATCGTCACCACCGGAATCGCAGCGCTCGGCACGTGCCAAAGGAAGATCAGAATGATCAGTGAAACCGTGATCATGACCTCGACGGTTGTGGACCTGATAGTGGCGATTGCTTCCCGGATCAGGTTGGAGCGGTCGTAGATGCCGGTCACCTCGACTCCGGGCGGCAGGCCAGCCTTCACCTCGGCAAGCCGCGCCTTGACGCGCTCGATGACCTCCAGCGCGTTTTCCCCGTAGCGAACCACCACAATCCCCGACACCGCTTCCCCTCTCCCGTCGAGATCGGCGACACCGCGCCGCATATCCGGCCCGAGTGTGACTTCGCCGATGTCCCGAATACGGATGGGCGCGCCGGATTCGTCGGTACTCAGCACCGCCTCCCCCAGATCCTCGACCGACTGAATGTAGCCGCGTCCACGGACCATGTACTCGGTCGCGCCGAACTCCACCACGCGACCGCTGCCCTCTTCGTTGCTCTCCCGTACCGCGGCCACCACCTGCTGCACCGACAGCCCATATTGCTGAAGCCGGTTTGGGTCGATATTCACCTGATACTGCTTGCCAAACCCGCCGACGCTGGCCACCTCCGCGACGCCCGGCACGGAGCGCAGATGGTAGCGTAGATACCAATCCTGCAGAGAACGCAACTCGGCCAAGTCATGTTTGCCGGAACTGTCCGTCAAAACGTATTGGTACACCCAGCCGACGCCGCTGGCGTCCGGCCCCAACTCGGTCTGTACGCCCTGCGGCAGTTTCTGCTGCACCGTCGAAAGGAACTCCTGCACGCGGCTGCGTGCCCAATAGATATCGGTGCCCTCTTCGAAAACGACGTAGACGAACGAGTCCCCGAAATCCGTCTGGCCTCGAACCGCCTTCACTTTTGGCGCGCCTAACATTGCCGTCACAATCGGGTAGGTGACCTGAGCCTCCACCAGATTCGGGCTGCGGTCCCACCGGGAGTAGATGATGACCTGCGTGTCGCCCGTGAAGAGGTAGGCGTGCGATTTGACGATCGCCTGGTCACACACGATTTCGCTGAAGTGGACGAGCTTTCGCTGGCCTAGCCTACCGTAGGACGCCCCCCGGCTATGCCGGGGAGGCAGCAGCAGTTTGACAGATCCGGGAGTCCATCGGAGAAACTCCAGAACGTGAGCCGCCAAGCACACAAAAAGGAGAAACCCGATGGACGAGTGCCAGAGTTTAAGTCATACGAAGTGGGACTGCAAATACCACGTCATCTTCATACCAAAATGCCGTCGAAGGACGTTGTATGTGGAGTTGTGAAAGCATTTGGGTGAAGTATTCCGAAATCTGGCAGCGCAACGGGAGAGCCAGATTGAGGAAGGGCATCTGATGCCGGATCACGTGCACATGATGATCGCGATCCCGCCGAAGTACGCGGTGAGCCCCTGTTGTCCGAGGAATGGGTGCTCGATATAGACGGGACGGTGAAGGCACTCTATGGCAAGCAGCAAGAGGCCCGTGTCGGCTACAATCCGACGAAACCGGGACGGCCCTCGCATGTCTATCACGCCTGCTTCATTGCCAGGCTGTGCATGGTGTTGCGCATCGCTTTGCACCCCCGAACGAGATGGCATCGGAGTTCGCTCATCCGGGATTGTTTGGCTGGCTCTACGTGCGCCCGCGGGAACAGTGACCGACTTTGCTACGTGAAGACGTGGCGTGGGGTACGGAAAAGACGATGGGCCAGGCCGAGGAGCGAGGCTTCCCTTTCTATTCAAACTGCGACAAACCCAAAGTGTGTTGCGGCATCTGGCGGAGTTATCGCAACGGAGAGATTGGGAGTTCCCCGGTGGCGGATGGCGGGGCGTAGAGAGCGAATTGCAGTTGCAGCGATGGACGAAGAAGCGGTGGGTTGTCATCGTGCGGAGATCGTAGGCGAGAAAAACAATAGTAGTGGAATGTACCCTCCCCCCTCTGGGCCCCCCTCGCCAACATCGCCGTCGACGACGAAAACGACCGCATCCTGGTCACCAACCACCCCGGCCTGGTGGCCCCCATCAGCCCCGCCCTTTTCTTCGTCTTCGGCGTCGCCGCGCCCGGCAAAGGCCCGCAGCTGCCGAAACCTACGTTGAGGCGAAGCGGGCACTCCTCTTCGCCTCTTTACCCCTTCGATGCCCCTGCCGACCCAACCCACTCCGCCAGTATCTGCAGCAATTCCGTCTGCGTTCCCTCCAGCAGTTTCTGCGCCTCCGCCACCTTCAGGTTCCACTCCGCCTCCGTCCGCGAGCTCTCCTGATTCGATAGCTCCCGCAACACCGTGGCCAGCTTCCGCGCCCCAATCAGCGAACAGGAACCTGACAACGCGTGCAATCGTTTTTCGTGGCCCTCATCGCAACGAGGCTCCAGCGCCAACCAAGCCCGCACCTCGCCCAGAATTCGCCTTACCACCATCTCCACCGCGTACGATCCAACACCCACGACCGCCGCATACTGCAGGAAAATCTTCCCGTCAACTAACCCGGCCGTATCAATCTCCGCCGCCGCTCGCCGCCTACCACGCAATAATTGATCCACTTCTTCCAACGCATATGGCTTGGCCAAATGTCCCGTAAATCCAGCCTCTAAAAACTCAACCCGGTAGTTCTCCGCCGAATGCGCCGTCACCGCATACACCGGCAGCTTCTCGAATCGCGAGTCCGAACGCAAAAGTCCAATGACCTCTATGCCACCCATCAGCGGCATCTCAATGTCCAGCAGAACAGCGTCAAAATGGTCCGCCTCCAACGCCGGCAACACGTCCACCCCATCTCCAACCGCCACGACCGAATGCCCAAAAAGCTCCAGCGCCAATTGCAAGAGCAGCCGGCTATCGCCGTTATCCTCTGCAATCAGGATATGCAACGGTTTCCGCTCCGCGTCCTCGGCTAACGCCGGCGCCACCGTCGTCGGTAACAGGAACTGAGACACCGGCGGAAACCGGTAAATCATCGGCGGCCAGGAAATCCAATGGACTGCCATCTCCCCGCACATCCGCTCCGCTACCGGTGGCACCGACGCCGCAAACGATTCCACCACGACAAAATGCCGGAATCCCGCCGCCGCCGCAGCCGTCAGGAACTCCTCCCGGCCCGCCCCATCCCCCGGCATCTCCTCGCTGTCCACGAACGCTACTCCCCCGTCGCCCCCAACACTCGCCCAGTCCATCCCTTCGTCGAAAATCACCGTCCGCACCGGCAACCCCAGGTTCATCCATTGGCTTAGCAACGACTCCCTGGCTAGTGACGCGCCCATCGCAAACACACCGGTCCCGCAAATCTCGCCCATCCGCCCATCCGTCTCCGCCAATCCCACCCGCAGACGAATCGTCACCCACGTCCCCCAGCCCACTGAACTCCGGATCGACACCGTACCGCCCATCTGCTCCACCAGACGCTTCACAATCGCCAGCCCAAGCCCGGACCCCGCCCTCGGCGTCGCCCTGCTTGTCGACCGGTGAAAGAATGGCTCAAACACCTTTTCCTGGATCTCCAGGGGAATCCCGTCGCCGGTGTCTTCCACCTGTATCTGCAAGTCAGCGCTCCTGGTCCCCTCCCCTCCGCCCACACGCTCCAATCGAATCCGCACTTGCCCCCGGTCGGTGAATTTGATCGCGTTCTGCAGCAGATTAAACATGATCTGTGCCACACGGGTGCGATCGGCGACGATCCGCACCGGAACCTCCGGACCCACCAGAATGCCTACTTCAATCGACTTCTTGCGCGCCTCCGCCTCCACCCATTCCACTACATCCGTCACCGCCGCCGCCAGCGGAAATTCCGCCGGCCGGATCGGCATCGTGTGCGCCTCCAGACGGGAAAAATCCGCGATGTCGTCCATAATCGATATCAAATGACGGCTCGAACGCGCGATCATCTTCACGCCTTCCTCCGTCCGGATCATCGGCAACCCCGAATCCGACGGCACGTTCATCAATGCCGCCACGCCAGATATGCTGCTCATCGGCCCCCGCAATTCGTGGCTCACCGCAGCCATAAACGCGCTTTTTTCATTCACCGCCTCCATCGCCTGCCGCGCATTCACCCGGTGCTCCTCCACCGCCGCCGACAGTTTTCGCTGCAGCAACTGGAATCCGCTCCACAACAGCCGCACCTCCGAGTTCGCGTTGGCCGGACAGATGCCAATCACCCCGTCCTCCCGTAGCGATGCCTGCATTGCCATCACTAAATTCTGTAGCGATCGTGTCACCCGCGCCGCAAACCATGACCCCAGAATCAGCGATATCAAGATCGTCCCATTCAGCCACACCAGCGCCACCTTCCGCAGCGACCGGCTGTCGCCCCCCGCAAACGACGCCGGCTGCGTCGCCACCACCGTATAACCCCCCGCCTCGTTCCGCGCGCTCCCTGCCAGATACCGCGCCGCCTGCGCCAATATTGGATGATGCCTCCGGAACTCAAACGACGACCGGTTCGTCCCTTTTGCCATCGCCGCCAATATCCGCCGCTGCGTCGCCTCCTCCGGCGTCCCGTCCTCCGGCTGCGAGTAGAGCAGCTTCCCGTCCGCCGAAAAGACCAGCAGCCGCTGCATCGGCAACGAACTCATACTCGCCGCCACCTGCTTCGATACCTCTTCGCCCCCCGCCTCGCGCCACGACAAATGCAACTTCCCCCTGTCCCCGCCGCGCACCGCCGTCAACCGTCCGTTCGCAGGCAACAAGCCGCGCAACACTAAGTCCAGCCCGTCTGCCGCCTCCCGCAACCGGATCTGCGACTCCTGCTCCCGTGTCCGCGTCAGTTCCCCTCCGGCGTACTCCAGCAGAATCAGCAGCGGCAAAATGCCGAACAATAGTGCGCTCACCCAGATATGGCTCTGCAGCGAATACGACGGCCACGCAAATTCCAGCTTCTCCGCCGCGCTCCGTACCCGCTCCATGGTGGATAGCATATGCACCGCTATCGCGCCTAATATCCCCGCCATTGTATCGGCCAGTCCGATCATCCAGACAAAATCCACCCCCAGCCCCAACCGCCACCGGTACACCGCAATCACCAGCGGAATCCCGATCAGGGCCCAATACACGATCACCGTCATCACCGGCGTGCGGTCCCGGCGCGCAAACAGCGCCACAAACGCAGCTTCCAACACCATCAGCGGAATTGCCCAGGGGTGCCCCCACATCAGGTACGTCCGAAGCCCGCCCGCAAAACTAACCAATATCGCCGCCGGCGCTCCGCCCAGTATCGCCGCCGATATCGTGAAAATCGTACCGCTCAGAATGTCGGCGCCGTCCGATAGCCGGATCGGATACCCGTTCACCCAAAACGCGCACGCCGCCAAAAACAGGTAGACCAAGCGCCGTCCAGACGCCTTCCACCTATCGGTCTCACTCCAACCGGCATTCGATTTAGGCACGATTAGAGTCTATTCTCTTCAGCCAAGAGTGACAATCGGAGCAGCCACCGCATTGCGAAGTTACAAACTCCCATCCACGGAACTCAGTATAAGCCTGTATGCCAACGCCCCCCGGGCTTCGTTACCCTGAAAGGGAGTTCTCTCCGGTAGTATTTTTACGATAGCGATCAAGGTTTTTAGATCGCTATCATTTTTGAACTCGCGGGTCTCAACTATGAACTCCTCCCCACGCTGAAGCGCCACGGCCGCGAACTTCCTACTCCCCGTCAGTTCGACTTGGCCACTACTGGTCGCAAAACAAGGGTACGACACACTCCGCGATGGTCGTCAAGATTGAAGGCTTCCTGAGGAGTGAAATTCACGGACGGGGATTCGTTTTTACGTCCGATAAAGCGTAGTGAAGGAGTTCAATATGCAAAAAGCGGAAGAACGAACTCGGCCCCGGATCACGGTGGATGCGATGGCGACACTGCAGGTTCTTGGTGCCTCATGGGATGCGAACCGGACGCCAATCCCGATTCGGGGAAGCGATGCCAGGGAACGCGTAATGTGCGTCCAGTCACATATGTCGGCTGACGCTGGTCTCGCCGGCCGACTGGATGTCGGCGAGGACATGTTCGTAGGCGAGGTTTCCTACTGTAGCCCTGCGGTGGCGGAGGGTGCTGCGCTCTACAACATTGGGATCGTCACGGAGCAACGCCTGACACGTCTTTCCGGTCTGCGCCGCCTGATAAGCGCGTTTGAACCGAATGAATCGCGCAAGCCTGGGCGCGTTTGAAAGGCATGTTTTTCTTTGTCTGAATGTCAAAAAACATTGTGGTGTTCGGCGCTGCTGGCCAACTGGGTGTCGAGCTTGGGCGTTTCCTCATCGAATGAGGGTACTCCGTTCACCCCTTCAATCGAGCTTCCGTCGACATTGCAAACCTCCCCTTGCTCATAATCATTGCCCTGCCACCCAACCTTCGCTGCAATCGAATTGGCGTTGATGGTGGTTGCGTTACCCGTGGTCGCCCGTTGTACGGTAGGATGCTTGTGTGACCTCCGTCTTGCTCGTTGATGACCATCCCGTATTCACAGACTCCTTGAAAATGGCCCTCGAAGCATCGGGATTCAACATCGTCGCTGTCGCCAGTAACGGTCTGGAAGCCCTAGCTCTCTTCCGCGTCCATCACCCGCAAGTTGTTGTTCTCGACGTCGGTCTCCCCGGCATGAACGGCTTCAACGTTTGCGAGGAAATTCACGACATCGAACCGCGCTGCGCCGTCGTCCTCCTCACCGGAAGAAACGACGAGGCCGCCGTTGTTGAAGCCCTGCGGTGCCGCGCCAACGCCATCGTCTCGAAATCCGAAGGCGTCGCCCAACTCATCGTCGCCATCCAACACGCCCTCCATGGGGATCCCTACGTCAGCCAAGCCATGATGGGCCCAATCTTAAGCAACTACCGCGCCTTGATGCCGGAACCAAGCGATCCCCTTACCCTCCGCGAACGCCAGATCCTACAACTCGTCGCCGAGGGGCTCAGCAGCAAGGAAATCGGTGAACAGCTCCACCTCAGCGTCAAGACGGTCGAAACCCATCGATCCCGCATGATGGATAAACTCCGCATTCACAATGTCGCCTCGCTGGTCCGTTACGCCATCCGCCACGGCCTCATCTCCGCCTAGCAGTCCTAGCAGTCCTAGAAGTCCTGAACCCATATACCCGATCTTCCCTTATTTAATCAGGCCTTCTACCGATTCATTTTGTAAACTCTAGTCATAAAATCGGGCTATGAAGAACTTGCAACTGCTTTCGCATCGCCTCCGCACCGACGAGAAAGGGCAGGATGCTATCGAATACGCTCTCATTGTCGGCGTCTTTTCCCTCCTGGTCGTCTCCGTCTTTCCCGAGCTAATGGATATCGCCTCCCGGAGGCTAACTGGCGTCACGTCCCTGCTTGCCACCGTTGCAGCCCGCTGATCGAGCCGCCATGCAGTCCAAATACTTGGGTTGGACCTGTTTCTCCCAACGCATTATGCCCCTGCTGGATCTGTTACGGCACACTGGGCGGCAGCGGCAGGAGGCACCGCACTTGGTTCTCGCCCGGCGGGGTGAGGATCTGGCCCTCCGTTTTGCCGAGCAGGAGATTGGGTGGCGGGTGGTGGCGCGGAATTACCGGGATCCGTCCAGCGGCTCGAGATCGACATGTTGGCCATCGATGGCGAGACCTTAGTGATCGCGGAGTTGAAGACGCGGTCGTCAGACGATATCCGCCATCCGTTGCGCGCGGTGGACGGGCAGAAGGCCTCGCACGTCGGGCAGGCGGCGCAGGCGTGGAATAAATGGGCCGAAGTTTTGGAGATTCCGGTTCGCTTTGACGTGCTGACGGTGATTATCGGGGAGACCGAAAGATTGGAATACCACCGCGACGTCTACAAGATTGGCGGCCGATTGCCGATATGAATCCTATGATAAAGAGTTCATGCCCGAACTACGCAAGGATTCCATTGTCGGCCGCTGGGTGATCATCTCCCCGCAAACCTTCCCACCCGGGATTACGCACCTCCGGTTACGGCGTATGGCCCGAATATTGGATTGCCCTCATTCCCTTGGTCAGCCAAGCGTTACATCTCTTCGCGGCGCCTGCTGAATTCGCATTTCGGGCCGCAACCGGCGGCGCCAAGCGCGGCGCGGACGTTACAGATCACGCTGCAGACGCTCCAATCCCAGATGCCGCGCACACCTCCGGTGCCTGAATTCCTGCGCGAACCGCAATGGCCGGCCTCGCCCGCCCGATCAGGCCGCGTCGCGGTAGTAATAGTTCAGCATGCCGCCCAGTCGCTGACGGCGCTGGATGGCACCCGACGCTCCCAGGTGGCCCGCCTCCGGGCAGATGATCCGGTTCGCGAGGCCCTGATGATTCCGCTCGGAGTGGTAGTGGTCGACAAAGTTCTGAACTGCCGTCCGCAGGGACGCCTCCCCGAAGAAGATCATCCGGTCCAGGCAGGACTCCTTGATGCTCCTGACAAACCTCTCGGCGTGGGGATTTAGATTAGGCGATCGGGGCGGTAACTTGACGGATTTCACCCCCGCGGCCTCCAGTGTCCGAAGGAACTCCACCGTGAACAGCGGATCCCGGTCGTGAATCAGGTAGCGTTTTCCGGTAAGAATTCCCGCCTCCGCATCGGTGAGATTCCGCGCGATCTGGCTCATCCAAAATCCGTTCGCTTCCTGCGCGATGCCCGCAATCTCAACCTTGCGGGTCGATAGCTCGATAAAGAACAGCACCATGAACCGCTGCAACCCTCGCCGGGTCCACACTTCCACGGTGAAGAAGTCCGTGGCCACAATCAGCTCCCAATGCCGGCTCAGAAACTCTTTCCACGTCGTCTTCCGGCTCCGCTCCGGCGTCGGCTCGATCCCGTGCCGCGAGAGAATCGCTGCAATCGTGCTGCGGGCAATCTCGTGACCCAGATTGGACAACGCTCCCTGGATGCGCCGATACCCCCAATCCCGGTTTTCTTCGGCCATTCGCACCACCAAGCTCTCGGTCCCCCCTGCGGTGCGAGACCGTCCCGGTCCGCGCTTCCCACTGCCGTCGTACTTCTGGGCGATCAGCTTTCGATGCCAGGAGAGCAGAGTCTCCGGTGTCACGATAGTGGCCACTTCCGCCAGGATGGTCCGCCCCAGCCCCTTGGCCTTGGCGGCCAACCGGCGGCGCTGATCGTCGTTCAAGCGAAGTCGCTTGCCGCCGAGTTGTTCCCGGAGCACTCGATTTTCCTCGCGCAAATACTCAATTGCGTTCAGCTGGCGCTGGTTCATCCAGCCCGCCAGGGAGATCAGCAGGAAGCGGAACGGGTCCAGGCACTTTGACATCGGGTCGCCTCATTATCGACGACGCCAAGGATCATCGCCCGCTGTTTCAGATAGATGGAGTTTCCGGGCCAAAGGGGTTGGCGCATTGGCATTGGTCGTGAAGGTCACGCGCTCCTAGCCGTGAGCGGAGGCGAGGTCGGCGGGTGCGAAGTCCATCGCAACTCACCCCTCGACCGTGAGCGCCTTGCGCAGGTTGCCAAGCAGCGATTCCCACTTTTTCGGGTCCGCTTTTGCGAGGTTCTGAAGCCGCCATTGAACGGCGGGCAGATTTTGAACGTGCGGGATACCCAGCAGTTCCCATTCGGGATTTCCTTCCTTGACGGAGAGAAGGAACCTGCGGTGTTCCGCGGGCATCTTCCCGACGAGTTCCTCGATGAATTCTTCCCGCGTGCGAAGCAAGTCGTCAAATGTCACAGCGATTTCCGTCATTCCCTCAAAGCCACGCGTGAATTCCTGGGCGATATCGAGGCGCGCGGGCGCGAGGACTTCCGCCATGGGCCGGTTGTGACTGATGATGTAGACCAGGAAGGCCCTTCTCAGGTCTGGCCCGATTCCCTCGTTCGCGAGAAGGTCACGGACGTCGAAGAGATCGCGCGGATGCTGGCGGTCGAGTGCCGCGACAAGCTTGCCCGCATAGAGGTCATCGAAGCTTACGACCTGGATCGCGGCGAAGCCGAATTGCGCTTCAACGGGCCGCGAGACCGACATAGTCCTCGGTTCATAGACACAGCCCCGCAGGACGGGCGTCACCTCGATCTTGACCTGGACGCCATCCGACTCGACAAAGATCTTGCTGACGAAGTTCCCGGGCTTCAGTGCTGACGATGTCACCCTGGTGCCGCGAAGGCCCTCACGGATTTTCTTCTCCAGCCGCCGCATGGCGGCGTCGATACTTGTGAGAGAAGTCGCCCTGGCCTCCACCGGCAGATAGGTGAGGTCGATGTCGACCGATAGGCGTGGCATGTCGCGCACAAAGAGATTGATGGCGGTTCCACCCTTCAGCGCGAAGCAGGTTTCTGTCGCGAGCAGCGGGAGGGTCCGGACCAGCAGCGCGGCCTGGCGGCGGTATTGTTCAGACGCTGCCATTGAGGCGCTCCGGCACCGTAATGTTGTACTTCGTATCCAGCTTGCCGCCGCGCACGAGCATCCGTTTGCCTTTACCAAGGTCGATGCCCGAACGGTCGAGCTTCAGGAGCCAGGCGTGATTGTGGCGTTCCGCGAACCAGAGGAACAGCCGCTTCACCTTTATGCTTCGGCAATCGGCGAGCAACACCTCAAGCCGGCGCGGGCTGAGGTTGCGCAGACCTTCCATCAGTACATCCGCTTGATCGAAGGTCTCGCTCTTTGGAACCTCATTCAGCAGTTCGAGGATGGCACGCTCGGGCGTCGATACGGGGAGGGGATAATTCCAGTGTCCCCAGGTTTGCTCTGTAAAGCCGCTATCCTCCGGCAACGGCGGAGCACCACCTGCAGTAACGAGCGGCGGTACCTCTCGGTTTCTGAAGAGTTTTCGCGCGCTGTGAAGAACCAGCTTCGTATTCACGTGGACGCACGAGACCCAGCCGGGCCAATCCTCATTGGAGAATAGATGCGCCTCTCTCATACCACGCGCGGCGACGTAATGGCTGAAACCATGCATTTCAAGCGCCGTTCTTCCGCCCGCCGCCACAGGCAGATTCAGAAGAGCGTTGAGCGAGATCACGAGTTGCTGCCAGGGAAGGGCCGCAGGTTGTACCGCCGCCGTGGGCCGGCAGTAGACGCCCCGCGCCAATGTGAGCAGCCAGCCGTTCATAACGTATTTGTGCCGCAACTGGCGGGAGACGTTGTGCCGTTCAAGCCAGCCTGAATCAACGACCAGCCCTTCCGGGAGGTTGTGTTGAAGCCAGTTTAGCTTTCCTTGAGTGTGACTACCCATGGTTTACAAACTATATCATGCTCAAACCAGCGGCAAGTTTACACATTAATACGTTCGTAAGCCTAGGGTAGACGAAAAATAATATTGATAAACCTATCGAACGACTCAGCGTGCGTGATATTCCATCCGATTCTTGATTCGTACTCACCACAAACGCCACACCATCAGTAAAAGTCTCACCTTTGGAAATCTCATTGCGCTGCATTACAGCGGCAGCCTCGCAAAGCGCCTTCGTCAACCAATCTACTGCACCTATTGTCCGATGAAACGAACGTGCACCGCATCAGCATGATCAATCCGTAGAACCCGACCGTCGCCGTGAATGACCGCTGGGCACTCGGGCCAAAGAGCACGGATCGTCTGCAACCACTGTTCGAGCATGGCTCGAAAGCGGCTGGGGCGGGAATACTCAACACAGCCAAGTTGTTGGGTAAGTCCAAATGCGCCGAAGAGCGGAATCGACTCGGGACCTCTCGCGACGAAACACCGGTAGCTCAGCCAAATGAACAAGTCCAGGAGCGAAGGCGCGGCGGCGAGCACTTTGATTGCTTCGAGGTCGGCGGGAATGGGATGGCTGGAGATTTCGGAATAGAATTCGTCGCTGAGAGTAATTGTGTTCTGGCCGGTTGGCGGGTCGCCCGAGCGGCTGTACCAAATCTCCGCCTCCTTCAAGAAATTGAACCGGCTGCGGTGAATGACCGTTGCCGTCGAGCGCGTTGACTCGGTCGAAAAGAACATAGTGGCACCAAAGATCCGCTCAAAGGCTGCCACAATCCGCCGGTACTCCTTGCCACCCTTCGCCATTCCGAATGTGTCGAGCATCTCGGCCGCCGACCGGAATCGGACTGTTTGACATTTCTGCCGGACTGCCAGCGTTGCCAGGAAGATGAGAACCAATCGGTCCTGTCCGAACGGAAGTCCGAATTCGGGGTGGCCAGTGACCTGCAGTAGGAAATTGCCGTTGCGCCGCTCGAAGAGAAGTTGGTCCGACGGTGGACGCCGGATAGGCAGTCCACACAAGATGAAGGGGCGAGACGCAAACGCCAATGGCTGTCGACCCTCCTCGCGATTGGCACGGACAAGTGCGATGCCCTCCGCCTGTTTGAGCCGGTACCGGGAGACCAGCAGGTCTCCATGGCTCTCCCGCAGAATCGTTTCAGCCTTTACCAGCACACCCTCACCTCACGCCTTTCGGTTGCGTGAGGGGTTAAATAGCCATCAGTTTGAGGAAGAACTTTGCAGATCCGGACTCGTTACTGCGATTACTGCGTTAAGCCCGATTTTCGCTTTTCTCGAAGGTTCCAGGTGGTCAGGATTGCCGCCATGGTCGCATTTGTCCTTTATTTGCGAATGATCGTCGTATTCCCAAGCTGAACGTCGTGGGTTCGAGTCCCATCTCCCGCTCCATTTAAAATCAAGAAGTTGCAGTGATGTCCAGGCACCCAATTGGGTGCTTTTTTGATGTGCGTTGATGTCGCAGTCGCAAAGTGCTGATTCTCGGGAGGCTGTGGTCGACTTCCCATGCCCAGCCGGAGTCCTCGGAGTACAGCGGGCACTGACCGTTTTTTCAATGACTTGCTGGGCCTGCGGCCTCGGCAGGCAAGGCTGCGGCTATACCAACGAGCGAGGTAGGTTCATCGCGCGCCGGCGCGTCCAGCCACTCCTGTTCAAGCAACCGCGAACCGCCCCCATATCTCCCGGCAACACACTCGCTGACGCATCCTGGCCCTCACCGGTATCTTCATGATTGACCGTCAATGCGTCGCGCCGGCGCCTTCCCTCTTCGTGCCGTCGCGAAGTCCTGCCGGGTGGCGTACTGCACCCGGGCCAGGGTATCTTACAGAGCCTGACGCGCCGGCCCCCATTTCCCATTGCTGCGATGAAAGCTGAGCCGTGCAATCGGCTTCATGGCCAAACGTTCGCCGATGCAAATTCTGCCCTCGCTACCGGCATGCCAGCTCCTCCTTGCCCTGCGTCACCTGCCGTGACACCATATCGGGTGACGGCCCATCGTGCCTTTGCGCGGTAGGGCGAAGGAGAACGGAATGGCATTTTCGAGACGCTATTTTTTCTATGGTGGATTGCTGGCTGGCGCGGTGCCCTCGCAGGGCTTCGGAAGCACGCCCTCGCTGAAGGCGCTGGGGTATAAGTCCCCGAATGAGAAGCTGAATTTTGCCGCGATCGGCTCCGGCGGGCAAGGCGCCGGCAACATCCGGGCCGCTTCGCCTACGGAGAACATCGTCGCCCTTTGCGACGTCGATGACCGGCGCGCGGCTGAGACCTTCAAGGCGTTCCCCAAAGCCAGCACGCATCGCGATTTCCGCAAGATGCTCGATAAAGAAGCCGCGAATATCGACGCCGTCATCGTCGCCACGCCCGACCACATGCACGCCACGGCGGCCATGTGGTGCATGGAACGAAACAAGCACGTTTACGTACAAAAACCGCTGGTTCGTACCATTTGGGAGGCGCGCCAACTGCGCCAGGCGGCGACGAAATATCGCGTCGCCACGCAGATGGGCAACCAGGGTTATTCGAACGAAGGCACACGCCAGTGCGCGGAGATCATTTGGAATGGCGATGTGGGCAGCGTCAGCGAAGTCCACGCGTGGAGCGACCGTCCGCTGTGGCCGCAAGGATTGACGTCGATTCCCAAAGACGAGCCCGTTCCGCCGACGCTCGATTGGGACCTGTGGCTTGGCATCGCTGATAATCGTCCGTTCAGCGCCGGCGGCCGCACCGAACCCGACCGCTGGGGCGGGTTCTTCTATCAACCCTTCAATTGGCGCGGGTTCTACGACTTTGGCTGCGGCGCGCTGGGCGACATGGCCTGCCACATTCTGGGCGCGCCGAACATGGCGCTCCACCTCTCCAAGCGCAAAATCATTGGCGTCGAGTGCATCAAGAAGGAAGGCGTCAGCCCCTTCATGTTCCCCAAGGCGTCGGTGATCCGCTTCGACTTCGCGGCCTACGGCAACATGCCGCCGCTCAAGGTCTTCTGGTACGACGGCATGAAGGAAAACCCCAAGATTGCCGGTGTGCCCGAAGGCGAATGGGTGGGCGATCCGCCGTCGGTCCGGCCCCCTGCCGGGCAGGCTCCCCAGCGTGGCCCTGCCCCGCGCGCGGCGGGTGCCGACTTCCAGTCGCCGGGCCGCGTCTACAACGCCGCCCAGTTCGACGCGCTCAAGGCGGCCGGTGGCGAACTCCGCTTCCCCACGCCCAACGGCAGCGTTTTCATCGGCGACAAAGGCCTGCTGACGACCGGCACCTACGGCGAAGTCACGCGCCTGTTGCCTGTCGAAAAGATGAAGGACTACAAGATGCCGGCGCCGATGCTCACCCGCTCGCCCGGTCACATGCGGGACTTCATTCGCGCCTGCAAGGGCGGTGATCCGGCGTGCTCCAACTTCGACGTTGCCGCGCCGTTCGTCGAGTGGATGCTGCTCGGCGTCATCGCGCTGCGTCACGAAGGTAAGCTGGAATACGATCCGGACAAGATGCGGATCACCAACAATAACGATGCCAACAAGCTCCTGAAACCCACCTTCCGCAAGGGGTGGGAGTTCCACACCGTCAAGGCGTAATTGCCGGGAAAGGGGCGGCCTGGTCCGCCCCTTCCGTGCGGCCAGAAATTCGCGTTGCGCTCCCGAAGCCGCTGACACAAAATGGGAGCGGACATGATTACACGCCGCCTGTTTGCAATCCCCGCACTGCTCTGCCTGCTGCCGGCCGTGCTCCCGGCGCAGGATGCTTTCGCGCGCGAACTGCAGCCGCTGCTGAAGCAGTATTGTCTGGGTTGCCACTCCGCCGCGCGCCACGCGGGGGACCTGAATCTGGAGCGATTCGCCGCTACCGCCGACGTGCTGAAAACGCCCAAAGTGTGGGAAAAGGTGATTGAGCAGGTGTCGCTTGGAGAGATGCCGCCCAAGGCGATGCCACAGCCCTCGGCACCCGAGCGCGAACGGCTGTTGACGTGGGTGCGCGGCGCACTGCGAACGGCTGCCGAAGCGCGCGCCGGTGACCCTGGGCCCGTTGTCCTACGCCGGTTGAATAACGCCGAATACACCTTCACCGTCCGCGATCTCACGGGTGTCCAAACCCTGGAGCCGGCTCGCGAATTTCCAGCCGATGGCGCCGCCGGCGAAGGCTTCACCAACACGGGCAACTCGCTGGTCATGTCGCCGTCAATGGTCACCAAGTACCTCGACGCCGCCAAGGAAATTGCCAATCATGCCGTCCTCCTTCCCGATGGCATCCGCTTCTCCTCGAATACCTCCCGTCGCGATTGGACCAACGAGTCGCTCGACGAAATTCGCGCCTTTTATCAGCAATTCACTGAATCCGGCGGTTCGGAGACGGTGACGCAGCAGGGAATCGCGTTGGACAAAAACCGGGGCGGGGCACTGCCATTGAAAAACTATCTGGCCGCGTCTCTCGCCTTGCGGGCCGGGCAGTCGGTGGACGCGGTAGCCCGCCGCGAAAAGCTGAGCCCGAAGTACCTCGGCCTGTTGACGCGTCTGCTCGCCGGGACAGCGCCCTCGCCGCTACTCGACGGGCTTCGCCGGAAGTGGCGTGCCGGCGATGTGACTGGAATGGTGTCGGAGATTGAAGAGTGGCAGCAGACACTCTGGAAGTTCAGCAGCGTTGGGCATATCGGAAAGCTGGACGGCCCGAAGGCGTGGATGGAGCCGGTCACGCCCATCGTCGCCAAACAGGAGTTCCGCACGAAGCTCGTCGCTCCCCTTGGCGCGAGCGAGGTGAAGCTCTTCCTGGTTGCCAGCGACGCCGGGGACGGCGCGACTGGTGACGCGGTGATCTGGCAGGAGCCGCGCATTTCGATCGCCGGCCGGGCGCCCGTGCCCCTGCGCGACGTGCGGGGCATGGTAGCGGCATTGAGCAAACAGCGCGAAGTCATTGTTGCCGATACCGCCGCCGCGCTGAACGCCGCTGCCGGTCTTTCCAACACCGCGGTGAGCCCCGTCGCCCGGCAAGCCTGGTTCGATTATCTCGGCGTCACCAAAGGCGCCGGCATCAAGCTCGATCTACTCACAACCCGCATAGAAAAAGCGGCCACGTTCACCTTCATTCAAGGCTGGGGCGGCGGCAAACAGCCGTCTCTGCTGGCCAATTCCACCGCGCAGCACGTTCGCATTCCGGGCAACATGAAGGCCCACGCCGTGGCGCTTCTGCCCACGGCCACGCACAAGGCCGCGGTCGGCTGGCGCAGCCCCATCGCCGTCGCGATGCGAATCGAAGCGACGATCACGCCGGCCCACGCCGAATGTGGCAACGGCGTCGCCTGGTCCTTGGAACTCCGCCGCGGTGGCACCCGCTTGCGCTTGCGCGAAGGGGTCACACGCGGCGCCGCGCCGGTCCGGGTTCCCACCATCGAGAAGCTTTCCACACAGCCCGGCGACCTCGTTTCCATCGTTCTCGACCCACGCGAAGGGAATGCCTCTTGTGACCTGACGGACATCGAACTCGCGCTCACCGGCGGCGGCCAGACGTGGTCGCTCACACAGGATCTAGCCGCCAATGTCCTCGCCGCCAATCCCCATGCCGACAGCGCCGGCCGTCAGGACATCTGGCACATCTACAGCGAGCCGGTCGCCGGTGCCGGCAGCGGCACCGTGATCCCGACAGGTTCGCTGCTCGCCCGCTGGCAAGGTACGGACGACCCGGCGGAAAAGCGCCAGCTGGCGTCCGCGCTGCAATCGCTGCTCACCGCCGCGCCCCCGCCCGCAACCACGCCCGATGGCGCCCTCTACCGCCAGCTCACCTCGCTCGCCGGGCCTTTGTTCATTGGCCTGGCCGTTGATTCAGCCGCCACCGCGCCTTCGAAATGGGGTCTCGACCCCGCCCGTTTCACCGGTCTCAATCTCCCCGCCAAAGCGCCCTCCGTTATCGAAATCGCTCTCCCAGCGGACCTCGTTGCCGACAGCGAATTCACCGTCACCGGCGCGCTCGATTCCGTCGCCGGCGCCGAGGGCACCGTCCAACTCCAGGTCCTCACCACGCTCCCACCGCCCGCACCAGGCCTGCGCCCCAGCGGCACCTCCGTCCGCACCGCCGATGGCACCTGGACGTCCAACAATCAGCGCGTCACCTACGCCATGCCCGTCGTCGTCAACGACGGCTCCGCCGCCCGCCGCCGCGTGGAAGCGGCCTTCGACGAATACCGCCAAATGTTCCCCGCCTCGCTCTGCTACACGAAGATCGTGCCGGTGGATGAAGTCGTCACCCTCACCCTCTTCCACCGCGAAGACCAGCATCTGGCCCGCCTCATCCTCACCGACGCCGAGAAGGCCCGGCTCGACAAAATGTGGCAGCATCTCCTCTTCGTCAGCCGCGCGCCGCTCACGCAGGTGGACGTGTTCGAACAGCTCTGGCAGTACGCCACCCAAGACGCCGATCCCTCCAAATTCGAACCCCTTCGCAAGCCCATCAACGATCGCGCCGCCGCCTTCCGCCAGGAACTGATCGCTGCCGAGCCGAAGCAGCTCGATGCCGTTGTCGACTTTGCCAACCGCGCCTACCGCCGCCCCATCACGCCCTCCGAAAAGGCCGATCTCCGCGCCCTCTACGCCCGGCTCCGTCAACAGGAACTCCCGCACGACGACGCCGTTCGCCTCACCCTCGCCCGCGTGCTCGTCGGCCCGGCGTTCCTCTATCGAACCGAAAAGCCCGTCACCGGCCCGCGCCAAGGGCCGGTGAGCGACTGGGAGATTGCCAGCCGCCTCAGCTACTTCCTCTGGTCGTCCCAGCCCGACGCCGAACTCCGCGCCGCCGCCGCGGCCGGCAAGCTCCGCACCGCCGAAGGGCTCGCCGCCCAAACCCGGCGCATGTTGCGCGATCCCCGCGTACGCCGCATGGCCACCGAGTTCGGCACGGCCTGGCTCCACATCTCCGGCTTCGATTCGCTCGACGAAAAAAGCGAGCGCCATTTCCCTACATTCCGGGCCCTCCGCGGCGACATGTACGAGGAGTCCATCCGCTTCTTCACGGACTTCTTCCAGGCCAACCGGCCCGTGCTCAGCCTGCTCGATGCCGATCACACGTTCGTCAACGAAGCCCTCGCCCGGCACTACGGGATCGATGGCGTCACCGGCCCCGAATGGCGTCGAATCGAAGGCATGCGCGCCCGCTCGCGCGGCGGTGTCTTGGGCCTGTCGGCAACGCTCGCCAAGCAGTCCGGCGCCTCCCGCACCAGCCCCATTCTGCGTGGCAACTGGGTGGCCGAGGTGCTGCTCGGTGATAAGCTTCCCCGGCCGCCCAAGGACGTGCCCCAGCTCCCCGACGACGAAGCCAATCTCACCCTCACCATGCGCGAACTCACGGAAAAACACACCTCCGATCCGCGCTGCGCGGCCTGCCATCGCCGCGTCGATCCCTACGGCTACGCGCTCGAACGCTTCGACGCGATCGGCCGCTGGCGGGATAAGGATCTCGGTGGCCGCCCCATTCACACGAAGACGAAGGTCATGGACGGCACCGAATTCGACGGACTCGACGGCCTCCGCCAGTACATTCTTACCAAAGGCCGCACCGCATTCACCCGCCAGTTCTGCCGCAAGCTGCTCGGCTATGCGCTTGGCCGTGCCGTGCAATTATCGGACGAACCGTTGTTGACCGAAATGCAAGCCCAACTCGCCGCGGGCTCTCCCCAAGTGGGTGTCGTGATTGAGAAGATAGTCGGGAGCCGGCAGTTCCGCGAAATTCGTGGGCGCGATGCCGCGCCGGAGGAATAACAGGTCATGGAAAAACAGAGTCATCAATTCTCCCGTCGCCGCCTGCTACGTGGCCTGGGTGTCTCCATCGCGCTGCCGTGGATGGAGTCGCTGCCGGTGTGGGGTGATACGCCGGCCGCCGCCGCGAAGTCGAGCGAAGCGCCTGTCCGCCTCGCGGTCCTCTTCTCCGGCAACGGCTTCCACAGCAAGGAGTGGTGGGCCAAGGGCGAAGGCAAGCAAATGGAGTTGGGCCAGGTTCTCGCCCCGCTGAACGACTTCCGCGAAAAGATGCTCTTCATCCGCGGCCTGTTTAATGCCGAAGCGCTCAAGGGCAATATTCACAGCTCCCAAACCGGAAATCTTCTTTCCGGCGCGCCGCTCGCCTCTGGTGGCGAAATTCGCTCCGGCACGTCCATCGATCAGCTCCTCGCTAAAAAGTACGGGGCCTCCACGAAGGTGCCCAGCCAGGTGCTGGCCTGCGAAAAGTCGAACCCCTCCGTGCACAAGAACTACTCCATGCTCTACAGTTCGCACATTTCATGGAGTTCGCCCACCACGCCCACCCCGCTCGAACTCTACCCCGCGCTCGCCTTTGATCGCCTCTTCAAGGACGAAGCCAGCAAGGCCGACCAAAGCGTTCTCGACGCCGTTCTCGCCGATGCCGGCCGCCTGCGCCGCGACATCAGCACCAACGACCAACGCAAGCTCGACGAGTATCTTGATTCCGTTCGCGACGTCGAACAACGCATCGCCAACGCCGGTAAGAAGGGCGAACTACAAGGCTGGCGTCCCACCCTCGACAAACCCAACATGGCCCGGCCCGCCGATGGCATTCCGCAGGACATCGGCGAACACATGCGCCTCATGGCCGACATCGTCGTCCTCGGCTTCCAGACCGATACCACCCGTATCTCCACGCTGAAGCTGAATAACGATCACAGTTCACTCCGTTTCCCCAACCTCGGTGTCGATTACATGATCCACCACCTGCTCTCCCACTCCGACACCGCCGACTGGCTCAAAGTCAATCAGTTCTTCCTCCAGCAACTCGCCTACATCGCCCGCAAACTCGACGCCATCCAGGAAGGTCCGCGTACTCTCCTCGATAACTCCATGCTCCTGTACTGTTCAAGCATGTTAACTGGCAACCACGAAGCCCGGCAGTTACCGGTTGTCCTTCTCGGTGGCGCCGGCGGCCGCATTAAAGGCGGGCGCGTGCTCGATTACCGCGAAAAACCGGACCGCCAGATGTGCCGGCTCTACCTGTCGCTGATGGACAAGATGAATGTCCGTCTCCCGCAATTTGGCGACGCCACCAAGCCGCTCGATGAGGTCTAGTTATTAATTGGGACAAAATGTTCCGCCCGTGCGCATTTTGTCCATCCCTTGTTTTTACTTACTTCAACAAAAAATGTACTTAGTCCGTTTTCGTCTGGCGATATTTCCCATATACTTCGGGTAGCTTGTTAGCAGGGGGGGCGTATAGTTTCCCCGATCGGAAGTCCACATGCCTCTAACTTTTCGTGGCCACCTATATGCGACTGTCCTTCAGATCTACGACTATGTGATGTATCTGCGGCATTACTACTTCAACTCCAACGTCGGCCAGGTCATCGGCGCGATGTTCTTCGCATGGTCATTCGTCATCGCTGCGCTCCTGTTCGGCTACTGGGTCTATACTGCCTTCCAGTTGCTCGCCATCCAGGGGGAGGACCTCACCGACAGCGATTTGGCCCAACTGCATTGGAGTCGCAGCCGCCGGATTCTCGGCCGCCAACTGGCTCGCGCCCGGCGCTTCAACCCGCGCTGGTTCATGGCTCTCTGAAACCCAATCGCGCCGGCATGCGCCTATCCTAGGAGAGTAGCCATGCCCCGCCTCCTGTTCGCTTTGCTTGTATTAACCGCCTCGGCGGCCGACTGGAATTCAGCCCGTTTTCCGGACTGGTCTCCGGAGACCGTTCTGCGCCTCCTCACCAACTCCCCGTGGTCCAAGGGTTCCAGCGTCAATATCGACTGGTACAAGCGCGAGCTCCGTCCGCTCACCTATAAAGACATCCCCGGCGCCGATCACAACACCATCAAGGATCCCGGCCTCGGCCCGCTTGGCGGCATCGGCGCGCCGAAACCGAAGCTGCCCATGAAAGCCGACCTGCTCATCCGCTTTCCCAACGCCCTGGTCATGCGGCACGCCAAGGCGCTCTACCGCCAGCGGGACGAAAAGCTCCCCGCCGATAAGCTCAACTCCCTGATCGACGCGCCCTCCCCCGATTACGTCGTCGAAATCTTCGGCGTTCCGTCCGAAGTCGCGCATCAGGGCGCCGGCAGCGTCGAATCCCTCGTCAGCCGCTCCGCCTATCTCCGTACCACCGCCGGCCGCACCTATCGCCCGTCCCGCGTGGAAGTCTCCATCCAGCCAACGACGCTGAAGATCCTCGTCCATTTCCCCAACGAAGAACCACTGCGCGTTTCCGACGACGCAGTGGAATTCTTCGCTGACATCCAATTGCTCAAGTGCAAAGAGCAGTTCCGGCTGAAGCCGATGATGTATCTCGGCCACCTGGAACTGTAACTACTCCGGCAGCCCGAAGCTATACAGTACGCCGCCGGCCGACACCGCCACAAACTGCTTCCCATCGACGGAGTAGCTGATCGGCGACGACGAAATCGTCCCACCCGTCTGCATCCGCCACAGGTACTGTCCAGTCTTGGCGTCCAGCGCCATCAGGTGCCCCTCGGATGACGACGCGAACACCACGCCGCCGGCCGTTGCCAGCACGCCCGCCGCCAGCGATCCGCGCGAAACCGCAGCCTGCCACTTCACAGTCCCCGTCGCCGCGTCGATCGCCTTCACGGCCGCCTTCGACGGCTCGTCAATCGCCACCGCGCGCCCGCCCCAATACGCCTTGCCCGGCTCGTAATCGCCCGGCGTCTGGATGAACTTCTGCCCCGCTTCCGCGGTCATCAGATAGTACGTGCCCGACGCCGCGTCGTACGACGGCGACTGCCAGTTCGTCCCGCCCACCAGCGACGGATAAACCACCTGCCCCTCCGGCGTCGCTTTCGAATTCGGCGCCCACAGCGGCTTGCCCGCGGCGTCAAACCCAACGTTCCAGGTCTGCTTCACAAACGGTTTGGCAAACAGGAACTTCCCGTCCGTCCGGTCCAGCACATAGAAGAACCCGTTCCGGTTCCCCTGCATAATCAACTTCCGCGGCTTGCCGTCAATCACGCGATCGGCCAGCACAACGCCCTCGTTCGCGTCCCAATCATGGTCGTCGCCCGGCGTGAACTGGTAGTGCCACTTCCGCTCGCCCGTATCGGCATTCAGCGCCACCACGGAGCAGCTGTACAGGTTGTCGCCCTTGCGAATCTCGGCGTCCATGTCCGGCCCCGGATTGCCCGTCGTCCAGTAGATCAGGTTCAGTTCCGGATCATAGCTCCCGGTCAACCAGGTACCCGCGCCGCCGCGCTTCCACGAATCGCCCTTCCACGTATCATTGCCCGGCTCGCCCGGCCCGGGAACGGTGTAGAAGCGCCACGCCCGTTTGCCGGTCGCCGCGTCGTAGGCGTCCAGGAATCCGCGAATGCCATGCTCGCCGCCCGCTACACCGACGACGATCTTGTCCTTCACCGCCAGCGGCGACATCGTCAGGCTGTAGCCATGCATCGAATCGGCCACCTGCGTCTCCCACAACGGCAGCCCCGTCCGCGCGTCCAACGCCACCAGCGCCGCGTCCAGCGTTCCCACGAAAACGCGATTCCCCAGCACCGCCACACCCCGGTTAAACGGGTTGCTCTCGTACGGATTCTTTGCCTTCCGCGCCCGCTCGTACTTCCAAATCTGCAAGCCCGTCTTGGCGTCCAACGCCACCACCTGTCCTGGAGGCCCGGCCGTGTACATCACCCCGTCCACCACCACCGGCGTCGACTGCAGCAGCGATTCGCCCGGCAACTGCGCCGCCCACTTCGCCTGCAACTGCTTCACGTTCCGCGTATCGATCTGCTTCAACGCCGAAAAATGCCGCCCGCCGTAGTCGCCCCAATAGGTCAACCAGTTCTGCGGCTCCGCGGCC
>CANIVU010000091.1 GCA_947470805.1 Acidobacteriota bacterium | reverse complement strand
GAGAAGTGTGTGACAATGCCGGGGCGGGGGTCGGTGCCATCGAGGGCGAAGATGCCAGGGTTCTGGGGAATCAACTGCACGGAGACCGGGGAGGTGGTGGTGACGAGGCCACCGGCGCGTTCGATGCGCACGTAGGCGTTGGAGCTGTTGGCGTCGATGACTTCCCAGGGGAGCTGGGCGTTAATCTGCGTGGGTGAGACCATGCTGAGCGGGGCTTCGATACCGTCGAAGTAGACGCGAACGCCGCCGAGGGTGCGGGGAAGCACTTTGGTGTCTTCGGGCACCGAGACGGTGGCGGCGGCGAGATTCTCACCGAGAATGGTGACGAGCGAGCCGGCGGCAACCTGCGCCGCGTTCTGACCACCGGTTAAAGTGGCGCCGCTGGTGGTGAGATTGATGGTCGAGGTATCGGGCGTCTTGGCAGTCGTATAGTCGATCTGGTTGCCCTCTTCGCCGCCGGTGCGGGCGGTGATGAGAAGGGCGCGGAGATCACGGATGACGCTGGCGGTGACGGTGCCCTGGGGATCGGAGTTGATCAGCGTGGCGAACTGCAAGAGGATGTTGGCGAACGTGTCGTCGCGGATGAACTTGTACTTATAGGCCCGGCTGCTGATGGTGATAGTGACTTCGTCGCCTTCCTTAATGGTGCCATCGAAGGTGATAGAGGCGGTGGAGAAGACGTCGCGGCTGGCGAGGTTGCGCACAGCGGTGAAGGGCAGCGGCTGATCGTGTTGCGAGTAGACGACGATGCGACGGTTGAAGGTGTCGCTGACGAAGAGGTTGGTGCCGTCCCAGGCGAGCGACATGGGCGTACGGAGGAGATCGGCGGCGGAGCGGAGGTTGGGGAAGGCGTTGTCGGAAGAGCGGTTGACGTCCGGCGCTGCCTGGCCGAGAACGACATCGGCGGCCTGGCCGTTCTTGGTGGGCATCGAATTGTAGACGAGGACGCGATCGTTACCGCCATCGGCGATGAAAACGCGTTTCCCGTCACTGATGACCGAGCGGGGGAAGTCCATGGTGGAGAGGCAGGTTTTGGGATAGGCTGGCTTGCCGTCGGTATCGATGCCGTTGGAGGCGCAGAGATTGGCGCTGTTGTTGGCGACGGCGGAGGTGAAGTCGGGCTGGCCGAGGACCAGATCGGCGGGCTGGGCGTTGCGGGTGGGGATGGAGTTCCAGATCAACACGCGGTTCTGGCCGAGGTCGGCGACGAAGAGGCGCTGGCCATCGGAGGAGACGGAAACGGGGTTGACTAGGTTGTCGGCTTTGGGGTCGATTTTGGTACGGGAGAGGTCGAGCTCGATCGCCGTGTTGAAATCGGCCTGGCCGAGGACAACGTCCGCCGCTTGGCCGTTCTTGGTGGGGAAGCTGTTCCAGATGAGGACGCGGCTGTGGCCGGAATCGCAAATGAAGAGCCGCTGGCCCTGGATCCAGACGCCTTGAGGACCGCGCATGCGCTGGCCGGGGGTGCCGCGGGGGGCGAGACCGGTGGTGAAGACGTCCTGGCCGAGAACGATGTCGGCGGGCTGGGCGTTGTTATTGGGGATGGAATTCCAGACGAGGACGCGGTTGTTGTCGGTATCGGCGACGACGAGGCGGGTGCCATCGGAGGCGACGGCCGAGGGGCTGCGCATGGAGTTGGCAGCGGGAACGGTTTTGAGTTCGTTCTTGAGGAAGTCCACCTGGCCGAGGACGGTGCTGGCGGTGCCGCGGCAGGCCGGGCAGCGATTGACTTGCGGAATGAGTGCGTTGACGGGGAGGGTGATCTGATCGAGGCCGCGATAAATCAAGACGCGGTTGTTCAGCGGCGCGGCGCCGACTGGGTTAGCGTCCGCCACGAACAGCATATTATTGGCAATCGCCAAGCCACCAACGCCGCCCAAGACACCCTGGGTCGACGTCGGATCCTGTTCCGTAAACGTCTTCTGACCGATTAGCAGCCGGGCGGCCTGCCCGCTGTAAAATTCAGCCGAGGGAGCAATGGCCACGCTGGCGAGCCACAACAATAGATACTTCACGTGGAGGTTCGTCATTACGCAAACTTTCAGTATAACAGCGATGCGCGGAATCCCTAAGAAGGGTACGAATTCCCCCTATTTTTTACACCTTGCCGTTTCCGGTGTAGAGCGGCCGGGTGGTTTTGCATCGGTTTTCCTCCTTAATTGGTACAATGACCGTTTTGCGGCTCAACGATCTTACCAACCAGACTTCTTGCGCTTTGGCGTGGTTCGCCCAATCGGGTATTCAGGAACCGAGCGGCGGCGTGGCCCGGTACCATTTGCTGGCGGAGGGGCGGAATTTGCCGCTCTCCACCGAGATTACCGGGTATGCGGCGAGTGCGCTGATTTGGGGCGGGTCGATTGGCGATGCGCGGCGGGCGGCCGATTGGCTGGTGGACACGGCGTGGCAGCCGGGGTTGCGGGCGATGCCGTTTGAGGTGGCCGAGCCGTTGCCGCCTGCCTACTTCTTTGATTGCGGGATTATCGTGCGGGGGTTGCTGGCGGCGTACCGGGAGTTGGGGGAGTTGCGGTACTTGCAGGTGGCGCGGGAGATCGGGCTGCATATGGGCCGGGATTTCTGGTCGGACGCGGGCGAGTTGCATCCGATTCTGGATTTGCCGTCGAAGCAGGCGTGGCCGTACGAGAAGCGCTGGTCGCGCGAGCCGGGGTGTTTGCAGTTGAAGTCGGCGCTGGCTTGGAATGATTTGGCGGCGTATTTTCCGGGCGAGGCGTTTGCGGGGTGGTTTGAGCGGGCATTGCGGTATTCGCTGGATACACACGATACGTTCTTGCCGGGGAACGCGGATGAATTGAAAGTGATGGACCGGCTGCACGCGTATTCGTACTTTCTGGAGGCGCTGCTGGCGCGGACGGGGCGGGCGGAGGCGCGGATGGCGTTGGGTGTGGGCATTGGCCGGGTGGGTCATTATCTGCGCGAGATTGGGCCGCGGTTTGAACGGTCCGATGTGTGCGGGCAGTTGTTGCGGGTGCGGTTGTTGGCCGATGCGTTGGGGGCGGTACCGTTGGACCGGGAGGCGGCGGAGTACGAGGCCGCACATTGCGGGAGCCACCAGCGGTTTGGCGGGCCGGCGATGATTGATGGCGGCTATGGGTTTGGCACGCGGGACGGGGCGCCGTTGCCGTATATGAATCCGGTTTCCACCGCGTTCTGCATGCAGGCGATGCAGTGGTGGGCGGATTTTGTCGCAGGTAGATTTAGCGGCCGTCTGGCCGAGTTGATCTAGGACCGTGGACGCACGGATCAAGCTCGCGTTCGCTTCCGGGTCCGACGACCTAATCCCGACGTTGCTCGAGAAGATGGCGGGGATTTACCCGGAGTTGGAGCTGGTGGTGGTATCGGAATTTGCGCCGCCGGAGAAGTGCTTCGAATGGGTGCGGTGGTTTCCGGCGAAGGATCTGACCGATAACGTGGCGCGGATTGAGGCGGCGGTGGCGGGGCGCGAGGTGGTGCTGGCGGGGATTATTCTGCAGCCGAACATGCCGTATTGGGCGATGCGGTGGGCGGCGGCGCGGCGGTGGCCTTGGCAGCTGATGGTGTTCAACGAGAACCTGGATCACTTCATGCTGCGGCCGCGGAGTTTGCCGGTGATGGCGAAGCATTTCTACTGGCGGACGAAGAATTTTGTGCGGTGGGAGACGCGGCCGGGGGGCGGGGTGTATACGTTCTTCTGGCGGCTGCTGCATCCGTCGGCGTTCCGGCGGCCGATTGCCTATTGGATGGCGCGGGTGAGCCGACGGCTGGCGGCGGGGCGGGCGGTGGCGGCGGTTTCATTGGGCGGGGCGATGGAGCCGGGGGTTTGCGTGGTGATTCCGTCACGTAACGGGCGGGAGCTGTTGGAGCGGCTGTTTGCGTCGATGCTACCGCAGAGGCCGGAGCAAATTGTGGTGGTGGATAACGGGTCGACGGATGGGTCGGCGGAGTGGTTGCGGGAGCAGGGGGTGGAGGTGGAGGAGTCGGCCGAGCCACTGTCGTTTGCGGCGGCGGTGAACCGGGGGATTGCGCGGTCGCGGTACGCGCACACCTGTTTGTTGAACAACGATATGGTTTTGGAGGCGGGATTTTTTGCGGCGTTGTTGCGGCCGTTTGATTCCAATCCCGGGTTGTTTGCGGCGACGGCGCAGATCTTTTTCCCTGACGGCGTGCGGCGGGAGGAGACGGGGAAGGCGATGTATCATCGCAACAAAACGGGGCAGTTTCCGTTGTGGTGCGAGACACCGTTTGCGGGCGAGGACGGGACGTGGGTGTTGTATGGGAGCGGGGGGTGCACGCTCTACGACACGGTGAAGCTGCGGGCGCTGGGCGGGATTGGGGAGCAGTACACGCCGGCGTATGTGGAGGACCTGGACATTGGCTGGCGGGCGTGGCGGCAGGGGTGGCCGACGGTGTTCGCGGCGGGGGCGCGGCTGCTGCATCTGCACCGGTCGACGACGTCCAAATATTTTTCGGCGCAGGACCTGGAAGATGCGCTGGAGCGGAACTATTTGCAGTTCGCCGCCGGGGCGAATTCGGCGGTGGTTTGGCGGGAGGCGATTGACCGCGCGAATTTGCTGGCGGCGCGACTGGAGCCGGTGAAGGCGGCGGAGCGGGCGTTGTTCGGCGCGTGGCGGCAACCGTGGCGGCAGCCGCTGGCGGCGGCGGGCGACGAGGCGCCGTTGGCACTGTGCGGCGGGGCGGTGGCGGTGTTTCCGGGCGTGGCGGCGACGGGGCGGACGCGGGTGTTGGTGGCCGCGCCGTACCTTCCCTTCCCTCTTTCGCACGGCGGCGCGGTGCGGATGTTCAACCTGATGCGGGAGGCGGCGCGGGAGTTCGATCAGGTGTTGCTGGTTTTCGTGGATGAGCTGGCGACGCCGGCGGCGGAGCTATTGGCGATTTGCTGCGAGATCGTATTGGTGCGGCGGGAGGGTTCGCATCTGCTGCCATCGAGCGCGCGGCCGGACGTGGTGGAAGAGCACGACCGGCCGGAGTTCCGGGCGGCGCTTGCGGCGACGATCGCCAAGTGGCGCCCGGCGATTGTGCAGTTGGAGTTCACGCAGATGGGGCTCTATGCCGAGGCCTGCCGGCCGGCGAAGACGATTCTGGTGGAGCACGATATCACGCTCGATTTGTATGGGCAGTTGCTGGCGGATAAAGAAGAGTGGGACACGCGGCAGCAGTATGAGAAGTGGGTGACGTTTGAGCGGGATGCGTGGGGGCGCGTGGATGCGGTTGTGGCGATGAGTGAGAAAGACCGGCGCACCGTTGGCACGGCGAATGCGCATGTGATTTTGAATGGTGTGGATCTGGCGCGGTTCGTGCCTTCCGATGAAGAGCCGGAGGCGAATCGGATCCTGTTTATTGGTTCTTTCGCGCATCTGCCGAATGTGATGGCGCTCGAGTTTTTCCTGCGGGAGGCGTGGCCGGCGATTGCGGATAGGGCGCGATTGCACGTGATTGCGGGGCAGCGGCACGAGTATTATCTGGACCGGTACGCGGGGCGGGTGCAGTTGGATTTGAGCCACCCGCATATCCAGTGCGATGGGTTTGTGAGCGATGTGAGGGCGGCGTACAATCGGGCCGCGGTGATCATCGCGCCGCTGGTGGCGAGCGCCGGGACGAACATCAAGATTATGGAGGCGATGGCGATGCGGAAGGCCATCGTCACAACGCCGGCGGGGATCAACGGACTGGACCTGACCGATGGGCGGGAAGTGCTGGTCGCCCAGACGGGCGCGGAGATGGCCGAGGCGATCGCGCGGCTGATCGGTGACCCGGAGGAGCGGAAGGCGCTGGAGCGCCGGGCGCGGGAGGCGGCGGTGAAGCATTACGGGTGGGACCGCATTGGAATGGTGCAGGCCGAGTTGTACCGCACGCTGGGGGCACGAGAAAAGTTACACTGAAGGAGCAAATTTATGCCGAAACCCTTGTCTGATATCGGGCTGGTGGGGCTGGCCGTCATGGGCCAAAACCTCGCTCTCAACATCGCCGACCACGGCTTCCAGATTTCTGTTTATAACCGCACCACGGAGACGATGGAGAAATTCGTCGCCGAGAATCCGAACACGCCGGGCGGCGTGGTGGGCGCCAAGACGCTCGAGGAGTTTGTGCAGTCGCTGTCGCGGCCGCGCAAGGTGATCATCCTGGTGAAAGCCGGCGGTCCGACGGACGCGGTGATCAACAGCCTGCTGCCGTTGCTCGATGCGGGCGACATCGTCATCGACGGCGGCAACGCGCTGTGGACCGACACGATCCGTCGCGAGAAAGATCTGGCGGCCAAGGGCTTCCGCTTCGTCGGCTCCGGTGTGAGCGGCGGCGAAGAGGGCGCGCGGTTCGGCCCCTCGCTGATGCCGGGCGGCGACCCGTCGTCGTACGAAGAGATCAAGGCCATCTGGCAGGCGATCGCGGCCAAAGTGGACGCGGTGACGGGCAAGCCGTTGATGGGCGCCACGCCGGGCCATCCGGTGGAAGGCGGGGTGCCGTGTACCACCTACATCGGGCCGAACGGCGCGGGGCACTACGTGAAGATGGTGCACAACGCCATTGAATACGGCGATATGCAGATGATCTGCGAATCGTACGATATTTTGCGCCAGCTGGGCGGGTTCACGCCGGCCGAGCTGAGCGAGATTTTCGGCACGTGGAACAAGGGCAAGCTGGACTCGTTCCTGATTGAAATCACCACCGATATTCTGCAGCAGAAGGACCCGGAGACGGGCGCGCCGTTTGTGGACATCGTGCTGGATGCCGCGGGCCAGAAGGGCACGGGCAAGTGGACGAGCGTGAACGCGCTCGACATGGGCGTGCCGGCGCCGACGGTGGCGGAGGCCGTGTTTGCGCGCTGTTTGAGCGCGGTGAAGGAAGAGCGCGTGGCGGCGTCGAAGCAGTTGACGGGGCCGACGGTGGCGTTGTCGGCCGACAAAGCGCAACTGGTGCAGGCGGTGCACGACGCGTTGTACTGCTCGAAGATCTGCTCGTATGCGCAGGGCTTCCAGCTGATGAGCGCGGCGCAGATTGAGTACAAGTGGTCGCTCGATTTTGGCGATATTGCCAAGATCTGGCGCGGCGGCTGCATCATCCGCGCGGCGTTCCTGCAGAAGATTACCGAAGCCTACACGCTGAATCCGAAGCTGGCGAATCTGTTGCTGGATCCGTTCTTCCAGGCCGAGATCGACGCGGCGCAGGCCAACTGGCGGCAGGTGATCGCGCTGGCGGCGACGAACGGGATTCCGGCGCCGACGTTCTATTCGGCGCTCTCCTACTACGACGGCTATCGCGCGGCGACGGTGCCGGCGAACCTGCTGCAGGCGCAGCGTGACTACTTCGGCGCGCACACCTACGAGCGCACCGACAAGCCGCGCGGCGAAGCGTACCACTTGGATTGGCCCGAGCCGGGCCGTCCGCAATCGAAGGTATAGCCCTGGTGGTCGACGGACTACTCAGCAAATACCGCGAAGAACTCACCGGGCGCGTGCTGCCGTTTTGGCTGCGGCACGCGCTCGACCGCAAGAACGGCGGGTATTACAACTGCCTGGACGCGGCCGGTGAGGTCTACGACACGCGTAAACATGTGTGGATGCAGGGCCGGGGCGCGTGGATGTTCGCCCGGCTCTACAACACGTTCGATCCGCGACCGGAGTACAAAGAGGCGGCGGAGGTGATCTTCCGTTTCATCGAAGAACACGCGCGGAAGAACGAGCCGCGGTGCTGGCATACGTTGACCGAAGACGGCAAGCCGGTGTTCTTTCAGCGCAAGCCGTACACGGCGTTTTTCGTGGCGCTGGCGCTGGTGGAGTATTCGAAGATTTCGAAAGACGCCTCGCACCTGGCCGAGGCGATTGACCTGTTCTGGCGGATGGAAGAGTGGCTGCGGAAGCCGGAACTGTTGGGCCGGCCGTCGGTGGGTGGCGGCGTGGGCTATACGCAGTTGGCTGATTTGTACGTGCTGGGCTGGCTGGCGTTTGAACTGGACCAAGTGCACGAGGACGCGCGTTACGCGCAGGTGATTCAGCGGTGCCTGCAGCGGCTGATGGCGCATTTCCATCCGGAGCATAAACTGCTGATGGAGAACGCGGCGCTGGGCGATGTGAAGCAATTCCGGCAGTTTCCGGAGGGGCGGCTGATCTGCACGGGCAGTTCGCTCGAGGTCTGCTGGCTGTTCCTGCACATGTTGAAGAAGTATCCGAACGCGACGACGGAGCAGATGCTGCTGGAATCGATTCTGGGCGCGTTGGAGTATGGTTGGGACAAAGAGTTTGGCGGGCTGACGTATTTTCAGGATTTGAACGGACGGCCGCCGGTGGCGCTGGAATCGAACATGAAGCTGTGGTGGAGCCATACTGAGGGGATCTACGCGGCGGCGCTGGGCTACAAGCAGACCGGCGATGAGCGGTACTTGGAATGGTGGCGGAAGGTGGATGAGTATTCGTTCCGCGTGTTTGCCGATGGGCAGTACGGGGAGTGGTTCGGCTACTGCGACCGGCGCGGCAACGTGGCCACGGCGATGAAGGGCGGCCCGTATAAGGGCATCTTCCACGTGCCGCGGGCGCTGCTGTTTACGCTGCAGGCATATTCGTAGCCATCGCGTCGCGGAAGGCGGAGAGGGCGGGTAGCAGTGTCTCCGGCGGGAAGTCGCGGCGGGTGAGCCAGTCGAAATACAGGCACCCTCGCACCTTTCGGCCATCGCAGACGGGGAGCAGGAAATAGACCAGCGGGTTGAGCCGTTCTGCCAGCGGGGTGGCGCGGAAACGATCGTCCTTCGAAAAGTCGATCCAGACGTCCTGGCGCTGGCCGAAGGCGAGCAGAAACGGGGGCTTGCGGGGATGAATCACCTTGGGAAGAAGTTCCGCTTCGACATGGGTCCAGGCGCCGGCGGATTTACCGAGATGGATTTCCGGTTCGAAGTACGGCAGCCAGGCGACGCGATCGACGCCCAGCGCGAGGGCCGATTGCAGCGCCGATTGGATCGTGGCTCCTTCAGGTAGGCGCACGGCGTTGGCGTCGGGGACCGGGATATCCTCGGCCGGCGGCATCCATTCTTTCAGGCGGAGTTCGTCCTTCTTGATGCCCATCTGGTTCATGAGGCCGTGCGTGGCGTCGAGGGCGGAGAAGCAGAGCTCGGGCAGTTGCTGTTCGCGGATTTGGAACTGCTTGGCGAGGGCGGGCCAGCAGGCTCGCATGAACTTGTCACGCTCGTTGATTTCGCAGCGCCAGGTGGCGACGGTGATGAGGTGGCCGAGGCTGGCGGCGAGCGCCATCTCCGCCTCCGGGTTGCCATGCTGGACCAGCAGCGCCTCCGGTGTGGATTGCGCCGCCATGACGGGCGAGCCGTGCAAAGACCAGTGTTGTAGAAGGCCGGCGGTCAGTTCGTCGAAGTCGAACTTCGCATAGGTGCGGCAGGAGGCGCGCAGCCCGGTCATGTGGCCCTGCGAGCCGCGGAGAATTTTGGTGTAGTCCTCCGGTTGCTCCAGGGCGTAGCAGATCTCGCCGATGTTGCGGAACAGGCCGGCGATGAAGGCTTCTTCGCCGTAGCGCGGCTCCAAACGAGCCATCAGGTTCCGGGCGATGGTGGCTGACAGATGACTGAGCAGGACCAGATCCCGCACTGGGCGAGGGATGACGTGCCGCGGCACCGTATCGACCAGTTGCGAGAGAGCATCGGTTCCCATCAGGGCGGTGGCGTGGGTGACGCTCATCACGGTTTTGCCGGCCAGATTGAACATCGCCGAGTTGGCGATGCGCAAGAGCCGCAGCGTCAGCCCCAAATCCTGCTGGATGATGCGGGCGCAGGATTGCAGCGTGCCGTCGGTCAACAGCTTCGTGGCGAGCGCCACCGCGTTGTCGTTGTTCGCGGCGGGGCCGGCCGTCTGTTGGAGGTGATCCACACAGACAACTAAGGGGCTACGCTCGATCTCCAGCGCCTGCATACTCCTCTCATCGGATCGGGAGAGGAATATTAGAGAAGGAAATTTACGTCAACTTGCGTGGTGACTTCGACGACCGCGGGAATCAACAGCGGACTACCTCAGGTCAAACAAATTCGCGGACCGCTATCATAAAAGAAGTGCCCGCCGACGCCCCTCCCCTACTGCTCTTCGATATCGACGGCACGCTCATGCGCAAGTCCGGCCCGCATCACCGGCAGGTGCTGGTGGACGCCGTCCGAATGGTCACCGGGCTGGATGCCACAACCGATCACATCCCCGTCCAAGGGATGCTGGACCGCGACATTCTCCGCTGGATGATGCGCGACGCCGGAGCCAGCGCCTCGCGCATTACGCGCGCCATGCCGGCCATCGTGGAGCAAGCGCAGCAGCTCTATGTGGAACTGTGCCCGGACCTGACGGCGAGGGTCTGCCCGGGCGTGCGGACGTTGTTGAACCGGATCACGCGCCGAGGCATCAAGGCCGGCCTGGTGACCGGCAATCTGTCCACCATCGGCTGGACCAAAGTGGACCGCGCCGGGCTGAAGCACCACTTCGCATTCGGCTCGTTCGCCGAAGAGGGGAAAGACCGCGCCACGCTGGCCAGGCGCGCGATCGCCCACGCCCGGCGGGAGAAGTGGATCACAAAGCACTCGCCGATCGCGCTCTTCGGCGACCACGAGAATGATATCCTGGCAGCGAAGGCGAACGGCATTCGCTCGGTCGCCGTGGCCACCGGCATTTCCCTGCCCGCCCAGCTCGCCGCACTGCAGCCCGACTTTCTGCTGACCGACCTGCGAAACTGCCCTCTCGAAGAAATCCTGTCCTAAATGCCTCAAGAAGCTCAATCCCTGGCCGTCAAACGTGCCCAGGTGGAATTCCACAACTTCGCCTCCCTCGGCGAGCCGGAGCGCGCTCTGCGCGTCTACGCCGAAGAAAACGTGCGCCGCGGCGCGGTGATCCGCAACCACCTGAGCTTCCTGGGCAACATGACGCCGTACCTGGAGATCGGCGCCAACGCCGGGCACTCCAGCTACATGCTGTCGAACGAGTTCGGCGCCGATGGCTTCGCCAGCGACATCTCGGCCGATTCGCTCCGCCACGGCGTGGCGCTGATGGACAAGTGGGGCCTGCAAAAAGCGCCGGTGCGGATTACCGCCGACGCGCTGCACCTGCCGTTTGCCGACAATTCGCTGCGCTGCGTGATGGCGTTCCAGATGCTCAGCCAGTTCATGAACATCGAGGCGATCTTCCTGGAAGTGAAGCGCGTGCTGGCGCCGGGCGGCGTCTTCCTGTTCGCCGAAGAGCCATTGCGCCGGAAGCTTTCGCTGCGCCTCTACCGCTGCCCGTATTGGGAAACCATGAAGCCGTGGGAACGGAAGATGTACGAGTGGGGGCTATTGGGATATCTGGTGCAGGACGTGATCGGCGCGGCGCAAGAGGAAGGCTTCGGCATCCGCCAGAACCACTCCATGGAGCTGCGGCACTGGCACCAGCTGATCACGCGGCACTTCCCCGAACACGAGTTCGAACTCTTCGTGCCCGAGCGCGGCTGGGGCGAACGGGTGGTGAAGCACATCGCGCGCAAGATCGACAAGCATGGGTCCGACTGGGTGCCGGCGCGACTGCTGGGCGGAACCTTGGCCGCCGCTTGTAAGAAAGCCGGCCCAGCGATCGACATCGACCCCACAGCCCCCTTCGAAACCCGCCTGCAATGCCCGGACTGCGGCGGGAAGCTGGCGCTCGACCCCGAGGAGACCCTGCTGTGCCAAAGCTGCTCCTACGCGGCTCCCATCGAGGGCAACGTGTACAACCTGCTGCGCAGTGCCGATAAGAAAGAGCTCTACCCCGGCGACCGGGAAGACGTGATCGACTTCTCCCTGCCCGCGCACTCGAAGCTCCTGGGCGAAGGCTGGTACGACCTGGAGGGTGTTTACGGCAACAAGTACCGGTGGATCGGCGAACGCGCCAGCGTGAAGCTGACCAACGTGCGCCAGGGGCCGCAACGGCTGCGCATCCGCGGCCACGCCCACGCTAACTGGTTTGCCGGCGCCACGCCGCCGCAGATCGCCATCACCGTCAACGGCGCGCCACTGAAGACGTTCACGCTGGAGCGGACGGGGCTGTTCATTCTGGAAGCCGACATGCCGGACGCGCCCGAATATGCCATCGGCATCGCGGCCAGCCCCACATGGCAGGCGCCGCCGGACGACCGCACGTTCACGGTGAATCTCTCCATGATCCGGCTGGATCCTCGGGACTGAGCATCGCCGGCGATGAGCTACGACATCGTGCTCTTTCCCGTGGCAGCCGGTGACTCGGCAGCTGCTGTTTTCGCACGCAGGCCGGAATCAGAGTCTGAGGAAGTCAATCCGGGCCCGATGGTGGACTCTGTTGAAGTCGCAAAGAAAAGAGTTTCCGACACGTTGCAGGATCAACTGCCGGCGCTCCAGCCCTTTCCCTTCGACTATGAGATCCTCGCACTCGAACTGGGCACAGACGCGGCGGAAGCGTGGCGGCGCTGGCGGCACATCGAGCTAAACGAAGACAAATCGGGTCTTCAGATTACGATTCACGACAGCCATGTCGACATCGCCCTCCCCTACTGGCACAGCGGCGAAGCGGCCGAAGACGCTTTCCGCAAATTGTGGAAATGCGTCGGAGTCATCCAGGAGCAGACCGGGTACATCGCTTACGATCCGCAGTTGGACCGCGAAATCCAAGGCGAGTCCGGCTCCGATCAAAGCGATGGCGCGCGACGATACGCGCGCACAAAGGCCGCGGTCGAAAAGATGATCCCCAACGGGGAACGCACGCGGCCGTGGTGGAAATTCTGGTAAAGGCTGCCGGTTCCCTCGAAATTGAAAACGCGGGCCCGCCGCCCCAGCGACGGGCCCCAAAACCCTACTTGGCGTGTTTGCCGTAGGCGTCCCGGACCTTCTCCGCCTGGGCCAAAAACGCCTGATTGAGAGCTTCCTGGTACTTGGCGGCATCGTCCGGCGAAACACCCTTCACCGGCAGAAACGAGTTCTTCGGCATGGCCTTTGCCGCCGCACCGCTCTTGCCCTTCACTTCCGCCGACAGCACCGGCACTTCCTCACCCTTCAACAACAACCGGAACGCCACCGCGGCCGTCTTCTCGCCACGTCCGCCTAGTTCCGAAATGTCGGTATACACCGTCGCCGCGCAATCCCCACCGGCTTCGGACTCCAACTTCGCGTCCAAACCCACGCTGCGCAACTGACTCACCAGAGCCGCTTCACTGCCGGCCAACTCCACTTTCTTTTCCGCATAGACGGCCACCGGGCGCACGCAAATCGTACCGGCCGCAGCCTTCTGCTGCTTCAATCCAATAATGCCCTGCGCCTCCTCCACTTTCGGAGCGGGCTGGGACTTCGTCACATACCAAACCATCCCCACTGCGGCGACGATCACGGCGGCTACTGCACCTAACTGTATTTTGGTCATATAGGAAACCTCTCCTGCGGATTCTACCGCTGAGGCCCCCTACGCTCCAAATGAATCTTGTTAACTTCCGCGCTAGACCAAAATGGTGAAGGCGTTCTCGGTCCGCGTGACAGGCCGGTAGAGCGTATCTCGCTCCAACGGTTCGCGCCCTGCTTCGGTGATCAACCGCAGCAGATCGCCGCGGCGCAGGTTCTGCCCCGTTGTCGCGCCGGCATCGTGGTAGATCTTCTCTTCCACAATCGTGCCGTCCAAATCGTCAGCCCCGAACTGCTGGGCGATTTGCGCCATCGCCTCCGACATCATCACCCAGTAGGCCTTGATGTGCGGGATATTGTCGAGCATCAGCCGCGCCACGGAGATATTACGCAGGTCGTCGTAACCGGTGGTTTTCGGGATGTGCGAAAGCGCCGTATTCGCCGGATGGAACGCCAGCGGAATGAACGTCTGGAAGCCGCCGGTATCGTCCTGCAACTCGCGCAGGCGCACCAGATGATCCACCCGATCCCCCGGGCCTTCGATGTGCCCGTAGAGCATCGTGCAGTTCGTCCGGATGCCCAACTCGTGCGAGATCCGCGCCACTTCCAGCCACTCGCCACCATCGATCTTGTGATCGCAGATGATGCGCCGCACACGCTCGCTGAACACCTCGGCGCCGCCGCCGGGCTGCGAATCCATACCAGCGTCGCGCAGGCGAATCAGCACCTCGCGCAACGGCAACTTCGCGCGCTTGGCGAGATAAGAGATCTCCACCATCGTGAACGCCTTCAAATGCACCTGCGGATAGCGTTCCTTCAACCCGCGCAGCATTTCGCAGTACCAATCGAGCGTCAACGTCGGGTGCAAACCGCCGACGATGTGAAACTCGCTCACCGCTTCCGAATAGCCCTTGCCGGCCACTTCCCACACCTGCTCCAGCGTCATCGTGTAGCCGGCCGTGTTGCGCACCTGCTTGCCGAAGGCGCACAGGCGGCATGACGCCGTGCAGACGTCAGTGGGGTTGATGTGCCGGTTGACGTTGAAATAGGTGATGTTGCCGTTGATCCGCTCCCGCACCACATTGGCCAGCCAGCCGACGCCCAGGATGTCGGTGGTACGGTACAACGTCACACCGTCATCGAAGGAAAGCCGCTCTCCGGCCAGGACTTTATCGCGAATCGGCAACAGCCGGGGATCTTCAAAGTGGGGGGTCATAAGTTCGGAATTACACTCCACGACGGGCATACCAGACGTCGGCGGCCCAAAACACGAAGAATAGCACGCTCACGTAGCCATTTACCGTGAAAAACGCGGCATTGACGCGGCTCAAATCGTCGGCCTTCACCAGGCTATGCTCATACACCAGCAGCAACGCCACAATGCCGATTCCCACCGCGCCCAGCAGCCCGAGCGAAAAACTCTGCAACAACATCACCAGGCACACCAGCATCGCCAGATGCAGCCCGCGCGATAGCGCCAGCGCCCCGGCAATGCCCAACCGCTTCGGCACGCTGTGCAACCCCGCGCCGCGGTCGAACTCAAAATCCTGGCAAGAGTAGATCATGTCGAACCCGGCCGTCCAGAACGTCACAGCCGCCGTCAGCCACAGGATGCGCAGGTCGAGCGATCCCTCCACCGCAATCCACGCCGCCGCCGGCGCGATGCCCAGCGCAAAGCCCAGCACCAAGTGCGACCACGACGTAAACCGCTTCGTGTAGCTGTAGCCCATCACAATCGCCAGCGCCAACGGCGACAACTGCAGACACAACGGCCCCAACATGCCCGCCGCGGCTACCAGCACGCCCGCCATGAAAATCAGGAATCCCCACGCAAATCCGGCCGAAAGCAGCCCGGCCGGCAGATGACGCGATTTTGTCCGCGGGTTCAACCCATCGATGTCGGCGTCCAGAATCCGGTTGAACGCCATGCCGGCCGACCGCGCGCCCACCATGGCGACGACGATCCAAACCAGCTTCCACGCCGCTCCTTCCGCGGGGAAACCGGCGTTCCGCCACGCCAGCATCGCTCCCGTCAAAGCGAACGGAAGGGCAAATATCGAGTGCTCGAACTTGATCATGTCGAGCGTCAAACGCAGGCGCTGGAAAAACATCTTGCGCTACCATTTTAACGGATGCCGTATAAAACGTTTTGGGTGCTGCTTGTTCTTTCTTTATTGTCCGCCTGCGGGGACTCGACGAAGACCGCCACCCTGGAAGATCTCCATACCCGCGAAGTCCGCATGCCCGGCGGCGAGAAGTACCGCGCCGAAGTCGTCACCAGCAAGTTCGACATGTCGCGCGGCATGATGTTCCGCGACTCGCTCGCCCCCGATCGCGGCATGCTCTTCATCCACGGCGAACCGGGCCTCTACGCCTACTGGACCTACCAGGTGCGCATCCCGCTCGACCTGATTTGGATGGACCAGAACCGGCTCATCACCGAAATCGTCCCCAACGCCCAGCCCTGCAAAAACGAAAGCGCCTCCTCCTGCCCCAAGTTCGGCGGCAACAAGCGCTCGTTGTTCGTGCTGGAACTCAACGCCGGCATGGCGGCCAAACATGGCCTGAAACTTGGCGACCGGATCGACTTTTAAGGCATCGAAAACATCATGGACGCAAACAAGATTCGCGAACTATTGGAACAGGTGCGCACGGGCGGCGTCGATGTCGACAACGCCATGGACCGCCTGAAGCATATGCCCTTTGAGGATCTCGGCTTTGCCAAGGTGGATCACCACCGCGCTCTCCGCCAGGGCATGCCGGAGGTCATCTTCGGCCTCGGCAAGGCGCCGGAGCATGTGCGGGACATCGCCGTGAAACTGGCGGAACAGACGCAGAACCTGCTGATCACCCGTACCAGCAAAGAGGCCGCCGCGCTGGTTCTGGAGGCCATTCCCGACATCGAATACCACCCCCACTCCGGCGCCATGCGCCTCTGGCGCGACCGGGCCAACCGCGGTCGCGGCAAAATCGCCGTCGTCTGCGCCGGCACCAGTGACATTCCTGTGGCCGAAGAGGCCCGCATCACCGCCGAGGTGATGGGCAACGAGGTCGAGTCGATCCACGACATCGGCGTCGCCGGCATCCACCGGCTGATGAACAATCGCGAACGGCTGACGCAGGCCAAGGTCATCGTCGTCTGCGCCGGTATGGAAGGCGCGCTGCCGTCGGCTGTCGGCGGCCTGGTCAGCGTCCCGGTCATCGCCGTGCCCACCAGCATCGGCTACGGCGCCAGCTTCAACGGCCTGGCTGCGCTGCTGGGTATGTTGAACAGCTGCGCCTCCAACGTCACCGTCGTCAATATCGACAACGGCTTCGGCGGCGGCTACGTGGCCAGCCTCATCAACCGCGCCTAAGAAAATCGACCGCACAAAAAAGAACCGCCGCCCCCGAAGGAGCGGCGGTTCTTTTTGTTTCGGGTTGCTTAGTTGTCCTTGCGGCCACGGACGGATTCCGTGCCCGAGAGGTCAACCGGGATGATCGTGCCGCTGCCATCCAGAACGATGCTCAGCGAAAGTTCCGCACTGTGGTCGCCGAGCTGGATGCCCAACGCGTCGGTCGAGAACTTCGCCTTCGTCTGGCCGGCTTCGATCACGAAGTCGACTTCGCGGCCACCGGTGGTGAACGCAATCGCTTCGGAATCGACACCGTTGCTACGCTTGCTGCGCGCCGTCAGATACGCACGGCCGGTCACATTGAACGGCAGCGTTTCCGACAGTTCGAAGCCGACCGGCATGACGCCTTCCAGCGTCTCTTCGCCGTAGACGATCGTGCCGCGCGAAGCAACCGCGCCGCTGGAGATGGTGTGCGGAGCAATCGTCAGCGAGCAGCTCTTCTGCGAGGTGAGGCCATCGGCGCCCGCGACCTGCAAGGTGAAGGGATAGACACCAGCGTGGAACGCCGCGCCGGCGATGGTGCCGCCGGAGGAGAGCGTCATCGGCCGGGGCAGGAGACCGGAGGCAAGCGAGAACGTGTACGGAGCCGTACCGCCCGTCGCCGCCAGAACCTGCGTGTAGTGGATCAACGACGTGCCGTCCGGAAGGGGGCAGACCGTCGAAATCGTCGGAGCCGTCGCCGGGGGCGGAGCCGCAACAACCGTCAGCGAGCAGGCCTTGGAACCGGTCTGCGCAGTCGGCGTCGAAGAATCCGTCACCAACACCGTGAAGCTGGCCGCGCCAGCCGCGGTCGGCGTACCGGTCAAAGCACCGGCCGTCGAAAGCGCCAGACCCGCGGGCAGTGCGCCGGCGCTGATCGTGTAGGTCAGCGGCGCCACGCCGTTGGTGCTGGAGAAGCTGGCGGAATAGGCCGTGCCAACCGTCGCGTTCGACAGCGGGCAGGCGTTGTTGATCGTCGGAGCCGGGATCGGAGCCGGCGTTGCCGAAGCGATCACGATGCTGCAGCTCAACGTCGTGCTGCCGATGTTATTGGTCGCCGTCAGCGAGAAGGGGTGCGTACCAGCCGTCGACGGGGTGCCGACGATGCCGCCGCCGCTCTGCAGAACCAGGCCCGCGGGCAGCGAACCGGACAACAGACGCCACACAACGCCCGAAGCGCTGGTCGCCGTCAGGGACAGGTGATAGGGTACGCCCACCGTGCCGCTGGTGAAGGGGCACGACATCGTAACCACCGGAGCCGTGGGGGCCACAGGAGCCGCGTTGACGTTCATCGAGCAGGTCTTGGTCGCCGTTTGCACGGGCGTGCCCGTGTCGGTGACTTGGAGTGTGAAGCTTGCCAATCCAGCCGCCGTCGCCGTACCAGAGATCAGGCCGGCCGAGCTAAGCGTCAAACCCGCAGGCAACGTACCTGCGCTGATCGAATAAGACAGCGTGCCCACGCCGCCCGTCGTCGTCAGGTTCTGCGAGAAGGCAGTCCCAACCGTCGGGGTGTTCAGCGGGCAGGCCGAGGTAATCGTCGGCACCGGCTGCGGGCCGTACACCGTCAGCTGGCAATCCTGATGAAGAACCGTCGCCAAGGAGTCGACCGCCGAAACCGTGTAGTTGAACGTGCCCTTGATACCGGGCGTGCCGGTGATATTACCGGCCGAATCCATGCGCAGACCAAAGCCCAGGTTGCCTTTGGAGATCGTGTAGAGCACCGGAGACACGAGCGTCGAGGTGATCGCGCCCGTCACCGGCACGTCCGTGAACACCGGACCAACGAAGCAGCTGATCGTGTGCACGCCAATGTTGCCCGTACCCGGATCCGTCAAACCGCCGGAACCGGTGATGCCGCCGATGATGATCTTATTGCCGCCGCCATCAGCAGCCAGCACCTGCAGGCCACCGATGTTGCCCTGGAAATTCGTGTGGCACGGGCCAGACTGAATGTCGGAATTCGTCAACGTCGGAAACACACCCTGCCCTATCGCCGTCAACTTCAGCGTCGAGGAATCGCAGCTGAAGCCAATCGTCGATCCCGGCAGCACGGCTGCCAGCCAGCTGTAATCGCCCGTGTGCGCGAACAAGCCGCCGCCCGAACCCACATAGGCGTTCAGCGTGGAGGCGTTCGCCGCCAGTGCCGCTTCTTCCGCGCTATCGGTCCCGTTAAACCCGCCGTTGCCGGGGATCCAAAGCATCTTCGGATTCACCGTCCCAGCCTTCAGGCTCACGAAAAACGCATTTACCGCGGCCGCGCCGTCCACATACTGAACCTTCAGACCCAGATTCGTCGCAGCCGACAGAATCGCGGAACTGTCACCATTGTTAAACAGGTCGCTCGTCGGCGTCACGGTCAAAGCCACAATATCCACGGTGAACGGACCACTCCGCTTCACCTGCGGAATCATGCTCTTGATTCCGTTTTCGATGTACTTCCATCCGGTTTGGTTCACGCCACCCGAGTTTCGTGACCCGTGATCATTCAAGTCGTCGCCGCCAAGCAGCACGACACCACCTTGGCCCCACGCCGCCGCACTCAGCATTACACCAAGCGCGCCGAGTAGGAATCGGTCTCTTATTATTTTCAAGTGTTCTTCTCCCTGATTGCCATAGTGATCCCCGGGGCCGAATCGTTTCGTAGGCCTCTTTACTCCGGCTGGGGATACAGTAAGACCTCTAGAGAACACACGAGTAAATTCACCCCTTGCAAGGGTCAATAATAAAGCTGCCCCGCACGCAACTTAGCCGCGGCCGCCTCCAACGTCTCCGGCTTCTTACAAAAACAGAAGCGAACATAGTTTTTCCCCAGTTCCGGACGTGAAAAGAAACTCGACCCCGGCACCGCCGCCAAGCCCACTTTATCGATCATGTGCCGCACAAATTTCACATCGTCGGGAAATCCGAAGCCAGAGATATCGGTCATCACATAGTAGGCGCCCGACGGCCGGAAGCACCGGAACCCGGCTTCCGTCAGAATTTGAATCAACTGATCCCGCCGCTGCACGTACTCCACCGCCAGGTGCCCATAGAACGATTCCGGCTGCCGCAACGCCGTCACGCCAGCATACTGCAGCGGCGTCGCCGCGCCAACGGTCAGAAAATCGTGCACCTTCCGAATCGAATCGGTCAGGTCCGGCGCCGCCGCCACCCAACCCACGCGCCACCCGGTCACCGAATAGGTTTTGCTCATCGAGTTCACAATCACCGCCCGCTCCCGCATCCCCGGCAGCGACATCACCGGCACGTGAACGGCCCCGTCATAAACAATGTGCTCGTAAATCTCATCGGTAATGCACAACGCATCGTGCTCCACGCACAGCGCGGCGATAAACTCTAACTCCTCCCGGCTGAATACCCGCCCGGTCGGATTATTTGGCGTGTTAATGATAATCGCTTTCGTTTTAGAATTAAACGCGCGCCGTAACTCTTCTTTGTCAAAGGTCCAGTCCGGCGCTTGTAATGTAACAATGCGCCGCACGCCGCCGCAAAGCTGCAAATCGGGATGATAGTTCTCGTAGTAAGGTTCGAAGACGATCACCTCATCGCCCGCGTTCACGGTCGCCAATAGCGTCGCAACCATCCCCTCGGTCGCCCCGCACACCACGGTAATCTCCCGCGCCGGGTCCAGCTCAATCCCATAGGTCTGCTGGTATTTGTAGGCGATCGCGTCGCGCAGCGGCGGAATGCCCCACGTGATCGGATATTGATTGTGATTAGCGGCAATCGCCTCCGCCGCGGCCTCCTTTAAGAAGGAAGGCGCCGCGAAGTCCGGAAACCCCTGCGCCAGGTTCACCGCCCCGGCCGCCACCGCCAGCCTCGTCATCTCGCGGATGACGGATTCGGTAAAATCAGCGGTTCTTTCGCTTCGGAAGCGGCTTCTTGAGAGGGGCTGCGCGAGGCTTTGCGGGAGGCTCATTTGTCGAGTGTACCGAAGCCACTTTCCCTTCGTACAGTCGCCGGTACACCGAGGCGTTCCGCAACACGCTCTGCACGTAGTCCCGCGTCTCGTCAAACGGAATGGTCTCGATAAACTCCGCCTGCTCGTTGAACTCGCCAAACCGCCGCCACTTCGTCACCCGCGAACCGCCGCCGTTATACGCCGCCAACACGTCCTCCCACCGCCCGCCGAACGACTTCAATAGCGTCTTCAAATAAAACGTGCCCAGCCGCAGATTCACCGCCGGGTCAAACAACATCGCCGTCGTAAACGCCCGCATCCCCACGCGCCGGCTCAACTCGCGCCCCGTCGACGGCACGATCTGCGTCAACCCATACGCGTTCGCATGGCTCACCACCCGCGCGTTAAACTCCGACTCCTGCCGGATCAACCCCGCCACTACATACGGATCCACATCGTGCTCCCGCGCATACTTCTCCACGTCTTCCTGGTACGGCATCGGGAACGCCAACCGCCAGAACCGCTCCCCGGCCCCGTCCCACGGGAACCACAGGTAACCCGGCAACAGGCCCTTGATGTAGCGCAACCCCTTATCGGCCTGGCCCAACTTCGTCATATGCTCAGCCAGGTCCATCGCCAGCCCGATCGGGGCTTTCTCTTCGCGGGCACCCATGCGCAGTTCGAACTCCGCGTAATTGTCCAATCCAGCCATCGCCAACAACGCCGCCCGCTCCCGCCGAGCCTTGGCCGTCGCCGCCTCTGCCGCCGTAAACGGAGCCCGCTGCGGCCATCGCACGCCGTCCACCCATAGCCGCGCATCGGCCGAAGCCGCCGCCGCCCGAACCCGCGCGTCGTTCAATCGGTCACTCGCAATCAAGGAGTAGTAGGTGTTCGTGAACCGCGTCTGCGCCGCTTCGTAGTAGACGCGCGCCGCACCCACGTCTCCGCGCCGCTCGGCCAGCCGGCCCAGAAAGTACAGCGCCGAATTGGCTTTCTCGGAATGGGGAAACTTCTGCAAATGCTCCCGCAGCAGGGCTTCGGCATCGCTCCGCCGCCGCAGATAGGAACTCCAGACTAATTTCCAATGGCAAAACGGCGCCTTCGCGTCCCGTTCAAAGTGCGTCGCGCAGGCCCGGTAGATCGGCTCGTACGCCGCATAATCGTTGTCGTTCAGATACCGGTAGCCTTCGGAAAGTAGCGCCTCCAAATACCGCGGTGAGCCCGTATGGTGCTTCGCCAGCCGTTCAAACGCCGCCGCCCGGTCGGCGGTCAGATCCATCCGCCGCGCCGTCTGGTACAGGAAGAAGGTGCGCTCGGCATCAGCCATTGGCGACGACAGCGTCATCGGCGCCAGCGCCCGCCGCACATCGGCGTAGTGCTTAGCCTTGTACTCGAGTTCCCAGCCCTTCACAGTCGCCAGTTCCCGGTCCTCGGCGGTCCAATTCACCGCGGCCGCGGCCAACTCCGCCCGGATCGCCGCCGCCTGCCCCGGCGCGCTCCGCTCGGCCCGCAGCCAGTAATCGGCAGGAGTACCGGCGGCACGCCATTCGCTCCCCACGCGCGCCGCCTCCGCGGAAACGGGATAACGGAAATACACCCTCGCGAAATAGGTGCCAGCCTTTGCCCGATTCCCCGCCGCCAACCACGCCTCGGCCGCCGCAAAATCGCCCTGCGGCTGCGCCGTCTGCGAATCGAATTTCTCCAGCAGCCCCGCCGCCATCTCCGGCTTGCCCAGGTTCATGTAGGATTTCGCGGCCAGCAGCGCGGCCCGGCCTACGATTGCGGAAACCGGCTGCTGCCGCCAGACAGGTTCCAGGGTCGCGACGGCCTCGGCATGCCGGTCCTGCCCGGCCAGAACGGAGGCTTGAAAGAAGGCCAAATAGTCGTCAATCCCACGCAGCAACGGCCCGCGAACTTTCTGCAGAATCGGCTGCGCCTCGGCGAACCGCTGCGCCTCAATCGCCGCGACGGCCATCGTCAACCGCGCCGCAGCCCCAGCCGGCGAAGCCGCCAACCGCACCGCGCACTGCTCCAACGCCGCCCGGTCCGGCGGTTTCGCCGACCCGCGCCACGCCCGCGCCTCGGACTCACAACTCGGCGCAGCCGCCAACCCCACCACGGCAATCGGGAATAGAAGGAGTCTACGCACCAGCCACCTCCGCCCCAGTCAAACCGCAACGCCCACGAAGAACACCACCCAACGCCCCACCACCATCAACCGCAAATCTCCGCACCATCCATCGCCCACCAAAACCGATCCGCACCTCCGCCAGCGATCCGCCGCTACGCATCGCGCGGCCCCCCCACAGGCCCCGGATAGCCCGCTCCCATCAACCCCGCCTTCCCCAACGCCAGCCGCTCCACCATCTCCAAATGCAAGTAGTCCGCCCCACCCCCATACCGCGCCGCGAACTCCTCCCGAGCCCCATCCACCAACTCCCGCATCACCCCATACAAATCCCCCTCCGCCCGCCCCGCCGCCACCAACTCCCCGCTCTCCAAAATCCACCGCGCCACCGTCGTCCGCGCAAACGCCCGCCCGCTCACCGGCACCGCGACCGCAACCGCCGGAACCGCAGCCACCACCGGAGCCGCCGGCCCAATCAATGCGCCGCTCTTCGTCTCCCGCAACTCCAACGCCGCCGCCCCCAACGACAGCAACACCTCCATCCCATACACTTCCAACCCCGGCCCATCCATAGCCAGCAAAACCCCCAAGACCCGAGTCTTCCCCACCAGAGGAAACAGCTGCGCCCGCCGCCGCGAGCCCTCCCCCGCCACCGCCGCCGACAGTTGCGACGCCACAAACAGCGTCACCACAGTCTCTTTCGTCTCCACCGCCTGCCGCAACGCCGGCGCATCAGCCAGCGCCACCTCTCCCGAAACCAACTCCATCCCCCGCGCCGCCTCGCACCGCAACGCCGCTCCGTCCACCCGAAAGAACAACACGCCCTCCGCCAACGGAGCAGCCGCGTCAGCCAATATCTGCACCCACTGCGCCGTCGATTCGGCCTGCCGCAACGACCGCGCCGCCAACTGCAACCCGCGCAGTCGCTCCTCCCGCTCCCGCGCCACCTGCGCCGCCAGCGTGTCCAACTCCCGATGTATTCCAGCCAGCCGTTCCTGCAGGTGCAAATCAATCCTCGCTATCAAAAATTCCGCCGATGGCGCCCAAACCCGACTTCTCATCCCCGCCACTCCGCGCCGGCGCCAACTCACGCCGCAACTTCGAAAGCGTGCAGCTCTGTATTATGACGCGCCCCGGCCCCGTTAAAGTCGCCAAAAACAGCCCTTCCCCGCCGAAAATCGCCGTCTTGATCCCGCCCACGAACTGAATGTCGTAGTTGACGCTCTCTTCAAACGCCACCACGCACCCCGTGTCCACCTGCAGCATCTCCCCCGGCCCCAGTGTGAAGTCGATGAAATCACCGCCGCCGTGAATGAACACCGTCCCCGGCCCCGTCAGCCGCTCCAGCACAAACCCTTCCCCGCCAAAGAACCCCGCGCCCAGCTTCTTCACCAGCGCGATGTTCAACTGCACCGTGCTCTGCGCCGCCACAAAACTATCCCGCTGCACCAGGATCGATTGCCCGGCGGCCAGCGTGAAAGGCTGCAGCCGCCCCGGATAGTTCCCCGCAAAACCCACCTCCCCCGGTTGATTCGCCCGGAAGTAGGTCAGGAACAGGCTCTCGCCCATCACCGTCCGCTTCAACGCCCCCCACAGCTTCTCGCCGATGGAACCGCCCGACATCCGCGTCTCCCACTGCACCGACGGCGTCTTGTACAGCATCTTCCCCGCCTCGGCGTACAACTCCTGCCCAGGCTGCAGTTTAATCCGGACGACCTGTAAATTATCGCCCTGAATCGTATAGTCCAAAGGCGTCGCCACCGGACCCGCCATCGGGGGCACAACTCCAGGCGTTCCATACGGTTGTCCGCAGTGCGGACAGAATCGGGCGTCGTCGGCGATGTTCGCGCCGCAGCGTGTGCAGTAAGCCAAGCGGGGGAGTCTCCTAGTTCGTATCTTACAATGGGAGATGAATCTACGGACGCTTTGTTGCCTATGTTACGCCTTCGCCGCCGTGCTGGCGTTCCCCAAATCGGCCCCGCAATTCTGCGGCACCTACCCCGGTAACGCCTACGAAGCGCTCGATCTCCATCAGCGTTTCCAACGCCGCCTCGCCGCCGCCAACAAAACGCCCCGCGCCGCCTCGCAACGCCGCGACGCCGACATCGGTAACATCGCCGTCATCGAATCGGACGACTCCATCGCCGCCCGCCGCAACCCCTTCAACCTCGACAAAACCCAAATCACCTTCACCCCCGCCAACGGCAAATATTCGTATACCCTCACCGGCGGCGGTTTCGACCAAGTCCCCGCCGGCTCCGGCACACCCCTCACCGGCATCGGCGATGACGACACCCGCCGCGTCCCCCTTCCCTTCCCCTTCACCTTCTACGGCATCGAATACCGCGAACTCTGGGTCAACTCCGACGGCAATCTCACCTTCACCGCCGGCGACCCCGATTCCGCCTCCCGCTCCCTCGGCCGTATGTCCGGCGGCCCCCCGCGCATCGCCCCGCTCTTCACCGACCTCGACCCCACCGTCGGCCGCGCCGCCGTCATCGTCACCGCCAACCCCGATGCCTTCACCGTCACCTGGCTCGCCGTCCCCGAATACGACACCCCCACCCGCCCCCTGAACTTCCAAGTCCGGCTCACCCCCGCGGGCGCCATCACCTTCGCCTGGGACGCCGCCCTCCCCACCGAAGGCATCGTCGGCATCTCCCCCGGTGACACCACCGCCCGCCCCTTCCTCGCCAGTTTCCTCGCCACCCCCACCGGCTCCGGCGACAGCATGATCGCCGAGCGCTTCGGCGACGCCCAGGCCCTCGATCTCATCTCCGCCGCCCGCCGCTTCTACGAAACCCACGACGACGCCTACGACTACCTGGCCTTCTTCAACGCCACTAACGTCAGCGCCGGCTCCGGCGTCCTGGCCTTCGAAACCACAGTCCGCGGCTACCGTCGCGGCATCGGCGACACCCTGCTCGATAACGGCCGCTCCTACGGCTCCCCCAACCGTCTCCAGGCCGTTCTCAACATGGGCCCCATCGGCAATTTCCCCGCCAACCCCAATTCGCTCCACCCCCTCCGCTTCGGTACCGGCGACACGGGATTAACCGTTTTCGCCCACGAAATCGGCCATCTCTTCCTGGCCCTCTCCTCCATCCGCGACCCCAACAACCCCGCCGCCCGCCCCATGCTCGGCCGCCAGCTTGCCCACTGGAACTTCCGCTTCAACTCCGAAGCCTCCCTCCTCGAAGGCAACCGTATCCGTGACGACGGCCCCACCGCCAGCCCCCGTTTCGTCACCACCGCCACCGTCGAAGGTTACTCTCCCTTCGACCAATATCTAATGGGCCTCCGCGCCGCCGCCGAAGTCCCGCCAACCTTCCTCGTCGAAAACGCCTCCACCACCCTCACCGATCCCCGCGTCGGCGTCGGCTTCAACGGCAACCGCCGCGACATCAACGTAAGCGACGTCATCGCCGTCGATGGGCCCCGCATCCCCGACCACACCCTCGAGCAACGTCGCTACCGTCTCGGCATGGTGCTCATTGTCAGCGAAGGCCAATCGGCCACCCCGCAAAATCTTGCCCTCCTCGAACGCTACCGCGACGAACTCGAACTCGCCTTCCCCCGCTACACCTCCAACCGCGCCGCGATGGATGTGTCTCTCCGCCGCAACGTGCGCCTCTCCATCGAACCCGCCTCAGGCGCCATCGCAGGGGCCAACGCAGTGATCGAGATCTCCGTCGCGGAGCTAACCAAAACGCCCATCAACTTCAACATTCGGACGGTCAACGGTTTAGTCGACGGTCCTTCGCTGATTACCATTCCCCCTGGGAACCGATCCGCGTCCGCCAGCTATAAAACCCTCGCGCCCGGCGTCGAGATCTTCCGCGCGGAACCCGAAAACGCGCTGTTCTACATGACCAGCGAGGCGCGCTTGAACATCGCGGCCTCCCCCGCCTCCCTTTCACTGAAAATCCTCTCCGGCAACCGCCAGCCCGCTACCCCCGGCGTGCCCCTGGCCAACCCCATCGTCGTCAAACTAACCGACGCCAACGACCTGCCCTACCCCAACGTCCGCATCCTCGCCTCCGGCGGCGCCGTCTCCCCGGCCAACGCCCTCACCGGCCCCGACGGTCGAGCCAGCTTCACCTGGACGCCAACCGATCAGCCCCTCAACGCCCTCCAATTCCGAATCGAAGGGGCAGCCAGCCCCCTCGCCGAAGCCTTCGCCCTCAGCAGACCAGCCTTCGCAACAACCTCCGTCCTCAACGCCGCCTCCTTCCGCCCCGGCATCGTCCCCGGCTCCATCGCCACCATCTTCGGGGCCAACCTCTTCGCGCCTGTTGTGACCATCGAAGGCGCCCGCGCCCAGGTCTTCTACGCCGATGATCGCCAGATCAACTTCGCCGTCCCGGCCCTCACCCAAACCTCGGCCACCGCCAGCGTCCAGGTCGAAACCGCCCTCGGCGCCGCCACCGCCGCCGTGCCTCTTCTCTCCGTCCAGCCCGGCATCTTCTTCGACGCCGCCTCCGGCCGCGCCGCCGCCATCGATCGCGGCTCGCGCATCTTCGAGCTCTACGCCACCGGTCTCGGCTCGTCCGCCGTCACCGCGCAGGTCGGCGGCCGCCCTGCCGATGTGCTATTCAGCGGACGCGCCCCCGGTTTTGTCGGCCTCTTCCAGATCAACATCCGCGTCGACTCCGCCGTGCCAAACGGCGAACAGCCAGTTTCGCTCTCCTCCGCCGGTATCACCAGCAACGAAGCAAAACTGGCTGTCTCCCAGTAGTTCGAACTTACTTAACCGCGATCACCGTGCGAATAACGCCGCCGCCCGATTCCGGCTGGTTCGACGGAATGCTACGAAGCGTCACCACGACATCAGTCGCCGAATTCGGCGGCACCGTCGTCGGAATCTTCACGTTGATCTGCCATACGCCGACCAGTCCGGGTGCCAAACCCGAATAGAGAATGTCGCTGTCGGCCACAAAACCGCTGCCGATCACTACGCGAGGCAACGACGGAGTCGGCACCACACCCGTGGGAGGGGTCCCGTCCGGCGGAGCGTTCGGGACAAAGCCTTGGCCTGTCGCGAAAAGCTGAATCACACCACCGCGCGCAACACCGTTCGTATTCGTGTTCACCGTGTTGTCTTCGTTCAACGCCGCAATCTGACCCTGTCCGTTTTGCGTCGTCGTGAAGAAGGCCGGCGTCGCCGTACCGATATCCAACACACCGCTGGCCAGAATCTGATTGTTCGATTTGCGCTGGACGATGAACGTCGATTGGGTACCGGGCTCTAACCGCATGGGCACGTAGAAATTGATCTGACCCGGCGAAACGAAATATATCGGAGCCGGAATTTCGTCCACCAATACCTGCAGGTCACCCAGATCCGTCGGCAGCGGATAACCCGGCGCCGTCACCGTCTCCTCGCCAAAGCGAATACCCAGCGGATACATCGCCGCCACCATTCCGGGAGAAATGCGCCGGCGTAAGAAGTGCGCCGCGCTGATCGACGCCAGACCCGGATAGTGGAAGGCCACCCGGTTGGACCCTTCAGCGATCAGCAGGTTGTCGAAGGCGTCAATCGAAACCGCCTGCGGCAGATACGACTGAATCAGGTAATTCGAAGCCGGAATCGAAATCAGCCGGTCAAACGCCGGGTAGCGGACTACCCGGTTATTCAGCGCGTCGGTCACCCATACTTCGCCCGTCCTCGGGCTGACGTTAATTCCCTGCACATTGCCCAGCCGGTCCTGCCGGCCGCTGGAGTCCGACGTAAAGGTCGTCAGGACAATCGCCGGCGAAGCATTATTCGTCGCCGACAACACTCGATCAAAAATGGCGACGCGCCGGTTGCCGGCATCGCATACATACAAACGGTCGTCCGTATCAGTGGCAATATGCATCGGCGCATTGAATCGCGTCTCATCGGTTCCGCCGGTAGCGGTCAGGAAGTCTCGCTGCCCGAACACCACAGAAGCCGCCTGCCCGTTCGAAAAATCGCCGGTACCCGCGCGTCGGAACAACAACACCCGGTTGTGGTTAAGGTCGGAGGCCAGCAAATGCCCTTCCACCGAGAACGCCAATCCATACGGCCGCGCCATGTTCCGCTGCGTCGGATCGGTAATCTTGATATTGAAACCCGACTGTCCAATCACCAGATTCGCCCGCTGCCCGAACTTCTGCGACTGCTCGAACGGCCGCGCGAAACGCAGAATCCGTCCGTTCCCCGAATCGGCCACATACAGATTCCCATTGGCATCCACCGCCAGACCCGCCGGCTGCAACAGGCCCTGATCGGTCACCTGATCCACATCCGCCGTCGGCGAATTCGCCTTCGTCTCAAACTGGCTCGTCTGCCCGATGATGATATCGGCGAAGTCACCCGGCTTTACCAGCCGCGCGTCCGCGAAACCCAGAATCCGGTTGTTGTAGGTGTCCGAGATGTACAAGCGCGGTGGGTTCGATCCCCGGTCGATAACGACCGCCGCACCCAACAACACATTGCCGGCCCCGCCCGGCAAACTCGTCTGCGAGGCCGCCAGAAACAACTCCCGGCCTTCCACCAGATTAATGGAGCGATAGTTGAACCCGATCTGCCCCTGCACCCGCGTCGCCGGCGCCAGCGTCGGCCCCGTCAATGGCAGGATCAGAACACGGTTGTTCCCGCTGTCGGCAAGGTAGACTTCGTTGTTGGCGACAGTAACCCCGGTCGGCGTCTGGAAACTAGACTCGCTCGGCTGCGTAGCCCCGCGATTCCCCCTGAAACTCAACAGGTCCGGCTGACCAAAAACCGCTTTCGCCGGTGGCGAAGGCAACAGCTCCGTCTCCGCCGGCCACTGTTCGAACGGGTCATAGCGCACAATCCGGTGCACACCGCTGTCCACTACAAAAATCCCGCCAGAATTCGAGAACACCCCTTCCGGATTGAACAAAGTATACTCATTCACCGGCGGTCGCGCTGGCTGCCCCTGCACGTTCACAACGATCCCGGCCAGTCGCGCCGCGTCCATTCCGTTCCGGAACGGCGGCACATACACCAGTAACCGGTTCGCTCCGTCAGTCACCAAAAGCCGGCCATTCGGGTCAAACGCCACCCCCGACGGCTGCAGAATCGCGCTCTTCGACAGTCGCGTCTCGGCCTTCCCCCAGTCCACCGTCTGCACAGACGTCAAATTCGACTGGCCAATCACCAAATCCGCCTCCGGCCCGTTCGGCGACGAATCGCTCAACGACGCGGCCGGATACCGCAACACCCGAGAGTTCCCCGGATCCGTCACCCACAAGTTGCCCGTGCCATCAAATGCCAGCGATGCCGTGTAGAGGTTGTTGTTCGCAAGAAACGCCAGCGATTTCGTCGTCGGCGAAGAGTTCCCGAGATTCGCCTGATTCGCCGAAAACGAAGTCTGCCCAATCACCATGTTCGGCTGAATGATCTCGGCCGGATTATCGGTCACCCGCCCATAGCGCAAGATCCGGTTGTTCCCGGAATCCACCACATACAGATTACCCCGCCGGTCCACAGCCAAACCCGTCGGATTGCGCAACCCTACCGAGCTCGACGTCCCTGGCCCCAACGGCCCCGTCGCAAAGAAATCATTCTGCCCAATGACGAAATCCGACTTCGACCCCGACGCCGCCCGCGCGTTCCGCCACGCCAATACCCGATTGTTGTTCGTATCCGCCACATAGAGGATCGGCTGCGCCGCGGTCGTATCCACCGCCACCCCGATCGCCGAATTCAACTCACGCCCCTCCACCAGGTTCGGCGCCGTCGATACCAGTTGCAACTTCGCCTGGCCCACAGCCCGCGAAGGCACCACATTAAACTGGACGGGAATCTGCCCCATCACCACCATCGACAACCCGGCGAACAGTATTGATATTTGCTTTCTCATCATGAGTTTCCAGCCGAATAACTTCCGTTTTCCTCTTGGGGTACCACGAACATTCCGTGGTGGTATATCCTCTGCCACCTTAACACCTGTCTTTACCCAGTGTCTACCCCGCTCCTCCCTCCCCTTATCGGCTGTAAACCACTAAATCTGTAGCACTTGTCGTTTTTTTGTGTCTCACTTTTGTTTACCCCGGGCACGCCCTCCCCTGTACGCTAAAATGGTTCCAGTCCCCCGGATTTACCTGATGCTTCCTGACCCCGCTCACCCGCGCGTCGCTGTCATTTCCTACCTCAATACAGTCCCCCTCATCTGGGGTCTCGAGAACGGCCCCCGCCGTCACCCCTTCCAACTCGACTACTGCCTCCCCTCCGAAGGCGCCGAACGCATCCGCTCCGGCCAGTCCGACATCGGCATCCTCCCCGTCATCGAAATGGCCCGCCAGCGCCTCTCTTTCTTCCCCGGCCTCGGCATCGCCTGCGATGGCCCCGTCCGAACCATCTTCCTCATCTCCAAAGTCCCCCCGGAACAAATCCGCACCCTCGCTGTCGACCGTGGCTCCCGCACCTCGGTCATGCTCGCCCGCATCATCCTCTCCCGTAAATTCAACGTCCACCCCACCCTCACCGTCGCCGAACCCGTCCTCGACGACATGCTAGCCTCGAACGACGCCGCCCTCATCATCGGCGACCCCGCCCTCCTCCTCGACCCCGCCACCCTCCCCTACCTCACCTTCGACCTCGGCCACGAGTGGAAACAACTCACCGGCCGCCCCATGGTCTTCGCCGTCTGGTGCGGCCCCGCCAACTTCATCACCCCCGCCAACTCCCAGCTCTTCCTCGATTCCCTCGCCTACGGCGAACGCAACATCGCGACAATCGTCGCCGGCCAGTCCGCCCTACTCCGCCTGCCCCCCGACCTCGTCCGCTCCTACCTCACCGAGAATATTCGCTTCCGTCTCGGCGACAATGAATATAAAGGGATGCGTACTTACCTCGAATACGCCGCCGCCCTCGAACCCGACCTGGAGATCAAGTAAATGCTCACGCCCCAACAGGCCCTCGATATGTTCCGCTCCCACGACCTCATCGGCATCGGCATGGAAGCAGACCAGATGCGGCGCAAGTTCCACCCCCACAACGTCGCCAGCTACATCATCGACCGGAATATCAACTACACCAACGTCTGCACCGAATATTGCAGCTTCTGCGCCTTCTACCGTCCCAACGGCCACGCCGAAGCCTACGTCCATCCCAAAGAAGTCATCTTCCAAAAGATCCAGGAAACCATCGACCTCGGCGGCACCGGCGTCCTCATGCAGGGCGGACTCCACCCCGATCTCCCCATCGAGTGGTACGAGGACCTCTTCCGTTCCATCAAGCAGAACTACAAGATCCAGCTCCACGTCCTCTCGGCCCCGGAAATTCTCAACATCGCGGAAATTTCGAAGCTGTCAATCTCCGACACCATCGCGCGCCTCCGCGACGCTGGCCTCGACTCCATCCCCGGCGCCGGCGCCGAAATCCTCCACGACGAAGTCCGCGCCCGCATCGCCCGCCTCAAGTGCAATACCGAGGAGTGGTTGAGCGTCCACCGCGCCGCCCACAAGCTCGGCGTCCGCACCACGGCCACCATGATGTGGGGCTGCGGCGAGACCATCGAACACCGCATCCACCACCTCCAAGTCCTCCGCGACCTCCAGGAAGAAACCGGCGGCTTCACCGCGTTTATCCCCTGGAGCTTCCAGCGCGACAACACCTCCCTGGGCCGCTTCGTCAAGGAAGAGGCGACCAGCGTCGAATTCCTCAAAACCCTCGCCATCTGCCGGCTGTATCTCGACAACATCGTCAACATCCAAACCTCCTGGGTCACCCAAGGGCTAAAGGTGTGCCAGGTCGGCCTCCGTTTCGGCGGCAACGACGTCGGCTCGGTCATGATCGAGGAAAATGTGGTCTCCCAGGCTGGCGCCCAGTTCCAGGCGACGGAAGAGGATCTCCGCCGCATCATCCGCGACGCGGGCTTCATCCCCAAACAGCGCGACACCCTATACCGGACCTACTTCCTCAACTAGGCAAATATCCAGGCCGAGTCGGTTGAGTTGCCTCTCGCAGCAACCCACCCACGGGGACACCCGCGCGCCGAAGGCCGGGTGTCCCCCAGACCCCCAACCCGCCCCCAACCCCACCGGCCCCATCCCCCCAACGCAGCAATCCACCTCTCCGGGGACATGCTTCAGCGTGTCCCCAAAAACCGAACTTCTCCCACCAAAACCTACCCCGAAACCGTCTCCGCCCACCCCAACAACCCCGTTGTCGACCCCGCCGCCGACACGCTCTGCGCCCCATACGCATTCGCCACCCGCGCCGCGTCCAACACCCCCATCCCCCGCAACGAAGCCGCCAGAAACCCGCCGCAAAAACAATCCCCCGCGCCCGTCGAATCCACCGCCCGCACCGAAAAACCCGGCACCACAACCCCATCCACCGTACACCCCGCCGCCCCCCGCTTCACCACCACCCGCGGACCAGCCACCGGTCCCAACGCCTCCATCTCCGCCGCATTCCCAAACAACCAATCCAAATACGGCAGACACGGCCCCACTACCCCCATCCACTCCCCCATCCGGTCCCACCCCAAATCCATCGACGTCGTCCAACCCGCCTCCCGCGCCTCCCGCAAATACGCCGCCGCATTCCGCCGCAATCCCGGCACCGCGAACGGATTCCCCACATGCAACCACCGCACGCCGTCCCCATATGCCCGCAAAGACGACACCCCGTCAAACGCCGCCGTCAACACCCCCGGCCGGTGTACCAGCGCCCTCGCCCCGTCCTCCCGGAACAGCCCCATCGTCACCGCCGTCCCCCCCGTCAACCCAGGCAAATACACCCCATCAACGCCCACCGACGCCAACCGCTCCTTGCACACCAAACCGTGCAAATCGTCCCCACAACCCGTCACCAGCCGCACCCGCGCCCCCAACCGCGCCGCCGCGTATGCCGTCGTCCCGCCATTCCCGCCCAGCCCCGTCGCAAACTCCGGCGGCCACGTCGTCGTGTCCCAAGCCAACTCCGCCACCGGTCCCGCAATCCAGTCGTAGACAAGATTGCCCACCACCAGCAACATAGGACCTACAGCGAGCCCCCGGCCAGTTTCTTCAATAAATCCGGGTGCAACGGCCACCGCCCGCTCACTTCATTCCCCGTCACCGCAAATTGCCCGCTCAGCAGCAGCCCGCTCAAATCGTCCGGCCGTGACGGCTGCCCCATCCGGTCAAAGTACCCCTTGAACTCCTTCGTCACGCCTTCCAACTGCGATTTCACATTCTCCGCCGCGCCCGGGCTCTTCGTGAACGCCCGCATCGACAGTTCCAACCCGCCCGTCCCCGCCACCACCGAAAACGTAGTCCGCTCCGTCTCCGAAAGGACCTTCCCAAACAACCGGCCCCCCGAAGGCAACGCCGGGTCCCCCGCCAGTACACTGCCGTTGAACGACACCCACGCCGACCCCTCCGGCACGCCCCCCGTCCAGTCGGTCTTGCGCTTCTGCACCAGCCGGGATACCGACATCTGCCCCTTCGAAGTCGCCAGCGCCAGTAGATTCGATGTCACCGGGAAATACGACACCCGTCGCCCCGGCGTCGCTCCAGCCACCTCGCAAAAACCGTTCCTGCAAGCACCGCCGCGCGCCAGAGCAAAGTTCCGCACCCGCTCCATATCGAACCGGCCACGGATAAACAGGTACCAGTCGTTCCCCGCCTTCGTCGCCGTCACCGCGTCCAGGTCGCGCGTCCAGTCAAATCCGCTCTCGGCCACAAACCGCCGGTAATCGCCCTCTTCGGCCACCGCCGAACCTTCCAGCAGCCCACCCATCCCCGACGCCCGGATCGCCTTCAAATCCACATGCAACGTCAACGCATTCGTGTCCGGCATCCGCCGAAGCAGATCCGCCACCGACGGATCCGCTCCCATGCGATACATCACCAGAACGCCATAGATCGCCGCCGCGCCGGCCGCAGCCAGCAACACCAGCATCCAGGAATTGAGTCGCTTGCCCACCGGACGTTCTGTCCTTAGCGGTTACGCCAGGACAGCCTCTTCCATCCGCGCCGCTTTCCACAGCGCGATGTACGGAGCCAGGTCCTGCATCATCTTGCGGAACTGCTCCAGCGTCAACGATTGCGCGCCGTCGCTCCACGCCTTCTCCGGGCACGGATGCGTTTCCACAATCATGCCATCGGCGCCAATCGCCACACCCGCGCGCGCCAACGGCGGCACCAGGCTGCGCTTGCCCACCGCGTGGCTCGGATCCAGAATCACCGGAAGGTGCGTCAGGTTGTTCAGCACCGGCACGGCGCTAATGTCGCACGTGTTCCGCGTCTCGGTTTCGAAGGTGCGGATCCCGCGTTCGCACAACATCACGTTCGGGTTGCCGTGGGCCACAATGTACTCAGCCGACATCAGCAACTCTTTAATCGTGGCGCTCAAACCGCGCTTCAGCATGATCGGACGGCCGCATTCGCCCAGCCGCTTCAGCAGCGCGAAGTTCTGCATGTTCCGCGCGCCCACCTGCATGATATCTGTGTACTCAGCCACCAAATCCACATCGCGCTCGGCCATGATCTCGGTCACAATCGCCAGGCCCGTCGCCTCGCGCGCCTTCGCCAGCAGCTTCAACCCTTCGCCTTCCAAACCCTGGAAGTCGTAGGGCGACGTGCGCGGCTTGAACGCCCCGCCACGCAGCACCTTGCCGCCGTTGGCCAGAACCGCCTCGGCCGATTCCATGATCTGCTTCTCGCTCTCCACGGAGCAAGGGCCGGCCATCATCACAAACTCGTCCCCGCCGATTTCAATCGGCCCGCTCTTCGTCCGCAGCGTGATGATCGTGCGCTGCTTCTTGAACTCTTTGCTGACGAACTTATAGGGCGCCGAAATCCGCATGGCCTTCTCAACCTGCGGCATCGCTTCCAAGCTCTCCAGGCACGCCGTCACATCGCCAACGCCGACGACGCCGATCACGACCCGCTCTTCCCCTTCGATGGCATGGATCTTGTAGCCAAAATCCCGGATCCGTTCGCAGACCGCATCGACGTCTTGTTTACTGGTGTGCAGTTTCATGGAAATAATCATGTCCGTATCGCCTCGCCGAAAATCGAAAGAGCGCGCCTCCTAAAAACACAGAAACCCACTCTTCCGAGTGGGCTTAGCTTGGTTATCTCGTTGATATGACCGTTACCTAATCCCACTCACGCTTGTGCGCCAAAGCGCCAAAAACGATAAGCAAAAGTGTGGGACAGGTACGGCATGAAATTGTAGTGTAGCCGGGCGGCGAGGTGGAAAGCAAGCCCCGCGAGTAAAAATATTGCGTTAAAACACCCATTCCCCGTGACTAGCCTAAAACCGCGCCATTCCAGCCATTCCAGCCAACAACCACCTCCTCCAGGTGTATACCACCTCCCGGATTCCCCCGGGTACCCGGTAACCGGGGAAGTCAGCAATTACCCTAAATCCGGCAGTTGAACCCGTTCAAACGGGTGCCGGCAACGCCGCCACCGGCCCACTCGGATAGAACTCACGGAAAATCACGCGCAGCAAACGCGCCCACCGTTCCGCCCGGCTCAACTGCTCCGCACTGGCTGCAAACCGAGTC
>CANIVU010000090.1 GCA_947470805.1 Acidobacteriota bacterium | reverse complement strand
CTAGTGTAGTGCTTCAGAAGTAGGAACGAATATCGGACCGGCGGCATCCGTATACTGGAGGAGCCGGTTGCCGATGCGCGTTGCCCCCAAAGTTGAGTTGACTGCCGAACAAAGAACTACGCTGCAGGCTTGGGCCAATGGACGTAAAACACCGGTGCGGCTAGCCGAGAGATCGAGAATCGTCCTGTTCGCTGCCGAAGGGAAACGCGATATCGATATCGCCACCGCGCTATCCATCACGTTGGCCAAGGCAGCTCGATGGCGGAAGCGGTTTCTCCTCAAGGGCCTCGCTGGTTTGGAGAAGGACGCGCCCCGGCCCGGCCGAACTCCGGCGATCAGCAAAGAGGCAGTATCGGAAATCGTCCGTCGAACGACTCAAGACAAGCCCGGCAATGCGACTCACTGGAGTACTCGGAGCATGGCTGCCGCCGCTGGTGTCAGCGATTCCAGCGTCTTGCGAATCTGGCGCGCTCATGGCCTCAAACCACACAGAATTGAGTCATTCAAGCTCAGCAACGATCCCAATTTCAGCGATAAGCTTGAGGCAATCGTCGGTCTTTACCTCGCCCCGCCGGAGCAGGCGATTGTTCTGTCCGTGGACGAGAAGAGCCAGGTGCAGGCGCTCGACCGTTCACAACCGGGACTGCCAATGAAACCAGGCCGAGCCGGCACGATGACCCACGATTACAAACGACATGGCACGACGACTCTGTTTGCGGCACTCAACTCGGCCAGCGGCAAGGTGATCAGTCTCTGCCAGCAGCGCCATCGACACCAGGAATGGATTAAGTTCCTCAGACTCATCGACGCCGCCACGCCGCCAGGCAAAGAACTCTATCTCATTGCTGACAATTACTCGGCACACAAGCATCCAAAGGTCGGCCGGTGGCTCAAGAAGCACCCCCGCTTTCATGTTCACTACACGCCAACGAGCTCTTCTTGGCTGAACATGGTGGAGCGATTCTTTCGCGACCTAACGGAAAACCGATTGCGGCGCGGCGTCTTCCACAGCGTTCTCGAACTTATTGATGCCCTCGACGACTATGTCGACCAGCACAACGCCAATCCCAAGCCATTCATCTGGACGGCCAAGGCCAACGACATTCTGGCTAAGGTCATTCGCGCGAAATCCGCCGCTCTTAATCTTCGGTCTGTGTGAAGCACTACACTAGGTCGGTCCGGCGTTGGGAACGACAAGAACAACTTTTCAAGTCTTACGGAATTCAATGCACCGCACGCGGAGCAATGCAATACGATTGTGTCTGAGCTACAAGGGATGACGGTCTGCCCCCTGCCAGACAACAATGCGGTTCTCGCATTACACTGGGTGCAAGTTGGAACATATCGGTTCTCAAACTTGTGGAAAATTCCAACTTTCAATATAAAACTGCGCGCAGGCCCGGTACCCGGAATTGCAGGGCAGGCGCGAAGAAGAGAGACTCGCTCCACTGTGTCTAGGGGGTTCACGGCGGCTCGAACTGTACCTGCGGCAAGATCGGCCACAGCGAGTCGTTCTTCGAGCTGTATCCGGTGCGAATGGACGATTCGGTGAAGTGCGGCAGGGACAGGAGAGTCCGAAGACACTTCATCCTCCAATGCTGGTTCCAACAATTTCAACAGATGAATAACAGCATCTTTCTTACCGGACTCCGGATCCGGGATCGCTTTACATTCCTCCCCTGAAACATCCGGAAGTGGGCGAACAATGGTAAGTGGACTCAGAATGCCGAGAACTTTGCCTCGGCGATCTTTGTAATGTAACTCTTTAACGGACGTGATTCCGTACCCACGAAGTAGCTCACTAAGATTGGTTGGAACAACACCGTCCACAATCTCCAACTCCCCGGCAATGAAGAGTTCCAAAAGCCGCTTCCAGGCACCAACTCTCAGATTCCATGCAGGCGACAATTGGTCTGGCGCCTGCTCAAGAGCCCAAAGGTATGCCAAGTCCCAATGCAAAAGATGAGGAATCGAGGCCGGCTCGACCGATAATCCGTTCCAGTTCTCCATAAGTATCAGAGTACTCCCGCTGAACTTGACAATCGTGCGGCGCAATAACTCGTAGCCGCTGCAACAGAAATAGCTGAGTCGTCTTTACTGCCAAAGGATGCCGCGAGTGGATCTGGCCCTAACTCAGGCCACGCTAACGAACGGAAAGAGGTGGGCGTCAACGCAGCAACGGCACGCCCTGGAAACAACCCTAGGGTGTAATTGGATGGGTGTTCAACTGACAGCCGTAACCCGGAATTAATCTGCCGTTGTACCGAATTCAAGAACTCCCTCGGATTGGCATCAACTTTACGTCCCTTTTTATGCAGGGCAATGATTGCCGACGCGAATTCCGAAAATTTACCCCAACAGGCTGCAGGAAATGGTTCTTGGCAGTAGGAAACCAGGGGGCTGTACTCCTGCAGGATCGAAATCTGAGCGCGCGCATTATCGATACATTGAGTAGCCGCGGCGTAAGAAAGTGCAGATCTGGCTGTTTCCCAATCGACGGCATTGGACGCGAAATCGTGTCCGCGATCCATAGTGGTATCTTCCGCTAGGTGCTTATACGTGACAATGGCTCGCCAAAACGGATTTTGTTCCGTTGGAAATGGAGCGTCCGTCTCGGGGAACGGCACCTTCTTTTCTAACTTTGGCTGTTCAATAAATGAATACTTCCAAAGCTTCGGTACCGATTTTTCGAGCAGAGAACGTGTCATCAGCCAATTGGATCGAAACCGTGTGACTGCGTTATCAAGGACACCCTCATCTGGCTTAAAGTATTCACCTAAGGCGATACAGAAAAGGCTTGTCTCCGGCCCGCATAAGGCTTGAAGTTTCGCCAAAACAGGTACGATCAGACCGCCCCCCGTACCGCCGATCATAGAACCCACAACAAAAACCCTTTTCGCACTGGCAAGCATCGGCTCATTCAGTCGCTGCAGAACGCTATCGGCCACCAAAACACTCGAAAGCCGGGCGGGCATACAGCCCCTCCCGCGTTTGCTGTGCCAAATCCCCTCTGGAGAAAAATGCGTTTAGCGTATTTTCATAACTATGAACGGCTGGAAGGGTTCTTCCAGAAAGCTGTTCGTTGATAGTTCCAGCCCCAAATCCACCTACAGGCATCAGTGTGATTTGCGGAGGTTGAGCAATAGAGTGACCTCGAAAGTAAAGATCGCGAAGCACGGCATCTGAATGTCTGTAAAACGAAGACAGATAGGACAAACTGCCGTACATCCGATCGGTATCCACTACGTAGGCAGAAAATGAATCCCGAATGGACCCGCTAAGATAAAGGGTATTGATGTGATGCAGTATTTCCTGACCTGTTCCGCCCACAGCAAAAATAAGATTCATTTTCTCTCTCCGAGGCGCGCGGACGCCGTTGAAAGTTGCTTCTGAACCAAAACCTGGTGCACGATTGCGACTAAGACAGCGGTAATTAAGAAGACGATCGAATAGGTGAAAACTTGCGCGGCCACCAGATAAATACTGGCTCCAACGCTAGCCCGGCTAAAATCACCCCAAAAGAACGATTGATGCGCAAACTCAACTTTATGACATTCGAGGTACGGATAACTGACCTGGAAGAGCCCAAGCGTCGAGAAGCCCAAGCCAAGGCCATACGACGCTTCTAGCCAAGGCAACAGGAGCGCAATTGCAGCAAGCAGGAACGAGGAGGCGTACAACACCAAGAAGCGCAATCGCATCGCTTGAACAGCCCACCCGGAAGTCCGCGGCCGAAAATCCCAAGTCGAGGCCCCCGCCGCCAGAAAACAGTGATAAGGCGCTCAGGGGTTTCGCCCCGGTCCGTCTTTTGCCAGTAAATGACCCCGTTGAAGAAACCGGCACAGGATTTTCTAATCTGTTTGCCGGCTCAGAGTAATTCATAAAAGCCTCTCTCCTTGGTTGCGCCCGAGGGCTTTGATTTTGAAAAGAGGGTTTTTATAGGGGTTCGTTTCCGGCCCATAGGGGATGCTCCGAGCGTTTGGAGAAGGCAAGCGGAAGCTGAAGGGCTTCGCCTCGGGTTTTTTCGAGAAAATCGGCTATGGCCTTGTGTCCAATCCAAGCCATTGACAACTTATGGCGCTCGGCCAAAGCCGAAAGCTCGCTATACTCCGCACCCGTTAGATTTATAGAGATTCGCTTTTTGTTCGTTGGCATGTGGCCGAAATCCAGCTAAGGTGATGCACCGTGCTTCATAGTGCAACACGCTGGGAATCCCTGTCAATCGTTTTCCCGCAGGGAATAGATGAAGCCCCCAGATCACCCTCTTTTTGTCTCGCCCTCTCTGGGACAGGGCCTTGTCCAGTCCGCCGTGAATAATCGGCGGGCCGGAGCCGAAGGTAAGGCCGAATTAAATGGACGGCTGCGCCGGAGCGTTTGAATGCGTGAGCTCTGCCCCCGCGCCCCTATACGCGATATCAACGCGCGGCTTCTCAACTTTCAGGGAGAGTTAATGAACATGCAACTCATTTTGGTGGCTGGTTCAAAAAAGAAGACTCACGCTCTCCGGGCATCGCTAACCGCTCGGTCAAGCTGGCCTTCTTATGCGGCGGTGACAGAACTTATGTATTTACGAGCATGAATGGTGGTCACTAGAAGGGCCAGCTTGCCAAGTCTTCAGTACGCGATGCGCTCGATCTCATCCAGTGCAATGGTATCATTGCGCCGGTCGTAGAGGCCTGTGGTTCGTGCCGATTCGTGCCCGGCCATCTGCTGGGCGATTTCCAGTTTCCCACCGTTTTGCAAATACGTCGTAATGCCGGTCGCACGGAAGCTGTGGCAGGAGATCTTGGTCGCTATGCCAGCGGCGCGAGCTCGGCGCTGGATCATCATGTGGACATTGGCTTGCGCCAGGTGCCCTCGCCCGTCGAGTTTTCCATGCCGGAGAGTAGGGAAGAGGGGAGCCGCTGGTTCGGCCGAAAGACCGGAGAGCTGCAACCATTCATCCAAAAAAGTTTCCAAACTGTGGTGGCAGGGGAGCTCGGTGACCTTGCCGCCTTTCTCGTGGAGTTGGATCCATCCGCGGCGCTTCTGGATGTAGTAGTCCTCGACCTTCAGCGCGACAACCGCGCCGACGCGGGCGAAGGTGTAGCCCATCATCGCGATGAGCGCGCGATCGCGACAGCCGATGAGAGTGCTAGCGTCGATGGAATCGAGTAGCGTCCGCATCTCCTCGGTGGACAAAACGGAAGTCTTCCCTTTTTTGACGCTGTGCTTTGGGCCGCGAACCGCGTGTGCCGGATTGAGGGGAATGACCTGGCCGGTGACGAGCCAATCGAACAACATCCGAATGGCGGCCAGGTGTTGCTTGACACTTGGTTTTGAAAGTGTGCGACCGAGGAGTTCGATGTAGCTGGCAACATGGATCGGCTCGATCTCTTCGAGCACGAACTTGTGAACTTCACACCATTTGGAAAATTGGGAGACGGCGACGAAATACGCGCGGCGCGTATTGCGATTCCGGATGTTGGCGGTGAAAAATTCCCAGAAGCGTTTTCCCGCCGATTCCGAACGCAGAAAAATCGCCGGGACGTTGCCGGAGGAAGCGCCGACGGCGGCGAGTTGTCGGCTGGAACTTGGAATCAATCCGCCTGATCTTTGTGGTTTCTTAAGCATCGGTTTAATATATGATAACGTCCTTTATCATATATTGTTGACGGGGCATGTCAAGTGACAGACAGACTCGGGGGGGGAGTGTGGACAATGTTTACAATGTCCGATAAAATCTGTTATCAGACACAGTGAGGCATCGGAACTGATGGGTACAACTCGGGATTTCCGCCTGGCCGGGCGGGCAAATTGGCAAGCGTCGGAAGGGGACCGGAAGGGTGCTCCGACAGTCACGCGCCTGGCGGCGTCGGCTGGTTCCTCACCGTTTCGGGCCGACTATCGATGCACTTCTGGCCGGTTCCGGGCCGGAACGGCAAAATAGGAGAGCATGAAAAACCGGGGGCTGGTGTAGCAGAGTTCGCAGAATAGACATACTGCGAACTATTCGGCATATTCTGGGGCATGCCACGCCGTCTATCCAGTTCCAGGGATGAGGAAGTTCGCGGTCAAAACCAGGAAGCGAACTCCCTGGGGGAAGTCGCCAGAGAAACGGCCAAGCTCTGGCGCAGGCACCACCTGAGCTAAGTCATTAATGCCCAACCCCCCGAAAAGGTATGATTGTCCATACATTGTCAATAGAATGATAGAGTTAGCGAACTCTACGAGAGCAGATGCCAATCAGATTCGCACGCTAAGGTCGATTTAGCCAAACGTTATAAATCAATGGTTTGCAGACAGGGGGCGAGGCGTCTCGATGCTAATTGGTCCTTTTCGGGGGGTTGGGTACAAATAGCCAGGATTGGCTTTTGTGAAGACTATGGACAGCCATCCGTAAGGCCCAAGCGGCTCGATTGCTGACATGACGAGATGATGGCGCCCTCCTTGACGAACTGGATGTTGACGCCGAATTCGCCGAGGGTGGACCAGCCTTTGATGATGCGGTAGAGGAGAAGAAAAGAAATAGTTGACGCTGGACAACCTTTTGGTGTTACTCTACCCGCTGGTAGCGACTACCGGCTAAAGCTAAGGACTGTAATGCGCGCATTTATCTCTGTGTCTCTTGCTCCCCTTGTACTGCTCATCTGTTCGGCGGCGGTATCGGCGGGAATTATCGATTTTACGGCGCTATCGGAGGGGAACAATCCGAACCCGCTCGTTCTGCCGGGTGCCACCTTCACCACGATCAGCGGCTTCAACTTTGTTGCGAATGTTTTGGGATCGAATTGGCTTTGCCCTTCAACATCCTCGGCCAACGGAGGGGATTGTTCGCGCAATCTCGAAGTTCTGTTTGATGCGCCGAGCTCTGGTATCAGCTTCGTCTTCGTCGGTAATAACGAAACATCTCTAGGTGCCGATATCGGCGATGTGCAGCTTTTTGCCGGTGCCACGTTGCTAGGCACGGCCAATGTGATCGTAATCGACGGGAATTTTTTATCCTTAGATCTGGTCAACCTCGATGGCTTTTCGGGCGTCACCCGGCTGCTGATATCGAGTACGGACAGTGGCGGCGTTCTATACAAGGATTTCACCTTTACCCCGTCCTCAGCGGTTCCCGAACCGGCAAGCTGGATAATGGTGATCGCGGGAGTCGGCCTGATCGGCGCTAAAGCTCGTCGCCGTCCTTAAGCGGCTCCTCCCCCGGTCATAGATCTCGAACTGTCGCACCGCGTTTCTCAACGCGGTGCCAGCGGTGCGACCGTACGAATCGACGTTGCATAATCGTCCGGTTTCGCAACAAGTCTCGGGAAGTTGATTTGCGGGGCTTCTTGCGTTGCAAAAAGGTATTGCGTTACCAATTCGATTGGCGATACATTTGAGCAATGCAGATCGGCTACGCCAGAGTCTCGACCGACGATCAGGACACTGCCGTCCAAGTGGCGGCGCTCAAGAAAGCTGGGTGCGAGCGGATCTATCGTGAGAAGGCCTCTGGTGGCCGTTGGGATCGGCCTGAGCTTCACCGGCTGCTCGACCAACTACGCAAGGGTGATGTGCTCGTAGTCTGGAAACTTGACCGGCTGTCTCGCTCTCTCCGCGATGTACTTACGATCATGGAGCGGCTCGGCGAATCCGGGTCGGGCTTCCGCAGTCTGACCGAAGCCATCGACACGACGACACCGGCAGGCCGGATGATGATGCAGATGGTCGGGGCATTCGCCGAGTTCGAAAGGGCGATGCTCAAAGAGCGGACCAAAGCCGGATTGGATGCCGCACGCGAAGAGGGGCGCATCGGCGGACGCCGTCCGAAGCTGACGCTTCAACAGCAGGTTGAAATCCGCAAGATGGTATCGAAGGGCGACAAGACGGCCGCCGACGCCGCGCGGCTGTTCAAGATCCATCCGGCCACCGTCAGCAGGCTTCTTGCCCGGACGCTGCCGTCAGCGAGGAAGGCCAAACATGCCAAATAATGTTGACGGAAGTGCCCTCCGTGCCAACATAGCTGAGACACTACCGGCCTGGCTAATTAAAGAGCAGGGTGGGAAAGTGAACCAAAGTGATCTCGCAAATGACGAACGAATTGAAAAATGGAACGGGAGCCGCGGAACGCAGCGGTGGCGAGCGAAGCGAGGCAGCGCGGAGTGCAGCGGCTCCCGTTCCAGGCGCCGAAAAGCGGCCGAACCCGGAAGTGCGGCCTCGCGCCCAACGGCGGAGTTTCACGGCCGCCTACAAGCAAAAGATTCTGGCGCAAGCTGACGCAGCTACTGAGAGTGGGGCCATCGGCGCCTTGCTCCGCCGGGAAGGACTTTACTCCTCCCACCTCACCCATTGGCGCCAGGAAAGAAACGCCGGGATCAAGCAAGGGCTGACTCCACGAACCCGTGGTCCCAAGCCGCACGCCGATGCCTCGGCCAAGGAGATCCAACAACTCCGCCGTCAAAACGAGCGGTTAACCGATCAACTACGCAAAGCCGAAATCATCATCGATGTTCAAAAAAAAGTGGCTATCCTCTTGGGTCTGACACTGGCCACGCCCAATCCCGAGGATCTGCTCTAATGGCTGCGGCCGGTGCCCTCGCCCAGCAAGTGGGAACCGCACCGGCTTGCATCGCCCTCGGCCTTTCCCGCGCTTCGTTTTATCGCCAACTGGCTCCCGTTCATGGTCCGGCTCCCGCCCGGCCCAGGCCGGCCCGTGCGCTGACGGATCTGGAACGCCAGACCATCCTGGCTCACCTTTATAGTGATCGCTTTCAGAACCATTCTCCGGTGGAAGTCTGCGCCACCTTGCTCGATGAAGGCCATTATCATTGCTCGGCGCGCACCATGTACCGTCTGCTCACCCGGGCCGGCCAAACGCGGGAGCGCCGCGATCAACTGGCCCATCCCGCTTACACCAAACCCGAACTGTTGGCCTCGGCTCCCAATCAGCTTTGGAGCTGGGATATCACCAAACTTTTGGGACCGGCAAGGTGGACCTACTTCTACTTGTACGTCATTCTCGATGTCTACAGCCGCTATGTGGTCGGCTGGATGATCGCCCCGCGCGAAAGCGCCGAACTCGCCAAGCAGCTTTTCGCCGATACGTGCACCAAACAGAACATAAAGGAGAACGAACTGACCATCCACGCCGACCGCGGATCTTCGATGACATCCAAATCGGTGGCGTTCCTGCTCGCCGACCTGGGCATCACCAAAACCCATAGCCGTCCCCACGTCTCCAACGACAACCCCTACTCAGAAAGCCAGTTCAAAACGATGAAGTACAGACCTCAATACCCGGATCGCTTTGGCTCCATCCAAGATGCCCGAGCCCTCACCGCAGACTTTGTCCACTGGTACAACGAGGAACACCATCATTCCGGCATCAGCCTGCTGACTCCATCGGTTCTCCATCATGGCCAGGCCCCACTCGTCATCGAAAAACGACAGGCCGTTCTCAACGCCGCCTATCTCGTTCACCCCGAACGATTTGTGAAGCGTCCGCCCAAATCTCCTCCAGCCCCCGCACAGGCCTGGATCAACAAACCACAAACTCCGGTCGACGATACTCAGTAAATTCTTTCGCCGACTGTCTCAAAGTCGTTGACACGTTCCGGCGACCGAGTTAGCCACCAGGCTCTGAAACGTAAGAAGTGCGGGATTGCGTAGAACGAGAGAAACGCCGCCAGAAGTGCCGCGGAAACCGTAAAAGCGTGGAAGGTGTTTACAAACGACTTGTCCTGTTCTGTGCACGTCTCTGGCAAAGGGACATCGGCCTGCGCGAACAACGCGCAGGAACTAACCGCGACCCAAACCACCCAGCAACAACGAATTGCAGAAAACCGCATAGCGCCCCCAGGAACAGCGGACCAGTATCGTTAGGAAACTTGAAGTATATCACCAGCACATTACATATGTAAGCGATTCTACGGGACCGTTCAAAGGATTCGTACTAGTCCTTCAAAAGCTAAGCCCAACCGCTCAGCCACCCACAAATCGCTGACCTCTGGCGCCCCGCCTCAAATGCCCAAACGACGCCACTACAACCAGCGGCCACCTCAGCCAAGAAAAAACCCAAGGCCGAATGTCGTTAACACAACCAGCAGTCACCACCACCCCTGATATCGTAGCTCTAATGCCCCTCGACCAACGCGTCCTCGTAACTGAGTCCGTGCGCCTCCTAGACCTGGTCGGGACCTTCGTCTTCGCCCTCAGCGGAGCAATCGCCGGCGTCCAAAACAGACTCGACCTCTTCGGCGTCCTCGTCCTTTCCTTCGCCGCCGCCACCGCCGGCGGCATCGTCCGCGACGTACTGATCGGCGCCGTCCCGCCCGCCGCCATCCAGGACTGGCGCTATCTGGCGCTCTCCCTCACCGCCGGCCTGGTAACGTTCTTCTGGCACCCGCTCATCGCCAAAATGAAAAGCCCCGTACAAATCTTCGACGCCTTCGGCCTCGGCCTCTTCGCCATCGCCGGCGCCGCCAAAGCAACCTCGTTTCACCTCGAACCCGGCGGCGCGATTCTCATGGGCATCCTCACCGGAATCGGAGGCGGCGTCGCGCGCGACCTCCTCGTCTCCCAAGTCCCCACGGTCTTCACCGCGGAACTATACGCCGTCGCCGCGCTGGCCGGCGCCGCCGTCGCCGTCATCGGCGGCATCATCTTCCCCAGCTACATACCGGCCGCGACCCTCGGTGGCATCATCTGTGTCGCGCTCCGCCTCATGGCGATTCGCAACGGCTGGAAACTCCCCGTCGCCAAGCGCCGCTAAACTCCAGCCAAAATCGACGCCCCACTAATCCCGAAACAACAACTGCGCAAACTGACTCAAATACACCTGCCAATTCGGCCAGCTATGCCCCGCCCCGGACTCATTCCACACATGCCGCACCTTCTTCCCCTCCAACAAATCATGCAGCTTCTTCATCCCCGCAAACGCAAAGTCCTCCCGCCCGCACCCCAGCCACACCAACTTCAACTTCTGATTCAACACCCCGGAATCCGCCTTCTCCCACTCCGAATGATTCGCCGACGCACTAAACGCCCCTAAATAGGCAAATTGCTCCAAGTTATGCAACGTAATCATCTGCGACTGCGCCGACCCCATCGACAGCCCCGCAATCGCCCGGTGATTCCGGTCCGTCAACACCCGGTACTTACTCTCCACCATCGGTTTCAACGCCGTCATCAACTCCTTCTCAATCGTCCCCTGATCGGTAGGCGACGGCGCCGCCGACGGATTCGCCGCCGTCTTAATCTCCCGCGTCACATGCCCAAACGGCATCACCACAATCATCGGCTTGATCTTCCCCTCAGCCAGCAGATTGTCCATAATCACATTCGTCCGCCCCGTCCAAGTCCACGACGCCTCAATCTGCCCGTTCCCGTGCAACAAATACAGCACCGGCAGCTTCTGCTTGCCCGTCTCATACCCCGGCGGCGTATACACATACACCATCCGCTGCTGATTCAAATTCGGCGAGTCATAGAAGTTCACATGCACCGTCCCATGCGGCACCTTCCGCTCGTCGATCGGCGCCTCCTCCAGCCCCGGAATCACAAAAATACTCGTCGCCCCCCAACGCCGCAACTCCAGGTTCGGATTCGTCGGATCCGGCATCCGCAGCCCCCCATCGATCGCATACCCATACGTGTAGAACCCCGCCGGCAACGGCCCGATCGTCAGACTCCAGACACCGCCATCACCCTTCTCCAGCGGCAACGGTTTCTTCGTAAACTCCAGGATCCCCGGCGAGCCCATCAACAGCACCTCGCTCGCCTTCGGCGCGAACAACCGGAACGTCACCTTCCGGTCGCCATGCACCTCCGGCGACACCGGAATGTTTTTCGTGTCTTCGTAGAACGCCGCCGCGGGCATCCGCATCCCGCCCGGCAGCCCCTGTCCCAACGCCACAACGGCGCCAACCGCCAACAATCCAATCGAAAAAATAATCCGCACGAAAACACTCCCGATGTCGCAACTGCAACCCGGCCAGAGTATCACGAACGCACCCGCCAAAAACGCTACCGCCGCCGTCGCCGCCGCCCCGAAAAACTCCCCGCCGGTGCAGGCCCCGCCGGCGGCGTCGGCGGCGTTGGATTCTTCGGCAAATTCGCATTCATCGACGCCAAAAACGCATCCACATCCGCCACCAGACCAATCGGGCGCGGCAACGGCGGCAACTCCCGGAACTCCACCTTCACCCCCAACGCGCGCTCATAGCTGCGCACATCGTTGCGTTCCACCGGAGTCACAAAGGTCCACGACGCCCCCCGCGCCCCGGCCCGCCCCGTCCGACCCACCCGGTGAACAAAGTTCTCCGGCTCCTGCGGCAAGTCGTAATTCACCACATGCGCAATGTCATCGACGTGAATCCCGCGCGCCGCCACGTCCGTCGCCACCAGCACCCGGTACAAACCGTCCTTGAACCCCTGCAAAGCCTTGTTTCGCTGACTCTGCGACCGGTCCCCGTGGATCGCCGCCACCTTGTGATGCTCCCGTTCCAGAAACTTCTCCAGCCGGTCCGCGCCCTCTTTAGTAGCCACAAAAACCAGAAACGAGCCCGCCTCGTTCCGCAGCAGATACTCCAACAAATCAAACTTCGAGCCCCGAGGCACCTCGTAACAGTACAGATCGATCTGCGGCGCCGACTCCGGTGACGACTCCACCGCGATCCACACCGGATCCTTCACATACGTCGCAGCCAACCCCGCCACCGATTGCGCCATCGTCGCCGAAAACAGCATCGTGCGCCGCTTCGACGGCACCTTGTCCAGAATCATCCGCAAATCCGGCAGGAACCCCATATCCAGCATCCGGTCGGCCTCGTCCAGCACCACCGTCGAGGCACCGGAAAGATTGATCAAACGCCGGTCCAGATAGTCACACAACCGCCCCGGCGTCGCGATCACCACCTCGGCCCCCGCCTCGACATCGCGCAACTGGTTGGACTCGCTCATCCCGCCCACCACCACGGCAGTCTTGATCCGCATGCCATGAACGAGCTGCCGGAACGCCTCATCGATCTGAATCGCCAGCTCGCGCGTCGGACTCAAAATCAGGACCTTGATCGACTTCGACCGCGGCACCGCGGCCAGAGCCTCAATGATCGGAATCGCGAACGCCAGCGTCTTGCCCGTGCCGGTCTGCGCCGTCACCACCACATCGCGGCCTTCCATCAATGGCGGAATGGCCTCTGCCTGCACCGGCGTCGGCGTGACGAATTCGTTCTTGGCAAGGTTGTCCCGCAGCGCGGAACAAAGATTGAGCTCAGAGAAATGCTGCATCGATTGTATGGTGTTCGGGCCGCGTCCAACCGGCGCGTTTTCAGTTTACAGAATAACAGCCCCGCAAAGCCCACGGGGTGAAACCACCATCCCAATCAAATGGTCACCAAATCACAGGAATCCCATACTGCGCCAAAGTCGCGTCCTTGCTGACCAACGTTGCCCGTTCGACGATCGCCTGCGCCACCAGGATCCGGTCGAACGGGTCTTTGTGATACGGCCCCAAACCGCCCAATGCGACAACGTGGGATTCCCGGATACCTAACACCCGAATCCCGCTCCCCACCACATACCGCGCCCACCAGTCCAGGGGCTCAGCCAAAAGCGCCCACGGCTTCGACTTCTTAATCAACAATTCCCAAAGGCTGGCAACGCTGGCGGAAACAATACCACTTCGAATTGCCTCAACCGCCCCGGTGCCCAGTAACTCCGGATCTCGCAGAGCCCACACCAGTGCATGCGTATCAACAATGACTCGCCCACCGGCGCCGGCCAGCCTACTCACCGTTTGCCCAGACATCGGACTCTTCGTCACTCATCGGCGCCCACCAATCGTCACCATCCGGAACCAACGGTGCATCTCGCGCAATGCCAAATGGAAAGCCCGGCTTCCGCCGCGCTGGCACTAACTCCGCCACCGGCGTCCCCTGCCGAGCGATCACAACGGTCTCCCCGCTTTCCACCAATTCCAATAGCCGCGACAGTTGCGTCTTAGCTTCATGCACATTGACCTGCATACAATGCGAGTCTAGTCCCACAGCTTAGCTAACGCAACCCCAAATCGCTGAGAAAACCCCATTCCCAACCCCAAAAAATATCTCATCCCCCACCAGATCAACAACTTACAAAAACACCCACCTCAAAATTCCTTGACAACCTGCTATAATGAAAGAGTAAGGGCATGTTCGCAACCAGCGTACATGCCCTTTTTCGATTCCGGCAGCCCCATCAGAACCTGCCAACCACGACCCCCTCACCCCCCTGGGGCCCAAAATCCCCCATATACCGGATATAACCCAAAAGTCATTGAAAACAAAGACTTTCACCCTCGGGACATGGGTTAAAAAACCCACCATAAACCAACGATAAACCGAACGAATACCCAACGAATCCGAAAACATAACCCAACGCGCCCAGCCCCCACCCCCGCGAAATGGTGGAAATAACCCAAGAAACGCTGAAAACAAAAGACTTCCTTACCGGGACTCACCGCAGAAACCCAGCAAAAACCCAACAAAAGCCCCCGCGACCCCACCAAAAACCAAAAACATAACCCAAGCCCCCCTACTTCCCCTTCACCGCCCCCAACGCCGTCTGAATAAACGGCTCCCGCTCCGCCTCCACCTCATCCCCCTTTTCCACCCCCAGCGCCTGGTTCACAATCTCCTGCCGCAGCCGGTACCCAATCCAGTCCGCGCTCGCAAACCACTCCCCCAACGTCGGCTGCACCCGGTTCGCCGACAAAAACGCCCGGAACTTATCCAACATATCGGCCGGCGCCACAAACTTCGCTCCAACCTCCGGCTTCCCCCGCAAATACTCGGTCGCAAACATCGTATACGCCCCCGACGCCTCCAAAAACTGCTCCAACCGCTTCGTCACCAACGGCTGCACACCCAGGTCCGGCTCAATCCCGCCCCCGCCCCGCACCGGCCGCCCCTTGTCGGTCTTAAAAACCGCCGCCGGCTTCTGCGTCGAATGCTCCAACTGCATCCCCTCCAACGGCTTCTGAATCGACCGCCCGCTCGGCGTATAGTAAAACGCCGTCGTCAGCGCCAGCGCCGTCTCCTCCCGCAGCGGCATGACATTCTGAACCAGCCCCTTCCCAAAGGTCGGCTCGCCCACAATCACAGCCCGGTCGTGATCCTGCAACGCGCCCGACAAAATCTCCGCCGCGCTTGCCGTCTTCCCCGTCACAATCACCGCCATCGGGAACGTATACGGCTTGGCAATCGCCGGGACTTTCTCCTCCGCGCTCACGCGCCGCCCCTTGGCCGACAGCACCACCTGCCCCGGCTGCAAAAACAGCGCCGCCGCGTCCAACGCCGACGACACCGCCCCGCCCGGATTCGTCCGCATATCCAACACCAGGCCCTTCAACTTCGCCCCGCCCAGCTTCTCAATCGCCGCCTGCATGTCCCGCGCCGTGGCCTCGTCAAACGACGCCACCCGCAAATACCCAATCCCCTCCTCCAACAGGAACGCCCGCTCCACCGACGGCGCCTGCATCTCCTGCGGCGTCAGCGTAAACTGCAGCGGCCGCGCGTTCCCCGGCTTCCGCACATGCACCAGCGCCTGCCCCTGCCGCGCCTCGGTCAGCACCTGCATCAACTGCTCCGGCGTCAATGGCCCCAGCGCAATGTTGTTGATGGCCAAAATCTCATCCCCGGCGCTGATCCCGCTCCGCTGCATTGGCGTCCCGGGGAGCGTCTGCAGCACAATCACCCGCCCCGGCAGGATGCTGACGACGCTCCCAAACCCCTTCACCTCGCTCCGCTGCATCCGCTTCAACTGCGCGAACTGCTCCGGATCCAGAAAGGCCGAATGCGGATCCAGCCGCCGCAGCATCCCCGGAATGATGCCCCCATAAAACGCCTTCTCGCTGTTCACCGGATCGGCGCCATGGTCGCCAACAATCTTCAAAACACCGAAGATCTTCCGGACAGACGCCTCCAGCTCGTCCTGCGCACAGAGGACGCCAGCCGCGGACAGGAATAGGAACAGAAGAATTCGCACTGTTTACTTGGAGTAGCGCGTCGCCTTCTTGGTTTCATGGCGTTCCAACGCCAGCCCGATCAGCCGGTCCAACAACGCCGAATACGGCACACCCGTGTACTCCCACATCTTCGGATACATGCTAATCGAAGTGAACCCCGGAATGGTATTCACCTCGTTCACAAAGAACTGCCCCGTGGCGCCATCCATCAGGAAGTCCACCCGGCTCATCCCCTGCACCTCGCAAGCCCGGCAAGCCGCCACCGCCAACCGCCGCATCTCGGCCGTCTGCTCGGCCGACAGCTTCGCCGGCAGCTCAATCACGGCCTTATCGAGCAGGTACTTATCTTCGTAATCGTAGAACTCCCGCGAAGGCAAAACCTCGCAAGGAATCGACGCCTCGATCGGATCATTGCCCAAAACAGCGCACTCAAACTCCCGGCCAATCACCGCGCGTTCGATGATGATCTTGACGTCATACTCCGCCGCCACGCGCAGCGCCTCTTCCAACTGCGCCCGGTCTTTACACTTCGCGACCCCAACGCTCGACCCCAAATTGGCCGGCTTCACAAACACCGGATACCCAAACTGAGCCTCGACAGCGCCAGCGTCGAGATGTCCCCGAAACTGCGTAGCAAACTCAACGACGGGAAGCCCATGAGCGCGACAGACCTGCTTCATGACTTCCTTGTCCATAGCGAGCGCCGAAGCCAAAACCCCCGGCCCGACATAGGGAAGGTCAGCCAACTCGAACAACCCCTGCATCGTCCCATCTTCCCCAAAGGTGCCATGTAGAGCCGGGAAGACGACGTCAATCGAGCCATTCGCCCCCGGCTGAGGAAGCAAGGGAGCGGGCTGCCATTCGCCCGACTTGGAGATAAAAATCTCCTGGACGTCATACTTCTCCCGATCGAGCGCCGCCAGAATAGACTTCGCCGACCGCACCGAAATCTCATGTTCTCCCGAACGTCCACCATAAACCACAGCCACAGTAATCTTCATAGAATCCTTTTCCCGTCGGCACGCCATCCCAGCCCGACAACAACCCCATCCCGCCCCGCCCCGCGCGCACCACAATACCGAGGTTCGCCGAACACCCCATCGCGCGCACGACCAAACGGCCCGCCGGCCACTCCCGCACCGCCACTCAGATCCGCACCCCGGCCGCGCACACCCGAATCCCCGTTCACGCCAAACACCCCATCGCGCGCACCACCAACCTGCCCGCCGGCCACCCCCGCACCACCACTCAGATCCGCACTCCACCCGCGCGCACCGGCATCACCACGCCCGCCAAACACCCCATCGCGCGCATCACCAAACTGCCCGCCGACCACTCCCGCACCGGCAGCCAGACCCGCACCGCACCCGCGCGCACCGGCATCACCACGCCCGCCAAACACCCCATCGCACGCATCACCAAACTGCCCGCCGACCACTCCCGCACCGGCAGCCAGACCCGCACCGCACCCGCGCGCACCCGAATCCCCACACCCGCCAAACAGCCCGGCGACTCCCCACGCACAATCCCCCGCCACCGCGGCCACCAACATCATAGAATCCGCTTCCCCAAAGCCGACATCATCAACTCCACCGCCAGGTCGGCCGTCCGGTTCGCCACGTCCAACACCGGATTCACCTCCACCACCTCGAGGGAAACCAGCTTCGCCGCGTCCGACAAAATCTCCATCGCCAGATGCGCCTCCCGGTACGTCATCCCACCCCGTACCGGCGTGCCCACCCCCGGCGCTTCATCCGGGTCCACCGAGTCCATATCGAACGACAAGTGAATCCCCGCCGTCCCCGCCGAGGCGATCGCGATCGCCTCCTCCATCACCCGCGGCAACCCCTTCTCATCGATGTCCCGCATCGTGAACGCCCGCACCCCGGACTGCTTCACATGCGTCGCTTCTAACAGATCCACATCCCGAATCCCAATCAGAGCCACGTTCCGCGGATCCACCTTCGGAGCCCACCCGAACAGGTGCGTCAACTCCTTCGGCCCCTTGCCGATAAGACACGCCAGCGGCATCCCGTGCACGTTCCCGCTCGGCGACGTCCGCGGCGTATTCATGTCGGTATGGGCATCGATCCACAGCACCCCCACCTTCTCCCCACGCTTCTGAAAGTGGTTCGCCATCCCCGAGATCGACCCCGCCGCCAGCGAATGGTCCCCGCCCAAAATGAGCGGTACCTTTCCCTGCCCCGCCGCCCGCTCCACCTTCTCGGCCAGCCGCAGACAGGTCTCGGCAATCTCCTTCAGATACCGCGCACGCTTCGCCCCGGCGGGCAGGCTCTCGGCCTGCTCCACCGCCACGTTCCCCAGGTCCTCCACCTTGTAGCCCAACGCCGCCACACGGCTATGAATATTGGCCACACGGATCGCCGACGGCCCCATATCGACACCACGGCGCCCCGCGCCCAGGTCCATCGGCGCGCCTATAATCGCAATCGTACTCTGCCGCATCATGCCGTTAGGGCCGCGTGCGGTACAGCATCCGCGGATAGGCGATGCACTCGCGAATGTGCTCGGTCCCGCACATCCAGGCCACAAACCGCTCCACGCCCATGCCGAAGCCGCCATGCGGCACCGTGCCGTACTTGCGCAGATCCATATACCAGTTGAACGCCTCCGGCGGCAGATCGTGCTCCTTCAACCGGCGCAGCAACAACTCCGGATCGTGAATACGCTGCCCGCCGCCGATGATCTCGCCATACCCTTCGGGGGCGATCACGTCGACGCCCAGCGCCAGCTTATCGTTCTCCGCATCGGGCTGGAAGTAGAACGCCTTGATCTCGCTCGGATACCGGTCCACCAGGATCGGGCGATCGGAATCCTGGGTCAACAGCGTCTCATCGGTATTGCCGAAATCGCCGCCCCAGGTGATCTCGCTGCCCTTGCCCTGTAGCACCTTCACCGCATCGTCGTAGCTCATCCGCGGGAACGGCGCCTTCACCGATTCCAGCTTCTTCACATCCCGCTCCAACACTTCCAACTCCGCCTTCCGGTTCTCCAGCACCCGGCCAACGCAGTACACCACCAGCCCTTCGGCCAGCGCCTTCACGTCTTCCAGATCGGCGTAGGCCATCTCCGGCTCCACCATCCAGAACTCAGTCAGGTGGCGGCGGGTCTTCGACTTCTCCGCCCGGAAGGTCGGCCCGAAGCAGTACACCTTCCCCAACGCCATGGCGTTGGCTTCGTTGTACAGCTGGCCCGACTGCGTCAGATACAGCTTCTCTTCGTCGAAGTAGTTCACCTCGAACAGGGTCGTCGTGCCTTCGCAAGCCGCCGGGGTAAAGATCGGCGTATCGACCAAGGTGAAGCCCTGGTTATCGAAGTAGTCGCGGATGGACTTAATGACCTCATGCCGGATGCGCAGAATGGCCGCCTGGCGCTTGGAGCGCAGCCACAGGTGGCGGTGGTCCATCAGGAAATCGATGCCGTGGTCCTTGGGCGTGATCGGGTAGGGATCGGCTTCGGAAACACGCTGGATGATCTCGGCCGATTCCACGTCCAACTCAAAACCACCCTGCGCGCGGGCCTCGGCGCGCACCTTGCCCGTGACGATCAGCGAGGACTCCTGCGTCAGGTCCTTCAACGCCTCAAACAGCTCCTCCGGCAGGTTCGCCTTCACGGCGACGCACTGGATGATGCCGGAGCCATCGCGCAGCAGCGGGAAGCAGATCTTTCCCGACCGGCGAATGTTATAGAGCCATCCGGCGATGGACACGGTTTGGCCATCGTGGCGGGCGATATCGGAGATGCGAACGCGGGGTGCGGACATGGTTAGTAGGACTCCAGATTCTTGAAAATTTGCGGGATCGATTCCAGCGGTTGCGGGAAGTCCGGCGACTCTTTGATCTCTAACAACAACGGGTACTGATGCTGCCGTTCGCGGAGCATCGGCATCACTTTTTTCCAATCGATCGTCCCGCCTTTGGCGAGCGTCGGGAACAGGTGCGAGTCCTTCACCCCATCGTTGTCGTGGACGTGCAGGGAGCGGATGCGATCCTTCATCAGCGCGAATTCGCTCTCCACCCCGCCCATCACATTGGCGTGGCCGGTGTCGAAACAGTAGCCCAGATTGAGGTGCGTCTGGTTCAGGAACATGTTCAGCTTCTCGGCGCTGGAGAGGCCATTGGGGATGTTCTCGAGCAGGATCTCCACACCCCGGTGGCGGGCGAAGAGGCTCAGCTCTTCGAGGCTCGAAAAGGCCGCGTCGAGCTTGGCGTCGTCGTAGTCATCGACCGGCGCGCCCAGGTGCTGAATCAGATAGCGGAACGGCACCTGTTCGGCGATCTCAAGCGCGTGCTTGATCTCGTCGCAAGCGGCGATGCGCTTGGCCTTGACGCGATCGGCGATGTTGACGACGGCCTGCGGGCCGGAGCGGCCGTTGACGTCGTCGTTGTACATGGGCGAGTGGAGCGAATGCAGCTTCAACTCCGAATCGCGGAACCAATGGGCCAGTTCGTCCGACTGCGCTTTGTTCCGGTAGTCCATATGCTGGCGGGCGCAGAAGATCTCAATAGAGCCGATCCCTTTATCGCGGAGCTTATCGAGGGCGGCGGTGGTGAGCCGGTGGTTGATAAAAAAGTGCGTCGATACGGCGTGATTCATTGCGTTTGTATTGTCGGTCTAGTAACCGGCGGCCTTGCCTTCGACACGCGGATCAGCCGCGCCGGCAAGCCAGCCGTTCTCTTCAAACTGGATGGCGGCAATCTCGCAAATATTGCGAACGATGTCGATCTTGTGGCCGCGCTGCTCTAACAATTTCACGGTGTCCGGCGAGAACTGCGGCTCCAGTTGGAGCTTGTCGGGGCGCCATTGGTGGTGGAAGCGGGGGAAGTTCACCGCGTCCTGGACGTTCATTTTGAAATCGATCACATTCTGGATGACTTCCATCACCGAGGTCAGGATGCGCGTGCCGCCGGGGGTTCCGACCACCAGGAACGGCTTGCCGTCCTTCAACACGATGCTGGGCGCCATGGAGCTCAACGGGCGCTTGCGGGGGGCGATGGCGTTGGCTTCGCCACCGATGGCGCCGAACATGTTCGGCACACCGGGCTTCACCGAAAAGTCGTCCATTTCGTTGTTCAAAAGGAACCCGAGGCCGGGGACGGTGACGCCGGAACCGTAGCCGCCGTTGAGGGTATAGGTCACAGCGACGCAGTTGCCTTCGGCGTCGACGATGGAATAGTGGGTCGTCTCGGTGCTCTCCATCGTGCGGAGGTCGCCGGCCTTGACGTCGTCGGAGTTGGTGGCCTTGTCGGGATTGATGGAAGCGCGGAGCTTGTTGACGTAGGCGGGGCTGAGGAGCTTTGAGGTGGGTACGGTCCAGAAGTCGGGGTCGCCCAAGTGGGTGGCGCGGTCGGCATAGTAGCGGCGCATGGCTTCGGCGGTGTAGTGGATGGCCTGGGCAGAGCCGGCGCCGGCCTTTTCGTAGCCGGTCTTTTCCAACACGGCCAGCATCTGCAGGATGCCGATGCCACCGGAGGAGGGCGGCGGGGCGGTTATGATCTTGTAACCGCGGAAGTTGCCTTCGAGGGTTTTGCGCTCGGAGACCGTGTACTGTTTCAGGTCTTCGGCGGTGATGGCGCCACCGTTCTTCGCCATCTGGTCGGCAAAGATACGGGCGGTTTCGCCCTCGTAAAAATCGCGAGCGCCGAATTTTTGAATGCGTTCCAGAACACCGGCCAGTTCGGGCTGGACGAGTTTGTCGCCGGCGTTATGGAACGCGCCGTTCTTCTGGAAGATGCGTTTGGACTCGGGGAACTGCGCCATGTTCTTGGCGCCTTTGAGGCCGTTGGCGAGACCGTAGGTGATGGTGAAGCCGTCGCGGGCGAGCTTGACCGAGGGCGCCACAACATCGGCCCATTTGGCCTTGCCGTATTTGCGCTGCGCGTATTCGAGGCCGCGGGCGGTGCCGGGGACGCCGGAGGCGCGCCAGCCGGTGAGCGAGTCGCGCGTGGGGTTACCGTCCTTGTCGAGATACATGTCGCGGGTGGCGGTGAGCGGGGCGCGTTCGCGGAAGTCGATGAATGTGGTGCGGCCGTCGGCGAAGCGGACGAGCATGAAGCCGCCGCCGCCGAGATTACCGGCGCTGGGGTGGGTGACGGCCAAGGCGAAGCCTACGGCGGCCGCGGCGTCGATGGCGTTGCCGCCGGCCTTCAGGACGGCCACGCCGGCGTCGGTGGCGTTCGCCTCGCGGGAAACCACCATGGCCTTACGGGCGCGAACCGGCTGGGCCGCCTCCAGCCCGGGCAACACCAAAGTGAATAAGAGCAGGCAGGCGATCGATCGGCGCATACTTACCAGTTTACACCCCCTGTTTTCGGCGTCTCTTCCAATCAAAGAGTGCCACGCCGGTGGCCACCGATACGTTGAGTGAGGCGATGTGGCCGCTCATGGGAATGCTGACGAGCACGTCGCAGTGTTTGGCCACCAGGTCATGCAGGCCGCGCCCCTCGGCGCCAACGACGAGCACGGTGGGGTCGGCGTACTGGACGGTGTCATAGGTTTCTTTGCCGCGTTCGTCAAGACCGTAGATCCAGAAGCCCTGTTTTTTCAGGCGTTCGAGTGTCTGGTTGACGTTGCCGACCTTGACGACGGGGAGGTGGGCGAGCGCTCCGGCGGCGGCTTTGGCGACAACCTCGGTAACAGGGGCGGCGCGGCGATCGGGGATAACTACGGCGTCGGCGCCGGCGGCGTGGGCGGTGCGGATGATAGCGCCCAAGTTATGCGGGTCTTCGACGCCATCGAGCAGCACTAACATCTTGGCGGTGGCGGCGACGTCATCGATGGACTGATAGGGACTGGCGGCGACCATGGCCATGACGCCCTGATGGACGGAGGCGCGACTGGCGCGATCGAGCGCTTCGCGGGTTTCAAAACGAACCGGAACTTTGAGAGTGCGACAGAGATCGATGATCTCCTGGAGGCGGGGGCCGCCGGCGCCTTTGGCGATGGTGACGCGATCAATGGGCTGCCCGGATTTCAACGCGGCCAGGACGGGATGTATACCTGCGATGGTTTGCACTTTCCTCTAGTTTCCCGTGATTTTCCTTTCCGCGCATGTGGGGTCGTGTGAAAGGGTTCGTACTAGGGCATAATTAGGCGAGTGGAATTGCAGGAGCCAATCGAAACTGCCGACGCCCCCGGTAGCGCCAACGGGATAGAGAAGGGCGCGCTGGCATCGCCGGCCGACATCCCCAATAAGCTGTATTTCAAGATCGGGGAAGTGGCCCGGCTGACCGGAGTGAAGCCGTATGTTTTGCGGTATTGGGAGACGGAGTTTACCGGGCTGGGCCCGAAGAAATCCGGCACCAATCAGCGGCAGTACCGGCGGAAAGATGTTGAGTTAGTGCTGGAGATCAAGCGGCTTCTCTACGAGAAGCGGTTCACGATTGAAGGCGCGCGGAAGCATTTAGGGCAGCGGAATAAGGGCCTGGCGGTGGCTGCCGCGGCGGCGCCGAAGACACCGCCGCCATCGGCGCAAGGCGCGCTGTTTGCGTTGCATCCGGAGCCATCGGGGATACCGAAAGAGAAGTTGGATCCGTTACGGAAAGAGCTGCGGCTGATTTTGGAGATGCTGCGCTAGCTCAGTGAGCGGCTTTGGCGGGTTCCTTTTTGTGCTCGTCGGGCTTGGCTTCGCCGTGGGCGGCTTCGTCTTTCTTGGCTTCGCCGTGGGCGTCCTTTTTGGCTTCGCCATGCTCGTCTTTTGCGGCTTCGCCTTCGGCTTTGGGCTTCTTGACGGCGCCTTGCAGGTGCTGGACGATGATGGAGATACGGCGGTTGGAAGCGTCACCGGCGTCTTCGCCGTTGCGCAGGCGCTGGTCGGCGTAGCCGCGGATCTGGGCGACTTGGTCAAGCCTGACACCGTGGGCCTGCATGATGCGGCGGGCGGTGTTGGCGCGGTCCGAACTCAATTCCCAGTTGCTGTATTCGCCGGCGAACTGCTTGGAATCGGTGTGGCCTTCGATGAAGACTTTGTTGGGTAGCTGGCCAACTTCCTGGGCCAGGCGGCCGATGATCTCCGTGGCCTGTTCGGTGGGCACGGGGCTGCCGCTTTCAAAGAATGTGCCGACGTCGGATTCCATCAGTTCGATGCGGAGGCCTTCGCCGGTGACCACCATGGTGATCTTGTCCTGCAACTCCTGGAACTTGGTGGATTGTTTGAGGGATTGGGCGATCTTCTCCTTCAACTGCTCCATGTCCTTCGCGGCCAGGTTAATGGCGTCGCCACCGGCGCCGGCCATGTCGGACCCGATCATCTTGCCGTTGCCTTCCGGATCGGTAAAGTAGCCGCCGATGGCCTTTTGGGTTTCCTGGCTGGAGTTCAACAACCAAAGCACCATGAAGAGCGCCATCATAGCGGTGACGAAGTCGGCATAGGCTACTTTCCAGGCGCCGCCATGGTGGCCGCCATGGCCGACGATCTTTTTGATGATGATGATTGGCTGCTCTTTGGCATTATCTTCGGCCATTATGCTCCTCCTCCCTTACACGTCTTTTCCATTTCTTTGAACGTGGGCCGTTCGTGGGCGGGAATGGAGCGGCGGGCAAACTCGACGGCCAGAATCGGCGCGGCACCGCGGATGAAACTGATCAGCCCGACGCGCAGGAAGTTATAGTATTCCCGCTGGGCGGCATTGGCGCTGGCCATGTTGACGGCGATGGGACCGAAGAAGCCATAGCTCAACAGAATGCCGAGGAACGTGCCGACGAGCGAGGCGGCGACGTGGTGGCCGATCTCTTCCGGGGGCCCGCCGAGGGCGCCCATCGTGATGACGATGCCGAGCACGGCGGCGACGATGCCGAGGCCTGGGAAGGCGTCGGACACGGTAGAGAGCGCCGTGACCGGGGCGGTGTTTTCGTGATGGTGGATGTCCATATCCATTTCCATCATTTGGTCGATTTCAAAGTGGCCAACGCCGCCGCTGATGCTCATGCGCAAGGTATCGCAGACGAAGTGGACGGCGTGATGGTCTTTAATGAATTTCGGGTACTTGGTGAAGAGCTGGCTCTTGTCCGGTTCTTCGACGTCGGCTTCCAGTTTGACGAGCCCATTTTTGCGGGCGTAGTTGAAGATGTCGTTGAGCATCTTCAGTTGCTCCAGGTAGAAGGCTTTGTTGTACGGGGAGCTTTTGAGAATGCCGAGGACGCCTTTGAAAACGCCCATGACGACGGGGAGCGGATTGGCGATAAAAAGAGTTCCGAACGCGGCGCCGGCGATGATCAGCATTTCGTAGGGCTGAAACAGCACCTTCATGTTTCCATGGGAAAGAAGGTACCCGCCGACTACGGATCCGATAACGATGACGATACCGATGATGGCAAACATAGTTCTCACTTGCCTTATCGGTGGAGGGGGGAGAAATAGTAGGGGAAACTAGAGGGAGGCGATGAGATCCAGCATGCGTTCGGCGGCGCGCTGGCCGGCGTCTTTTTTGGAAATTCCGTCGGCGCGGGAGGCCTTATCCTTGCCGACGCGGACCTCTACGGTGAACGTTTTGGCGTGCTCCGGCCCGCGTTCGGCCACGATGACGTATTTGGGCTGGGGAAGCCCACAGGCCTGCGCTTTTTCCTGGAGAGCGCTCTTGAAATCGGTCAAGGCGGTGGGGAGGGATACTTCAAAATCCCAGGCGCCTTGCGGCAGGATGCGACCGCGGACGAAGGCCCGGGCAGCGTCCATCCCGCCATCGAGATAGACGGCGGCCAGTACGGCTTCAAGCGCGTTGGCGAGGATGGCCTTCTTGCCCCGGCCACCACTCATTTCTTCGCCGCGGCCGAGCCGCAGAGCGTCGCCCAAATGCAACCCCTCTGCCACCGTATGCAGATACGTCGCGCTGACAAGCCAGGACTTCAGCTTCGAGAGCTTCCCCTCGGAATAGGCGGGGAAACGCTCAAACAATGCCTCACTGACCAGAAACCCGAGAATGGCGTCGCCAAAGAACTCCAACTGTTCATTGTCGGAGGCGGTGGTTTTGGCCACCGGTTCGGGGGTGGTTTGTTCGGCGGGGTGGGACTTATGTGTCAGCGCGCGGATCAGGACATCCCTTTCGCGGAAGGAGTATTCCATCCGGGCGATAAGGGTATCCAGATCCGCGCGCATCGGCAAAAGACTACTTCGCTCCCTTGGCCTTCACCGCGCGCTCTTTTTCGGACTTGGCGTATGTGGCAATGGCCGGGTCGAGACCGGGCTGGGCCAGCACCTTGTCGAAGGTGGCGATGGCGTCGTCGAACTTATTGGCCGAGACCTGGGCGGCGCCAAGGCGAACGAAGGTGGCGCCGTTGGACGGGTCGGTAGTGGTGGCGGTGGTGTAGCTGGCGATGGCGTCCTTCCAGTTCTTGCGAATGGTGGCGGTCATACCCATGGCGACGTGGGCTTCGGCGGTGTAGCCGTTCTTGGCCTGGGTCCACTGTTCATCGGTCAGACCGGGATTGAACTTGGGGGCCGTCTTGATGACTTCGATGGCTTCCTTGGCCAACTTATCGGCACGGCCGAGCTTTTCTTCCTTATCAAAATCGAATTCCTTGGTGGTTTTGGCCAAGGAGGTGGCGATCATGATGCGGGCATGAGCGGCGAGGGCGCTTGCGCCATCGGCTTCGATGGTGCGTTCGCCGAAGACGATGGTGTTGGTGGCATCGTTCTTCTCGTTGTAGCTGTTGGTGATCATGTAGAGCGCCAGACCCTTGAAATCGGTGTCGGCGAACTTCTGCAACAGGTTATTGGCGGCCTTGATGCGCGAGTCATTATCGGCGGCCTGGAACATGGCGTTCAGGGCGTCGACTTCTTTCTGCGACTTGGGCTGGGGCTGTTTGGCCTGGGCAAACAGCATGGCGGCTGCCAGGGAACCGGTAACGAGCCGCAGGAACAAATTCTTCAACATCTACTTCTCCTTTTTCTTTTCTGGTTGGGAAATCTCTAGCAGAGCTTTTTCGGCCGCCTTTTTGATGGCCGGGGGAATACCTTTGACGGCTAGGGCCGCCTTGTAATGCTCTACAGCCTTGTCCTGCTCGTTATTGACGGCCCACAAGTGGCCGAGATTCACGTTGCTTAACGACCGGATCGTGTCGTCAGGTTCAAGATCGAGCACCTTCTCGAATAGTTTCACGGCGAGTTCGGGATCGCGCTGGAGGGCGGCGATACGAGCGAGCCCGTAATAGGCCTTGGCATGGAGGGGCTTTTCGGGGGTTTCCTGGAGGGCACGCAGAAAGACAGGTTTGGCTTCGACGTACTTCTTGGCACGGTAGAGATCTTCGGCATCTTCGAGGGTTTTGAAGACGCCGGTGATCTCTGATTTTTGTTCGGTACGGGAGACTTTGATGGTCTTCGTGGTTTTGACGGCAGCGAACTCGACCCCTTGGAGGCGCTTATCTTCCTTCTTGAGGTCGATGGCGGTGATCATGTCGGGGTAGTAAAGCCGCATGGAGACTTCCTGCTTCTCGTAGACGGCGAGCGCCTCGTAGAAATAGGGGACCATGATGAAGCCTTCTTTGAGCGCGAGGTCCACCATTTTTGGGCCCTCGGCTTTGTTCAAGCGGGCTTCGATGGCCTTGGCGAGACAGGCGGTGGTGAGGAGTTGGAAGTCGTTCTTGTAGTATTCCTCAAGGGCGGGGGCGGCCTGGGCGAGGTCGATGAGGGGTTTCTTTTTGTTGAGTTGTTCGAGGTATTTGAACGACAGGGGGTCGAGGAGGTAGCGGATGTAGGCGTAGCGGAGGTAGTCGAGCTGGGGCTCGGGGGTGGGGGTGAGGACGATGTAGTAATCGTCTTTGTACTCGCGGGTTTGAATCTGATTGGGGGGGCCGAGGAGTTCGACGAAGATTTGAAAATGCCGGCCGACGTAGCCACTGGTGGGATTGCGGAGGTAGGCGTTGACGTTGGAGATCGTCTTGATGAACGGATCCTGGTAGCCTTCGAGGAGCTTGTCGATGGCGGGCTGGGCTTCGGCCCAGAGCTTATCGATTTCGGCTTCCTTGTGGAAACGGGTGAGGAGGCGATCGAAGCCTTCGAGGGGGGCCAGATCGGGGGGCATTTCGTGGGCGGCGAACTTGTAGTTAAAGTTGGGCGGGCCGTCGACGGAGAGGGCGAAGGAGATGAACCGGCTTAGGTCGAGCGGGCGGCCGTTGACCTTGCGGCGTTCGAGGTATTCCTTCAGTTCCTTGACGGTGGCGAGGTCGCGGGCCTGGATGTGCTGGGTGACGGCGGCGCGGAGGGGATGGTTATTGGGGGATTGGGCGTCGACGTCGTAGCCGGCGGCGTTGAGGGCGGCCATGACGGTGAACAGAGCTGGGCTTGCGTCCAACTGGCCCGGTTGGGCTGGTTTGGCCTGGGAATAGAGAAGGGTTGCGCCGAGAGCGCATGCAAAAAATACGCGAAGCACCGATTCTGATTGTATCCCAGTGTCTGTGGTAACCGGGGTTAATGGTTGAGGGGTATGCTGGGGGGCGTCACGGGGGCCGCGCTCCTGGACTCGGCGCTTTCTAAGGAATCAGGTGCGGGGCTACGATGTCCATGAGCTCCCGGGACGTTATCACCTTGGTCTTCTTCCAGAATTTCGGGAAATGGCGTGGATTTCCAGTAACCAGATAATCGGCCTGCGCGGCATCCGCACACTCGAGAAAAACATTGTCGTCCGGATCCTTCGCCACCTGGAGGGTGCGCGATGGCTTGACCGAATGAGCATGTTTCAAAATCAGTTGCATGAGCTGCTGCTGAAGCCCTTTGCGAATCTTGAACTCCGGCCGCGCCAGCACCTCACGGTACTCGGCGACAACCGCCTCAGAAACGTACATGCGAGCGGGTTTGGTCATCGCTAGCAGCAACACTGTCCGCTGCGACCCGTCCGGCCTTAACGCCGCCGAAACAACGATATTCGTATCAATAACGAGGCGAAGCGGGATCATTCACGCTTTGATCTGTCGGCTCGGGCCGCTTTGATGACTTGGTCAATTTGGCGCGACGAGAGCTTGTCCGTACCCTTGCGTTGCGATTCTTCACCGATTGCCTTGAGTACTCCCGGTTCGGGAGAGGCGAGGCGTACGTAGTCGCGAATGCTAAGAAGCACCGCCCTAGGCGTGCCGCGCTTCTCTATGACGAGGGAGCGGTGCTCGTCTTCCACGCGGCGCAACAGCTTGCCCAAACCGTTACGGACGCTCAGCGCGGAAACCACAATACTCTCGGCTTTAGCTTTGGCGGTTGTTCTCATGAGAGATGCTCCGTTTCAATTATCTGAACTGTACAGTTCATTCGCAAGCATAGAAAGCGCGGAGCGTGCGGCCGGGGGACCGCGGGTTTACCGTTTGGAGAAGACGATTTCGACACCGCCGGTGATGCCGCGGCCGGGCATGGGCACGCCAATCACTTCCTGGTATCGGACGGCGGCGAGGTTGGTGAGTTGCAGGTACGGCTGGACGCGGCCGCGCTGCCAGCTGGTGAACACGTCCCAGATGGCGTAGGGGGAGCGGCCGAGGCGCTCCATAGCGCCGACGCGACTGCGGGCGATGAAGCCTTTGCCGAGGGCGGCTTGCCACGTCGCCAGGCCGGTGTGGCGGGGGTAGTTGAAGACGTACTTTGACTGCAAGGCTCCCAAGACGGTCTGGGCGCCGTTCAGGGCCGTGTAGGAGAGCTCGACGCGGTGATGGCGTTGGACCACAGTCGCCACCATGGCTTCGAAGCCGGTGAAGTGGAGGCTTTGGAAATTGGTGGCGCGCCAGAGGTCGGAGGGGTTGGCGCGGACGTAATCGATGCCGTCTTTTTCACGGCGTTGGAAGACCGTGAAGGCACCGCGCCAGTTGGCGTTGGCGTTCCAATCCACGCCGCCTTCGTAGCTCCACGCGCTTTCGGGACGGAGCAGCGGGTTGCCGACGTTGCCGGGGTCGCGGTAGTACAGATCCGTGTAGCTGGGGAGGCGGAAGGCGCGGGAGGCGCTGGCGCGGAGTTTCACGTGCGGATTGAACCAGTAGCCGGCGCCGGCGCTGGGATTGAACTGGTGTTGGAGATTGCGATAGACCTCTTCGCGGACGCCGATGTTCAGCGAGAAGCGATTGAGGGCGCGGATGTCCCAGGCGGCGTAGGCGGAACCGCGGGCGCGGGAATGGTTGCCGAGGTTGTTGGAGTTGATGGAATCGTGCAGGAATTCGGCGCCGTAGTGGAGGCGGCTGGACTTGGGCAGCTCGTCGGTACGGCGGAGTTGGGCCTGGTAGCTTTCGGCGATGTGGCGGTTGGTGAAGACTTGAGGCCGGTCGCGGTAGAGGACGAACAGATCGGAATGGCGTCGATAGGCGAGGGCGAATTCGGTCTTTTTGCCGAGCCCCTGGCGGAGGCCGGCGAACCAGGATTTGGTGCGTTCCCAGGAGTTGAAGTTGCCGTAGAATTGTTCGCCGCCGAAGGGACGATCGTTGTGGGCGAGGTTGATTTCGGTGCGTTTCCAGGCGGTGGTGGAGGCGACGGAGAGGTTGCGAAAGTCGCGGTTCGGCAGGAAGCCGGTGGAGAAATCGCGGGAGAGCGTGAGGTGTTGGGCGAGCGTGCCTTTGACGTAGGCGAGGGAGGCGCGTTGCTGTTGCGTGCCCCAGTTGCCGAGGCCGGCGCGGAGGCGGATTTCGGAGTGTTCGGGGGGGCGGGTGATGAAGTTAACGACGCCGGCGGTGGCGTCGGAACCGTAGAGGGTGGACCCGGAGCCTTTGAGAATTTCGACCTGGGAGAGGGCGTCGATCGGGACGGGTACGTCCATGTTCAGGTTCGAGGATTGGACGCTGTTGAGGCGCATGCCATTCCAGAGAACGAGGGTTTGGCCGAAGGAGCCGCCGCGGATGGAGAGGCCGCTTTGGATGGCGCCGGGGGCGCGTTCGCGGAGGTCGACGGAGGGGTCGAGGTTGAGGAGATCGGAGATGGTGGCAGTGAGGGGGGCGAGTTCGCGGGCGGGAACGGCACGGACGGTGCGTTCGGACTCTTCGAGGGGGATGGGGTCATAGGCCCCGGTGACGACGACGGTCTGCTTCGTCTTTGCCTGTTCCGTCTGGGTCTGCTGTTGGGGCTGTTCCTGCTGGCTCCACACACTGGCGGCAATGGACAGGGCCGCGAAAAAACGTAACTTCATGGGATCTTTCCACTGTAGCAGCGCTGGTGATTGATACAATTTTTCTAATGCTTCGTTGGTGGTCTGTTGTTCTTTTCCCTTTGGTTTTGGGGGCTGTGGAGCCTCCGCCTTCTGATCAGTTTGCGATGCAGGAGGTGCTGCGGCGCTACATCCAGGCGGTGAATGATTGCGATGGCGCGGCGGCGAAGGCGGCGGTGGCGCCGGGTTTTCTGACGCGGCTGAGCTGGACGCGGCCGTTGTCGTTGCGGCTGATGCCGGCGAAGGAGATGTGCCAGCCGCCGGCGGTGCGGTTGGAAGTGACGATGCTGGCGCGGCTGTTCAATATGGCCACGCCGGATGTGACTTTGTCGGACGGGTATTTCCGGACGATCGGGCTGGCAGGGGGCGACCAGGCGGGGCGGGTGAGCATTGCGTTTGTGAAGAGTGGCGGGACTTGGAAAGTTTTTCAGTTGCGGTTCCAGCCGGCGAATTTTGAGCCGCCGTATTTTCCGGTGGAGCCTGCCGCGACGCATTTGGCGGCGGGGAAGGACGGGTGGATTGCGCTGGGTGCCGATGCGTTTCAGGACGCGATTGAGCCGGGTTGGCCGAAGTCGTGGGTGATGGAGAATGGCGTGTTTCATGCGCTGCCGGTGCTGCCGGCGCGATCTCTGCGGACTCGCGATACGTTTCGATCCTTCGAGATGGAGTTTGAGTGGAAGACGTCGCCGAAGGGAAATTCGGGCGTGAAGTACCGGCTGTTTTATTTGAGCCAGACGCCGGCGTTAGGAAGTGATGGGGCGGGGTATGAATATCAAGTTGCCGATGACAACGGGGACCCGGGGGCGATTGGGCATCCGGTGGAGCGGACGGGATCGTTGTATAACCAGATTGCGGCGAAGGGGGCGCGGCCGAAGCCGGTGGGTGAGTACAACTTCAGCCGGTTGGTGGTGAGGGGTCGGCACAGTGAGCATTGGCTGAACGGGGTGAAGGTGATGGAGTTCGACGCCGAGTCGACACCGCCGGAGAGCCCGATTCTGTTGCAGCATCATGAGTCGGAGTTCTGGTTCCGGAACTTACGGGTGCGGCGGCTGGAGTAGGTTCTTTTGCGGGCGAGTTCGGGGTTTGGGGGACACCCGCCCTGCGGGACGCGGGTGTCCGCGTGGGAGTTGTTGCTGCGTGGGTTACACTCTTCCGCATGAGGATTGTTGCCCTTTTTGTATTTGCACTTGCGCTGCACGCAGAGACGCTGGCGGACCGGACGCAGCGGTACTTCGTGGATTTGCTCAAGCTGAATACGTCCAATGCGCCCGGGAACGAGACGCTGGTGGCGAAGTACATTCAGGCGGAGCTGGGGAAAGAGGGCATCGCGGCGGAGCTGCTGGGGGGCGATCCGCAGCGGTTGAATGTCGTCGCGCGGTTGGCGAGTGGCGGGCCGAAGCGGCCGCTGCTGATGATGGCGCATAGCGATGTGGTGCCGGTGGAGCCGAAGCTGTGGACGGTGCCGGCGTTTGACGCTGTGGAGAAAAACGGTTTCATTTATGGGCGCGGGGCGGTGGATACGAAGGCGCTCGTCGCCGCCGAGATGGCGGTGCTGGTGGAGTTGAAACAGCGGGGCGTGAAGCTGAGTCGGGACATCATTTTTCTGAGTGAGGCGGACGAGGAGGCGGGGTCGACGGGGATTCAGTGGCTGATCCGGAACGAGTGGGGGAAGATTGACGCGGAGTTCTGTTTGAACGAGGCCGGGGGGCGGGAGGTGACGGCGGGCGGGGTGGAAGTTTATAACGTGCAGACTTCGGAGAAGGTGCCGACGCGGGTGATTCTGGTGGCGCGGGGGAGCGCCGGGCATGGGTCGTTGCCGCGGAAAGACAACGCTGTGGCGCATCTTTCGGACGCCATCAGCAAGTTGACGCGGGCGTATATGCCGGTACAGTTGAACACGACGACGCGGCGGTATTTCACGGAGCTGGCGAAGTTGGACGAGTACAAGTGGCTGGGGCCGCTATTGGGGAAATTCGAGGCGAATGCCAATGAAATTGGGGATAAGGACGGGGAGCTGGACGCGATGTTCCGGACGACTGTGTCGCCGACGATGCTACGGGCGGGGATGAAGGTGAACGTGATTCCCAATCAGGCGGAGGCGCAGTTGGACGTGCGGCGACTGCCGGGGGAGACGAAGGAAGAAGTGTACGAGCGGTTCCGGAAGATCATCAACGATCCCGCGATTGAAGTGCTGCCGGAGCCGGGGCAGGACATGCCGGCGACGGAGCCGAGTTCGTTGACTACCGATTTGTACAAGGCGATGGAAGTGGTGATCCGGCGGAAGAATCCGAACGCCGTGATCATCCCCTACATGTCGCGCGGGGCGACGGATGGGGCGTTCCTGCGGGCGAAGGGCATGGCGGTTTATGGCGTGCCGGTGTTCCTGCGGGACGACAAACCCGGACGCGCGCATGGGAATGATGAGCGCATCCGGGTATCGACACTGCGGGAGGGCGTGGCGATGTTGCTACAGGTGGTGGAGGAGATTGCGTTAGCGAAGTAGGGCTTCGCCGACGAGGTCCTGCAGCAGCGGGGACGTGGGGTAGGGGTGGTGCTTGTATTGGCGGAAGCCTTCGGCGTATTTGACGCCGAGGGACTGGCCGCGGTGGTGCGTCCACTCCTCCATGGTGCGGAGATAATCGTCCATGCCGTGCTGGCGGAGGAGCCAGTTGCGCTGGCTGGCGTGGGCGGCGAGCATGTCACGTTTCTTGGCGAAGAAGGGTTCGATGTTGACGCCGAAATCGGGACGGATGGGGGCGCCGTCGCGGTCGGTGCCTTCGACGGAATCCATGTAGTAGAGGTGGGGGATCGAGTCGAGCGGGGCGGCGACGCCGGTGTGATAATTGGGCGCGGAGACGGCGAAGCAGGCGTCGCGGACGAGGACGCTGGTGGCTTCGTGATCGCAGTGATAGTCCGTGGGGGCGGAGGTGAGGATGATTTCGGGGCGGATGGCGCGGATGAGTTCGACGACGCGGCGGCGGGAGGTGTCGTCGTTGAAGATGGCCAGATCGCGGAATTCGGCGCACTGGTATTCGGCGCCGATCATGGCGGCGCCGGCGGCGGCTTCTTCGCGGCGCATGGCGGCGATTTCTTCGGGGCCGTATTCGGCGGAGCCGCAGTCGCCAGGGGTCATGGTGACGACGGTGATGCGGTGGCCTTTTTCAGCGAGGAGAGCGAGCGTGCCGCCGGAGAGGATCTCCATGTCGTCGGGGTGGGCGTGAATGGAAAGGATGTGATGGGTCATGCGTGTTTTTGTTTTTCTATGTCGGCCAGCAGGATCTCCGTTCGTTTGCCGGCATGAATCGTGGCCGTTTCGATGGCGGAGATGAGCATGGAGCGCAGGCCGTGGCGCTCGAGTTCGTGAATGGCGGCGATGGTGGTGCCGCCGGGGGTGATGACCTGGTCGCGGAGGATGGCCGGATGGAGGCCGGACTCGCGGGCGTGTTTGGCGGCGCCTAGAACGGTTTGCTCGGAAAGGCGCATGGAGACTTCGCGGGGAAGCCCCATCTTTACGCCGGCGGCGGCCATGGCTTCGATCACCATGTAGATGTAGGCGGGGCCGGAGCCGGAGAGGGCGGTGACGGCGTCCATGTGTTCTTCTTCGACGAAGGCCGTGATGCCGACGGGGCGGAAGATACTTTCGACGGTTTCGCGGTGGAGGGCGGTGGCGAGCGAATTGTGACAGATCCCGACGGCACCCTCTTCGACCAGCACGGGGATGTTCGGCATGGCACGGAAGATGGGCATGCGGCACTGGGCGGCGTCTTCGATGGCGGAGATGGGAAGGGCGGCGGCGAGGGAGATGAGGATTTGGGACTCGTGGAGGGAGTCGCGGATTTCCTTGACCACTTTGGGGACGACGCCGGGTTTGACGGCGAGGATGACGATGGCGGCGCCGTTGGCGGCTTCGGCATTACCGCCGGCGGTGGCGTGAACGCCCAGGCGTTCGCGGAGCTCAGCGGCGTGGGCTTCGGTCTTGGTGGTGGCGCGCACATCGGCGGCGGCCACTACGCCCGTCTTGATCATTCCACCCAGCAAAGCGGAACCCATGTTCCCTGCGCCCAACACCGCGATCTTCATAATCCTCCATGATCCCACGCAAACGATACACTAGAGGGTTCGTATGCCACTCCGTAGCTATACCATCACCCAGGGCCGCGACCGCGCTCCGGCCCGTTCCATGCTGAAGGCCATCGGGTTCACCGACGCCGATTTGAAGAAGCCGATCATCGGCATTGCCAATACCTGGATCGAGACGATGCCGTGCAACTACAACCTGCGCGCGCTGGCGGCCCAGGTGAAGGAAGGCATCCGCGCGGCCGGCGGGACGCCGATGGAGTTCAACACCATCGCGATCAGCGACGGCGTGACGATGGGGACCGAAGGCATGAAAGCGTCGCTGGTATCGCGCGACCTGATTGCCGATTCCATTGAACTGACGGCCCGCGGCTACATGTTCGATGGCATTGTGGCCATGGTGGCTTGCGACAAGACGATTCCGGGCGCGGCGATGGCGCTGTTGCGGCTGAACGTGCCGGGGTTGATTTTGTACGGCGGCTCGATTCTGCCGGGGAAGATCGGCGACCGCGAGTTGTCGATTCAGGACGTGTTTGAGGCCGTTGGCGCGAACGCGGCGGGCAAAATCAGCGACGCGGAACTGCTGGCGATTGAAGACCACGCGTGCCCGGGCGCGGGGGCTTGCGGCGGACAGTTCACGGCGAACACGATGGCGACGGTGATGGAGGCGATCGGGATTGCGCCGATGTTTACGGCGTCGATTCCGCAGGTGGATCCGCGGAAGGCCGATATCTCGCGCCGTTGCGGCGAGCTGATTTTGAACGCGGTGCAGAAGGATTTGAAGCCGCGCGACATTTGCGACCGGCGGGCGTTTGAAAACGCGATTGCCTCGGTGGCGGCGAGCGGCGGGTCGACGAATGCGGTGCTGCATTTGCTGGCGATGGCCAAGGACGCGGGCGTGGAGTTGAATATCGATGATATTCACGCGATCAGCCAGCGGACGCCGTTGTTGGTGGACATCAAACCGGCGGGCAAGTATTTCGCCGTCGACGTGGACAAGGCCGGCGGCATTCCGGTGATCATTAAGCGCCTGGTGGATGGTGGGTATGCCGAGGGCGGCTCGATGACGGTGACGGGCAAGACGCTGGCCGAAGAGATTCTGGACGTGAAGGAAACGCCGGGCCAGGAGGTGATTCACCAGTTGGACAATCCGATCAAGCTGACGGGCGGACTGGTGATTCTGAAGGGCACGCTGGCGCCGGAGGGCTGCGTGATCAAGGTGACCGGGATTGCGCGCAAAGTGCAGCACGGGCCGGCCCGCGTGTTCGACCGCGAGGAAGACGCTATGTTGGCGGTGACCAGCGGCAAGGTGCAGGCGGGCGACGTGGTGGTGATTCGCTACGAAGGGCCGAAGGGCGGACCGGGCATGCGCGAGATGCTGGGCGTGACGGGCGCGATCATGGGCGCGGGGCTGGGCGATTCGGTGGCGATGCTGACCGACGGCCGGTTCAGCGGCGCGACGCGCGGATTCATGATCGGCCATGTGGCGCCGGAGGCGTTTGATGGCGGGCCGATCGCGGTGGTGGAAGATGGCGACATGATCCACATCGACCTGGAGAAGTTCACGATCGACTTGGAAGTGCCGGCCGATGTCGTAGCGGCTCGGTTGGCGAAATGGGTCAAGCCCGCGCCG
>CANIVU010000089.1 GCA_947470805.1 Acidobacteriota bacterium | reverse complement strand
TATCTCGTTCACCCGGAACGGTTCGTTAAGCATCCACCCAAATCCCCGCTTGCCCCAGCGCACGCCTGGATCAACAAACCAACAACAACAAACGACGATACTCAGTAAACTCCTTGACCGACTGTCTCAAAGTCGTTGACACGCGCCGAGTTGTCCAGATACAGGCGGGTCAGCATGCAATTGATTCTACCGTTAGCGGGAGTTGGCTGACCCCACTGGTCTCCAAATAAGAATGGGGTCGGGCCGCTCCTGGGTGGCCACGACCCCATTTTTTTCGAATGTTTTGAGGGAAAAGCGCACGACACGTTTTTCTCCCTGGGCGGAGACGAAGCCTTCGTTGGTGCGCGGGTCGATGTGCATGCCCTCGGCGTTGAGGCCGACTTTGAGGCGTTTGATTTCCTTGCCGGATTTGAGGTCGATGACGGCCATGGCGCCATCGACGATGAGGCTGGCGAGGATCTGCTTTTCGCCGGGGAGGAGTTGGAGGCGGACGGGCTGGCCTTCGATATTAAGCGTGCGGCGGATGGCCCATTTTTGCGTGTCGATTTCGACCACCGTGTCCGCAGTGCGGGTGGCAACGTAGATCGTTTTCTCGTCGCCGGTGAGGGCGAGGCCCATGGGGACGCCGCCGACTTCGAGGTGTTTAGACAGGCCGGTTTTGAGATCGTGGACGGTGATGGCGGCGTTGCCGGCGTTGGCGGTGTAGAACTTCTTTTCATCGCGGGTGAGGGCGAGCATGTGGGGGAGAACCTTGGCCGCGTAGGGGATGGCGCGTTCGATTTTGCGTTGGAGCGGATCGATGATGAGAACGGCCGAGGGCAGGTCGCAGGTGACGTAGAGTTTGCCGGAGCGGCCGAGTTCGATGCCATGGGGGCGGTGGTATTGGCCGAGGTTGATTTCGCCGGTGACTTGTTTGGTGGCGAGGTCGATGATGGAGATGGTGTTGCCGCCGGGCGCGTCGTCGGTCCAGCGGGCGGTGCCGTAGTTGGTGACGTAGAGGGATTTTCCGTCGGCGGAAAAGACGAATTCGTGCGGAATGTGGCCGACTTTGACGCTGGCGACGGGGGCGCCGGTGGCGAGATTGTAGAAGCCGACGGAGTCGTTATTCTTTTCGACGACGAGCAGAATATCGGCGGCGGAGGCGGTGAGGAGCGAGAGGGCGAACAGGGCGGCGCGCATTTGGGTTGAGTGTATCGCTAAGCTGATAGGTTGGTCTCTGTTCAGCACGTTTCGAAAGTCTATTCGCTCTATGAGCGCCCGGCCGACCGTTTAGTGGCGCTGTTGCCATTGATTGGAGAAGAGCGGGGCCGCGAGTTCTGGGCGCTGCGCGATGTGAACCTGCGGGTGGAACCGGGGGAAGTGTTTGCGCTGGTGGGACCGAATGGCAGCGGGAAGTCGACGCTGTTGCAGATTGTGGCGGGGATCATGCAGCCGACGCGGGGGCGGGTGTTGACGTCGGGCCGCATTGCGGCGCTGTTGGAGTTGGGCGCGGGGTTCAACCCGGAGTTCACGGGGCGGGAGAACGTGTTTCTGAACGGCGAGATCATGGGGCTGAGCCGGGCGGAGGTGGAGACAGCGTTTCCGAAGATTGAAGAATTTGCGGGGATTGGCGCTTTTATTGACCGGCCGGTGAAGGAGTATTCCAGCGGCATGTATGTGCGGCTGGCGTTTTCGACGGCGATCCACGTGGAGCCTGAGGTGCTGATTGTGGACGAGGCGCTGGCGGTGGGGGATGCGATTTTTGCGAATCGCTGCGTGCGGAAGCTGGAAGAGTTGAAAGAACGGAAAGTGACGATTTTGTTTGTGTCGCACGATTTGGGAATCGTGAAGCGGCTGGCGGACCGGGCGGCGTTGATGCTGCATGGGGAAGTAGCGGCGGTGGGCAAGCCGAGCGATATTGTGAACCGGTATGTGGGGCTGGTGCATGAGTTGCAACTGCGCGATACGCCGGCCGAGGGTGGCAGTTATCGGCACGGGGATGGGACGAGCCGGATTGAATCGATTGTGATTTTGAATGGGCGCGGGGAAGAGGCGACGAGTCTGCTGAGCGGGGAGCGGGCGACGATTCGGGTGCGGGCGGTGTTTGCGAAGGACTGCGACGCGCCGATGGTGGGGATGTTGATCCGGAACCGGCTGGGCGTGGACGTCTATGGGACGAACACGAAGGTGGAAAAGGTGGAGTTGGGGACGTATGCGGCGGGGGATGTGCTGGAGATTCAGTTCGCGCTGGATTGCCTGTTAAGCCGGGCGGAATATACACTGACGGTTGCCACGCAGCACGCCGATGGGGCGAGTCAGGACTGGATCGATGACTCGCTGAGCTTTGCGGTGATCGATCACCGCGACACGGCTGGAATGATTCAATTGAACACGGAGATTCAATGGCAACGCAATCCGTAGGCGACACTTCGTTTTTCGGGCATCCGCGCGGACTATCCACGCTCTTCTTTACGGAGATGTGGGAGCGGTTCAGCTATTACGGGATGCGGGCGATTCTCATTCTGTATTTGACGGCACAGCTGCAAAACGGCGGGCTGGGGATGGATAAGACCACCGCTGGGGCTATCTATGGGATCTTCACGGCGTCGGTGTATCTGCTGAGTTTGCCGGGGGGCTGGGTGGCCGATCGAATCCTGGGGCAGCGGAAGGCGGTGCTGTATGGGGGCATCATTATCGCGGCTGGGAATGCGCTGTTGGCGGCGCCGCTGATGTGGACGTTTTATCTGGGCCTGGGCATGATCTGTGTGGGTACGGGGCTATTGAAGACCAACGCCAGCACGATGGTGGGCGCGCTATATGCGAAGGGGGACACGCGGCGCGACGCGGGATTTTCGCTCTACTACATGGGCATCAATCTGGGCGCCTTTTTGGCGCCGTTGGTGATCGGCTATGTGGGCCAGACGATCAGTTGGCGATGGGCGTTTCTGCTGGTTACGGTGGGGATGTCGGTGGGGCTCATTCAGTATGTACTGACGCAGCGGTTTCTGGGCGAGGCCGGGCTAAAGACGGCAACGCCGCCGGGGGCGGAGGAGAAGAAGCAGTTGGCGCTGGGGCTGGGCGCGGTGGTGGGACTGCCGCTTTTGCTGGGCTTTTTGCAGACTTCTGGCGTGACATCGGTTTCCATCGCGGGCATCGCGGATGGGTTTTCGGTGTTGATGGCGCTGAGCTTTGTGGGGATTTTCGTGGTGCTGTTCCGGGCGGCGATGCCGGGGCAGGAGCGGAAGAACATCGCGGTGATTTTATGTCTGTCGATTGCGTCGGCAGTGTTCTGGTCGTCGTTTGAACAGGCCGGGTCGACGTTGAATTTGTTCGCCGATGAGCGGACGCGCAATGAGGTGTTCGGCATGGCGTATCCGTCTAGTTGGTTCCAATCGGTGAATTCGATTTGGCTGTTGATTCTGGCGCCTTTGTTCTCCGTGCTGTGGATCAAGCTGGGACCGCGGGAGCCGAGCGTGCCGGCGAAATTCGCGCTGGCGCTGCTTTTTGTGGGGCTGGGATTTTTGATCCTGGTGCCTCCGGCGGCGGTGGCGGATGCCGGTGAAAAAGTAAGCCCGTTCTGGCTGGTGTTGACGTATCTGCTGCACACGATCGGCGAGCTCTGTTTGAGCCCCGTGGGACTGTCGGCAATGACGAAGCTGGCGCCGGCGCGAATGGGCGGCGTGATCATGGGCGTCTTCTTCCTGTCGATTGCGACTGGGAATTATATCGGCGGGCGGTTGTCCGGATTCTACGAATCGATGAAACTGGAACAATTGTTCCTGTATGTGGCGCTGTTCGCGATTGCGGCGGCGGTAGTTCTGACGGTATTTGTAAAGCCGCTGCGCGGCTTAATGGGAGAGTCGAAATGATGAATGTCGCGGCGATTCAACAGGCGTTGCGGGAAGAGAAACTGGACGGGTGGCTGTTTTTCGATCACCACTTACGCGATCCGCTGGCGTACCGCGTTCTGGGCTTTGACGCGCCGCGCATCCCGACGCGGCGGTGGTATTACCTGATCCCCGCGAACGGCGAGCCGCGGAAGCTGGTGCACCAGATTGAGCCGGGGATGCTGGACGCGCTGCCGGGCACGATGGCTACCTATTCGAGCTGGTCGCGCCAGGTGTATGGGCTGACGACGCTGTTGGCCGGGTGCAAGCGCGTGGCGATGCAGTATTCGCCGATGTGCGCGGTGCCGTATGTGGCGATGGTGGATGCCGGGACGGTGGAACTGATCCGCGAGCAGGGCGTGGAGGTGGTGACGTCGGCGAACCTGGTGCAGATCTTTGAGGCCAAGTGGACGCAGGAGAAGTTGGACTCGCATATGGCGGCCGGAGTGCTAGTGGACGAGATCCGGCGGGCAGCCTTTTTGGAGATCGGCGACCGGTTGCGCGGGCGCGAACCGGTGAATGAGTTCATCGTCAAGAACTTCATTTTGGAGTCGTTTGAGCGGGCCGGGTTGTTCACCGATCACGGTCCGATTGTGGGCGTGAACGCGAATGCGTCGAACCCGCATTACGAGCCGATGGCGGACAACCATGAGGTGATTCAGCAGGGCGATGTGGTGTTGATCGACCTGTGGGCGAAGTTGAACAAGCCGGGGACTGTCTACTACGACGTGACGTGGACCGGGTACACGGGCGAGGTGATTCCGGACGAAGTGCAGCGCGTGTTTTCGATTGTCACGGGCGCACGCGACGCGGCTGTGGCGAAGGTGCAAGCATCGATTGGCGCTGGCGTTCCGCTGTACGGATTTGAGGTGGACGATGCCTGCCGCGGGCACATTCGCGAGCACGGCATGGCGGAATACTTCGTGCACCGCACCGGCCATTCCATTGGCGAGGACGTGCATGGGTCCGGCGCGAACATGGACAACCTGGAGACGCATGACGAGCGGCGCGTGATTCCGTGGACGTGTTTTTCGGTGGAGCCGGGGATCTATTTGCCGGCGTTCGGGATTCGCAGCGAAGTGAATGTGTTCGTGGGCGATCGCGACGCGCGCGTGACCGGCGCACTGCAGACGGAGATGGTGAAGATCTAGGAGTTCGGCATTCCGAGCGCTTCCGAGGCCTGGCGAGTTCGAATCCGCCAGGCCTCTTCTGTTTTGGGCGTGACGAGCGGGGCGAGGCGTTTCCGGGCGTCGCTGAAGGCGTCGCGCAAGGCGGGGGTGGGAGCGGGTTCAAGTGCCGAGATGAGATCGAAGGTGTGGAGCATTTCGAGAGGCTCCTGGGATTGGAGGCCGGCGATCAGATCGGCTTCGAGTGTGGGGCGCTGTTTGAGGAGGGTGATGACGCGTTCGCGCTGGGCCCCCATGAAGTAAGGTCGCCAGTCTTCGAGCGGGGCGTTGGCGGCGAGCGGGATCGGCGGCGGAGCGTTGCTGCGGAAGATTTGTGGGAGGATGAAGCCGTTGACGTAGGCTCCGGCGAGAACGACGCAGGCGCAGAGGATGGCCGGGGCAGGGTGGCGCCAGTGGATAGCGAGGAGTGCGGTTAGAGGGGTGCCGAAGGCGGCGATGGGGGCGAGGAGCAGGGCGGCGTCAGAGAGTTCGCCGTAGCCGTGCTGACTGGCAAGCAGGCAGAGGAAGGCCGCGGCGGCGGCGACGAGGTAGGCCAGCGCGAGCCAGCGGGACTGGCGCGCGATGGTGTTTGTGAGGAGCAGATCGCGAACAAAGACAAGCCCCAACTGGGCCATTGCCAGCATGGCGCGCATGGGGCCGAAGTTGGAATCATTGGCCGTGACGCATAAGAACGCGATGATTCCGGTCAGGAGGAGAACGGCGGTAGCCATCACAGGTAAGTGCGCATTCGCCCCGCCGAAATGATCGCGAGGCGCTAGAATACTAGAGCAGTTCCATTTCAACGAGGACGAACTATGAAGAAACTCATCTTCCTGAGCTTCGCCGCCGCGATGCTTTTTGCCAAAGACGGCAAGACGCATCTGAAGGTTGGCGATATGGCTCCGGAGTTTTCCAAGCTCAGTTCCTCGGTTCCCGGCAAATCGTTTTCGCTGGCGGATTTCAAAGGCAAGAAATCAGTTGTTCTGGCCTTCTTCCCGCTGGCGTTTACGGGTGGCTGAACCGCGGAAATGAAAGGGTTCCAGGCTGGAATCAAAAACTTTAACGAAGCGGATTCGCAGGTGTTTGGAATCAGCGTCGATGCAGCGCCGTCTTTGAAGCGCTTCTCCGACGACCTGACACTGGAGTTCCCGCTACTTTCGGATTTCCCGAATCGCAACACCGCGAAAGCGTATGGCGTCCTGATGACTGAACGCGGCATCGCCAGCCGCACAACGTTCGTCATTGACAAAGAAGGCAAGATCGCGGAGATCATCTACGATCCCAAGCCGGCGCCTCACAACGAAGCGTCGATCGCGGCGTGTCAGCGAATCAAGAAGTAGTTTTGTGGTTCAGGAAGCCCTCTATCGCGGAGAGAATTTCCGCGGTGGAGGGCTTTCCTCTTTGGGCGTAGGCGATGCGGCCATCAGGACCGATCACGTAGACGGTTCGACGCACCAAACCCCAGCCGGCGTTGTAGGCGCGCGACATCTCCCAGCCGCTATCGACCAATAGAGGGAACGGGAATTTGTACTTTGCCGAGAATTTGCCGTGGGCGTTGGGACCTTGGCCATTGACGCCATAGACGGCTGCGCCGAGTCGTTTGAAGGCGGCCCAGTCGTCGCGAATTTCGCAGAGCTGTTGGGTGCAGATGGACGTGTCATCACCCGGGTAGAAGACGAGGACGACAGGCTTCCCTTTCAGACTCGCGAGGGAGACCCCGCGGCCGTTCTCGTCGGGCAACGAGAATGGGGGCGCCGGCGCGCCAACCTCCAAGGGACTGCCAAATAGCCAGGCAAGCATACAGTCCTTCACAATAGACCATATGCAACAGATCGTGCTTCGAGCGCTCGACCTGGCCACGCAGAACGGCGTGCAATACGCCGACGTGCGGCTAGTGGAGTCGCGGTCGCAGGACCTCTCCACACGCAACGGGCGGGTGTCACAGGTGGCTGATACCGAGTCGGCGGGGATTGGGATCCGACTGCTGGTGGATGGCGGGTGGGGATTCGCGGCAACCGACGACCTGACGCCGGCGGGAATTGAGAAAGCGATTTCGAAGGCGCGGGCGATTGCGAAGGCGAGTACGCTGGCGTTGGGCTCGGCCGTTCGCCTGGCGCCGGAACCGGTGCATCAGGCGTCATGGGCCTCGCCGTGCGTCGTTGATCCATTGAGCATTCCGGTGTCGCAGAAGCTGGCGCATTTGCTGGCGGTGGATGAGGCGATGCGGGCCCATAAGGCCGTGACGTTGACGGAGACCTCGTTCCATACGACTCGGACGCGACAGTGGTTTGCGAACTCCGAAGGGAGTGTCATTGCGCAGACCCGGACGATGACCGGGGCCGGGTGCGCTTGTCACGTGTTCCAGGACGGCGACTTGCAGAAGCGTTCGTATCCGAACTCGTTTGGAGGGCAGTATCAGTTGAAGGGCTGGGAGCTGGTGGAGGAGTTGGACATGCTGGCGCATGCGCCGCGATTGGCCGAGGAAGCGGCCGCGCTGCACGCCGCCGATGTGTGCCCGACGGGCGAGTTCACTCTGATTCTTGATAGTTCGCAGTTGGGACTGCAAATTCATGAATCGATCGGGCATCCGATTGAGTTGGACCGGGTATTGGGGAGCGAGGCGAACTACGCGGGGATGAGTTTTCTGACGCTCGACCAGTTGCGAAGTTTGAGGTATGGGTCGCCGTTGGTACATGTGGTGAGCGACGCGACGGAGACGCATGGGCCGGGGTTGGGGACGTTTGGGTTTGACGATGAAGGCGTGGCGGCGCAGCGCACCGATATCATTCGCGAGGGCTTGTTTACGGGCTATTTGACGAGCCGGGAGACGGCTGGGGCTGTGGGGGAGGGACGGTCGAATGGGTGTTTGCGGGCGGCGAACTGGGACCGGCTGCCGTTGATCCGCATGACGAATACGAGTCTGGAGCCGGGGACTTCGTCGTTGGAGGAGCTGTTCGATGTTCCACACGCAATCTACATGGAGACGAACAAGAGCTGGTCGATTGACGATAAGCGGTACAACTTTCAATTCGGCTGTGAAGTGGCTTGGGAGATCCGGTATGGCAAGCGGGTGCGGATGCTGAAGAACCCCGTGTATAGCGGCATTTCAACGCAGTTCTGGAATGCCTGCGAGGCGATTGGGAATCGCGACAACTGGACGCTGTGGGGGGTACCGAATTGCGGTAAGGGACAACCGGAACAGGTGATGGGTACCGGGCACGGGGCGAGCCCTTCGCGGTTTGGCCGCATTGCGGTAGGGAGTTTGTGATGACGGATACGCAGGCACGGGAGTGGTTTGACATTGCGCGCGTCGAGGCACGGGCGTATGGGGTTCACGATGTGGAAGTGTATCTGGCGGCTGAGGAGAGCTCGCTAACGCGGTTCGCCAATAACGGCATTCATCAGAATGTGAGCGAGGAGTCGCGGGCGATTTCGATTCGCGTCGCCATTGGGCAGCGGACGGCGCGGGCGACGACGAACCGGTTCGCCAACATCCGCGAGGCGACAAAGTCGGCGATCGCGCTGGCGCGTGCGAGCGAGCCGGACGCGAATCTATTAGCGCTCTATGAACCATCGCCGGTAACGCCGGTGATGCGCTGGGATGAGGCCACGGCGGCGTATTCGCCACAGGTGCGGGCGGAGGCGGTGCGGGAGGCGATTGCGTGTGTCGCGACGGCGGGGCAGGTGGCGGCTGGGATTTTTGAGACGTCCCGGTCTTCGCAGATTCTAGTGAACAGTAACGGCGTTTTTGTCCGGCACGATGAGACAGGCGCGACTTTTTCCATCACCGCAACGGCGGCCGATTCGAGCGGCTGGGCGAAGGCGAGCGCGGTGTCGGCCGGGGATTTGGACCCGGTCCGGCTGGCACGGAGCGCAGCGGAGAAAGCGGCCCATTCCGCCAAGCCGCGGCGGATGGAGCCGGGTAAGTATCGAGTGCTGTTGGAGCCGGCGGCGGTGTTGGACTTCGTCGGGCAGATCTTTGGCGACTGCACCGCGACGGCCATCGAGGAGGAACGGAGCTTTCTGACGGGACGCCTGGACCAGCAGCTGTTTGGAAAGAACATTTCGATTTATGACGACGTGCGGCATCCGCTGCAGGATGGTGCGCCGTTCGATGGCGAGGGCGTGCCACGCCAGACGTTGACACTGTTCGCCGATGGCGTGCCGGGCGAGATGCCCTATGGGCGTGCGGCGGCGCTGCGGGCCGGGCGCACGCCCACGGGACATGGGTCGAGCCTGCCAAGCGAGGGCGGGGAGAGCGTCGGCAATATTGTGATTGCTGGTGGCACGGAGTCGCGCGAGGCGCTACTGGCGAAGCTCGGCACGGGCGTTCTGGTGACACGGCTTTGGTACATCCGCGAGGTGGATCCGTTCCGGAAAGTGATGACGGGGATGACGCGCGACGGCACGTTCCTGGTGGAGGACGGGCAGATCGTTTGCGGGCTGCACAACTTCCGGTTTAACGAGTCGGTGATTGACGTATTGCACCGGGTGGAGGCGATGTCGGCGCCGGAGCGCGGGTCCGGCGAAGAGGCGTTCGATATGGTTGTGCCGGCGATGCTGGTCAATGATTTTTCGTTCAACGAAGTAACGCTGTTTTAGCGTTTCGTTTCAGCGAGTCTGGTCCAGCACGGCAGCGACGCCGCGAACAAGTTTGGCCGCGGCGTCGCGTTCGACGTGGGCTGATTTGGCCCGCCAGGTTTCGTAGCCACCGAGGTCGAACGCTTCGGCGGTGGGGATGTAGCCGCAGGCGTCGTTGGCGATGGATACGGTGATTGTGGTCTTGTGGGGACTGGCCTTCTTGACCGCTTGGCCGAGTTCGACGAAGGTCTCGCCGGGGAAGGTGCCGATGGCGACGTCGCCGATCTTCAACGCCTGAACGGGGACGGGACGGCTGGCCGGATAGCGGCTCATGTAGATGGTCTCGCGGGCGTAGATATCGGCGCGATCTTTGTAGTCGTTGCCGGGGTTGGCGCCGACTCGTTTGACGGCGTCCGCCAGTTCGGCGGCGCTGGGCCGGCGGATGCCGATTTCGACGTCCGCCATCTTTGCGGCTAGGGGCACCGAGTCTCGATATTCGATGGTTTTCAGCACGCGGAGCGTCTCAATGGCGAGAACGGAGGCGACGCGATCGATAAACGCGTAATCGTTGCGGGTTGGATATTGGCGGGCATAGACCATGGCGTTGATATTGCCGCTGCAACCGTTGGAGAGAAGGGCGACGCAGTCGTTGCTGGTGGCAGCTTCCACGCGCTTCGACCAAGCGCCAAAGTAGTCGGCGCTGGCGTGGGTGCCGGGATTGTAGCCGGCGTAGTGGAGTGCGTAGCTGGCGTAGACCCAGATGGGTTTCCCGTCGGCGCCGATGGCGGCGAGGACGGGGTGATCGGGATCGGTGGGCCCGGCGGGTTGGAGCAGATCCGGGCTGTCGAGATTGGGGTTCATTTGCACTTTGTCGGTGCGGCGGCCGAAGGGATCGGCGGGGACGGCGCCTTCCTTCAGGTAGTAGCGGCGGTTGCAGATGAGTGAAGGCTCCTTGCCCACGGCGGCGCCGAAGCGGGCGGGGCGGAGGCGTGTGAAGGCCATGCGAGCGGCGTCGATAAGCCGCGTTTCCAGCATCTCCAGATACTTCGGATCCGGCATGCTTTGGAAGAGATGCATGGCGGGCGGTGCGCTGTGCGTATGCGTAGAGCTCATCAGAATGAACTCCGGGGCAATGGAGTTCTCCCGGCTGATGCGGGCGCGCACTTTGTCGAGAATCGTACGCGGAACCATGCAGGAATCGATGGTTGCCAACAGCATGCGGGTCGAGCCGCTTTCGAGCGCGGCGCAACGGACCAGCAATTCATCGTGCACGTCAGTGCATTTGCGATCCGTCATTCCGCCGGCGAGCGAGGAGCCCAGAGCGGGGGAGATATTGGCCGTGGCGGCACCGGCGCGAAGCGTGTTCGGCGCGGCGAGGCCCATCAACAGAGCGCGGCGAGAGATCGGCATATCAAAGGATTAACATGCAATCGCCGTAGCTGAAAAACCGGTAGCGTTCGGCCACGGCATGACGATACGCGGCCATTGTGAACGCATGCCCGGCAAAGGCGCTGACGAGCAGCAGCAGGCTGGACTGCGGCAGGTGGAAATTCGTCACCATAGCGTTCACGCGGCGGAATTCGTAGCCGGGGTAGATGAACAGATTTGTCTGGCCCGCATTGCCGAACTGGGCGAACGATTCGACGGTACGAACAGACGTGGTGCCAACGGCGATCACCCGTTCGGCCCCTTGTATCCGCGCCGACGACTCGGGCGGGACGTGGTAGCGTTCATGGTGCAGTTGGTTCTCTTCCACGGTCGTGGAATGCAACGGCTGGAAAGTCCCGAGGCCGACGTGCAACGTCACCTCCGCGCGGTGCGCGCCGGCGTCCGCGCAGGCCGCCAGCACGGCGGGGGTAAAGTGAAGACCGGCGGTGGGAGCGGCAACGCTTCCTCGCTCCCGTGCGAAAACGGTCTGGTACCGTTCCCCGTCGCCGCTATCGTCGGCGCGGCGAATATAGGGAGGCAGTGGCATGTGGCCGTGCGCTTGGATTGCTTCCCACTCGTCGGCAGCTTCCAGGCGAACACTCCGCTCACCATGCTCCAATCGATCCTCAATCACAGCGCGAAAGCCAGGTGCAAATTCAACAACTGTTCCCGGCGGCAGTTTCCGCCCCGGCCGCACGAGCGCGCGCCAACGGTCACCCATCTGTTCCGCCAGGAACACTTCGACGCGTCCGGTGTGCCCTTTGCGATGTCCGATCAGTCGCGATTTGAACACGCGCGAATTGTTGAACACCATCGTGTCGCCCGGTTTCACAAACGACGGAAGGTCTCGAAAGAGGCGATCCTGCCAGGTTCCAGCGGCCCGATTGAGCACCAGCATCCGCGCGCCATCCCGTTCGGCGGGAGGATTCTGGGCAATCAACTCCTCGGGCAGTTCATAATCGAATTGAGAGAGGTCCAAACTCTCAGATTATCAACTTGCGCATCCTAGCCATTGAATCCTCCTGTGACGAGACCGCCGCAGCCGTCGTTGAAGACGGCCGCACGGTCCTCTCCTCCGTGGTCGCTTCTCAGATTGAGACCCATCAGAAGTACGGCGGCGTGGTCCCGGAACTCGCCAGCCGAGAACACATGCGCGCGATCACGCCCGTTGTGGACGAGGCGCTGATGAGGGCAGGCATCACGTGGTCCGGACTGGACGCCGTTGCCTGCACCTACGGCCCGGGATTATTGGGCGCGCTGCTGGTCGGTGTTACCTACGCCAAGGCCATCTGCCAGGCGCGGGACTTGCCGCTCCTCGCGGTGAACCACCTGGAGGGCCACATCCACGCCGTCGTTCTGGAGTATCCGCAAACGGCGCTCCCCGCCTTGGCGTTGATTGTCAGTGGCGGGCATACGCACCTCTATCACGTACGCGGCGATTTCGAGTACGAGTTAATCAGCCGCACGCGCGATGACGCCGCCGGTGAGGCCTACGACAAGGTCGCCAAGCTGCTCGGCTTCCCCTATCCGGGCGGCCCGATTCTGGATAAGCTCGCCCCATTTGGCGATCCTCATGGCGTGCGATTCACGCGGGCCAACATGAAGGGCAATGCGCTCGACTTCTCCTTTTCCGGCCTGAAAACGGCGGTTTTGCGATGGACGGAAGCGCACCCGATTACCGATGAGACCGCCGCACGCCGGCGTCTGGGGAGCGGCACGACGGTTGAAGAATGGCTGGCCGTCACGCCACCCGCGACGCGAGATCTGATCGCCAGTTTCCAACAAACGGTCATCGACGAACTGTTGTCGCGCATCGGCAAACTGGCGGCGGAGCACCCGGTTGAAAGTGTCATCATCACCGGCGGCGTAGCCTGCAATGCTGGTCTGCGGCAGGCCGCCGCACGGTCCCGCATCGGCGTGCCCATCTACTTCCCTACCCCGGGGCTCTCTACCGACAACGCAGCCATGATCGGCGCCGCCGCCTTCCGCAAATTCCGCACCGGAGACTTCGCCGGCATGGACCTCCGCGCCAAAGCCTCACTCGCGCTGTGATCCAATAAACGCATGCTCCTCCGTGCTGCCTGCGTGCTATTGGCCGCCGCCCTGTGCGCCAATGCCGCCATTCGTAAGATCTACGTGGAAGAACGAACCGACGTGCTCAACGGCCGATCGTTCGGCAACACCGGCCCCTATGAGCGCATTACGGCCAAGGCCCATTTCGCAATCGATCCGACTCTGCCCGCCAATCAGCGCATCCGCGATATCGCTCTGGCACCGAAGAACGCTGCCGGACTCGTCGAATTCACGGCCGACCTCTACGTTCTGAAACCGCGCCTGCAGGACAAAGGCAACGGCACCATCCTGTACGAGGTTTCCAACCGCGGCGGCAAAGGGCTGCTTTCCACGTTCAACTACGCCGCCGGCAGCAAGGACCCGCGCACCGAAGCCGAGTTCGGCGATCTGTTCCTGTTGGAGCAGGGTTTCACGCTGGTCTGGGTGGGTTGGCAGTTCGATATTCCCGAGGAAAAAGGCAACGTCGGCATCACCGTACCGCGCGCCGACGGCGTTACCGGAATCGTCCGCAGCGAGTTCGTTCCCTCCGCAAAAACCACGCGATTCAACCTGGCTGATCGCACCATGAAGCCCTATCCGGTTGCCGATCCCGACGCCCCCGGCACGCAGCTTTTCGTTCGTGACTCTCCCGACGGCCCGCGCCGCGTCATCCCGCGCAGCCAGTGGAAGTTCTGGGATAACACCGGTGTGGAAATGGCCGCCGGCTTCCTGCCCGGCAAGCTCTACGACGTGGTCTACACCGCCAAGAATCCGGCCATTGCCGGCCTCGGCATGGCCGCCACGCGCGACCTGATCAGCTTTCTGAAGTACACCAATGACGGCCTCATCCTGCTCGGCGATCAATCCCGCTATTTGAAACGGGCTATCGGCATCGGCACCTCGCAATCCGGCCGTTTCCTCCGCACGTTTCTCTATGACGGCTTCAACGCCGACGAGAACGGCAAGCGCGTTTTCGACGGCGTCTGGTCCCACGTTGGCGGCGCCGGCCGCGGCAGTTTTAACCAGCGGTTTGCGCAGCCCTCACGCGATGGGCACCGCATGACGAACACCTTCTACCCCACCGACGTCTTCCCCTTCGCCGACCTTCGCATGCTGGACCCGGAGACGAAGGAGGCGGACGGACTACTCGTCACCGCCATCGATCAGAACGTCCAGCCAAAGAGCTTCTACACGAACGGCGCCTATGAGTATTGGGGGCGCGCCGCGTCACTCATTCACACCAGCCCCGATGGAAAAAAGGACGACGGCCTGGGCGACAACACCCGCGCCTATTTCATCAGCGGAACTCAGCACGGGCCTGGTACGTTCCCCCCGCGCAAGACGGACACGGCGTATCTCTCGAATCCCAACGACGCCCGCCCGGTAATGCGCGCGTTGTTGCCCCACTTGACGGCATGGGTCAAGGAAGACAAGGCCCCGCCCGCTTCCCGTGTCCCGCGCGTCGACAAGGGGGAACTCGTTCCCTTGGCCACTCTGCGTTTCCCGGCGATCCCGGGCGTGAGCGTGCCGAAGAGCCCCAATGTTCCTTACCGTGCCGACTACGGTCCAGAGTTCAAGTCCAAAGGCATCGCCACCATCGAACCACCAAAACTAGGCAAACCGTACGGCGTCCTGGTCCCGCAGGTGGACCGCGATGGCAACGAAGTCGCCGGCATTCGCATGCCCGATGTGAGCGTGCCGCTCGGCACCTACACCGGCTGGAATCTGCGCGATGCCTCCATCGGCGCACCAACGGAAATCTACAGCATGACGGGTGGATTCCACGCTTTTCCGGCAACGGTAAAGGACCGGACGGCACGCAAGGACCCGCGCCCGGCCATCACCGAACGCTATGCGTCACGCGAAGATTATCTGGCCAAAATCGGTGCCGCGATGGACGCCCTCGCCAAAGACGGCTTCCTCCTTCCCGCCGACCGGGCACGCCTGGAGAAACAGGCGGAAACGCGTTGGGCCCAACTCACGGCACAATAGAAGGTGATGAATCCTTCTGGCGTTACATTGCAGCCCGTTGAGGGCGTGAAGAATTTGATTGCCGTCGGCAGCGGTAAAGGCGGCGTGGGCAAAACCACGGTGTCGGTCAACCTGGCCATCGCGCTTGCCGCGCAGGGGCATAAGGTTGGCCTGATGGACGCCGACGTCTATGGACCGAACGTGCCGTTAATGATGGGAACGCGCGCCAATCCGCACGCCATCGGCGAGCGCATTCAGCCCATTGAAAGCCACGGCGTCAAACTCATGTCGATGGGCTTCCTCAGCCCCGGCGACAAGCCGCTCATTTGGCGCGGCCCGATGCTCCATTCCGTCATGCAGCAGTTTCTGCGCGGCGTCGATTGGGGCCAATTGGACTACCTGCTCATTGACCTCCCGCCCGGCACCGGCGACGTGCAACTCTCACTCGTGCAGACCGTGCCGATCAACGGCGCCGTCGTCGTCACCACGCCCAGCGAAGTGGCCATGGAAGACGCCCGCAAGGCCGTCCGCATGTTCGAACAGGTGAAGACGCCCATCGTGGGCCTCGTGGAAAACATGAGCTACCTCGTCGCGCCCGGCGGCGAACGCATCGATGTGTTCGGCCAAGGTGGCGGTCGCCGCATGGCCGAAGCCATGAACATCCCGTTCCTGGTGGAACTCCCGCTCGATCCGAACGTTCGCATCGGTGGCGACTCCGGCGCCCCCGCCGCGCTCGATCCGCTCGGCGCCGGTGCGGCGTTCCACCAGCTGGCAACAATGGTCAACGACGCAATGGCCGGCCTTTCGAAAAAGGCCGGCCCGAAGATCACGCTCGAAGACTAGTTCACCGGGGCGCGATCAACTGCACCTCCTCCATCGCGGCGAGAGTCATCAGCTTCGTGCCGGTGATCTCGCCGATGATCAGCTTGGCCCCACCGGGTTGTGCGATGATGTGCAGCCCGGCGGCCTTCAATTTGTTCAACGTGGCTTCCGACACATCCCGCAGGTAAAGCCGGATACCCACTTTCTCCTGCGAAGTTGTCTTGCCCTGCAATTCGGCGGACAGCTTTGTGGACGCCGGCGCATCCTTCACCTTCCGCTCTTCGCGAACCATGGGAGGCGGAGCCGCCGTCTGCCGGGCCGTATTGTCGGCGCGACGGCTGATAATGCCGCCCACGAATCCGCCAGTCGGTGCCGCAGCCGTCATCGGCTGCATCATGTACTTGGCAGATTCCGCGCCTGCCATGCGGCCATCCACGCCTTCCGGTACCTCCACGGGGACTTCGATCGTCCGCAGCTTGCCTTGCTCGGAAATCGTCTGGTGCTCCACGGCGACGAATGAGGTAAACGGCGTCATCAGCGCATACCGCAGGCCCAGTTCCGTAATGGCTTCCCGGTTCTGCTCCGTACCGTCAATCATCAACTCGCCCACCTTCGTCCGCGCCCACAGCGACCGGATTCCATCGCGCTGCGCGGCCGCCGGCAGATCCACCTGTAGGGAACGCTCAAACGGATGCCCTCCCATTTTGCCCGTGATTTTCATCACCCCGCGTCCCGCGTCGCGGTACCGTCCGGTGATCACCACGGGCTTCGCGCTAAACAGATCCGGCACTCGCTTGGGATAGATTTCGTCAACGGCCAGGCCTTGGAATGTGAGCTGAATATCGGTCAACAGCGGCGTCTGCACACGTGTGTGAAAACGCTTTGCCGCGGCCGAGCCATCGTCTTGCAACCCGACGTATTCCACCTCGCCGCGCCCCTGCAACGACATCTGGTCCAGCAGGTGGCGGTTCACCGAACTGCCAATACCGAAGCTGAACACACGGGCCTCCGGATGCTGCCGGATTTCTCGAATAATCTCGTCTTCATTCCCAACGTAACCATCCGTCATGAAGCAGGCGATGCGCACGTGCTCCTTCGAACCAGATGGGGCGAGCGAGGCGCGAATGGCCTTCATCATCTCCGTGCCCCCGCCACTGCGGCGGCCGGCCAGGAACTGTTTGGCGTCGGCAATGTTCTGCTGCGTCGCGGCCACAGGCGCTGGGAACAGTAGATGCGTATCGCCGCTGAAGGTGATCAGGTTGAACCGATCCCGCGGATGCATGCCCTCAATCGCCGCCATCATCGCCTCCTTCGCTTTGTCCAGTGGGAAGCCGTGCATGGAGCCGGAGGTGTCAATCACAAACACAATCTCCTTCGGGGTAACGTCCTCCCGCGCCGGCTGATCGGGCGGCGCCAGTACGAACGTGAAGTAGCCCTGGCCATCGCGGCCGCGGTGCGTCAACAGCGCGTCGTTGATCTTTTTCCCCGTCACATCCCAGCGCAGAATGAAGTCCTTGTTCGGAATCTCGTTCTGGTTCCGAAGCTTGATGAACGCGCCCGCGGCGGTGCGATTTTCGACAATCACCTCATGCGTCGTCGAATCAATCGAGTCCACCGGCAACCCGGCATCGAGCTTCAGCGACAGCGCAATGTCGTGCCCCGCGCGCGTCCCCTGCGCGGCGTACGTCGGATTCTGAAACGCGCCCGGATTATGCTTCGGCGAGTACCGTGGCCCCACCACCATCGGGAACACAAACTCATACCGGCCGGCTTCGAACTTCAATGTCTCGACATACTGAATCTCCACCTCCACCTTCGCGTTCGGCGGAATGTTCGCCACACTCTGCACAAAGACGTTCGGCCGTTCCTGGTCTAACAACCCAGCCAGTTTCCCCTGGCGGCGCGCCGCGTCATAGATCGCCCGCGCCTCCTCTTTCCGCTTGATCGTCCCCTTCACCACGCGGTCGCCAATGCGAATAGTCATGTCGTCCACGGCGCCAGCCGCGGCCAGCGGGAACGTGTAGATCGCCTCCATCGGGTCGCTCGTTGGATTGCGGAACACCTGCCGCACCTTCACGCGGACCACCGGGCCCTGCACATCGGCCGTCACCGCCGTATGCTCCAACGGGCATGGAGCGTCCACCCCGCCATTCTTGTCCAACCGCGCCAGCATGCCGCCCGGCGTGCTGCTCGCCTCGGCCGTCTGTGGCCGCCACAATCCCAGTGCCGCCAGGCCCAGGGCTACTACTGATAGCTGCTTTCTCATCGTGATCTCCGTGTTGGCTCGTTGCCGTCACCAGGGAGATGACGCCACCAAGAAAATCCTTTCAGCGCAGCCGCAAAATAATTCGCGAAGGCGGGGCATCGGTGCGTTCCACACGCCCCACCACCTTCATCGCCCGCGCCTCTTCCACCACGCGGAGGGCCAACGAATCCCCGGTCGCCATCGCAGCCTGTGGCACCGGCAACTCCAGTTCCTCGCCCGCGCGCCCGTCCCGTTGCGTCAACCGCTGCCCGCGATCATCCACCAACGATACGCGCGTCGCAGTGCCCGGCACATAGCGAATGGCAATCGTCTCGCCGCGGCCAACAGCCTCGCCCGCCGGCACACGAATCCACACCCCGTCGCCCGTACGTCGCCATGCGCTGAGCGACGAAGCATCCTTCTCCTTCGCCGCGTCCTGCATGGATGCCGACGCCGCCGCACCGCCGCCCGGCGCCGCCTGGCGGCGCGCCAACGCGGGGGCCGCGGGCCCGGCCTGTTGGGACGGAGGCGGTGCCGCCGCCGGCTGTTGCGTCTGGGCCCGGAACTCGGCGACCACCTCGTTACGCGCCACCACGGGCTTATCCGCCGCCGCTTCGGCAGCAACTTTCGGCACCGGCGGAGGCGGCGAAGCTGGCAGCGGTATAACCACCGGCTGCGGCAACGGCGCGCGGTTCTCCGCCAGAATCTTCGGAGGCTCTTCCACCACCACCGGCTTCGATTTCGGCGGCACAGCAGCCGACGGCGGCGGCACAAACGGTTTCGTATCCCGCGGCGCGCTGCTGGTCACCTGCGCCATCTTCGCCAGTTCAGGCCGGTCGAACAACATATACGTCACCGAACCCGAAACAAACACTACGCCAATACCCGCCGCCCAGGCCAGCCATAAGGGCTGCCGGCGGGGCTGCGCCTTCGATAAACGGACGGGCGCCGGCGCCGCCGGCATCCGCAGCATCGACGCCACCGGCACCTCTTCCTCCTGCAACGCATCGATCAACCGATTCCGCGCCCCCGGCAGTTCAATCGCCTCCCGTAGCGCGTCTTCTTCCATCAACTGATCGAACAGTTCCTGATCCTGCAAGGCCGCCGCGAAGAGCGTCTTCCGCTCCTCCTCCGACAGCCCTCCCGTCGCATACTCAGCCAGAAGCCGGTCCAACTGTTCGCGCTCCATTACCGGCCTCCTTTCATGCGTTCAATCAGCTGCTTCCGGCACCGCAAATCCCACGTATACACCGTGTTGATCGATTCGGCGCCCAGCACCTGCTGAATCTCCGGAAACTTCAATCCCTGCAACTTCAACCGGAACAGATCCCGGCACCGCTCACCCAGCGCCAACAACGCCGTCTCCAACCGGTCCAATCGCTCCCGCCGTTCCAACTGCGCCTCCGGGTTCTCCGCCGGGTCCGCAATCGGATAGTCTTCCACCGGCACCGACGCGCCCTCGCCTCGCCGCGACGATTTCGTATGCAGCGCCATAATCTTGAACCGTGCGATTTGCATGGCCAGCGGCACCAGTTCCTCCAGCCCCTCCACGTGCGAATACTTTTCCTCGAGCACCAGCAGCGTCTCCTGCGCCACGTCTTCCGCGGTCACCGGGCCACCAGCGCCCCTCATCATACGAGATGCCGCGAACCCGACAATCCTTTCACGCAATTGTGCCAGCACCTCGGCGCGCTTCACCGTTATTCCCTGCCCTTTACCGCAACGACTACCCTCATGGCTTTACTATAGTAAGCGTAGCCGCCAGGCAATGCGTTTCTTCCTTTCCAAACGAGTTCCGCCGTTCGACCGGGTCGCCATCATTGAAAGTGGCTCCCGCCAACTGCTCGAAGATCTCCTCCCGGGGCTCTACGAGATCTATGGCGAGTCGATGCAATTGGACCTTATCACTTGTTACGCCGGCACGCCGAAAGCGTTCCGCCCCGAACAGGGACAGGTGTTTCGCATCACCGCTTACAACGGCCACGCCGGCCGCGAACAACTCGTCGGCGAACTCAAAATCCGCAACTACAGCATCACCGGCATGATCTGCTCCGCCGAGCCCATCATGACCAAATGGAAATGGATGCTCGCCTTTCGCCTCCCCGGCAAGGTATTCTTGCTGAACGAGAACGGTGACTACTTCTGGATTGACCGGGGCCACCTGGACATCCTCACCCACTTCGCCCTCTTTCGACTCGGCCTCGCCGGCGCGGGCGCGGTACTCACCATCGGCCGTATCGTTCTTTTCCCCTTTAGTCTTCTCTACCTGCTGGCCTTCGCCGGCATGGTGCATCTACGCAGAAAGGCACGTGCATGAAAGCGATTCTCGTCCGTGAAACGGGCGGTCCCGAAAAAATGTTGTTTGAAGAAGTTCCGGTCCCCATACCTGGCAAGGGCCAGGCGCTGGTCCGTATCGCCAACAGCGGCGTGAACTTCATCGATATCTACTTCCGCATTGGCCTCTATAAAGCCGACCTGCCGTTCACGCCCGGCATGGAAGCAGCCGGCGTGGTCGAAGCGGTTGGCGAAGACGTCACCGATCTCCAACCCGGTGATCGCGTCGCCTACGCCATGGCCCGCGGGTCGTATGCCCAATACGCCGTCGTCCCGGCGTGGCAACTGGTGAAGCTTCCCGCCGGGCTCGACCTGAGCCTTGCCGCCGCCGCCATGCTCCAGGGCATGACCGCCCATTACCTGACCCACTCCACGTTCCCGCTCCAGCACGGGCAGACCTGTCTGGTCCACGCCGCCGCCGGTGGCGCCGGCCAGCTCGTCGTCCAGATGGCCAAGCGCCGCGGCGCTCGCGTCATCGGCACCGTCGGCAGCGCGGAGAAAGCCGCCATCGCCAAGGAAATCGGCGCGGACGAAACCATCCTCTACAACGAGCAGGATTGGGTGGCAGAAACCAAGCGCATCACCGAAGGCCGCGGCGTGGACGTGGTCTATGACTCGGTCGGCGCGTCTACTTTTATGGGTTCGCTCGATTGCCTCCGCCCGCGCGGCATGATGGTCACCTACGGCAATGCCAGCGGCGCCGTACCGGCCGTGGAACCGCTGCTGCTGAACCAGAAGGGGTCGCTGTTTCTTACCCGCCCCACCCTCGCCCATCATTGCGCTTCCCGCGAAGAGCTCAACTGGCGCGCCGGCGACGTTCTGAACGGCATCGCCTCCGGCGAGTTGAAGCTGCAGATCCACAAGACCTATCCGCTGTCCGAAGTGCATCAGGCGCATGAGGATCTGGCGGCGCGCAAGACCACCGGCAAACTTCTCCTCGATGTCAACGCCTAACGAACAGCGGGGCCGGCTGGCCCAACTTTGGAAAGATGCGGCGGCGCTCGAACTCGACGCCGCCCTCGTGTCCGCGCTCCCCAACGTGCGCTACCTCACCGGCTTCACCGGCAGCAACGCGCTTCTGTTGGTCACCGAGCGGCAATCCACGTTGCTCACCGATCCCCGCTACACGCTTCAGGCGCGAACCGAAACCGCCGGCAGCGGCGTGAAGGTCGTCATCGCCAAGAAGTCACTCGAAGAAGCCCTCACGCCGCGGCTGGCCAAACTCAAGCGCATCGGTTTCGAAAACAACCGGCTCTCCTACCGCTCGTGGGAACATCTGCAACGCAACCTCCCGCTCAGCGCCTCTCTCAAACCATTGGGCACCGTGCTGGAGCAGCAGCGCATGGTGAAGTCCCCCACCGAGATCGCCGCCATTCGCGAATCGGTCAACATCAATTCCCAGGCCTTCGCCGCCGCCCTCACCCGCTTCCGCCCTGGCATGACCGAAACCGATCTCGCCGCCGAAATCGAATATCAGATGCGCCTGCTCGGCGCCGACAAGCCGGCGTTTGACACCATCGTCGCCTTCAAGAAAAACTCCGCGCTGCCCCATGCAAGACCCGGCAATGCCCGGATAGATGGAAATGGGTTATTATTAATTGATATGGGCACATTTCGGGGCGGGTATGCCAGCGACATGACTCGCTGCGTCCACCTCGGCAAACCCGGTGCAAAAACGCGCGATTTATACCGAGCGGTTCTGAAAGCCCAGTTGGCCGGTGTAAACGCTGTGGCTCCCGGTGTCTCTGCCGGTGATGTCGATGTGGCCACCCGTCGCGTCCTCCGTCAGCATGGAATCGCCAAATACTTTGTTCACAGCACCGGACACGGCCTCGGCCTGGAAATTCACGAGGCACCTCGGCTCGGTCGCTCGGACGAAACAAAACTGCAGGCCGGGATGGCGATCACGATCGAACCTGGCGCGTATATTGATGGTGTCGGCGGTGTCCGCATCGAAGACACGGTCCTCACAACGCCAACCAGCGTTGAAATCCTAACCCCAACAGCAAAAGAACTCGTTTTTCTTTAACCTACGAAATGAACATTTCCGAAATCAAAGAGTTAATTCAGACCCTCGTCGATTCTGGCGTAGCTGAACTCGAAGTCCAACGCGGCGAAAACCGCGTCCGCATCGTTCGTGGTGGAATCCAGCAGGAAATCATCGTTGCTGGTTCCGCGCCTGCGGTTGCCCTCGCCGCCCCGGCGGCTTCCAACCCTGTCGCACACGTCGCGCCGGCGCACGCCACTCCGCCCGTCGAAGATGACAAGACGCTCGCTGTGAAGTCGCCGATTGTCGGCACCTTCTACGCCTCTGCTTCTCCCGGCTCCGCCCCGTTCGTCAGTGTGGGCGACGTCGTCAAACCCGGTCAGGTTCTCTGCATCGTCGAATCGATGAAGCTGATGAACGAGATCGAGTGCGAAGTCTCTGGCACCATCATCGCCCGGCTTGTCGAAAACGGCGCGCCTGTCGAATACGGCGCCACACTCTTCACCGTTCGTCCTCACTAAGATGTTCAAGAAGATTCTCATCGCCAATCGGGGCGAGATTGCGCTCCGCGTCGTCTGCGCGTGCAAGGAACTCGGCATCCGTACCGTCGCCGTTTATTCGGAGGCGGATCGCCACTCGCTCCACGTCCGCTTTGCCGATGAAGCCATCTGTATTGGCCCTGCCAAAAGCGCCCGTAGCTACCTCGATATCCCCAGCGTCATCAGCGCCGCCGAAATCTCGAACGTGGACGCCATCCACCCCGGCTACGGCTTTCTCAGCGAAAACGCCGGCTTCGCCGAAGTCTGCGAAGCCAGCGGCATCACCTTCATCGGTCCCAAACCTTCGGTGATCGAAGCCATGGGCTTCAAGCAGCATGCCCGCACGGCGATGCAGAAGGCCGGCATCCCCATCCTGCCCGGTTCCAAGGGCATCATCGAATCCGCCGAACAGGCGCTTGAAATGGCCGAAGCCGTCGGTTATCCCGTCATCCTCAAAGCCAGCGCCGGCGGCGGCGGCCGCGGTATGCGCGTCGTCAACGAGCCCGCAGAGCTTCCCAACCTGCTCGCGCAGGCCCAGGCCGAAGCCGGTGCCGCCTTCTCCTGTCCAGACATGTACATGGAGAAGTACATCCGCAAGCCCCGCCATATTGAATTTCAGGTCCTGGCCGACCACTACGGCAACGTGGAAATTCTGGGCGAACGCGAATGTTCCATTCAGCGCCGTCACCAGAAGCTGATTGAAGAATCGCCCAGCCCGCGCGTCACCCCGGAGATGCGCAAAACCATCGGCGACTCACTCAAAAAAGCCATGCGCGAAGTCGGCTACACAAACGCCGGCACCGTTGAATTCCTCATGGACGAAGACGGCAGCCTCTACTTCATCGAAGTGAATGCCCGCGTCCAGGTAGAACACCCGGTGACCGAAATGGTCACCGGCATCGACATCGTCAAAGCGCAGATCCGCATCGCCGCCGGCGAAAAGCTGAGCGACATTCTCACCGAGCCCGTCACCATGCGCGGCCACGCCATCGAGTGCCGCATCAACGCCGAAAACCCGGTGACCTTCACTCCCAGCCCCGGCAAGATTACTGGTCTGAACCTGCCCGGCGGCATCGGCGTCCGCGTCGACACCTGGGCCTATTCCGACTGCGTCATCCCGCCCTACTACGATTCCCTCGTGGCCAAGCTCATCTGCCACGCCGGCAGCCGCCAGGAAGCCATCAACCGCTCCCTGCGCGCCCTCGACATGTTTATCGTCGAAGGCATCCATACCTCCATCCCCCTCCACCAGCGCATCCTGCAGGATCCGGAGTTCCAGGCGGGAGATATCGATACCGGCTTCATCGCCCGCTTCCTCGACAAATCCAAAGCCGCCGGGTCGTAACAATCGGTGCAGGGCTGCCATTCCAGCCCTGGCACCTGTCCACTAATCTGAACACGCTGTAGTGTCGGTGAACGGGTAAGATAGCGTGCATGCTGAACACGCCGGTTTTTTTCTTGGACGTGGACGATACGCTGATTCGCTCAGTCGGGACAAAGCGGATACCAATGCCTAGAGTGATCGAACACATCAAGACCCTTTACGAGGAGGGCGCGATACTCTACTTATGGAGCAGTGGCGGCGCGGACTACGCAAGAGAATCGGCGCAGGAATTGGGCCTATCTGACTATTTCAGCGCCTATCTCCCCAAGCCTACGATCATCATCGACGATCAGTTGGTAAGCGACTGGAGATCGTGTAGACGCGAATTTCCGATTTCCCTCTAATCGTCGCCACACCGGCTTTCGCCCATACCAGTGTGCTCGAGCTCTCGTTGGACCGTCGAAGTGGTGTACACTTGTGCACAATGATCGGATTTGAATGGGATCCCCGGAAGGCTGCGGCAAACGTTCGCAAGCACGGGATCTATTTCGCCGATGCCGTGGTTGTTCTGGAAGATGAACGCGCCATCACACTGCACGAGGTTGCCGACGACGAGGTGAGGCGCATCACGATTGGTATGGACGCGTTGGCGCGGGTTCTGACTGTCGTCTACACGTGGCGCGGCAATACAGTCCGAGTGATCTCGGCGCGCACAGCGACGCCCAACGAACATAGGCAATATATGGAGAATTCATGAAGCAGGAATATGATTTCAGCAACGGCAAGCGCGGGGCCGTCGTGCCTGTATCACAAGGCAAGACTCGCGTGACAATTCGGCTGGACGACGACATTCTGGAGTGGTTTCGGAATGAGGTGGACGCAGCCGGAGGGGGCAACTATCAAACGCTGATCAATCTGGCGTTACGAGATTTTGTAGGCCGAAGCCGCGAGCCCCTGGAGAGCACGCTCAGGCGCGTTTTGAGGGAAGAGCTCAAGCGCGCCGGGTAGCCGCCCGGCTATCCCCGCGTGGCACCGGGTAAAATAAGGAGCTTGACCCTCCCTTCCCTCTTCGATCTTTCCCTCATTGGGCGCCGCGACACTCCCGCATTGGAGTGGCACGGCGCCCGCTTCACGTTTGGCGACATCGACGACCGCGCCTCCCGCATGGCCAACCTCCTCGCCGCCCGCGGCCTGGAAAAAGGAGACCGCCTCTGCGTCTACCTCGCCAACTGCCTCGAGTACATCGATCTCTACCTCGCCGCCACCCGCCTCGGCGTCATCTTCGTCCCTGTCAACGTCCTCTACCGCGACCGCGAAATCCGCCACATCCTGAACGACGCCAAACCCAAAGCCCTCATCACCACCACCGCCCAAACCGAGTTCATCCCCGATCCGCCCACCCCCATCTGGCTCCTCGAAGACCTCCGCCAGAAACTGGAAGGCCAACCCACCACCCGCAAAATCGACGTCACCGACGGCGACACCCCCGCCGCCATCGTCTACACCTCCGGCACCACCGGCACCTCCAAAGGCGCCGTGCTCACCCATCACAACTTCGTCGTCAACGCCGTCAACCTCCTCACCATCTGGCAATTCTCCCCAGCCGATAGGCTGCTCCTCACCCTCCCCCTCTTCCACGTCCACGGCCTCGGCAACGGCATCCACTGCTGGCTCGCCAGCGGCTGCCGCATGCGCCTGACGGAACGTTTCTCCCACGACCACGCCGCCCAGTGGATGCGCGACTTCCAGCCAACCGTCTTCTTCGGCGTGCCCACCATGTACGTCCGCATGCTGGAATGGCCCACCGAAACCGCCGCCGAAGTCGGCCGCTCCATGCGCCTCTACGTCTCCGGCTCCGCCCCCCTGCCCGCCCAAACCCACGAAGAGTTCCGCACCAAGTTCGGCCATACCATCCTCGAACGCTACGGCATGAGCGAAACGCTCATGAACATCACCAATCCCTACATCGGCGAACGCCGCCCTGGCTCCGTCGGCCTGCCCATGCCCGGCGTCTCCGTGAAAAACGCAGACCCAGATGGCAACCCCGTTGCCGATGGCGAAGTCGGCGAACTCTACCTGAAAGGGCCCAACCTCTTCGCCGGCTACTGGCGCCGCGCCGAAGCCACCGAACAGGCCTACCGCGACGGCTGGTTCCGCACCGGCGACATCGCCGTCCGGTCCCCCGACGGCTACTACACCCTTCAGGGCCGCCGCAGCGACCTCATCATCTCCGGCGGCTTCAACATCTACCCCCGCGAAATCGAGGAGTTCCTGGCCGAACAGCCCGGCGTCGTCGAAGTCGCTGTCGCCGCCACCGCCGACCCGCGCCGCGGCGAAGTTCCCGTCGCCTACATCGTCGGCACCTGCGACACGGCCGCCCTCGAAGAAGCCTGTCGCGCCAATCTGGCCAGCTTCAAAATCCCACGCGCGTTCCTCCAAATCGACAAACTCCCCCGCACCGCCCTCGGTAAAATTCAAAAACATCTCCTGCCAAAATGGGAGCCGAATGCCTGAAATTCGCTACCATGCGAAGGTGAAGTTTCGATTCGCCGCCCTAGCCCTCGCCCTCGCCATTTCCCTTTCCGCTGCCGAAGCGCCGCACTACACCGCGCGTATCGTCAAGTCGTTCCCGCACGACCCCGGCGCCTTCACCCAAGGCCTGGAGTTCCACAACGGCGCGCTCTATGAAAGCACCGGCATGGTCGGCACCTCCGGCATTCGCAAGGTGGCGCTCGATACCGGCAAGGTCCTCCAGCAACTCCGCGTCAACCCACCCTTCTTCGGCGAAGGCATCACCATCATCAACGGCCAATTGATCCAGCTCACCTGGCAACACCAGACCGGCTTCGTCTACAAATTTCCCGAACTCCAATTCGTCAAGCAGTTCCGCTACTCCGGCGAAGGCTGGGGCCTCACCAACGATGGCAAGCAGATCTACATGAGCGACGGCAGTGCCCAGATCCGCATTTGGGACCCCGCCACGCTCAATGAAATCCGCCGCATTACAGTTACCGATGGCACCCGCCAGATCGCCGCGCTGAACGAGCTCGAATGGGTGAAAGGCGAGATCTGGGCCAACGTCTGGCAGACCGATCAGATCGTCCGTATCTCGCCCACCACCGGCAAAGTGCTCGGCTGGATCGACTGCTACGACCTGCCTCGCGACCGCAACAGCGCCGACGTGCTCAACGGCATCGCCTACAACGCCACCACGCGCCAGCTCATCGTCACCGGCAAGCTCTGGTCGAAGATCTACCAGATCGAACTCGTGCCAACGAAGAAGTAACTACAGCGTCGGTGCAATCTCGTTCGGCGCCGTCACACTGCCCGGCAGTTCCATGATTTTGATGTTCCGGAAGTGAATCTCGGCGCCTTCGCTCTCCAGGCACAGATACCCCTTCTTCTGCGTCGATTTCGAAATGCCGTTGACGAACTTCCCGTTCACCGACAGCTTCACGGTCCCGTCCACCGCGATCACGTCGTAGGTGTTCCACTGCCCGCGCCCCAGCGCGCGGTTCTCCCGTGAACTGCTGCGCGGCCCGCGCGGATTGTCCGGCACAATCGTCACCCCGCCCACACCGAACAGGTCCCCGTGCACATAGCCCAACGACAGCGGCACGCCGTCCTTCGGATGCATGTTCACGTAGTCCAACTCCAACATCTGCACTTCCAACCCATCCGGCAAACGGTTCTTCTCGCCCGGCCGCGCCGCGCTCCACAGGAACACGCCCGAGTTCCCGCCCGCCTCCATATGCTTCCACTCGATATGCAGCATGAAATTCTCATACTGTTTATCGCTCCGCATCACGCCAATCGGATGCCCGGAACAAACCAGGATGCCGTCCTTCACCTTCCACGTATCGGGATCGGTATTGACGTTCACCCACCCCGTCAGGTCCTTCCCATTGAACAGGTCCCGAAACTCCGGCATCGGGCCGCCCTGCATCAACGCCCACGTCCCGCCCGCCAAAACCGCCATCGCCGCAATGAGTGTCTTCATAACCGTATCGTCTCTACTGTATACTGTCCCCCATGCATCGTGGTCGCTTCCTCCTGCTCGGTGGCTTCGCCGCCCTCATCGGTTCCGTCTTCTTCACATCCTCGACAGACGCCCAACCCAACACGGTCCAACAGATCGTCCCCGGCGTCTGGTTCCGCGAAGGGGACATCAAGAAGGAGGGCCACTGCAACAACATCATCATCGAGATGAAGGACTACCTCATCATCGTCGATGCCAACTTCCCCTCCGGCGCCCGCCTTGCCGCGGCCGACGCCAAGAAGCTCTCCAACAAGCCCATCAAGTACGTCTTCGACACCCATCACCACGGCGATCACGCCTACGGCAACTCCGTCTGGACGAAAATGGGCGCGACCACTCTCGCCTACGCCGGCGTCACCCAGGAGATGAAACGCTACGAACCCAAGCGCTGGGCCGAGACGAATCGCAAGGACGTAAAGGACTTGAATGAATCCACGGTCGAGCCGCCCAAGGAGACCTTCGACAAGTCCCCCTACGTCCTCGATGATGGCAACCGCCGCGTTGAATTTCACTTCTACGGCTGGGCCCACACCCGCGGCGACGGCTTCGTCTACCTGCCCAAGGAACAGATCATCGCCACCGGTGACGCTATTGCCAACGGCCCCTTCAACTACATGGCTGATGGCCATATCGCCAACTGGCCCAAGGTCGCCGATGCCGTCGCCAAGAACAAGATCAAGCACGTCCTCCCCGGCCACGGCCGCCCCGGCGGCATGGAGGTCGTTAAGGGCCAGGGCAAGTTCATGAAGGAAATCTACGCCGGAGTGCAGGGCCTCATCAAGTCTGGAAAGACGGCGGACGACATCCAGAAATTGGGTATGGCGAAGACCCTCGAAGCGTCGCTGAAGTTCTCCCCGGAATCGAAGACCTGGATCGGCGACGGCCTCGCCGGCCAAGCCATCGCGACGTTTGAGGAGATCACCCAGAAGAAGCCCCACGGCGAAATTTCCGGAGGCAAGTGACCGAGGTCGCTGGCTTAGTTGCGGAAGTGGGAGCGGCGCGCGCCCGCGTGCTGGCCGCGGTTCGCGGATTGACACACGCCCAGGCCTCCTGGAAGGGCGACCCGGGAGAGTGGTCGATTGCCGAAAATCTGGAGCATCTCGTACTCGCCGAACACTCCGGCGTCGAGAAGATCTATCGCGCCCTCGCCGCCCCCGGTGCGCCCATGGAATCGAACCCCAACCGCGGTCTGCCGATTGAGACGATTATCGACCGCACCTGGAAGCCGCTCGAAATCGCCCCGCCCATCGCCACCCCAAAGGGCGGCGGAACTTTGTCTTATTGGATCGCCTGCTTCGAATCCTGCGCCCACGTCCTGAAGGCGCTTGCCGTCGAACTGGAAGGGCGAAACCTCGACGAGATCGTCTTCCCCCACTTCCTCTGCGGTCCGCTCGACGCCCGTCAGCGGCTCGAATTTCTTCGCTTCCACATGGACCGCCATCGCGACCAAATCGAATCCGTCCGCGCCCGCCTCTAGGACAAATCCTGGGTGACTGTCACCCAGGATTTGTCTGGTGGGTGATCAGCTGCACAAAACGGTCCCGGCTCGGCTCCTTCACCAAATCGGCAAGCGTGTACTTGTCCAATTCGACCAGGAACGCCTCCAGCGCGTCATCCAGGATCGCCTTCAGCCCACACACCGGCAGGATCGGGCAGGTGTTGTTCAACTCGTCATGACACTCCACCAGCCGGAACGAGGCCTCTGTCCTTCGCACAATCTGCCCCAACCGCATCTCCTTGGGATCACCGCCCAGTTGCACCCCGCCAGACCGTCCCACCGTCACCGCCACAAAGCCGCCCTCCGCCAGCGTATGCACAACCCGCACCAGGTGATTCTTCGAAATCCCGTACGCGCTGCTGATCTCTTCCGTCCCCACCCGCCGCTCAGGAAAATGGGCCAAATAGAGCAGCACTCGGAGCGCATAGTCGGTATGTACGGTCAGTTGCATACAATCCCATTATGCGCGCGGCGCCTCCACGAAGGCGTCCGCAAAGATCTCCCGGCTGGCCATCCCCGCCAAAAACAGCTTCTTCCGTAGCAGCGCGACCGTCCCCGGATCCCCGCAAACGAACCCGCGCCAAACACCGAGTTTCGGATGCGCGGCGGCAATTACTTTGTCCAATGCACCGGTTGCGATCCCCTCGTCCTCCCCGCCCTCCAACACCACCGGCGTATACACAACGTTCGAGTGCTCCCGCATCAGTGCCGACAACTCATCCTGCAAATACAAACCGGCCGGCCGCACGGCTCCATGAAACAAACGGATCGGCCCAGTATGCCCTTGGACCAGCGCATCCCGGCAAATTCCCACCAACGGCGCCAACCCTGTACCCGTTCCAGCCAGCAACAACGGCTGCTCCGGCTTCCCTGACGTATAAAAACAGTCTCCCGCCGGCCCGCGCACGGATACCGGATCATCCGCCCGCGCCTCGTCAAACAACCAACCGCTCATCTTCCCGTTCGGTGCTCGCCGCACATGCAACTCCAACGTCCCGTCGGCCGGCAAGCTCGCCAGAGAATAACTCCGCGCCAGCCCATCGGCCCGCCGCAGCGTAATGTACTGCCCCGCCCGGTATTCCAACGGCGCCTCCGTCTCCACATGCGCCCGCAAAACCGTCTCCGTCAGCCGTTCCAATGCCGCAATCCGCCCCGCCACTTCCAGCCCACCAGCCGGCTCCAACGCCAGATCACTCTCCGGCCGGCATACGCACGATAGAAAGTACCCCTGCTCCACCAGCGTCGCCTTCAATCCCTGCTGCGCCTCCGCCGGAACCGTCCCACACGCCGCGCGCAACAGGCAAGACTGGCAAGCCCCCGCCCGGCACGAGTTCGCCACATCCACGCCCTGCCGCAGCAACGCTGCAAGGACCGTCTCCCCTGGAGCCGCCTCGTAGGCGGCTCCGGCATACGTCAGCACAGCCATGACCAGCTACCGCCCCAGAACGTCGTTCCGGGTCGATCCGGCAATCGCCATAACTTGATCAATCAAATCCTGCCCGACCCCCAACTCCTGCAACGTAGCGCTCAAGTTCTCCGCCACCGCGTCGAAATGACTATCGTTCAGCCCGCGTGCCACCAGATGCGCGTGACCGTTCCGCATGTCCTGACCCGTATAGTTGTGCGGCCCGCCAAAGGCCATCGTCAGAAAGGCTTTCTGCTTGCCAATCTGCCGGTCCATATCCACGCCCTCGAAAAAGTGGCTGATACGGTCATCACTCAAAACCTTGCGGTAGAAAATATCCACCGCGGCGTCCACGGCGGGTTGTCCGCCCAGCTGTTCGTACAAGGAACTCATCCGTTCTTCTCCAGAGACTTAAAGATGTATTTAATATGCAACTTTAAACCATATCGGTAGCCTGACGCAAACTCTGAGCCAAAATCGCTATACTGACCCCGATATGCGGCTCCTCCTTCTGTTCATCCTTGCCCTGCCCCTCTGCGCGCAGGACGTCCCCATGCGCTACTACGTCATGGCCATCCTGGAAAAGGGCCCGAAGTGGACTAAAGAGGTCACCCCGGAGTCGACGGAACTTCTCAAGGGGCATATGGAGAACATCGGGCGCATGGCGAAGGACGGCAAATTAATCCTCGCCGGTCCGCTCGCCGATGCCGGGGACGCCGCCGGCATCTTCGTCTTCGATACCGCCAGCATCGAAGAAGCCCGCAAATGGTGCGATTCCGACCCCGCCATCCAAGCCGGCCGCTTCCAGGTCAAGCTCTGGAAGTGGTACTCCGCCAAAGGCATCGGCATCCTGCCCCAGGCCAAGTAACCCATGTCCACCCGCATCATTGGCATCGCCGGCTCCTCCGGTTCGGGCAAAAGCGAACTCTCGCGCCGTCTCTCGGCCGCCACCGGCGCCCCTGTAGTCTCTCTCGATAGCTACTACCGCGACCTCACCCACCTCCCGCTCGAAGCCCGCGCAGAAACGAACTTCGACGAGCCGGCCTCACTCGATGACTCCCTCCTGCTCGCCCAATGCAGCGCCCTCGCCGGCGGTCAGGCCATCGACGTTCCCCATTACGATTTCTCCTGCCACACCCGCGTCCCCGGCACCCAGCACATCCAACCCGGCGATATCGTCATCGTCGAGGGCCTCTTCACCCTCTACTGGAACGACCTCCGCCACCTCCTCCACGCCAGCATCTACGTCGACCTCGAAGACGAGACCTGCTATGCCCGCCGCCTCGCCCGCGACGTCCGCGAACGCGGCCGCACACCGGAATCGGTCGAGCACCAATACCTGACCACCGTCCGCCCCATGGCCGAACAGTACATCTGGCCCACGCGCCGCCATGCCGATCTGATCATCCGTGGCGACGCCCAACTCGATGAGTCCGTCGCCACGGTTCTATCCTTCGTCCAGGGCCGACCGCTCAGCCAGCCAGCAACGTCTTAATTTGCGCGCCCGTCAACGGTTCCTGATAGGGATCCCCCGGCAACGCCGGTAAGGCCGGATCCGCCCACGCGAACCACTCGTCCGCTTCCAGGTCTTCCAACTCTTCCACCTGCAGCGCTTTCGGCACCTGGAAGGCGGCAAATGCCGTCTCCGCCAGTTCCGTCCCAAAGCAATGCCACACCGTCGTCGTCAACAAATACCGTTCAAACGACGTGGCCAACAACGCATGCGCCGCCGGTTGAAACAAGAGCCCTGTCAACACTATCGGCGATGGAAACTTCGCCGCATCCCGCGGCCCCGTCCAAAGGCCTAAAACTTCGCCACCAGTATCCCTGCCAAACAGCACCACATCCTGCGGAATCGGCCATTCGGCCTCCCGCGCCAGGCGGCTGGCGTGCTGCACCGTCCCGTCTTCATCCGGCGGTCCGCCGGCGGCAAAAAACAGCAGGTCGCCGTCAAACAGCGACGCCCCGTTCATCTGTTTATAAAAGGCCCGCAGCGGCGCCGGGACCGAGTTCAACTCGGTCCCGAACGCCGGCGCGCCTAACTCATGTTCACTTTCCGTCTGCATCAAAAACTGCTGAAAACGGCTGAAAATCTCTGTGTCTGTCATCTAAAAAAGTACTTTCAATACCATTACAGCAATTCGCGGCTGATTATCCTGCTCCGGGTTCAACTGGCCGAATCGCGAATCCTGCACGCTCGTCGCCACAAGGCGCCCGAAATAGGCCTGATCAAACACGTTTTGGAAGTCGGCACGCAGTTGCAACTTCAGCCGCTCTTTCAGCGTGAAGTTCTTGTAGGCGGAGGCTTCCGTGCTTGTCATCACCGGACCGCGAACGTCCGGGAAGCGCGTCGGGAAGTCCCGCAGAGTGAAGGGAGCCTGTGCCGTCGTCGGGAAAATCGACGTGTCGAAGTACTTGTCGAAGAACGGATTGAACTCGCTCCGTCCAGCCTTCCGTGCCAGGTCGTCGCGCTGTTGGGGCGTCAGCTTGGCGCTCTTCCCCGACGTCGGCGCGGCGTTCGGGAACTCCAACGGCTGTCCGCCGCGACGGATATACTGCCCGCTGATGTTCCAGCCGCCAAAAATGGCGTTCCCGAAGTTGCCCATTCCGCTCAGGAACTTGCGCCCCTTGCCGAAAGGCAACTCGTAGGACCCCACCATGCTGATCGTGTGCGGGATGTCGAACTCCACCAGACGCTGCTCGCCCCGGGTCGACCGGAGGCTCCCCGGATTGGCATCCTGCGCGTTCAACAGCGTCACCCGTTCCAACGTCTTGCCCCAAGTGTAGCTGCCCTGCATCGCCAATCCGTTCTGGAAACGACGCGTCGCCTTTACCTGCAGCGAGTGGTAGCTCTGCCCGCCGGCGGCAATGTTGTTGATCGTGACCTGCGAGTACTGCGGATAGGGAAACAGCAGTTGCTGTCGCGGAACAGTCGCGCCGTTGAAAGCCGAACCTGGCAACAGTCCCGCCATTGGATTCGGTACCTGTTGGTTGAAGTAGGTTTGCCGGTTGGCCAGCGGGATCGAATTCAACGTATCGGCGGACAAGAAATTCAAGCCAGCCGAAATCGGCAGATCCCGGCTCAGGTTCCCGACATACGACGCGTCAAGCAGCAATGTCTGGCCCAGCGCGCGCTGAATCCCGAATGAAAACTGGTGTGATTTCGGGATCGGGCGGTCCAGCAGTTGCGCGCCGGCGGCCAGCCCCAAATTGGTGGCCAACCCCTGCGAGGACCCGATCGGCTGCAACAACCCGGTCGGGAACAGGCTCGTCGGGAATGGATCGGACAATGAGGCCGCCGGTGTCAGATTGTTGTCGGTCGAGGTGATCATCGCCGTCTGCCGGCTGAATCCCGTCTCGGCGCCCACCGCATTCTGTCCCAGGTAATAGAGGCCGTATCCGCCGCGAATAACCCACTTCTGCGCCGGCTGCCAGGCCACGCCGATACGCGGCTGAATATTATTCCAATCTCGGTTGAAAGCCTCTCGCTTGGCCCCATCGGTACCGGCATAGATCAGCCCGCCCTTCAGCGAAAGTCCCTGCACGCTGGAGGCAATCGGACTCGCCTGGTTAAATGCAAATCCGCGGATCTGCCGGTTATAGCGCTCCACCGCCGGGCCCTCGTAATCCCAGCGCAGACCCATGTTGATGGTCACGGTCTTCGAGATCTTCCAGTCATCCTGGAAGAACAGCGTCGTGTAGGGGTTCCGGGAGGCTGGATCGATGTTGCGATCCACAAAGCCGCTGGAGGGATAACCCAGCAGGAACGACGCAAGGAACGATCCCGACAGTGCGTCCGCCTGCTGGGCGTTCGCCTGCGTCCAGTTCCGGTTGAACGTGTAGTTCCCGCTCGCCGAAGCCGGCCGGATATTGTTCTGGTTGTACCGCCGGAACTCGGCGCCATACTTCAACGAATGGCGACCCCGGATGCTCTGCACATTCGGCTGCAGCGAATACGAATCACTCGTCTCATAGCCGCTCGTCTGCGCGGCGCCAAGCGGAGAGATGTTGTTACCGCCAAAGTTGAAGCGCGGGAACTGCAGCCCCACAAACTGCGAAACCAGCCGGTCCGGGAACCCCAACTGCCGCGGATCATAGCCCTTCCCAAACGTGTTGCCGCTAAAGCCTTCATACCGCGCCAAACCCGCCCGGACGTTGATCACCGTCGACGGCGAGAACGTATAGGTCCAGTCCGCGCCCCAGTTGCGCGAAATGCGTGTCGAGGGATATTCGCTCGACGGCTCGGCCGCGTTGGTGCCCCACTGCACACGCGCGAAGTTGGACCACGGCGTCTCGCCGTACCGCCCGCTCACCCGGTGGCGATCCGTAATCGCCCAGTCCAGCTTACCCAGCCACTGGTTGTAGCTATTCTTTGAGCTGTTCACGAAAAGGTAATTGTTAAACCCGTCCAGGCTCTCGCTCACGCGGTTCGGTGCCGGGTAAAATTCCATCAGCTTCGCCGCCACCGGGTTGATCCGGCCGCCCGGAATCACGTTCCCGGCAAATGGCGTGCGGATAAAACCCGCCCCGTTCGGATTCGCGCGAGTCGTCAATGGATCGTAGATCGCAATCGACCGCTTCTGATTGTCGGTCACCTGCGAATAGTCGCCGCGCCGTTCCAACGCCGTCGGCACCGTCCACAATTGCAACTGCGGATTCCGTTCATTTAACGATTCCAACGACAACATCCAAAACAGCTTGTTCTTTCCGTTCAACAGTTTCGGGATCATGATCGGCCCATCGACGGTGAATCCGAAGGTATTGTTCTTGAACTCCGGCTGCTTCACCCCAACCGAGTTGCGCGAATAGCCATTGGCCTGCAGATTGTCGTTCTTCAGAAACTCATACAGTTGCCCATGCAACTGGTTGGTGCCCGTGCGAAGCACAATGCTCGTCACACCGCCCCCGAACCGTCCGTACGACGCATCATAGGAGTTCGTCTGAATGGACACTTCCTGGATCGCGTTCAGAGCAGGTGCGAACGACGCGCTGCGGGATCCGCGCACCGACGACACACCGTCGATCAGCGTCTCGTTCTCACCGCTCCGCCCGCCATTGATCATCACGCCGTTGATATTCCCGAAAGCATACAGCTCAAAGGAACCCCAATACCGGCTGTTCTTAATGACACCGGGCTGCGAAAACAGCAACTGATAGACGTTGCGACCCGAGGTCGGCAGATCATCCACATACTTCTGCTCCAAGGTCACACTGCGCGATGCCGTTTCCGTCGCCAGCAGCGGCGTCTCACCCGTCACAGTCACACTCTCGGTAACTCCGCCCACTTCCATCCGAATGTCCACACTCAACCGGTCGGCGCCCTGCGCCACCAGGTTGCTGCGCTGCGCACGCTTGAAGCCATCCTTCTGCACCGTCAGCGTGTAAGTGCCCGGCGGCAGAAAGCGAATCAGATAAATACCTACGTCGTTGGACACGGCGTCATAGCGCACCTGGCGCTCCGCGCTGGTGGCCTCAATCTTAGCTCCAGAGATCGGCGCACCGGACGGGTCCGTAACCGTACCCGATATATTCGCCCGAAACTCCTGCCCGAATGCTAAGCCGCAGGAAAGCAATAAGGTAAATCCAAAGCGACGATTCATGCAAAAAGAATACCAAGGGAATATTTCAAGTGCATGGGGGGGATATGAATTGGGAAACTAAAGCAATGGAACTGATTACCCTCGGCGGCGGCTGCTTCTGGTGTATCGAAGCGGTCTTCCAGGAAATGACCGGCGTCGAATCGATTGTCTCGGGCTACATGGGCGGCCATGTCGACAATCCTACCTACCAGGAAGTCTGTCTCGGCGGCACCGGACATGTCGAGGTGGTTCAGATTTCCTTCGATCCGGCGCAGAGTTCCCTGCGTGAAATCCTCGCTGTATTTTTCACAGTCCATGACCCGACTACCCGGGATCGTCAGGGAAATGACGAAGGCCCTCAATACCGCTCAGCCGTCTTTTACAACTCCGAAGAACAGAAACAGCTTGCCGCCGAAGTCATGCGCGACCTGGAGATGCTTGGCATTTATTCCGATCGCATCGTCACCGAACTCCGCCCCGCCGAGCATTTCTGGCCCGCCGAAGCCTACCACCAGAACTACTACCGCACAAATCCCAATCAG
>CANIVU010000088.1 GCA_947470805.1 Acidobacteriota bacterium | reverse complement strand
TTCATCAACTAGAGGACTGCCACGATGAGTCACAAACCTAAGAACCCCACCACCCGCCGCGAGGCGCTCCGCCAGGTCGGAAACGGTTTCGGCATGATGGCCTTCGCCAGCATGGTCAGTGAATCCATTGCCCGCGCCGGCGGTATCACCACGCCGGATGGCCACACGGCGATGTCCAAGCTGGATCATCCGGCGAAGGTCAAGCGCGTCATCTTCCTCTTCATGAACGGCGGCTGTTCGGCGGTCGATAGCTTCGATCCCAAGCCAGCGCTTGAGAAGTACGATGGCCAACCGATGCCTGGCGGCGGGATCAAAACCGAACGCCGTACTGGCGAGTTGATGAAGTCGCCGTTTACGTTCAAGAAGTACGGCAAGTGCGGCATGGAGCTGAGCGAACTGTGGCCTAACCTGGGCACGGTGGCCGACGATATCTGCTGGATTCGGTCTGTTTATACGGAGATTCCGAATCACGAGCCCGCCTGCCTGATGATGAACACGGGCGCCAATCAGGCTGGCCGCCCGTCGATGGGCGCGTGGATTACTTACGGCCTCGGCTCGGAAAACAAGAGCCTGCCGGGCTTCGTTGTTCTTTGCCCCACGGTGCCGACCACGGTGGGTTCTCCGCTGTGGAGCAATGGGTTCCTGCCCGGCATTCATCAGGGCAGCTATATCTCGTCGCGGATTCAGCAGCGCACGAATCCGGATGGTTCGCCGATGGATGAAGAGCCGATGGCTCCCGCCATGGACGAGAAGGACAAGGACAAGAAGAAGCCGGTGAAGGTGGAAACCGCTTTCGATCCGAAGAAGCTTGTCAGCTACGTCAACAACCCCAAGTTTGAACTCACTGAGCAGAAGCGCGAGATGGACCTGCTGCAGAAGCTGGAAGGCATTCGGAAGAAGGATGCCGGCGACGATCAACAGGTGGAAGCGGTGATGAAGTCGATGGAAGTCGCCTACCGCATGCAGACGGAGGCGCCCGAGGTGTTCGACGTGCGCAAGGAGTCGCAGGCCACGCTCGACATGTACGGTGAAGGGACCACCGCTCGCGGCGCGTTGCAGGCCGTGCGCCTCGTTGAAAAGGGCGTCCGGATGGTGCAGGTCTATTACGCCAGCGGCGACCCGTGGGATGCCCACGCCGACATCATGGGCCACAAGACGAATGCGAAGAATTCCGATCAGGCCTTTGCCGCGGTGATCAAAGATCTGAAGCAGCGCGGGTTGTGGAAGGACACGCTGGTGGTTTGCGGTTCAGAGTTCGGCCGCACGCCGGTGCGCGAAGTGGGCGGCGGCGGTGGCCAGGCCAAGAAGGGTCGCGATCACAATCCATTTGGCTTCACTATGTGGCTGGCCGGCGGGGCCGTCAAAGGCGGCACCATTTACGGTGCTACTGACGAGTTCGGGTTTAAGGCCGTGGAAAAGCCCGTGCATGTCCACGACATTCACGCGACCATTCTGCACCTGCTCGGCATCGATCACTTGAAGCTCACCTACCGCTATAGCGGCCGTGACTTCCGTTTGACCGACGTCCACGGCAACGTGATCCACGACGTCATCGCTTAATCGCGCCGCGGCGGGAGTTTATTTCATTACGAAAGTCCACTCCCGCCGCGCCAAATCTTCGATCTTCCCCAGATCCCTCTCCAGCAAATACCGGCCGTCAATCAGCTTCCGCGCCGCACTCCGCACCTTCTCCAAATAGCCTGCCTGGTTTCCATAGCGCGCCGTCACCGTTTGCTTCGGGAACGGAAAATACGAACCCACCATGCTGAACAGTTCCTCTGGTGAACCGATGGCTGGATTGCGCAGATTCCACCCCGTATGTACCGCCAATGGAACGGCCACTTGCGGCGTCTTCAGGCCTCCGACGTCGTTGCCGTCGGCATCCACTTGCGGCACCAGAATGGCAAACGGCGCGCCCATCTTCGGCGGTTCAAATGCTACTATGCCGCGCGTCCGGAACTCCGGTCCGAAGTCCAGACGGAAGACGTCGTGGACTCGCGTCGGCGCGATCACGCCGGGGAGTTTGGGGAAGCGGATTTTCGCGATCGCCGCCAGCTCGCCGCGATCAACGCGCGGATACACGGATGGCGGCGGCGCGATGTCGTCGGCAATCCATCGCTGCATCGCCGGCACCAGCCCGCGCATGACCCACTGATAGTCGTTCCCGTTGTTCGCATATCGCGTATTCGGGTTTGCCGGCGGCGGAATTGAACCCGGGCCGTGATTGCCGCCCGCCATCACGTAGAGGCGTGTATTGGGGGGAAGCGGCGCGTCGTGCAAGCCGTCCACCGTCGTGTGCATCAACGATGCCGCGCGCCCGTAGTACTCATAGGCGGAGTTCGTGTAGAAGATCTTTGGCACGACGTTGTCGCGCTGCGCGCGTACCAGGATTCCGTCGTCCATTCCGGTTACTGGATCGGTTTGGCGCAGGTCGGTGAAGGGGAAGATATCGGTGGCGTAGTAGAAGTTGAAGAACGGCCGGGCGTCGCGCGATGGCTGGGCGAATTGGTGATTGAAATTGCCGCGGCCGCCGCCCGCCACGTTGGCCCAAACCCCGTCAAAGACGCGCTTCCCCTGCTCATCGCGGTTGAATCCCTGAAACAAGAAAGTCCGCAAGAACCGGCCGCTCTGGGAGCTGCCGAACGCCAGCGCCCGTTTTGCCGCCGGCGCCAACGCAGCCAATTGACCGGGCGCCGCGCCGCTCTTCAGGGCGGCGATAAAGTCCCGGATTCCCGTCATCCCCAGCCCCACTACCGGCGGGTCCTGCGACTCGTACACTACCTCGTAAATCTTGCCCGATTCAAAGCCCGACGTCTTCCGCACCGCGCCCCGGTCGTCCGTAAAACTCCACTGTTCCCGGGGGATGACTCGCCGGGGCCCATCCGCCAGACTGCGCTCAGTCAACGTCGCCGGTGCGCCTGCCACGGCCCGATAGGGGAAGAACAGCCGGTCGCCCAGGGAGAATGAGGTGCCGGCCCCGTCCGGTACAAAGTCACTGCGCACAACGCCCCTGATTGGTGTGCCGTCCGCGTTCTTTGCCACCGGTACGGTGACGCTCATCAATGGCGCTTCGCGCGGCACATCGAACTGCCAGCCCAGCCACGCCAGCGTGAATCCCTGTTCCATCAACAGGCCGTCGCCAAACTCGGCGGCCGTGCGCGGATCGTTGGAGCCGGTGGCGCTGTTGAACGTCGCCAGGAGCCCTTTTCGCCCGCGGTTGGACACTTCAAAAAACAAGGTGCCGTTGCTCTTCCGCGGGTCCGCGGGAGAGAAGATCACAAAGTCAGCGTAGAATTCCACCAGCCCCTTGGAATTGCGGGGCGCGAGCTTCAGATTGACTACGTCCTGGTTCGCCGCCGCCATCGGGTCGACCGCGAAATAGGCCTTTCCCACCATTCGCTCATACGCGCCCGCCTGCCCGAACGCCTTGCCATCCAGGATCGCCGATCGCTCCGAAATCTCCACGCGGACCAGGGCCGCCTGCAGCACGAACGAGGAAAGGAGAAACAGCACGCGTAGATTCACGCAGCCATTGTAATGAACTACTGCGGTAGCGCGAAGGTCAAAATGTTGGCGCCCGCGGCGAGTGTCACAAACTGCCGCCCGCCGACTGTGTAGGTCATCGGGGACGTCTTGATCGTGGCGTTCAACGGAATGCGCCACAGCGTCTTGCCGTCGCGCTCGCTGGCCGCCACCAGGTAGCCGCTGGGGTCGCCGTAGAACAGAATGCCTCCCGCTGTGCCCAGGATGCCCGCCACGCGTTTGCCGTCGATCGGACCGGTAAGCGGTACCTCCCATGCGGTCTGGCCCGTCTCGATGTTCAGCGCGCGCAGATACTTCTTCCCCGGATCCTCCGGCGGGCGTGCCGTCTTCCAGCTCCCCGGCAACAGGTTCACCACGCACTTCTCAATTGCAATCACGTAGTAGAGCTTCGTCGCCGGGCTGTATGCGGTCCCGTTCCAATTTGTCGCGTGGTCCGGGCAACTCAGTTCCCCGGGCGGCGATTTGATCGGACGCCCATCGGCCCCGATCCCGCTGGCCCACGTCACTTTGTCCATGAACGATTTCGCCAGCAGTAGTTTGCCGTCCGTCCGGTCGAACACATAGAAGAATCCGTTTCTATCCGCGTGCAGCATCAGCTTCCGGGGCTTGCCCTGGTAGGTTGTGTCCACCAGAACGTTGGGCTCCGTGGCGTCCCAGTCGTGCGTGTCGTGCGGCGTGAACTGGTAGTACCACTTCATCTTGCCGGTGGCCGGATCCAGCGCCAGGACGCTGTCGGTGAACAGGTTGTCCCCGCCGCGGTCCCGGTCGTCGGAGTTGGGCCACGGGTTGCCGGTTGCCCAGTAGAGCATGTCCGTTCCCGGGTCATACGAGCCGGTCAACCACGTCGATCCTCCCCCTAATTTGTACCCGTTTCCCTTCCACGTTTCGATCCCCGGTTCGCCCGCCGCCGGCACTGTCCAGGTGCGCCAGACGCGCTCGCCCGAAGAGGCCTTGTACGCCGTCACGAATCCGCGAATGCCCCAGTCGCCGCCCGCCACGCCGGCCACCACCATGTCCTTCACGATCAACGGCGCGATCGTACCGCCATACTTCTGCGGCTCATCCCACATCACCGTCTCCCACACCAGCCGGCCCGTCACTCGATTGAGTGCCAGCAGGTGCGCATTGTCGGTAACGAAGAACAGATTGTCGCCCAGAATCGCCACGCCGCGGTTCGTGCCGAGCGAGGGATCGGAAACCAGGCCCGGCGTACGCGGCCGCGAGTACTGCCAGATTTGCTGCCCGGTCGTCGCGTCGAGCGCGTACACTTGGTTCGGCCCGGTGGCGTACATGATGCCGTCGGCGACCAGCGGCACGGTCTCCAGTCCGAAGTACCGCATGTTCTCGTGATAGTACGGCGTGTCCGGCAGAAACTGAGTCCACAGCGGAATGGAGAACGACCACTGCAGCGCCAGTTTGTTGACGTTGCCCGCGTTGATCTGGTCCAGCGAACTGTAGCGATTCCCGCTCAAGTTCCCGTTGTAGGAAACCCAGTCGCCCGGCTTGGGATTCTGGATCCGCGAGAAGTCCACTCCGCCCGGTGCTGCCACTCGTGCCGCCGGGTCCGTGACAATTGCGCCCACCTCCACGCCCTTCCGGCCGCTCAAAAACGCGAGCAAATTCTGCACCTCTTCGGCCGATGCCTTCACCACCGGCATCAACGAACTCTTCTCCTCCGTCACGCGCGCAACCTGGTCCATCGATAGCGGATGGAACCCGCCCTTCAGGTCCTGGACGACAATCTCGTAGGCTGTCCGGTTCCGCGCGAAGCCGCGCACTGTGCCACCCTTTTTTAGCGCCACGGTCACCAGTTCATATCCAGGCACAATCCGCGACTCCGGCTTCGCCAGTGCGTCCCGCAACTGGTCCACCGTCAGCTCCCGCGCCACGGCCGACAAGTCCGGCCCGATCGCCGACCCCTGCCCGTTCACCATGTGGCACGTCGAGCACTGCCCCTTGCCGAAGAAGAATGCGCCACCGGCCTTCTTGTCCCCTTCCACGTTTGCTTCCGCAGCGGAGGCATTCAGCGAAACAACCAACTGCACCAGCCCATCCACCTCTGCGGCCGGCAGGTCGAACCCCGGCATGCCTGCCGCCGGAATGCCACGCGTAATCACGTTCCGCAGGTTCTGCGCAGAGCGTTTCCGCAGCCGCAAATTCCCCGACAATCCCGGCCCCTGCTGCGAACCGCGCGCGTCGGCGCCATGGCACCCCGCGCACAGTTTGGCGTAGTTCTCCCGCACCTCAGCCCCCGTCGCCACTCCCCACGCTAAAGCCGCAAAAAGAACAACACGTCCCAAAGCCGTCATCCTGCGATTACATCACACCGGACGCGCACGATACCCTGTTCCTAATGATCCCCCGCCGCGCCTTCCTCGCCGCCGCCGCTCCCCTCGCCTTCGCGCAGCAACCTCTCATCCTCCCCCTCCTCCCTCCCACCCCTGGCAACCCCCGCAACACCGAAGGCGACTTCCTTCCCCTGCGCGATGGCCGCATCCTGTTCGCCTACACCAAATTCACCGGCGGCACCAGCGATCACGCCACCGCCCATATCGCTGCCCGATACTCCTCCGACCTCGGCCAAACCTGGACCGCCAACGACGTCACTCTCCTCGAAAATGAAGGCGGCATGAACGTCATGAGCGTTAGCCTGCTCCGTCTCAAAAAATCCCGCCGCATCGCCTTCTTCTATCTCCGTAAAGACTCTGACACCAAGTGCGCGCCCTTCCTCCGCTACTCCTCCGATGAAGGCAAAACCTGGACGCGCGACCCCATCCCGGTGATCCTCGATAACCCCGGCTACCACGTCCTCAATAACGACCGTGTCATCCAAACCAGTCGCGGCCGGCTTGTTGCTCCCGTTGCGCTGCACACCTCACCCGAAGGCAAATGGACCGGCCGCGGCAACGTTCGCATCTACATGTCCGACGACGAGGGCCAACACTGGCGCCGCTCCCCGCAGATCCTGGAATGCCCGGACGCGGCCAATAAGACTGGGCTCCAGGAACCCGGCGTCGTTGAACTGAAAGGCGGCCGGCTCATGCTCTTCTGCCGCACCGCGCTCGGGTCCCAATACGTGTCCTACTCAAACGATGGCGGCGGATCCTGGCGCGAACCCGGCCCCGGCCCACTCATCTCCCCCGTCTCCCCCGCCTCCATTGAACGCATTCCCAAGACCGGCCACCTGCTCGCCGTCTGGAACGATCACTCGCAGATCGCCCCGGAGTTGAAAGGCCGTCGCACGCCGCTCACCCTCGCCATCTCGCGCGACGAAGGCAAAACGTGGGAGCGCAAACGCAACCTGCTCGACGATCCCAAGGGCTGGTACTGCTACACCGCCGTCGAATTCGTCAAGGACCGCATCCTCCTCGGCTTCGCCTCCGGCGGAAGCGAGGGCCTGTCGAATCTCAGCCGTACGCAGATCGCCTCCATCCCGCTAGGATGGCTGTACCGATGAAGCCCACGCGCCGATCCCTCGTTCTTGCAGGTACCAGCGCTTTCGCCGCCGATTGGCCTCGCTGGCGCGGTCCCCAAGCCGATAGCGTTGCCGATGGCGCCACCTTTCCTGATACATGGAGCCAAACCAAAAACATCCGCTGGTCCGTCCAATTGCCCGGCTGGGGCACCAGTTCTCCGGTGGTCTACAAAGATCGCCTCTTCATCACCACGCAGGCCCCGGCCGACAGCAAGAAATCCCTTCTGACGCTCTGCCTCAACCGCAACACCGGCAAGGAAATATGGCGTCATGATTTCGGTCTCGGTGTCGACCAGCGCGCCCACGAAAAATCGAACCTCGCCGTCAACACGCCCGTCGTTACCGACGACGCCGTCTACGTGGCCTTCGGCAATGCCGACATCGCCCGCTATACGCACGACGGGAAACTCGTTTGGGTCACCCGCTACATGTCCCTTTTCGGCGATCCGAAGATGGCGTGGGGCTACGGCGTCAGCCCGCTCGTCACCGACGACGCGGTGGTCTTCCCCTGGGATCACCACAAAGGCCCGTGCTACCTGATCGGCCTCGATAAAAAGACCGGTCAAATCGCCTGGAAGAAGGAACGTACCATCGGCACCTCCCACTCTACGCCGCTGCTCGTCAACTCGCAAATCCTCATCTCCGGCAAGAACCGCTTCACCGCCTACGACGCCAAAACCCACGCCGAACTCTGGCAATACGGCGAAGGCGAAGGCCCGTTTAACGGTGAAATCGTTGTTAGTCCCGTGCATGCCAATGGCGTGGTCTTCCTCCAGCTCTGGCGCCAAAGTGCCATCCATGCCATCCGCCTGAACCCCAATGGTGGCCCACCCGAACGGCTCTGGGTCAGCGAAAAGCCAGGGCCGCAGGAGCCCTCGCCCGTTTATTACCGTGGCATTCTCTACGCCCTGAATGACAATGGCGTTCTCGTCGCCCTCGATAGCAAAACCGGCCGCGAACTCTATCGCGAGCGCCTGGGCGGCGCCTGTAACTCATCGCCCATCGCCGCCAACGGCCGCGTCTACTGCAGCAACAACGACGGCGCCACGTTCGTCGTCAAAGCAGGCCCGGCGTTCCAACTCCTCGCTACCAACCAGCTCGGCGAGCGCATCACAGCCTCCCCGGCCATCGCCGGCAATCAACTCATCTACCGGACGGACTCGCATCTTTACAGCATCGGGTTGTAGGAAATACGAAATTTTGCGCCGCCAGCTAAAATAGAACATGCGCATCGCCCTCGGCCAGATCAACACCACGGTTGGTGATCTCCCCGGTAACGCCGCCCTCATGCTCCGCACCGCCCGGCGTGCCGCCGAAGCCGGTGCCGATGTCGTCGTCTTCCCCGAACTTTCCCTAATCGGCTACCCGCCGCAGGACCTGCTTGATCGCCCCGCACTCCTCGAACAGGCGCAGCTCGAAATCGAAAAGCTCGCCGCCGCCGCCGCGCCGCTCAAGATCACCATCATCTGCGGCACCGTGGAGCCCGTCGACTCCCCCGAAGGCAAACGTATTTGGAACACCGCCGTTGTCCTGCAGCGCGGGCAGATCCAGTTCCGCCAGCGCAAAATGCTTCTGCCGAACTACGACGTCTTCGACGAACAGCGTTACTTCCGCTCTGCCGATGACCAGACGCTCCTCCAGCTCGGCGCCACCCCCGTCGCCCTCACCATCTGCGAAGACGCCTGGAACGACAAGCGCTTCTGGGAGAAGCGCCTGTACGATCGTGACCCCGTCGACGAACTCGTCAACGAAGGGGCCAAGGTCCTCATCTCCATCAACGCTTCGCCGTACCAGATGGGCAAGCGCGACCTCCGCCGCCAGATCTTTTCCAACATCGCCCGCCACCACGGCATTCCCGTCGTCTATGTGAATCAGGTAGGCGGCAACGATCAGCTCGTTTTCGATGGCTCTTCCTTCGCCATGGACCCCACCGGCAAGGTCATCGCCCAGGCCGCCAGCTTTGCCGAAGACCTCGTTATCGCTGACATCAATACCGGCAAAGGCGACCACCACGACACCCACGCCGAAGAGAACGAAGCCGTCTACGAAGCGCTCGTGCTCGGCACCAAAGACTACCTCCGCAAGTGCGGCTTTTCCAAAGCCGTCATCGGTCTCTCCGGCGGGATCGATTCGTCCCTAGTCGCCTGTATCGCCGTCGAAGCCCTGGGCCGCGAAAACGTCAGCGGCATCGGCATGCCTGGCCCCTATTCATCGGACCACTCCGTTACCGACGCCCGCGAAATGGCCGAAAAACTAGCGATTCCGTTCCACCTCATCTCCATCAATCCCGGCTATCAGTCCGCCATCGCCGCGCTTGATCCGCTCTTCAAAGACACCAAACCCGGCGTCGCCGAAGAGAACATCCAATCCCGCCTGCGCGGTCTCACCCTGATGGCCTTTTCGAACAAGTTCAACGCGCTGGTCCTCACCACCGGCAACAAAAGCGAAATCGCCGTCGGCTACTGCACCCTCTACGGCGACATGTGCGGTGGTCTCGCCGTCATCTCTGACGTTCCCAAAACCATCGTCTACGACCTCTGCCGCGTCGCCAACAAACGGCTAAACGACGCCATCCCCGAATCCGTCTTCACCAAGCCTCCCTCGGCCGAACTCCGGCCCGATCAGAAGGACTCTGACTCGCTCCCCGAATACGACGTCCTCGACCCCATTCTCAAAGCCTACGTCGAAGACTTCCTCCCGCCGGCCGCCATCGCCACACGCCTCAACGTCGCTATCGAAGTCGTCCGCGACGTGACCAATAAAGTCGATCGAAACGAATATAAACGCCAGCAAGCAGCGCCCGGCATCAAGGTCACCTCCAAGGCCTTCGGCATGGGCCGCCGCTACCCAATTGCCCAACGGTATCGCGAATGAAAAAAATCCTGCTCGCCGCCGGCCTCGTGCTTATTGCCGCCGCCGCCCTCCTCTCCCAGCCTGAGATCCGTGAACGCGTCGGTGCCCTCTCCGGCGGCCGCTTCCTCGTTCCCACGGGACAAATCGTCCAGCCCGCCGGCCGCCAATTGCCGCTCGACACCTTCCCCATGGCGGCCATTTTCACGCCGAATAAGCGCCATCTGCTCATCCTCCACGGCGGCTTCAACAAGCCCTCCGTCGCCGTCTTCGACCCGGCCACCATGACGGAGCTCTCCCGCGTCTCCTTCGATGACGCCTGGCTCGGCCTCGCCGTCTCTCCCAACTCCCACACCGTCTACGTCGGCGGCGCCTCCCGCCACAACGTCCACGAACTCACCCTCTCCGACGAAGGCAAACTCGCCCCCTCCCGCGTCTTCGACGTCACCCCCGCCGCCCAGCGCAAACCCACCGATTTCCTCGGCGATCTGGCCCTTTCCCCCGATGGCCGCCTGATCTACCTGGCCGATCTGTACAACGACTCCATCAAGGTCATCAACCCCCAATCCGGCCGCGTCATCGAAAATTGGAAGACCGGCCGCCGCCCCTACAAAATCCTCTTCCACCCCGATGGCAAAACGTTCTTCGTCTCCAGTTGGGCCGACGGCATCATCACCCAGCACGACTCGCAAAACGGCACCGTTCTTAACCGTGTCAACGCCGGTCCCCACTCCACCGATATGCTCTGGCGCGCCAAGAAAGCCGGCGATGAAGAGGGCGAATCCAACGAGTTTCCCGGCCGCCTCTTTGTCACCCTGGGCAACACCAATACCGTCCGCGTCATCGGCGTCACAGAGTCCAAAGAACTCCGCCCCATCGAAGCCATCAACGTGTCGCTCTATCCCGATTCGCCGGCCGGCATGACGCCCTCCGCCCTCGCCCTCAGCCCCGATGAGGAGTCCCTCTACGTCGTCTGCTCCGACGCCAACGCCGTCGCCGCCGTCAACATTGCCGGTGGCCGCTCCCGCGTCCTCGGCTTCATTCCCACAGGTTGGTATCCCACTGCCGCGCGTGCCCTCGACGACAAGCGCTTGATCGTCCTTAACGGCCGAGGCAACCGCAGCTTCGCCAACCCCCGCGGACCCAGCCCCGTCCGCCTCCCGGCCAATGAACACCTCGGTAACTCCAGCCCGCAGTACGTCGGTCGCTTGCAGCAGGGCTCGGCTTCCATCATCAGCACGGTCGACCCGGCGGATCTTCTTGCCTGGACCGATCAGGTCCGCCGCAATACTCCCTATACAGAAGAAAAACGCCACCTCGGCCACCGTGGCGATGCCACCGTCATCCCCGCCCACTCCTCCGATCGTTCCCCCATCGAGCACGTCGTCTACATCATCAAGGAAAACCGGACGTACGATCAGGTGCTCGGCGACATCGGCAAAGGCAACAGCGATCCGTCGCTCACTGTCTTCGGCCAGAAGATCGCCCCCAATCATCACAAGCTTGCCAACGAGTTCGTCCTGCTCGACAACTTCTACGTCAACGCCGACGTCAGCGCCGATGGCCACAACTGGTCTATGGCCGCCATCGCGCCCGATTATGTCCAGCGCCTATGGCCCAACAGCTATGCCGGCCGCCGCAAGAAGTACGACTATGAAGGCGGCGAACCGGCCGCTACCGCGCCCGCCGGCTTCATCTGGAACAACGTGCTGGCCAAGGGCCTACGCCTTCGCAACTACGGCTACCACGCCACCAATCGCCCGCTGGCGGAAGTCAACGACAACAACCACCTCGCCCTCGTCCGCGACCCGGCTCTCGCCCCTCACACCCACAAGGCCTACCGCGCCTTCGATCTCGATTACCTCGACGTCGATCGTGCCAAAGTCTTCATCTCCGACCTCGGCCGCCAGGAAGGCGAAAAGCGCTTTCCCCACCTCACCATCATTCGCCTCGGCAACGATCACACCTCCGGCGCCAGCGCCGGCAAACGCACGCCCGTGGCCCAAATGGCCGATAACGACGCAGCCCTCGGCATGATCGTCGAATCCCTCACCCGCTCCAGTTTCTGGCCGAAAATGGCGATCTTTGTCCTCGAAGACGACGCCCAGAACGGCCCCGATCACGTCGACTCTCACCGCTCCCCGGCCTACGTCATCTCGCCCTACGCCAAGCGTGGCGCCATCGATTCCAGCTTCTACAACACCACCTCCATCCTCCGGACCATGGAGCTGATCCTGGGCCTGAACCCAATGACCATGCACGACGCCGGCGCCCGTCCGATGCTCGGCGTCTTCCAGAATACGGCGGACTTGAAGCCGTACTCCGCCGAAAAACCCAACGTCTCGCTCGATGATCGCAACCCCGCCCAGACCGCCCTCGCCCGCCGCTCCGCCCGCTTCGATTTCACCGAAGCCGACGAGATCGACGACGACGAGATGAACGACATCATCTGGCTCGCCGTCCGTGGCACCCAGCCCCCCATTCCCGTTCGGAGCTACTTCGGAAAATAATGCCGCAGATTGACGTTTGCTTTGTCTGGCACATGCACCAGCCCTTCTACAAGGATCTGGTGAGCGGAGAGTACAAGCTCCCTTGGACCCGTCTCCACGGGCTCAAGGACTACTACGGGATGGTCGAAATCCTGGGCGAATTTCCCAAGGTCCGCCAGACCTTCAACCTCGTCCCCTCCATGCTCGTCCAGGTGGAAGAATATGCCTCCGGCAAGGCGGAGGACCCGTTCCTTCGTCTCGCCCTAAAGCCAGCCGAAACACTCACCGACGGCGAAAAGCAGTTCCTGTTGAGCTACTTCTTCCAGGCCAACGTCGACAATCTCATCTACCGCTATCCGCGCTACGCGGAACTGTACATCAGCCGTACCCGCCCATACTCGGTTCAGGACTACCGCGACCTGCAGGTCCTCTCCCAACTCGCCTGGTTCGACGAATTCTTCCTCACCCGCGATCCCGAAATCGCCGCCCTCGTCCGCAAAGGCCGCGATTACAACAACGAAGATCAAACCCTCCTTGGCCGCAAACAAACCGAAGTGATGGGCCACGTCATCCCGGTCTACAAGAAGTTCGCCGCCACCGGGCAGATCGAAATTTCAACGACGCCGTTCTATCACCCCATCCTCCCGCTTGTCTGCGACTCCAACATCGCCGGTATTTCCAATCCCGGCGTCCCTCTCCCCACCCGCTACCGTTATCCCGAAGACGCCCGCGAACAACTCCGCCGTGCCCGTGCCTACATGGAACAGCAAACCGGCGTGGCGCCAACGGGCCTCTGGCCCAGCGAAGGCTCCGTCTCTGACGAGGCGCTAACTCTGGCGGCCGAATGCGGTTTCAAGTGGTTCGCCACCGATAACGGCGTGCTCAGCCGTACGCTTGGTCGCGATGCCGGCGTCGTTGAAACCTATCGCCCCTACCTCTGGCAGCAGAACGGCAAGCAGCTCCACGGCCTCTTCCGCGACCACTATTTGAGTGATCTCGTCGGCTTCACGTACTCGAAGATGGGCCCCGCGGAGGCGGCCGATCATCTCATCTCCCGCATCGTCGAAAACGCCGGTGGGCGCGACGCGTTGGTCCCCGTTATTCTCGACGGCGAAAACGCTTGGGAGTACTTCCCGGAAAGCGGCCGCCAGTTCCTTCGCGAACTCTATCAGCGCCTGGAGTCTACGCCCAACCTCAACGCCCTCACCGTCAGCGAGGCCCTCGAACGGCATACGCCCCAGCCATTGACCGGCATCTTCCCCGGCTCCTGGATCAGCGCCAACTTCGACGTCTGGATCGGCTTCGACGAAGACAACCGCGCCTGGGAGCATCTCCTCAAGGCCCGTCAGGCCTACGACAAATACGCCGCCGCCGCGCCCGCCGCGGATCGCGAAATGGCCTTCGAAGAAATCCTCATCGCCGAGGGCTCCGACTGGTGTTGGTGGTACGGCCCCCACCACGAATCGGCCAACCGCGCTGAGTTCGATCAGCTCTTCCGCGATCATCTCTCCAACGTCTACCGCCTCCTGGGCCAGCCCGCACCCGAAGAACTCGGACGCCCTATCCTCCGCATCTCCAGTGCGGAGCATAACATCCGGCCCGCCTCGCAAATTCAACCCATTATTGACGGCGAGGTCTCGTCCTACTTCGAGTGGATGGGCGCCGGCGAATACAAGGTGGATCAGAAACAGGGCGCCATGCACGGCGGTCGCAGCGGTCTGGCGATGTTCTACTACGGCACCAGCGGTGACACGTTCTATCTGCGTTGTGACTTCGACCCCATGCCCGCCCAGATGCATCTGCAGATCCGTCTGAAAACCCAGCGCGATGAGGTCACGCTCACCCCGGCGGACTTTGCCACCGGCCGCATCGTCGAAGCCGCCGTGCCGCTGTCAGCACTCGGCTACCAGCCCGGTGAAACTATTCCGTTCCAGCTCTCCATCTGGCTCGACAACCTGCCGGTCGAAGCTCTCCCCCAAAATAACTGGCTCGAACTCGAAACCGGCGAACCTTCGCACTGGCCCTAGTTATGCCTCGCCGGCCCGCCCGGCGCCTTGTACATCTCCGCGGGGAAATCGGCCGCTTTCCCCTTCCCCTCATTCCGTTTGTTGTTCAAGCCGCCACGGTCCCGCTGCAGCGGAATGTTCATCCCGTCCGTCTTTTCCAACACGTCAAACAGCCGCTCCCGCATCTGCTTCACAACATCGGCCACCCGTGGATCGGCGATCAAGTTCCGGCTCTCCAACGGGTCCTCCTGCACGTCGTACAGCTCATCGGTATCCCAAATCCCCTGATACCGGATGAACTTGTACCGCTCCCCGCGCAACGAATGCATCGTTGGCGTCTGCGGAAAATTCCGCTCCCAGTAATACTCGTACAACAACTCCTTCCGCCACGGGACCTGTTGCCCCTGCACCAGCGGCAGCCAATTCATCCCGTCCAATCCCTTCGGCCCCGCCGCCCCCGCAGTTGCCAGTACGGTCGGCATAATGTCGATCCCCGCCACTACTTCCTTCACCGTTTTTCCGCCCCCGAACAACTCCGGACACCGCGCGAGCAACGGCACGCGCATCGACTCCTCATACGCCGTCCGCTTATCAATCAGCCCGTGCTCCCCGAAAGCGAACCCGTTGTCCCCCATGTAAATCACCAGCGTCGAATCCAACTCCCCGCGCGTCTTTAATTCATCGAACACCCGCCCGATACTCTCGTCCACCGCCATCAGCGTCTCCGCGTAGCGCTTGTAGTAATCGGCGATATCCAGGGTCGAGTGATACGGATAATCCACCCCATGCCACGAGTTCCGCTGATTCTTCACCCAGGTCGGCCGGTTCTGCGCCATCTCCCCATCGGCCGCCATCGTCGGCGGATAAGCGAACTTGGCGTCTTTGTACATCCCCTCGTGCCGCTTCGCCGGCTGGAATTCCGCATGCACCGCCTTATGCGAAAGATACAGGAAATACGGCTGATTCTTCGGTAGAGTCCGCATCCACTCCACCGCATAATCAGTCAGCTCATCGGTGATGTACCCCTTCTGCGGTACCTTCTTCCCGTTCACGTTCAGCCCGTTCGGATTCGGCAGATACGTCCCCTGTCCACGGAAACTCACCCACTGGTCAAACCCCGGCTTCGGCGCGTCTGTTTCCGCACCCATGTGCCACTTGCCGAAGAACCCGGTCTTGTACCCCGCCTTCTGCAAATACGTCGGAAAGAACGTCGTCCCCGCCGGAATCGGCGTGTTGTTATCCACAATCCGATGCCGGTGCGCATACACGCCCGTCAATACGGAAGCCCGGCTCGGGCTGCACAGTGCCGTCGTCACAAAGGCGTTCTTGAAGTGCACGCCTTCGTTCGCCATCCGGTCCATCTGCGGCGTCCGCAGCCAGGGCTGCGCCTTCAGAAAACCCATGGCGTCGTAACGGTGATCGTCACTCAGAATAAAGATCACATTCCGGCGCTTGGCCGGAGCCGCTGCAACCGCGGAGGCAGCAAGAAACTGGCGTCGATTCAACATGGGGATAATCGCCTACCAGAGTAGCTTCAAACCAAATTGCAAATTCCGCGGGGTCGCGGCGCTGCTGATCACGCCGAAGGCCGCCGTACCCAACACGTTCCCCGGCGCCCCGAACCGAGGCGTATTGGTGAACGTAAACGCCTCAAACCGGAACTGAGCCTTCACCCGTTCGGTAATCCGGAAGTTCTTCAACGCCGAAAAGTCCCAGTTGAACTGAGGCCGCCCGCGCAGGATATTTCGCCCCGCCGAACCATACGTGAAGTTCGCCGGCCGCGCAAAAGCCGCGGTATTGAAGTCCCGCTGCAACGTTCGTTCGCCGTCGTAGGCCGCCCCCACCACGTCCGGCCGCTGCACCACGCCATACGTTCCCGTGTTCGCCGGATTCCCCTGCACCGTCGGGCTGAACGGCAGGTTCGCAGTCCCCGTGACGATCGAGCCCAACGACCATCCGCCCAGCACCGCATCCACCACTCCCGGCGCCCCGGCCAGGAAATGCCGCCCCTTGCCGACGGGCAGTTCATACAGCACCGACGTGACAAACCGGTGCGGCACATCCTGATTGTCCAGGCTCCGCTCCGGCCGCAGGTTGAACAGATTCTGGAATCCGCATCCCGCCGCGTCTCCGTCGACAGACTGGCCGCACGTATCCCCAATCGTCCGGGACCACGTGTAGGAGCCTAAGAGAGTCAGCCCCTTAGAAAACCGCTTCTCAATCTTCGCCACCATTGCGTGGTAGATCGAATTCCCGTCAGCCCGGTGGCTGTATACCGGCCCCAGCGGCGAGGCCGTAATCCCGGTCCCCGGTATCACCAGGCTCTTGAACTGCCGTTTCGCATCGATGCTTCCCGCCCCCGCCGGCGAAAAGTTCCCGTCATAACGCCGGATCAGATGCAGCCCACGCGAGCCCGCATACCCAACCTCCAACAGCCAGTCGTTCCCCAACTCCCGCTGGACGTTCATGTTCCACTGGTGCGCACTCGACTGCGGCGGATTGCGCTCATACGAAGAAAACTGCAACCCGGTCGCCTTGCTCAACTCCGTCGCCCCGGCCGCCGGGCCCGTCGCCAACCGTACCGCGGGCACGGTCGTGCTGCCCGTAAGCGTCACGCCATAGGCGAACGGCGCATTGCCAATGATGTATTCGCTGTCTCCCATGTTCTGCATGTAGGCGTAGAACAGTCCGTATCCGGATCGGATCACGGTCTTGTTGTTCAATTTGTACGCAAAGCCCACACGCGGCATCACGTTATTGGTGTCGGTGGCCACCGTCGCCCGGTCCGCCCGCGAACCACTCGACGTCGAATAGACCAGCTGCGCCTGTCCGGGCTTGGAGTCGATATCGAAGTTCCCCATCTTGTTCGACTTCTCCAGCCACGGCGGGCTCACCTCATACCGGAATCCCAGGTTGATGGTCAGCCGGTTGTTGATCTTCCAATCGTCCTGCGTATACACCGCGAAATTGAAGGTCCGCATCGATACCTGCAGCGGCGACTGCCACGCCCACTGGCTCGACACGCCCAGCAGAAAATCCGCCGCCCCGTCGCCCGAATACTGCCCGTTAAACGTATACGTGCCCAGCGTGTTCCGGATGTTGTAAATCGGATTCTGCGAACGGATGAACGACGCGCCCGTTTTGATCGAATGCCGCCCGCGCACCCAGGTCAGATCACCATTCACTTGGCGGTTCTGCGAGTTGCGGTCCACCGGGTTGTTCGCGCCGATGCCCAACGCGCGATATCCCGTTATCGCCATCTGCGAAAAGCTCCCATCGGGCACGTAGCTCGCGCCCGGGATGCCGAACTCCTGATTGAAATTGTGGCCCAGCGCCGACGCCGGATTGTTCCGTTGGAACCGCGCATAGTTCCAGCCCGCGCGCGTCGTTAGAATCAGGCTCGGCGAGAAGATATGGTTCCAGCCGATGCCGGTGTTCACGCCTTCGGTGATGTAATCCAGATTTCCGCTCCCATAGGCCGGCGCCGGCAGGGACGGTGTGTCGGGCAGAAACGTGTCGTGCGCGCTGAAGCGGAAGAAGAAGTTGTCGGACGCGCCCATGTTGTGGTCCGCGCGAAAGTCCCATTTATCCACGTTCTGGTTGCGCGGCGAAAGATACGTGAAGTTGTTGGCCAGTGCCGCGCTCTGCGGCGCCGGGTACAGCTTCACCAACCGGTTCGCCACCACATCCAGCCGCGAAGCCGGAATGACGTTCCCTGGGAACTGCAGCCCCGTCGTCGGGTCGTTCACCCGCTTGGTCAACTCTGAAAAGTCCCCTGCTCGCATCTTCACCGTCGGCAGTGTACTGGCAATCGTCGAAGTCTCGCGAATTCGCGTCTTCTCAAAGTCGCCAAAGAAGAACGTCTTGTTCCGTCCGTTGTAGACCCGCGGAATCACCACGGGCCCGCCAAACGAAAAACCATATTGGTTTCGCTTGAACGGCGGCTTGGCCGCCCCGGCCGGCGTGAAGAAGTTCCTGGCGTCGAAGATCTCATTCCGGACGAACTCGAACGCCGTCCCGTGAATCGCGTTCGTCCCGCTCTTGATCGTCAGGTTCACCACCGCGCCCATCCCGCGCCCGAACTCGGCCGCATAGGAATTCGTCTGCACCTTGAACTCCTGTATCGCGTCAATCGACGGCTCCACCATCTCCGCCCGCCGCCCGGCTGCCGCCAGTTCCACCGAGTTATTGTCAATCCCGTCCATGATGTAGTTGTTCTGGCTGATCCGCTGTCCGCCAGCGGAGAACCCGCCCGAGCGCGACCCGTTCGCCGGCTGCACCGCCCCGCCCGACATCAAAGCCAGGTCCAGGTAGTTCCGCCCGTTCAACGGCATGTCTACAATCCGCTGATTGTCGATCACCTGCCCCTGCGATGCCTCCACCGTGTTCAACCGGCTCACCGAACCGCGCACCTCCACCTGCTCGGTGGTTGCGCCCACCTCCAACGTGAAATCCGCCGTCGCTCTCTGGTCCACCTCCAGCCGTACCCCTCCCTGCAGCACCGGTTTGAACCCTGTATGGTTCACCCGAATCTCATACACGCCCGGCGGCAACAGCGGCAGCGTATACAGCCCAACGTCGTTCGTCTGCGTCTGCCGTTCAGTCCCCGTCGCGGCGCTGCGCACGGAAACGGCGGCGGCGGGCACAACTGCCCCGGTCGCGTCCGTCACCCGCCCATTCAGTTGGGCGGTCTGCGCCAGCGCGGTGCCGGCAAAAATCAGAAAGGCGGCAAGGACTCTCGGTGTCAACATGGTCTTAACCATTCTGAACCACCTCGAGGCGCATATAATAGGGGAATTCACTGTGCTAAGGCTGTGATTCACAGGGGTAACTGATTGCCAGAACAGGAGTTGATTCCACCGCCTGCGTCCGCGGATTTCATCGTGCGCCAGGCCGTCGTCGAACGGATTCTGGCTAGCCGTGCCTTCCAACGTGCCGCCCGCCTCCGCGAATTACTCCTTTACATCACCTCCCACGCCGCCCATCCCGAGGCGCTCGGTGAACAGCAAATTGGCGTCCATGTCTTCGGCCGCCCTGAAACCTACAACCCGGCTGACGACAACATCGTCCGCGCCTCCGCCCGCCAACTTCGCACCAAGCTGAAGGAATACTTCGACACCGAGGGCGCCCACGAACCCCTCATCCTCGATATCCCGAAAGGCGCCTATGTCCCCGCTTTCGCCGAGCGGCCCCTCGCCGCCGCCCCGCCTGCCCCAACGGTTCCGCCAAAGCCCTACCTCTGGATCGCCCTCACCGCTGCTCTCGCCCTCGTTGCCCTCTGGCTCGCTCTCGACCGTAACCGCCCCGCAGAATGGGCCGCGGAGTCCGACTCCGTCTTCGCCCAATACCTCCGCCAGTCCCCCGGGCCCATCCGTTTCGTCCTCACCGATTCCGCGCTTGCTTCGATGAACCGCTGGTCCAGTCAACAGCCCGATGTCGACAAATACGGCAGCCGCGAGTTCGTCGAGGAAGGCGCCCGTGAATTCACCGGCAACGAAGTCGCCTCACACATCTGGCGCGACATGTCCCTCCGCCAGATCACGTCCCTCGCCGACGTAGGCGTCCTCGCCAAACTCCTCCAGGGCTATCCCTCCTCCGCCCGCCGCATCGAAATTCGCCACGCCAAACACGTCAGCGCCCGCGATCTCAAATCCGGCAACCTTATCGTCACCGGCAGCCAGGCCTCCAACCCATGGGCCGGTCTCTTCGATGCCGGCCTGAACTTCCAATTCGACAAGGCCAAAATCATCAACCGCCAACCCTCACCCGCCGAGTCAACCACCTATGAGCTCGAAACCGGCCACTGGAGCCGCATAGCGCTCGTCAACAACCTCTCCGGCTCCGGTGCCGTACTGCTCATCGCCGGCATCAGCTTCGAAGGGACCGAAGGCGCCGGCGAGTTCCTTCTGCGTCCGGAATCCTTAGCCGAAGTCCGCCGCGTGCTCGCCATTTCTCCCGCCGATCCGCTCCCTCCCTTTGAACTTGTCCTGTCCAGCCAGGCCACCGAAGGCACCGCCTACTCCTCCAAGATCGTCGCCTGGCGCCGTCACTAGCCCCGATAGCGTCTCGCCCGCCACGCCACTCCCGCCAACCCCATCGTCATCATTGCCCACGTCCCCGGCTCCGGCACGTCCCCGCCTACCGGCGTCAGCAGATATGCCTTCCCATCGTCGCCATTGGCGATGATCTGGCCCACATCGTTGATTCCAAACGAAACCGTCAGCACCGTCGGCAACGGCGTCACAAACGACAACAAATTCATATCCTGCATCGTCGTGCCGTCATAAACGAACGCCCGATTTTGAAAGCTCGCGTTCGCTGAATTCCCGGTCACCCACCCTGCTGAATTGATCGCCCGCGCAAAGGTAAACTGCGTGCCCAGCATGCCGATGTCGGCCATCCCTACTCCGGGTGTATACAGAAATCCGTGGAAGTTGCCGGAACTATCAACCAGGTAACCCGCCACCTGTCCAGCGTCATTGATCCCGCGGCCGATGCTATAAACGCCGCCCATCGTCCCCAGGTCAATCATCGTTACTCCGTCCCACACGAACGCGTGGAATTGCCCACCCGCCGTGTATGACCCCCCGGTCACCCATCCGCTGGCGTTCACATCTATCCCCTGACCCGACCCGCCTCCCAGCGAGTTCAAAGCCACAAAACTCGTTCCGTTGTACAAGAACGTCTGATACGCACCGCTATTCGCCGTATCCGCATACCCGGTCACCCATCCGTTTTCGTTGATTCCCTGTCCGATCGTGCTCACCCCGCCTAGCGAACCGATGTTCGTGAAAAGGCCTCCTTGATGGACAAACGCCACCTCATTCCCATTCGCAATCTGCGACCGGCCCGTAATCTGCCCGCTGTTGTTGATCGCGTTCGCCTCGCTAATAATCCCGCCCATCGTCCCCATATCCGTGAAAACGCCGCCACTATACTTCCAGGCATGAAATCCGCTACCCGAGGAAAACACGCCTACCACCTCACCATTGTTGTTCAGGCCGTTGGCGCCCGTACTCGCGCCCTGGTGCGTTCCCATATCCGTCCACGTGTAAACCGTGCCGCCAAATACCAAGGCTGCAAGCATGAAAAAAGGCGCAAGAAGTTTCATACCGTCCCGTGCGCGAACCAGCGGAATATGGGGTCAAGAAAATCCATACAATACCAACATGCGCATCTCCCGCCGCCAACTCCTGGCCGCCCTCCCTTTAACAGCCGCCACCCGCCCGCCCCGCATTCTCCTCCGCAGCTCCTGGCAGTCGGTCAACATTGGCGACATCGGCCACACCCCCGGCGCCCTCACCCTGCTCAACAAATTCTTCCCCGAAGCCGAAATCACCCTCTGGCCCGGCAGTCTCGGTCACGGCTCCCGCGAACTGCTCACCAAGGGCTACCCCCGCCTCCGCATCGCCGAAGGCACGCTCGACAAGGACAACAAACCCACCACCCCGGCACTCGCCCAAGCCTGGGCCGAAGCCGATCTCTACCTCTCCGGTTCCGGCTCCGGCTTCCCCGCCTCCAATCACGCTGTCGCCTTCGCCAAAGCCACCGGTAAACCCGTTGGCGTCCTCGGCGTCAGTACCGATCCCATCTCCGGCATCGGCGGCGACCGCGAACCCGAAGGCGGCACGCTTACCCAACTCCACGCCAAAGCCGTCAAACTCCCCGCCACCCACCTCCCCGCCGACCTCCGCTACGTCATCGATCGCGCCGCCTTCTTCTTCTGCCGCGATACCATCTCCCGCGACTATCTCCGCACCCAGAACCTCAAAACTCCCATCCTCGAATTCGGCCCCGACGCGCAGCTCGGCATGCACCTCCGCGATGACGCTAAAGCCGCCGCCTACCTCCAGGCCCACAATCTCCAACGCGGCAAGTTCATCTGCGTTATCCCCCGTCTCCGCTACACGCCCTACTACAAAATCCGCAACGAAGCCCGCGTCCCCGCCGACCACATTCGCGACGCCATCAACAACCGCACCACCAACGCCGATCACGCCAAGCTCCGCGACATGATCACCGCCTACGTCCGCAAAACTGGCAACCGAGTCCTCGCATGCGCCGAGATGACCTACCAGGTCGAAATGGCGAAAGAGGTCCTCGTCGATCCGCTCCCCGAAGACGTCCGCAAAAACGTCGTCTGGCGCGATACCTATTGGCTCCCCGACGAAGCTGCCAGCGTCTACGCCCAGGCGCAGACCGTCGTCAGCGTCGAATGTCACTCGCCGTTGATCGCCCTCCGGAACGGCACCCCGGCCTTCTATGTGCGCCAGCCCACCGACACCTGCAAAGGCCAGATGTACCGCGACTTTGGTTCCAACGACTGGTTCTTCGAAGTCGACGAAACCAGCGGTGCCGAACTCTGGAGCCGCCTGGAAGCCATCCACAAAAATCCCAAACAGGCCGCCGCCAAAGTCCGGACAATCATGAACACTGTCGAAACCGCCCAGAAACGAATGATCGGCGCCGTCCGTGCCGCCTGCCGCGTATGAAAACTCTCTTCCTCCTCACCGCCGCCGTCGCTCTTGCCCAGAGAGCTGATCTCCCCTACCCGCCCGAAATGCCCGGCGCCAAAGTCGAAACGTACGCCACTGTTGCCAGCGCCAAACTGAACCTCTACATCTTCGATCCTCCGCAGAAATCCACCCCCCGCCCCGCCGTCGTCTTCTTCTTCGGCGGCGGCTGGCATCACGGCAGCCCGGTCCAGTTCGAACAGCACTGCCGCCGTCTGGCCTCTCTCGGCTTTGTCGCTATCACCGCCGATTACCGCGTCGAATCCCGCCACCAATCCAAAATCCCCGATAGCATCCTCGATGCCCGCGCCGCTCTCCGCTATGTCCACGCCAACGCCGCCCGCCTCGGTATCGACCCTGCTCGAATCGCTGCCGGCGGCGGCTCCGCCGGAGGCATGCTCGCCGCCGTTGCCGGTACTATCCCCAAAACGACAGTCGCCGCGCTGGTCCTCTTCAACCCCGATCTTATCTTTGCCCCCGTACCCGGCGACGAGGCCCTCGCCGCCTGGTCCGCCAACCGCACCGCGCGCCCCATCTTCGGCGGTGTCGACGGCGTCAGTATCTCCCCTTGGCACCACGTCTCCAAGAACTCCCCGCCCACCCTCATTCTCCACGGCAAAGCCGACACCACCGTCCCCTACGCCTCCATGGAGTCCTTCGCCGCCAAAATGAAACAAGCCGGCGCCCGCTGCGACCTCATCGGGTACGAAGGCGAAAAGCACGGCTTCTTCAACTACAAACCCGGCGGCACCCCCGCCTTCAATGACACGTTGAAGAAGGCCGAAGCCTTCCTCCTCTCCGTCCTGCAGCCATAAAGGGAGTCGTCATCCCGGCCGTCGCCCAAACGCATCCCGCAGCAATCCCACAATCACCGCCGCATCCCCCTCTGTGGCTTCCGCCCGTCCAATCCGCCCGAATAGCCACGTCTCACACGCCCGCATCAACAGCCCAATCCCCCGCTGCATCAACTCCGGCGGCAAATCCGCCCGCAGCGCCCCCAGCCGCACCCCATCCATCACCGTCTGTCCAATCAATCGCTCCGTCAGCGCCTTCCGCTCCTCGAACCCACTCGGCACAATCCCCTTCGAAACCGACTCCAATACCCGCTCCATAAATGGAATCATCCACCCCTGCGGCGTAAACCCGCGGATCGCCTGCACAGCCACTCCCTCTACAAAAGCCCAAAACGTCGCTACATCTTCATACACAGGCGTCTCCACCAGCGCTGCCGACAACCGCTCCTGCACAAATTCAAACAGCGTTGCCAGCAAATCCTCACGGTCTTCGAAGTAGTAGTACAACAACCCCTTCGCTACCCCCGCCCGCGCCGCCACATCCTGTAGCGTCGCCTTGTCCAACCCCTTCTCCCCAAACTCCTCAATCGCCGCCCGCAGGATCTTGTCCCGCTTCTCCGCATCCAGGTTCTGGAATCGCTTCGTCGCCACGTTGCCTTCATCATATCCAACACCCCGCCCGCGAGGGTTTGACTTCACAGTCAAATTATTTCGTCAGCCTGGGAACCTTTTTCGAATCTACTCCGTCTTGTAAATTGACTATGGAGTCAAATTACAAAGCCAACAGGAGAAAGGGCAGCCGTCCCCTCACCCTGTGGAACCTATCCCTCATGGCCGATATTGGCCTCAACATCATGTGGCACAACAAGTTGCGCCTGGTCGCAACCCTGCTTGGGGTCATCTTCGCCTCCATCCTCGCCAACCAATCCATCGGCATCATGCTTGCGCTCATAAACAAAAGCGCCATGCTCATCCGCAACGCTAAAGCCGACATCTGGATCCTCCCCCCGGCCACCGAATTCCTCGTACCCGGCCGGTACATTGCAACCAGTTCCGTCCTACGAGCCCGCAGCTCCGCCGAAGTCGCTGACGCCCAACCCTTCCTACTCGCCGGAGGCTCCATCGCCCTCCCCAACGGCTCCTCCGACGGCCTAACCCTCGTCGGCACCACCGCGCCCGCGCACATCGGCGGCCCATGGAATGTAGTCGCCGCCACCCCGAATGCCCTCGCCGGCGATCAGCTTATCCTCGAATCCGCCGATCTTGTCCGCTTCCCCGGCGTCACGCTCGGTTCCACCCACGAAGTCAACGGCCAGTCCATCACCATCAGCGGCCTCACCTGGGGTGCGCAGCAGATGGAGGCCCCCCTCGCCTTCGGCAGTTTCGATCTCGTTCGCGACCTCGCCAAAATCCCCATCGACAAAGCCACCGCCGGCCTCGTGGTTCTTAGACCCGGTGTCGATCCAGCCACCGCCCGCGCCCGCCTGCAGCAGGAACTCCCGGAAGCCATGGTGGTCACCAAGGCCGAACTCGACAAGGTCATCACCAACACCATGCTCACAAAAACTCCCATTGGCGTTGTCTTCGGCTCCCTTGCCGCCTTCGGCATCGCCATCGGCTTCGTCATGGTCAGCCTCTCGGTCTTCTCCGGTGTCTCCGAAAATCTCCGTGAATTCGGCACACTACGCGCCATCGGCGCCCGCACCGGCGACCTGACGATCCTGATGCTCATCCAAGCCTGCGCCTACGCCACCATGGGTTCCGTGATCGGCATCGGCCTTGTCTCCGCCGTCGCCCTGCTCATCCGTTCCGCCGCCCTCGTCGTCGTCATTGAGCCGTTCATGATCTGGTCCACCTTCGCCGCCATGGTGCTCATGTGTTGCTCCGCCGCGCTCGTCTCCATGGTTCGCATTTGGCGCATTGAGCCCGGGATGGTGTTCCGATGATCCCCGCCGCGCAGGTAGCGAACGTTACCAAGCTATTCAGAACCGGCGGCCAGGATTATCAGGTGCTTCGCGGCGTCAGCCTGGAGATCCAGCCCGGAGAAATCGTCATGCTCGCCGGCCCCTCCGGCTGCGGGAAAACAACGCTGCTCTCCATCCTCGGCGGCGTCCTCCGCGCCACCGCCGGCTCCGTACAAATCGCCGGTCAGGAGACCACCACCCTCAGCGAGCCCGATCTGAACGACCTCCGCCTCTGGCAGATCGGCTTCATCTTCCAATCGCACAATCTCCTGGCCGGCCTCACCGCCGAAGGCAATATCGCAGCCGTCCTCCGCATGCGCGGCTGGTCCAAGCGCGACGCCCTGAACCAGGCCCGCGTCCTGCTCGCCGAAGTGAACCTCGCCGGCAAGGAGCAACACCAGCCCGGCCAGCTCTCCATCGGCCAGCAGCAGCGTGTCGCCATCGCCCGCGCCCTGGCCGGCCAGCCCGGTCTGCTCCTGGCCGACGAACCCACCGCCTCGCTAGACGCCCACAACGGCCAGGTCGCCATGGACCTCCTTCGCAGGCTCTCCCGCCAGGCCGGCTCCAGCATTCTCGTCGTCACCCACGACGCGCGTATCCACCACTATGCCGACCGCATTCTCCACATGGAAGACGGTCAAATCCTGCACCAGGAAGGAGGAACTCAATGAAGTTCCCGAAACTGAAATGGTTCTCACTCATCGCCGGCGCCGTCCTACTGCTCTCCGCCGGTATGGTCGTCTACCAACTCAAAGCCGGCAACACCCTGTCGATCCCAACCGCTGCCGACCGTGCTGCCGTCCTCAATCGCCAAGCGGTCGCCACCCAAGCCGAACCCGCCACACTCGTCACCGGGAACGGCATCGTGGAACCCTTCGGCCGCGAAGGCAAAATCGCCCCCATGTCGAGCGGCGTCATTAAACGAATCCTCGTTCGGGAAGGCGCCGCCGTCCTCGCCGGCCAGCTGCTTGTCGAGCTCGACGCGCGGCTGGAAGCCTCCGCTGTCGAAAGCGCGCAGGCCGAAGTCGCCGCCGCCGAACGGGATCTCCAAAAGACCAACGCCGGCGAACGTCCTGAACTCATTGACGCCGCTCGCCGCGATGCCGATGCGGCCGGCGAACGCGCCGCCCAGTCCGCCGCCGCGCTCCAACGGCTCGACACGCTCGCCCGCCAGAACCTGGTCACCAACGACGAGCACGACCGCGCCCGCCATCAGGCCGCACAGGACCGTGCCGCCTATGAAGCCGCCGGCGCCCGCCGCAACGCCACCGCCAACGGCCCCCGCCCGGAGGACGTTTCCATCGCCACCGCCCGCATCGAAACCGCCCGGGCCCGCCTGGCCGAAAAACAGGCGCAGCTTTCCGCCCGTCAAATCCGCGCCCCCTTCGCCGGAACCGTTCTCCAGCTGAAATACAGAGAAGGCGAATACGTGCTCCCCGGCGTCGGGGATCCGCTCCTCCTCCTCGGCGATCTCTCCAAGATTCGCGTCCGTGCCGACGTCGATGAACGCGATATCGCCCGTGTCTCCCTCGGCACGCCCGCCTTCGTCACCGCCGTTAGCTTTCCAAAGGAGCGATTTCCCGGCCGAGTCACAGAGATTGGCAAACGAATCGGCCGCAAGAACCTCCGCACCGACGATCCCCGCGAACGGATCGACACCAAGATCCTGGAAGTCCTCATCGAACTCGACGCCGCCACCCCGCTCCTTCCCGGCCAGCGCGTCACCGCCTACCTCGGCGCAAAGGAGTCTCTATGAAGTCCCTCGTGTTAATCCTCCTCAGCCTTGCCGCCTGGAGCCAGCAGCCACTCACGCTTGCCGACGCCATTCGCCTGGGCCTCGACCCGCGCCACCGTGCCGCCCTCGCGCTCGCGGAGTCCAACCGCTCCCGCGCCGAACTCTCCGCCCGCCAAACCCGCGCCGCCATGCTGCCCTCTGTCGATATACGCGCCACCGGCGGCGAACAGACCCGCAACCTCGCCACTCTCGGCATCGGTTCGCTCGGTACCGGCCCCGCAAACCTGAATCCCAGTTTCACCTCCTTCGACACCCGCGCCGCCGTCAACGCCACGCTCCTCGATCTGTCTGCCCGCAAAACCCACGAAGCCGCCCGCCGCGACATCGCCCGCACCGCCGACGATCTCGAATCGGAGCGCCACGCCGTCGCCGCCCAGATCGCCCGCGTGTATTACGACGCCCTCCGCGCCAACGAACGCATCGCGCTGCTTACCGCCAATCTCGCACTCTCCCGCGAGCTCGAAGACGCCGCCCGCATCCGCCTCGCCGCCGGTACCGTCACCAGCGTGGACCTCCTCCGCGCCCGTGCCCAAACCGCCAGTGACAATAGCGCCCTCACCGCCGCGAAGTTCGAAGCCGAAAAGGCGGAACTCACCCTCCGCCGTTGGATCGGCCTCCCTCTGGAAGGCGAACTCCGCCTTCAGCGCCCTGCCACCTCGGACGCCCTTCCGGACAACCCGGCCGCCATCATCCCTCTCGCCGAATCCCATCGTCCTGATTTAGCCTCCCAACAGAAACGCGAACAAGTGGCCGCTCTCCGCGTCACTGCGGCCCGCCGCAAGTTCCTCCCCACCATCTCCGGCTCCGCCGATTACGGCCCCAACGGTCTCACCCCAGCCAATACCGCCAACACCCGCTCGCTCTCCCTTTCCCTCAACATCCCCGTCTTCGATGGGGGCCGCCGCCGCGCCGACCTGTCGCAGGCCGAACTCGCCCTCCGGGACGAGGAAACCCGCACCCGCGACCTCCGCCGCCAGATCCACCTCGACGTCATCCTCGCCCACCGTTCCGTTACCTCCGCGCGCACCCGTTCGGATCTCACCAAAGCCGAACTCGACCTTGCCGAACAGCAGCTCACCCAGTCCCGCGCCCGCCTGTCAGCCGGGTTAGGCCTCGAACTCGATCTCGCCGACGCCCAAACCCGGCTCATCCGCGCTCGCGACTCCCGCGATGCCGCCAGCCACCAACTCGATCTCGCCCGGCTCGATCTCCTCATCGCCGCCGGTCAGCTGCAAGGACTCGCCCAATGACACCAGCCACCCTTCTCTTGCTGCTCCCCGTGGCCTTCGCCCAGCCACCCATTCCCGCCGGTCTCTGGGTCAACCCCGCGGAAGGCCTCATCGTCCGCATCGCCCCCTGCGGCGCTGGCTTCTGCGGCTACGCTGCCGGTACAAAGAAACAGAACCCGCCCGCCAACTTTTGTGGCACCAAACTCTTCCTGGATTTCATCTGGAATGAGAAGAAGCATCCATGGGAAGGCTCCCTCCAGCCTCCTGAAATGAAGACACCCCTAAATGCCACCGCCACAACCGATGGCAAAAACAACCTCACAGTCCGCGCTTCCATAGCGTTTCTCTCCAAAACGCTCACGCTGCAATCCTTCACTGGCGATCAAGCCAACCTCTGCGCCCTGGAAAAATAGCCAATGAAATCTCTCCTCTTCCTCCTTGTTCTCCCGGTCTTTGCCCAGGCCGATCCCAACTGGCGCACCCGCTCCCAATCGGACGCCCCTCTCACCGGCTCCCAGCGCGTCGAACTCTTCCTCCGGAACGATTTCGCCTCCCCCGGCGCTTTCTTCCGCACCGTCGGCCCCTCCCTCGGCGCTCAGCTCGCCGACCGGCCAAAAGAATGGGACAAAGACGCCGAAGGCTTCGGCCGCCGCCTGGCCGTCAACGCCGTCACCCGTACCTCCCGGGATCTCATCCAGTCCCTCGGCACCGCCGCTCTCGGCCACGACCCCCGCTATCAGCGCTGTGACTGCAAGGGGCCCTGGCGCCGCACCGGCCACGCTCTCGTCGGCATTTTCGTCCAGGCCGATTCCAAAGGCACGCTCCGTTTCGACCCTTCCAACATCGTCTCCGCCTATGGCGCTGGTTATCTCGGCGCCAGCCTGTACCCCGACAATTATTCCATTCGCCAAAAAGGCTTTCAGCTAGGCCACCAGCAGGTAGGCCAGATTGCCGCCGAAAACCTCATCCTGGAATTCTCCCCGGACTTGAAGCGCTTCTTCAGAACGAAAATCCTGCGAAAACCCTGATCAGCCCATCCCCTTCTTCACGCCCTGCCACCCGGCGCGCCACTGCTCCATCAGTTCGCCCACCAGCTTCGGCTGCTGTTTGGCAATGTTCGTATTCTCCTGCGGATCCGTCTGCTGGTCGTATAGCTCCACGGCCTCAATCCGCGAATGATCGTTCCGCCCCACCCATACCGTAAAGCGATACCGGTCTGTCCGCATCGAATAGCCCATCAACTTCTGCCCGCGCGGATACTGGCTGAATGCCGCCGGCTTCCACGCGCGGCCCGGGTTATCCAGCAGCGGCTTAAAACTCGTACCCTCCAAATGCGCCGGCAACGGCAGCCCCGCCAGGTCCGCCAGCGTCGGGTAAATATCCACAAACTCCACCAGCGCCCGGCTGTGTTTCCCGGCCGCCTTCATCCCTGGCGCGGACATCAATAGTGGCGCGTTCGTGTCGTTTTCCACGTTGCTGTGCTTGCACCATTCGCCGTGCTCGCCCAGCTTCCACCCATGGTCGCCCCACAGCACGATCACCGTATTCTCCGCCAACCCCTGCCGGTCCAACTCGTCCAGCACCTTCCCAATCTGCGCATCCGTGTAGCTCACCGCCGCGTAGTAGCCATGCTTCAACTTCCGCGCCAGCTCCGGCGGAATCGCCCCCTCCGCCGGCATTCCTGGATAGTTCCGCAGCTCGCCGCTATTGGTCAACGCAAACTCCGGCGCGCCCTTTGGCCGGTAGGGATTCGCCGCCATCGGAATCTTTGCCGCGTCATACAGATCCCAATACTTCTTCGGCGAAACAAACGGCAGATGCGGCTTGGCGAATCCCACCGCCAGAAAGAACGGTTCCGATTTCCCCTTCAATCCCTGCAGCGTCTTCACCGCCAGATTGGCCACCTGCCCGTCTTTGTAGAAATCATCGGCAACCTCGCCCGCCTCATACGCCGGGCCGTCCTTCTGCTTGGGCTTGTCCTCGTCTTTCTCGTCCGGCCCCTTCACCTTCGCGTACGTCGGCGCCTTCGGCGTCTGCCACGGCACGCTCCAACTCCGCTCATCGTCGTAGCCCGGATGGAAAATCTTCCCCATCCCCTGCACAAAATATCCGTTCTGCTTGAAGTGCTGTGTCAGCGTCACCACCTCCGGCATCGCCTTCCGGAAGTGCGTCACCAGGTCCCACACCGTCGTCGAATCCGGCCGCGCGCCCGTCATCAGGCTGGTCCGCGACGGCGAACATACCGCCTGCTGACAGTACGCCCGTTCAAACACCATGCCCCGCTTCGCCAGCCGGTCGATGTTCGGGCTCTTGATACCCGCCACGCCATAACACCCCAACTCCGGACGCAGGTCGTCCACGGCGAAAAACAGCACATTCGGCCGCTTCTTCGGCTCAGCGGCGCGCAGCGCCAGCCCCACCGTCCCATGAAAAAACAGCTGCCTACGGGTCATTGAATTCATCGTCTTCCTATTTCCACTAAAACTTCACGAACAGCGAAAACTGCCAGTTGCGCGCTTCCGATTGTGTATCCGTCACCGTGCCAAACGCCCCGCTTGTCGGGTTCCGGTTCGGCGCGTTGAAACTCGCCTGGTTAAAAGCATTGTAGACCTCCGCGCGGAACTGTACCTTCACCAGCTCCGTCACCGGGAACGTCTTGAACAGCGACCAGTCCCACGCCCGCTGCCCATCTCCCCGGATCCCGCTGAACCGCAGCGGCAGCTGCACCCGGTTGGACTGCAACTGCAGGCTCGCGTCCCGCACAAACGCCTCCGTCCGGAACCACCGGTCCACGCTTCGCTCACTGCCTGCAAGCGGCACCGACTTCAGATCGCCCAGCAGAATCGAATTCCCAAAACCCAGCGGTGGCCCCGATTGCACAATCACCACGCCATTCAACTGCCACCCTCCCGCTACCAAATCCAAAGCCTTCGGAATCGTCCCCCCATACCGCCGCCCACGCCCCACCGGCAGTTCCCAGATCCCGCTCGCCGAAATCCGGTGCGGCCGGTCATTGTCCGCAATCACCTCATACGGCCGTTCATCCGCCGCGTTCAAATACTCAATCGCTTCCATGAACTTCGACCATACATACGACGCCTGCAGGCTCAGCCCGTTCCGCATCCGCCGCTCCGCCCGCAACTGCAGCGAGTGGTACCAGGAATAGCCATCCGGCACTACCGCGCTCAAGTTGCCGAACTGCGGATACGGGCGCAACAGATTCCCCCGCGTAATTGTCCTCGTGTACGAAGGCGCCAGCCCGAAATACGGGTTCGGCAACTGCTGCGACAACGACCCGATCACCGCTGTATCCCGCGCCCCCGCCCGGCTCAAATACTGGTTCGGAATCGAGTTGAAATCCCGCGAAATCGCCAGCCGCGTGCCCCGGTTGGCCACATATGCCGCCTCCACCATCACCTGCGCCGGCAGCATCTGCTGCACGTTGAACGACCACCGCTGCGAGTACCCCTGCTTCAGGTTCGGATCGTAGTACGAAAACCCCTGCCCCAGACTCGTCGCCAGCCCCGCCGTCGAGCCCTGCACCGGAATCAGCCCCTGCGGGAAGGGATTCGCGTTCCGCGCTACGTACGTCAGCCCGTTGTCGAGCGATGACTGGATCGGCGTCGACTGGCTGAACCCCGTCTGCTGCGGAATCGTCCGGTACGTGCCGATGCTGTCAAAATACGTCCCGTACCCCGCCCGCACCACGGTGTTCTTCGCCACCTTGTACGCCAGCCCCGCCCGCACCAGCACGTTGTCCTTCTCCCCCCGGAACGGGCTCCGGCCATTCCCGTTCTGCCCCACGAAGCGCAACCCGCCCATGGACCGGAACGCCGCCGGAGCAATCTCCGGAATCGGGTTAAGTGCATACACCGCCCGCGCCGGCCCGTCCACTGGATTCGGCACCGTCACGTCGTACCCCGCCACCAATCGGTCGAACCGCTCCGTCAACGGTGTCTCATACTCGTACCGCAACCCCAGGTTCAGCGTCAGTCGCGAGTTCACTCGCCAGTCGTCCTGGAAAAACGGCGCGAAATACAGGTCTTGAAACGCCGACGTCGCCGTCCGCTCCATCTGTCCATCCGGAATCCCGAACAGCATCGACGCCAACTCCTGCCCGATTGCCGCCGCCGCCGAATTGTCTAACGGGCCGCGCGTAAACGCGTTCGAGTAGTTCAAATCCGGCGAATTCGCCAGCGGAATCCGCGTCCCGAAGCCGCGGTACAACCGCGCGTCCAAGCCATACCGAAGCGTGTGCGCGCCCCGCGTATTCGTGAAGTTTGCCTGCACCGTATGCGCAATCGTGCTGTTCGCCCCGTCCCCGTTGCTCCACTCAGCCAACGGCGAATATGCCCCAGCCCGCATCCGCGGCACCGTGGATAACGTCGGGTCCACCAAACTCGCCAGTGCCTTCGAAAACCCCAGCGTCGTTAAGTCCGTCCCCTGCGTGTCCCGCGCCTCGCCCATGTCCCCATAGGAAAGCCCGTAGCGCAAATTCAACACCATCGTCGGGCTCAAAATCAGCACATCGTCCAACGCCAATCCCCGCCGCCCGGACCGCGTATTGAACCGCGAAACCGGCAGCCCATACCGGTCTTGCCCGCTGATCCAGTCGTAATCGTGCGCCCGGAAGAAGATCCGGTGTCCCTCCCGGAACTGATGGTCCATGCGCCCGAACTGCGTGTTGTACTCCTGCTTCCGCACATCGGAGTAGAAGTGATTATTCGTCCCGTCGTTCCGCCCTGCGATATTCGGCGCCGGGAACAGATTCACCAGGTTCAGCCCCACCGCGTCCAGGCGGCTCCGCGGAATGACATTCCCCACAATCGGGTCCCGTTGAAACCGCCCATTGGCCGCCGCCCGCGTCGTAAACGGGTCGTAGATCTGGTACCGGCTCCCGTTGGGGATCGTCAACAACGCCGAAAAATCCCCGTTCCGCTGCGCCAGCGTCGGCACCGTATTCGTCGACGATGTCGGCCGCCCCCACTGGTTCCCCTCATACGCATAGAACCAAAAGGTCCGGTTGTGCCCGTCGTACACCTTCGGAATCCACACCGGCCCGCCCGCCGAAGCCCCGTACCGGTTGTCCTGATAGATCGCGGGCTTCGTCCCGTTCCGGTTCTCAAACCAGTTCGGCGCGTCCAGCGCCGAGTTCCGGAACCAGTACCGCAAATCGCCATGGATCTGATTGGTCCCGCTCTTCGTGCTGATGTTCACCGTCGCCCCCGGCGTATGCCCGAACGTCGAATCATACGGGGACACCTCCATCCGGAACTCGCTCACCGCGCTCGAGGGCGGAATGAACGCCACCCGCACCCGCCCGTCCCCCAAATCCGCCGTCGTGTTGCTGATCCCGTCAATCTGAAACTCCGTGCTGAACCGCGGCCCGCCGCTCACCGCCATCTGCGACGTCCCGCTTGGCGACGACGCCTTCAGCGCCCGCAAATTCGTCAGGTTCACCACTTGCGGCGCCAGTCGCGCCAGTTCCATTGGGTTCCCCCCCCGCTGTGGCAACTCCTGCAGCCGCCGCGAGTCCATAAACGTCCCCATCGATGCCGTGCCCGATTCGAGCAACGGCGCCGCCCCGCTCACCTCCACCGTGTCCGCCACATTCCCCACCTCCAGCCGCAGAGCCAGGTCCAACGTCTCGCCCACCCGGACCTCCACGCCGTCCATCGATACCTTCTTGAACCCCGCAAACTCCGCCGTCACCTGATACGTCCCCGGGATCAAGAACGGCAACCGGTATCCCCCGCCATCTCCGCTCACCGCCGTCGTCACAATTCCTGTCTCCACGTTCGACGCCTGGACCCGCGCCCCGGCCACCGCCGCGTCCGTGCTGTCGCTCACCCGGCCCGCGATCACCCCGCGCGATTCCTGCGCCAACAGACCCATCGCGCCCGCCCACAAAATCACCACCGCCAACCCAATTCGGCTGTTCGTCATGGAACTCCCTCAAGCACCCAAAATGAACTTCTTTTACCCATCACATCATGAGAAAAACCCAAAAAGAAGTGGCCGCTCGGTCTCGCAACCGTTGCTGCAACCCGTTGCGGATTCCTGTATCCTCTTAAGAAACCAAGATGAATAGGCCTGTAGCTCCGGCGAGAGAGGAACGAGAACAGGCGCTTGCCAGCGTTCTGGAGAGCCAAACCTTCTCCCGCAGCGAACAGCTCAAGAACTTCCTCCGCTACGTCTGCGAACTCGAAATCGCCGGCCGCGCCGCCGAAATCAAAGAGTACTCCATCGGCGTTGAAGCCCTCGGCCGCCACCCGTCCTACTCCCCCACTGCGGACTCCTCCGTCCGCCGCCGCGCCTTCGAACTCCGCCACAAGCTCGACGAAGTCTACGCCGGCGAACTCGCCGCCAGCGATGTCCGTATCGATCTCCCCAAGGGCTCCTACGTCCCCATCTTTCGCTTTCACGATCAAGCCCCGCCCCCTGCTCCGCCCTCCGCCCCGGAACTCCAGCCCGAGCCCGCCCCACCTCCGCCCGCCCGTCCTTCTTTCCTCATTCCGGCCCTGACGTTCCTCCTCGGCGCCCTCCTCATGCGCCTATTCTGGCCCGCAACCCCCGCCGCCTCCCCCGCCAACTCCATCCTCCATGAAGCCTGGGGCCCGCTCGCCACCGCGCAAGCCAACGTCCTCATCTGCGTCGCCTCCAATTTCCACATGCTCGTCCGCCCCGGCGGCTTCTCCCCCGATAGCGATCTCCCCACCTTCTCCACTCCCCCCGAAATCCAGTCCCTCTACCGCAAATCCAACCCCCTTCCCGACGGCGCCACCCTCTCCATGCGCCCCGCCCCCAACGTCGCCAACCTCGGTGTTGTCGGAGGCGCCGCCGCCGTCTCCTCCACCCTGCGCTCCTTCGGCGCCCACTACCAGATCTTCCCCGAACGCTCAGCCCCCCTCGCCAGTTTCCGCAATCGCAACGTCATCCTCTTTGGCGACCCCATCAACTCCTTCGCCGCCGCCCACCTCCTCAGCCGCGGCCGCCTCACCGTCGTCCAGGATCCCGCCACCAGCCGACTCGTCATCCGCGATCGCCAGAAACCCGCCTCCGATCCGCCCGCTTTCTCCCGCCGCGAAGGCCGCCCCGGTGAACCGGCCCAGGTCTATGGCCTCCTCACCGTCCTCCCCTCCGATGGCACTCCCGGCGAACCGCGCCGTACCCTCATCGTCTCTGGCGTCTCCCAGGTCGGCACCCAAGGCGCCATGGAATTCTTCTCCTCTCCCGAACGCCTCCAGGACCTCAAAAACCACTTCCGCCAGGATGGTCTCCCCGGTTTCCCCAGCGCCTACCAACTCGTCGTCCGCTGCACCGCCGAGGACAGCCTCCCCCTCTCCTGCGGCTATGCCGCCCACTATGTCCTTGAAAAATAGTCCGTTGCAACAACCGTTGCGACACCCCTGCGCCACTGTTCAACACCCATAGCGGACTGCTATCAATGAAAGTACGCTATGACTCGTAGAGCATTCCTCGCCGCCGCCGCTGCCTCCGTCTCCACCTGGGCCCAGCCCCCCGCCAAAAAACCCAACATCGTCTTCATCCTCGCTGACGATCTCGGCATCAACGGCGTCAGCTGCTACGGTGCCGACCATCTCCGCACCCCGAACATCGACCGTCTCGCCGCCGCCGGCACCCGCTACACCAACGCCTACACCGCCCCCCTATGCGGCCCCTCCCGCGCCCTCATCCTCACTGGCCGTTATGCTTTCCGCACCGGCGCTACCAACCAGGACGCCACCGGGCTCATGAAGCCCGAAGTCGAAACCATGACGCCCAAAGTCCTCAAACAGGCCGGCTACGTCTCCGCCATGGTCGGCAAGTGGGGCCAGCTCCCCTTGGGTCCCGCCGAATTCGGCTTCGACGAGTATCTGAAATTCACCGGTAGCGGCACCTATTGGAACACCCAGGACAAAGGCCGGAAATACCTGCGCAACGGCGAAACCGTCAAACTCGCCGACAAAGAGTATCTCCCCGACGTGATGCACCGCTTCCTGGTCGATTTCATCACTCGCCACAAAGACCGGCCGTTCTTCGCCTACTACTCCCTCTCCCACGTCCACGCCGAAATTCTCCCCACGCCCGACAGCGCGCCTGATACGAAGGACTACTACCCCGACAACATCCGCTACATGGATAAACTCGTCGGCCAGTTGGTCGCCGAACTCGACCGCCTCAAACTCCGCGAAAATACCCTCATCGTCTTCGTCGGCGACAACGGCACCGGCGGCCACTATGCCGCATCCTCCACCATCGGTGGCCGGCGCATCTCCGGCGAAAAAGGCTCCATGCTCGAAGGTGGTGCCAACGTTCCCCTCATCGTCAACTGGCCCGGCAAAACCCCCGCCGGCAAAGTCACCGCTGATCTCATCGATTCCACCGATTTCCACCCCACCTTCGCCGAACTCGCCGGTGCCCCCCTCCCCGCCAAAACCGTGATCGATGGCCGCACCTTTGCCCCGCAAATTCAGGGCAAAAAAGGCCAGCCCCGCGAATGGATCTTCATCCAACTCGCCCGCATGTGGTACGTCCGCGACGCTAAGTATAAGCTCGACCAGGACGGCCAGCTCTTCGACATGTCCAAAGCGCCCTTCGAAGAAATCCCCCTTCCTGCCACCGCCGCCGCCCCAGCCCGCGCCCGCCTCCAGGCCGCGCTCGCGAAGCTTAACCCCGCCGGCGGAATCCTCGACACCGGCGACGGCACCGGCCGCCACGCCGGCCGCGATGCCAACAAGAAAAAGAAGAAGGAGCGCTGATCCGGGGCCCTCACATATAATGC
>CANIVU010000087.1 GCA_947470805.1 Acidobacteriota bacterium | reverse complement strand
ATACGCTCGGAACCGGGGCGTGTTGATTCGGCGCCAATGTCGATAATGTCGGCGCCTGCTTCTTCCAATTCAAGGGCTCGCGCGGCGGCGCGATCCGGATCCATGCTGAGGCCACCGTCGGAAAACGAGTCCGGCGTGACGTTAATAATGCCCATGATGAGCGTACGATCACCGAGCTGTACTTCACGCTCGGCCAGCTTCATCAGGTACCGCTTGGGGCGAATCATCCTGTTACCTTCTTCCACTTTTTGCCAACACGAATCACATATTCGCCGGGGAAGGCGAGGGTGATAAATTCCGTGATTTTCTGGCCATTTACTTCTACTGATCCGGCTTTCACCAGCCGGTTGGCGTCGCTGGTGGACGCGGCGATGCCGGCCTTTGCCAGCACTTTGTCGATTCGCAAAGAAGGCTCGGTGATCGAGACCGTCTCAATATCGGCGGGGACTTCCCCACCGGCCACCACGCGGACCCATTCCGAGGCGGCGCGTTCGGCGTCGGCCCGGGAATGGAAGTCGGCAATGATGAGCTTAGCCAGCTCCATCTTTGTTTCTTTGGGATGGGCTTTCTTATACTGCTGAATTTCGATAAGGGTCTTATCGGTCAGCAACTCAAAATACCGGAACATCAAATCGTCGCCGATCGACATTAATTTCCGGAACATCTCCTCGGGCGATTCGGTGATACCGACGTAGTTGCCTTTGGATTTGGACATTTTCTCGACGCCGTCGAGGCCTTCGAGAAGGGGGACTGTGGCCACAATTTGCGGGGGCTGGCCGAACGATTTTTGCAGTTCGCGCCCGACCAGGAGATTGAATTTCTGGTCGTTGCCGCCGAGTTCGACGTCGGCCTTGAGGGCAACCGAGTCGTACCCCTGGGCGAGGGGGTAGAGGAATTCGTGAACCGAGATGGGTGTGTGATCGGCGTAGCGCTTGGAGAAGTCGTCGCGTTCGAGAATGCGGGCCACGGTGTAGTGGGAGCAGAGGCGGATGACGTCTTCGAACTTCATGCCTTCCAGCCAGCGGGAGTTGAAGTTTACTTCCGTTTTTTCGGGATCGAGGATTTTGAAGACCTGGGATTTGTAGGTCTCGGCGTTACGATCAATGTCTTCGCGGGAGAGCGGGGGGCGGGTGAGGTTGCGGCCGGTGGGGTCGCCGATGAGGCCGGTCATGTCCCCGATCAGGAAGATGACCTGATGGCCGAGGTCCTGGAAGTGTTTCATCTTCCGGAGCAATACGGTATGGCCCAGATGGAGATCGGGGGCGGTGGGGTCGAACCCAGCCTTCACACGCAACGGGCGGCCCAGTTTGAGCCGCTCGCGGAGATCCTCTTCCCGGATCATTTCCGAGAAGCCTTTGCGAAGGTAGGTGACCTGTTCGTCGATAGAAATCGCAGTCACTTCCTACCATTATTGCGCACTGGGGCGTCGCTCCCCATTTGGCGGGTGTATTTCGCCCCGGAATTGCGCGGTTGGTCCCTTCGCTAGAACGAATTGCGGGGTGGGGCGTATTGCCGGGTATGTGGTACTTAACGGTTCTGACAATGCTGGCGTTTTCTCCGCTGATGGCGGCGGAGTTGGAAGAGTGGCGACGGAGTGAGGATTGGGAAGTAGCCCTGGGACGGGCCGGGGAGATGGCGCGGGCGCGGCGATTTGCCGAGGCGGGAGAGCTGTTTCAGCAGTTGGCGGAGGCGGCGGAACGGTATCAGTTTCCGCTGTTGATGAAGGCCAAGTGCGTGAACAATTACGGGGCGATGCTGATGGCGAATGGGCAGTTTGCCGAGGCGGAGAAGCGGTATCGGGAGGCGGTGCGGTATTGGGCGGGGGCGACCGGGGAGGAGAGCGACGAGACGGCGACGACGTTGAACAATATGGGGGAGTTGTACCGGCGGATGGGGCGGTATGCGGAGGCCGAGGAGGTGTTGCGGAGATCGCTAGGGATTCGGGAGCGGCTGGGGACGAGGAACGAATTGCGAGTGGCGGGAGCGCTGAATAATTTGGGGACCGTCCAGAGGGAGGCGGGACGAGTGCGGGAGGCGGCGGCGAGTTTTGAGCGGGCGTTGGAGATGAAGCGGCGTTTGGGGAATGCGGAGTTGGGGAAGACGTTGAACAATTTGGGGTCGGTACGGCAGGAGTTGGATGATGTGGCGAGGGCGGAGGCGATGTATCTGGAAGCGGAGGTGATGTCGGAGGGGGCAGAATTGGCGAGTGTGTGGAACAACCTGGGAACGCTGCACCGGAAGATGGAGCGGATGGAGAGTGCGGAGGGGTATTTGCGGCGGGCGAATGCGCTGTGGGAGAAGACGCTGGGCGGGGAGCATCCGTCGTTGGCGGCGGGGTTGAACAACCTGGCGGAGCTACTGGTGACGGTAGGGCGAGTGGGCGAGGCCGAACCGTTGTACCGGCGGGCGATTGCGGTGGTGGAAAAGACGCACGGGGCGGGATTGGCGGACATGGTGGACAACTTGGGCGTGTTGTTTTTACGGCAGGAAAAGGGTGTTGGGGCGGAGGCGTTGTTCCGGCGGGCGTTGGCCTTGCGGACAGCGACGTTGGGCCGGACGGACGAGGCGACGCTGGGGGCGATGCACCATTTGAGCCAGGCGCTGGGGATGCAGAAGCGGTATACGGAGGCCGAGCGGCTGTTGTTGGAAGAATTGGCGATTGTGGAGGAGAACCGGATGCAACGGAGCGCGCCGCATGGGTTCGTGCTGGCGGAGTTGGCGCTGGTGCAACTGGCGCAGCGGCGGTATGCGGAGGGGGAGCGGTATTTGGAGGCGGTGAGCGCGTTTGCGACGGAATTGCCGGCGGTGCAGCAGGAGGGGGTGGCGGAGTTGTTCAAGGCTTACGCGCATTTGTTGCGGGGGGCGAAGCGGAACCGGGATGCGGCGCGGGTTGAGGGACGGGCGAATTCGTTGCTGGCGCCTTTACGCTGAGGCGGGTGGTCCGGAAGTGGCCATGCCGTCCCACAAGCGGACACCTGGCGGCTGTATACCCCGACGGCAGTGCTGCGCTAAAGTGATTGATCAGAAGCAGTTACGCGTTTGATGGGGATTGGCCGCGCAGTTGCGATAGAGGGGATAGGAAAACTTCATGGACGTACCTCGCGAGGGAGCAGCAAAAAAACGATTGATCCGGCGGATTGTGGTCGGTGTGGTGGTTCTGGCGGCGGCGGGCGGCATTACCTTTTGGCTGGGCAAGATGCAGCCGGCGGCGGTTTCGGTGGACTTCTCCACCGTTTGGCCGGACACGGTGAAGCGCGGGCCGATGCTGCGGAATGTGCGCGGGATGGGCACCCTGGTCCCGGAAGAGATTCTGTTTGTGCCCGCGATTTCCGAGGGGCGGGTGGAGAAGATCCACATGCGCGCCGGGGCCATTGTGAAGGCCGATACGGTGCTGCTGGAGCTGAGCAATCCGGAGTTGCAACTGGCGGCGTTTGACGCCGAGTGGCAGGTGAAAGCGGCGGTTGCCACGTATCGGGATTTGAAGGTGAAGCTGGAATCGCAGCGGCTGGACCAGGTGTCGAACGCGGCGCGCGTGTCGAGCGAGTTCAGCCAGGCGAAGCTGCAAGCGGACCGGGACGAGGCGCTGATCAAGCTGGGGCTGAAGTCCGATTTGGAATATAAGCTGACCAAGGCGAAGGCCGATGAACTGGCCGGGCGGACGAAGATTGAGAACCAGCGGGTGTCGAATTTCGCCGAGTCGGTAGAGGCGCAACTGGCCGCGCAGACGGTGCAGATTGAAAAGTTGAAAGCCGCCTGGGAGTTGAAGAAGCAGCAGGTGATGCAGTTGAAGGTACGGGCCGGGGCGGCGGGTGTATTGCAGCAGATGGCGGTGGAAGTGGGGCAGAAAGTACTGCCGGGCGCGGTGCTGGCGAAGGTGGCGCAGCCGACGAAGCTGAAGGCGGAATTGAAGATTGCCGAGACGCAGACGAAGGACATTCTGATTGGCCAGGCGGCGACGATCGATACTCGGAACGGTCTGATTCCGGGGCATGTGTCGCGGATTGATCCGGCGGCGATTAACGGGACTGTGACGGTGGACGTGAAATTGGACGGGGCGTTGCCCGCGGGCGCGCGGCCGGACCTGAGCGTGGATGGCACCGTGGACCTGGAGCGGATTGCCGATGTGGTGTACGTCGGCCGGCCGGTGTACGGGCAGCCGCACAGCACGATCACGCTGTTTAAACTGGTGGCGGGGACGGATGAGGCCGTGCGCGTGCCGGTGAAACTGGGGCGAGCGTCGGTGAACCACATTGAAGTCGTGGAAGGGCTGAGCGTTGGGGACACGGTGCTGCTCTCCGATATGTCGCAGCACGATTCGCAGAATCGCATCAAATTGAAGAAATAGGGGACAGGGATTCATATGAGCGACGCTCTTCTTGTGATGGACGGCGTGACCAAGGTGTTTACGACCGACGAAGTGGAGACGCACGCGCTGGCGGGGATTCACTTGAACCTCAAGCGTGGGGAGTATGTATCGATTTCGGGGCCGTCGGGCTGCGGGAAGTCGACACTGCTGGCGATTCTGGGGCTGCTGGATTCGCCGAGCGGCGGGTCGTATGTACTAAACGGCCGGCCGGTGCAGGATTTGAAATTGGCCGAGCGGGCGCGGATCCGGAACCGGGAGATCGGGTTCATTTTCCAGGCGTTCAATTTGATTGGCGATTTGACGGTGTACGAGAACGTCGAACTGCCGTTGACGTACCGCGGAATGAGCGGGGCGGAGCGGAAGAAGCGCGTGTTGGAGGCGTTGGAACGGGTGGGGATGAGCCACCGGATTAAGCACTATCCGTCGCAGCTTTCGGGCGGCCAGCAGCAGCGCGTGGCGGTGGCGCGGGCGTTGGCCGGGGATCCGTCGATCCTGCTGGCGGACGAGCCGACGGGTAATTTGGATTCGCAGAACGGCGAGCAGGTGATGGACCTGCTGCGTGAACTGCACCGGGGCGGGGCGACGATCTGCATGGTGACGCACGACCCGCGATATGCCAAGTACGCCGACCGGGAGATTCACCTGTTTGACGGACGGATTGTGGAAGAGTCGCGGGAAGCGCCGGCGGCATGAGCCCGCTGGTTCAACTGCGCGGCGTTGAGAAGTACTTCGAGCACGGAGTGTCGCGGACGTACGTGCTGCGACAGGTGAACCTGGATATCGCGGCGGGCGATTTTGTATCGATTATGGGCCCGTCGGGCGCCGGAAAATCGACGTTGCTGCACATTCTGGGGATGCACGACGCGTCATGGCGCGGGGAGTACTTCCTGATGGGCCGGCCGATTCATTCGATGGGCAAGAAGGACCGGATGGAGGTTTACAAGGCGCATTTTGGCTTTGTTTTCCAGAGCTACCATCTACTGGATAGTTTGACGGTTTACGAGAATTTAGAGGTACCGCTGACGTACCGCAATATCAAGCGGAGCGAGCGGGAGAGCATTGTTGCCGACGTATTGGACCGGTTCCAGATGGTGGGTAAGAAGGACCTGTTTCCGAACCAGCTTTCGGGCGGGCAGCAGCAGTTGGTGGGCATTGCGCGGGCGGTGGTGAGCAATCCGCAGATCATCCTGGCCGATGAGCCGACGGGGAACCTGCATTCGTCGCAGGGCGAGGAGATTATGCAGATGTTCAAGAAGCTGAACAGCGAGGGGACAACGATCATCCAGGTGACGCACAACGAGAGGAATGCGGCGCATGGAAACCGGATTATTCAGTTGCGCGATGGGTGGGTGGAAACCCAATAATTTCCCGTGACTTTCCCCTATGCCGGTGCGCCCTCGGTGGCACATCGGCTTTTTTTGTAACTATCGGCGGCTGCGCTCGTAAGAGAGAGTGAGAGCAGACTTGTTGTTGAGCGATACGGACGAGCAACTGATGGCGGCGGTCCAGGGCGGGGATACCCCGGCGCTGGGCGAGCTGTTTCGACGTCATCATGCGGCGCTGTATCGGTACTTCTTGCGGATGTCGGGGAGCGCGGCGCTGAGTGAAGACCTGGCGCAGGACGTGTTTCTGCGGATGTTGCGCAAGAGTGAAACGTGGCAGAGAGAGGCGCGGTTTTCGAGCTGGATGTACCGGATCGCGCACAACGCCTTTATCGACCACACACGGAAGAGTAAATGGGAGACCGCGATGCCGGAGAAGTGGGACATCGCCGCACCGGCCGGGCGGCAGTTGGAGCAGGACCAGGAGCACGCGATGCTGCACCGGGCGCTGATGGCGCTGCCGGCGGACAAGCGGGAGTTTCTGGTGCTGAGCCGGTTCCAGGGGTTGAAGTATGAGCAGATTGGTGAGTTGTTGGGCGTGGAGACGAATACAGTGAAGGTACGGGTGTTCCGGGCCCTGGGGCAGTTGCGAGAGATTTACGAGCGGATTTCAGGAGAGTCGGGACTGGCCGCGATGGGCGGGAGGAGCTAGCGATGACGTGTTCGGAATTTGCGGTTGATATTGCGGATACGCTGGCTGGATCGGCCACGGCGGCGGCGCGGGCGCGGGCGGAGGGGCACATGGCGACTTGCGCTTCGTGCCGAGCGAATGCGGCGTTGTGGGATGCGATGGGGGAGATGCCGGAGGCCTTGCCCGCGGCCGATTTGCCGGCGCGGTTTGCGCAGCGGATCGCGCCACGGCCGTCGGCGCCACGATGGGCGTGGGGCGCGGTGGCGGCGGCTGTGGTGGTGGGCGTAATGAGCTTCGTGGCGGGGCGGTATACGGCACCGCGGACGGAGTCCGATATTGCGAGTTTGCGGGGTGAGGTGAGGAATCTGCGGGAGGTGGTGGCGCTGTCGTTGTTGGACCAGCAGTCGGCGAGTGAGCGGCTGCGGGGAATCCGGTACAGCGCGGCGCTGGAGGGGACGGACCCGGAGGTGGTGGACGCTTTGTCGCGGACGCTGTCGAACGATTCGAGCGTGGATGTACGGCTGGCGGCGGCGGAGGCGTTGCGGCGCTTTCCGCTGCCGGCGGCGGCGCGGGAGTCGGCCTGGAAATTATTGGAACAGGATGATTCGCCGCTGGTGCAGATTGCAGTGATCGATCTGCTGGCGGCGGGGAAAGACCCATCGGCGCGGGCGCGGCTGGAGAAGCTGCGGGACCGGGCGGGGTTGGATGCGAATGTACGGGATTACCTGCAAGCGCTGCTCTCAAATCAACGCAAACAAGGGAATCAATATCAATGAAACGGTTTATTTTGCTGGTGGCCGCGGTGGCGGCGTGGAGCGCGGAGGAGTCAACGCGCACGATTGAAAAGACGGTGCCGCTGGGGGCGAATGGGAGCCTGGCGGTGTGCGGAATGAATGGGTCCGTGCGCGTGACGGCGGGCGATGGGAACGACGTCCGGTTCACGGTGCGGGAGCGGATTTCGGCGCCGACGCGGGAGCGGCTGGAGGAGTTGAAGAAAGAAGTGGATTTTGTGATTACGGCGGAGACGGGCGCGGTGCGGGCCGGGGTGAAGGGGCCGTGGGGTGGCCGGGAGTGCGGGCGTCGGGACGACCAACCGCGCGGGGAGAAGCGCGGGCGTTGGGAATGGAACGAGACGAAAGTGGAGCATGAGGTGAACGTGGTGGCGCCGCGGGGGGCGCGGTTGGAAATTCGCACGGTGAATGGCGGGATTGAAGTGACGGGGACGACGGGCACCTATGTGGTGACGACGGTGAATGGGGGGATTAAGATGACCGATGTGGCGGGGGCGGGAGAGGTGTCGACGGTGAATGGGACCGTTGTGGCGACGTATCAGCAGAACCCTTCGGCGGAGACGAAATTCCGGACGGTGAATGGGAAGTTGGACCTGTATTTCCAGCTGTCGTTGAGCGCGGATTTTCACGTGAAGACGGTGAACGGGAAGGCGTATACGGACTTCGACATGGCGTCGATTGGCGGGGAAGAGACGAAGGGGATGAAGGTGATCCACCGGCGTGGGACATCGGGCGCGCTGCGGGCTGGGAACGGCGGGCCGAAGATCAGCACGGAGACGGTGAACGGGTCTATCCTGATTCATTCGTTGGCGAAAGGGCGGCCGTAAGATGCGATTTCTCTTGTTTGTTTTGGCTGTTTCGGCGTTTGGGGAGCGGATCAACGTGCCGTTGCGGGACGCTTCGCGGCCAGCGCTGGTGAAGGTTTCGACGATCAACGGGAGCATCCAGATCAAGGCTCATGCGGGCAAGGATGTTGTGATTGAGATGGACTACGCGGGGCCGCGGACGCAGGCGGCGCCGAACGGGATGAAGCAGATTCTGAGCGGGATGGGCGGGGTGAACGTTGAGGAGGAGAACAACGTTGTCACGATCAAATCGCCGCAGGGGAACGGGTCGTACATGGTGCTGGTGCCGGAGAAGAGTTCGGTGCATATCCGTTCGGTGAACGCGAAGGAGTTGCGCGTGGAGGGGGTGGAGGGCGAGATTAACGCCGATACAGTAAACGGGTCGATTGTAATTGTGGACGCATCGGGGCCGGTGGTGGCGCATTCGTTGAACGGGCGACTGACGGTGAATATGAAGAGCATGCCGGCGGGGAAACCGATGTCGTTCAGCACGATGAACGGGCGGATTGACGTGACGTTGCCGGCGTCGGCGAAGGCGGAGTTGAAGATCAACAATCAGCGCGGGGATACGTATAGCGATTTTGATCTGGCGGTGACATCGAGCGTGAACCGGACGGAATCGAAGCGGGAACACGGGCCGAAGTACAAGCTGAATCTGGAGCGGATTGTGAGCGCGCAGTTGAATGGCGGCGGACCGGAGATCTCGATGCGGAGCATGAACGGGACGATTTATATACGCCGGGCGAAGTAATGTGTGCGGTTCCGAGACAGTTGTCCCGGAACCGGACACTTTTTACTGGGCACTGGCGGGGTTTTGTCCAATGCTGCAAACCGCATGCACAATGGAAGTCAGCTTGCAGAGTTTGCAGCTGACTCCGCCGTGAATAAGCCAACGAAGCAAACCCGTATCCTTGTCGCCGGTGACCAACCCGATGTTCTGGAGGCGCTGCGCTTCCTGTTGAAGGGCGAGGGGTATCAGATTGAGACCGCCTCTTCGCCGGCCGCGGTGGTGGCGGCGCTGGGGATTCGCGAGTTCGATTGTCTGTTAATGGACCTGAACTACACGCGCGACACGACGAGCGGGCAGGAGGGGTTGGACCTGTTGGCGCAACTCGCGGGGATTGATCCATCGCTGCCGGTGGTGGTGATGACGGCGTGGGGATCGGTGGAGTTGGCGGTGGAGGCGATGCGGCACGGGGCGCGGGATTTCGTGCAGAAACCGTGGGAAAACGCACGGTTGCTGGCGATTGTGAAAACGCAGATTGAGCTGGCCGAGGCGTTGCGGAAGAGCGCGCGGCTGGAGGCGGAGAACCGGCTGTTCAACAGCGACGGGCGGCCGACGATGATTGCCGAATGCGCGGCGATGCAGCCGGTGCTGGATATGATTTCGAGGGTGGGGCCGTCGGACGCAAACGTGCTGGTGACTGGCGAGCCGGGGACGGGCAAAGAGGTGGTGGCGCGGACGCTGCACGCGCTGTCATTGCGGCGCGATAAGCCGATGATTACGGTGAACGCGGGCGGGCTGGCCGAGGGCGTGTTTGAGAGCGAACTGTTCGGACATGTGAAGGGCGCGTTTACGGACGCGAAGCTGGACCGGGTGGGGCGGTTCGAACTGGCCGATTCGGGGACGCTGTTTCTGGACGAGATCGCGAACGTGCCGATCAGCCTGCAGACGAAGCTGCTGCGGGTGCTGGAGATCGGGGAGATGGAGCGGGTGGGGTCGTCGAAGACCAAGCGCGTGGACGTGCGGATTATCAGCGCGACAAACGCGAACCTGGACGTGGAGGTGCGGGAGAACCGGTTCCGGCAGGACCTGCTGTTCCGGCTGAACACGATTGAAATTCACCTGCCGCCGCTGCGGGAGCGGAAGGAAGACATTCCGCATCTGGCGAGTTATTTTCTGGCATCGCACGCGCGGCGGTACCGGAAGAATTTGAACGGGTTCGATACGTCGGCGATGCGATTGCTACTGGAGAACGGGTGGCAGGGGAACGTGCGGGAGTTGAACCACGTGATTGAGCGGGCGGTGCTGCTGGCGCAGGGGGACCAGATCCGCGCGGTGGATTTGGCGTTGCGGGCGAACCGGGAATCGTCGGGCCGCCTGGAGGACATGAGCCTGGAGGAAGTGGAGCAGTTCCTGATCAAGAAGGCGCTGGCGAAGAACGATGGGAATGTCAGCCACGCCGCGCGGGTATTGGGGTTGAGCCGCAGTGCGCTGTACCGGCGGCTGGAGCGGTACGGCTTGTAGGATGGAACCCCGGGAGCGGATTTCGCACGAGCGGTATGCGCAACTGCTGGCCCTGGCCGCGGGATTTCCCGCCATCGTTTTTGCGGTTTATGTGTTGTGGACGGGGGATTATCCGCCGAAGGTTTTGTGGACGATGGGGCTGGTGCTGGGCGGGTCGTGGCTGGGGTTCGCGGCAGCGGTGAGGGAGCGGGTGGCGAGCCCGTTGCGGACGATCGCCAATTTGCTGGAGGCGATGCGGGAGGGCGACTATTCGATCCGGGCGAGGGGCGGGACCGGAGACGATGCGCTGTCGGATGTGATGCAGCAGGTGAACGCGATGGGATCGACGCTGCGGGCGCAGCGGCTGGGGGCGATGGAGGCGACGACGCTTTTGCGGAAGGTGATGGAGGAGATCGACGTTGCGATTTTCGCGTTTGATGAGGCGCGGAGATTGAAGTTGTTGAATCGGGCGGCGGAGCGCCTGTTGGCGTTGCCGGCGGAGCGGGCGATTGATTTACCGGCGGCGGAATTGGAGTTGAACACGTTTCTGGACGGGGAGGAATCGACCACGGTGCAGCGGGCGTTTCCGGGGGGCTTCGGGCGGTGGGGGATTGCCCGGACGTCGTTCCGAGAGGGCGGGTTGCCGCACCAGTTGCTGGTCATTACGGACCTGACGCGGCCGTTGCGGGAGGAGGAGCTGCAGGCGTGGCAGCGGATTGTGCGCGTGCTGGGGCACGAGTTGAACAACTCGTTGACGCCGATTAAATCGATTGCCGGGTCGCTGGAGACGATCTTGAAGAAGGACCCGTTGCCGGAGGATTGGCACGAGGACATGACGCGGGGGCTTAATATCATTGGGGGGCGGGCGGAGTCGCTGGCGCGGTTCCTGGGGGCATACGCGAAGCTGGCGCGGTTGCCACGACCGACGTTAGCTCCGGTGCGGGTGGCCGATTGGCTGCAGCGGGGAGCACGTCTGGAGACGCGGGTGCCAATTACGATCGAGGGCGGGCCGGATCTGGCGCTGCAGGCCGACCGAGACCAATTGGAGCAGGTATTGATCAATCTGCTCCGGAACGCGGCCGACGCCAACGATACCGATGGGGGACGGATTGTTATAAGATGGCGCTTCGAACGGTGGCAGCTTATCGTTGAGATTTTGGACGATGGACCGGGATTGGCCGCGACCGCGAATTTATTTGTGCCTTTCTTTACGACAAAGCCCGGAGGATCTGGAATCGGGCTCGTATTGTGCCGCCAGATCGTAGAAGCGCATGGCGGATCCCTTGCACTTACTAACAGGCAGGGCTCGCGCGGCTGCATCGCGCGGCTCCAACTGCCTTGTCCGCCAAATTAGGAGGTTCCCATGTCCGTGCCCTCAAAGTGGCTACTCCTTCCGTTCCTTGCCATTACCGCGATGGCGCAATCCAAGACGACCGCAAGCGTGCGAGGTATCGTTCAGGATGCGAGCGAAGCGCGGGTGACGCAGGTCCGCGTGATCCTGACAAACAGCGCGACGAACGCCAAGTTCGAGACGGTCGCCGGGACCGACGGCACCTATCTGTTGCCGTTTGTGGTTCCGGGGATCTACCGCGTGGAGGCGGGCAAAGCCGGCTTTGCGCCGTGGAAGCGGGACGGGTTGGAGTTGACGGTGGGGCAGGAAGCAACGCTCGAGATCCATCTCGACGTGGCCGCGTCGCAACTGGAGTTGAATGTCACGGCGGAAGTGCCGCTGATCGAGTCGCAACGCACGCAGCAGTCGAACACGCTGACACAGGATTCGGTGCGCAATCTACCGATCAACCGGCGCGATTATCTGACGTTTTCTCTGCTGGCGCCGGGGGTGGCTGATTCCAAAGCGCTGGCCGATTCCAACAGCTTTCGCGTGAAACAGACGCCGGATTCCGGGCTGTCCTTTTACGGCTCTAACGGGCGCGGGAACAGCGTGAACGTGGACGGCGGCGAAGCCAACGATCCGGGCGGCGGCGTGCGGCCGACGGTAAGCCAGGAGGCTGTGCAGGAGTTCCAGGTGAACCGTTCGAACTATTCGGCCGAGCACGGTTCGGCGCGCGGCGGGGTGATCAACATCGTCACGCGCTCCGGCTCCAATCAATTGCACGGCTCGGCGTTCGCGTTCTTCCGGCATCAGTCATTGGACGCGACCGATCCGTTCGCGGTGAACCTGGAAGGGACCGTGTTGCGGCGCGTGAAACCAGACTCCGACCGGCAGCAGTTTGGGGGGACAATTGGCGGGCCGATCGCCAAGGACAAGACGTTCTATTTCCTGAGCTACGAACGGCTTCGTCGCCGGGAAAACCGGACGGTGCCGGTGCTGACGGACCTTTCGATTTTTGGGCCGACGAGGGAGCAGGAGGCGATACTGCAGCGGTTGCCTGCACCGGCAGCGGCGCAGTTGCGGGGCGTGCTATCGACCCCGCCGGCGGTACAGGAGATGTTCCGGAAGAACAGCGGGATCTTTCCGTTTCAGACCGATGACCACAAAGGAATGTTCCGCATCGACCATCGATTCAGCGATGCGAACGCGGTGAGCTTCCGCTACAACGCGACGAATATTTACGATTCCAACGAAGGAGTGGGCGCACTGGTGGGACAGTCGCGCGGGTACATCCAGTCGTTCCGGGATCACACGGTATTGCTCAACTATCCGCATTCGTTTTCGCCGACCGCGGTGAACGAATTCCGCGCGCAGTTCAATCACTACGTGCTGAACACGGCCAGCACGGACCCGAACGGCCCGTCGCTCGACATCGCGGGCTTTGGCAGTTTTAACCGCGACCGTTATCTGCCCGCGACCACGCTTTCGCGGCGGAACGAGATTGCCGACAACGTCAGCCTTTTCCGCGGAAAACACGCGTGGAAGTTCGGCGGGAATGTACTGATCCGCAACGTTACGCAGGATTCGGCGACATTTATGGCGGGCCGGTTTACGTTTGGCGCGCTGCCGGGATCGCTTGTGAATGCGGCGCTCGCCAGCACCAGTATCAACTCGCTGCAGGCGTTTAATCTGGGCCTGGCGCAGAGCTACCAGCAAGGGTTCGGAGACCCGATTGTGCGCGGCACGCTTCCGCTCTATGCGATTTATGCGCAGGATACATGGACGCCCGTCAATGGCCTGACGCTCAACTACGGCATCCGTTACGAGCGAGACAACCGCAAACTGCCGTTGCCGACGGACACCAATAATTTTGCGCCGCGGCTGGGCTTCTCCTGGGCACCGGGCAAGGACCGGAAGACGACGATTCGGGGCGGGTATGGCGTGTTTTATGCCCCGATTGATTTCCAGATCGACTACGTCGTGCAGGCGCTGAATGAGATTGACGGGAAGCGGCAGATTGCGCAGGTGCTGAGCGTGTTGAACGCGTCGGCACCAACGGCGCCGAACGGACCGATCAACATTTTCTCCACGCTGCGGGCGCAGGGCGTGATCGGCATTCCCACGCCGCAGCGGCCGATTACCGCGGGCGACCTGCGGCAGTTCGGCATCAACGTCAGCCAGACCGGCCCGCGCCCGCCCTTGACGGTACTGTTCCGCCCGGCGCCGGATTACGTGAACGGCTACGCGCAACAGTTCAGCTTCGGCATCGAGCGAGAAATGGTGAAAAACCTGGCGGTTTCGGCGAGCTATGTCGGCGTGCGCGGGCTGCACCTGACGACGTCGCGCGACATCAACCTGCTGCCGGCGCCGGTCAATCCGGCCAAGGGGATTCGCGATTGGGGCCCGTTCGCGGCCAACCCAACCGGCGCGGCGTTCTTCGTCAATCCGCTGGTGTTCCAGGAGAATTTGTATGAGTCCAACGCCACCAGCGGCTACCACGGCCTGATGCTGGAGGCGACGCACCGGATGAGCCGGCGTGCGACGTTCCACTTCAACTACACGTTCGCCAAGGCGATCGACGAGACGACGGATTTCAACTCCGACTTTCAGCCCAACGACCAGACCAACCGGCGCGCGGAGCGGGCGCTTTCGAGCTTCGATCAGCGCCACAAGGTGGTTCTCTACGCCGTGCTGCAAACACCGGAGAAGGCGAATCGCCTGTGGGCCGACACGCTGTTCACGCCCATTTTCCGGTATACCGGCTCTCGGCCGTTCAACCTCCTGGCCGGGACCGAACTGAACAACGACCGGCATAACACGACAGACCGGCCGTACTTCGCGGGCCGCAACACGGGCATCGGCCCGGCGTTCGGCGCGTTCGATCTGCGCATTTCGCGCCGCATTCCAGCCGGGGAGGGCCGCAAGCTCGAATTCATGGCGGAGGCGTTCAACCTGTTCAACAACCTGAACTACACGTCGGTGAACAACGTGGTGGGCAACATCAGCGGGCCGTTCAACCTGCGGGGCCGCGACGACCGGGGACCGAGCGACCCGCTGGGCTTCACCTCCGCCGCCGATCCGCGCCGGATTCAACTCGGTGTGCGATTCTCGTTTTAATGCGGCTCTTTTTCTTCCTGGCCTGTTCGGTCTTCGCTGATGATTTGTGGTTGCGGAACGGTACGATCTGGACCGCCGACGCGGCGCGGCCGTGGGCCGAGTCAGTACTGATTCGCGGCAACACGATTGCCGCCGTGGGCAGCGACGCGGAGGTGGCCAAACAGGCCAAGGGTGCGCGGATTATTGATCTCAAAAGGCACCTGACGATTCCGGGATTTAATGACGCGCACCTGCATTTTCTTGGCGGATCGATGGGGCTGACGCAGATCGATTTGAATGGCATCTGCACGATGGAGGCGATGCAGGCGGAGGTGGCGAAGTTCGCCAAGGCGCACCCGGCGGACAAGTGGCTGAATGGCCGCGGATGGGAGTACGTCTGCATCCCGCGGGGGCGACTGCCGAACAAGGCGGAGTTGGACAAAGTGGTGCCGGACCGCCCGGTGTTTCTGTCCGCCTATGACGGGCACACCGCGTGGGTGAATTCGAAGGCACTGGAGTTGGCGAAGATCACCAGGGACACCGCTTTCACCGGGTTTGGCGAGATCGTCAAGGATCCGAAGACGGGAGAGCCGACGGGCACATTGAAGGAAGGTGCGATGGGGTTGGTTCGGCGATTGATTCCGACGGCGGATCGGAATCAGAAGCTCGCCAGCTTGGAGGCGGGGCTGCGGCTGGCCGCGTCGTTGGGCATTACCAGCGTGCAGAACGCGAATGGCTCGCTGGACGAATTGGAGCTGTATGAGGAGTTGAAGAGCCGGAATAAGCTGACGATGCGGGCGGCGTTCGCGATGTCCGTCGGCCCGATGGAGACCGAGGCCACGCTGCGGGACTACGCGGCGATGCGGCAGAAGTACGCCGGTCCGCTGCTGCGGGTGGGCGCGATCAAGATCATGATGGACGGCGTGATTGAATCCTATACGGCCGCGATGTTGGCGCCATATTCGAACAAGCCGGGCACGAGCGGCAACTCCGCCTGGACCGCGGAACAGTTCGGGAAAACGGTCACGATGGCCGACTCGCTCGGCCTGCAGATCTTCACCCACGCGATCGGGGACCGGGCGGTGCGAATAGCGCTCGACGGCTACGCGAAGGTTTCGCCCGCCGGCCGCCACCGGATTGAGCACATCGAAACGATCGACCCGGCGGACATGCCTCGGTTCGCCGCGCTGGGGGTGTTGCCCTCCATGCAGCCGATTCACGCCGACCCGGCGACGATTGAAATCTGGTCGGCCTGCATCGGTCCGGAGCGAACGCGGCGCGGGTTTGCCTGGCGGAGTATCGAGAAGGCCGGCGGGCGGCTGGTATTTTCGAGCGACTGGCCGGCATCGATTTCGCTGAATCCGATCCGGGGCATCCACAACGCCGTGAACCGCCGCACCACCACCGGCCTGCCGCCGCAAGGGTGGATTCCGGAGGAACGTGTGAGCGTGGAAACCGCGCTGCGCGCCTATACGGCCAACAGCGCCTACGCGGGCCGGGAAGAAGCCGTGAAAGGAACGATCCGCCCCGGATTGCTGGCCGATATCGTGGTGCTGAACCAGAATCTGTTCAGCATCCCAACGATGGATATTCACAAAACCACGGTCGATATGACCGTCTTCGACGGCCGGGTTCTTTATCAGCACTAAAACATTTCCACTAGAAATTGTTAATCCGCCAACTTTCCAGGGCCCGTCCCCGTCATAAAATGGGAAGTTGGAGCGTCTGTTGATACACCTTTTCCTCCCCGCCCTCGCCGCCGCCCCGTCCACACCCGGACTTTGGAGCCTCGTCAGCACGTCGAAGCCGATCTCCATGGCGGTTCTTGCGCTTCTCGTTGTGGCCAGCTGCTACTCCTGGGCCATCATTTTCAGCAAGTGGAGCCGCCTGCGCCGCGCCCAGCAGGAGAATGGCAAGTTCCTGCGCGCCTTCCGGAAGGCCAGCGGGTTTGAGGGCATCACGGCCGCTTGCGAACAGTTCCCGGCGGCGCCGCTGGTGACGGTCTATGACTACGGATACGCCGAAGTGGACCGGCAGGTGCGGGTCCGCAAGACTCTAACGAACCGTACAGCCGTGGAACGCAGCCTGCAGATCGGCGCGGGTGAAGAGATCGCCCGGTTGGAAAAGAACATGAACTGGCTGGCGACGACGGCGGCCATCACGCCCTTCGTCGGGCTGTTCGGCACGGTGTGGGGCATTATCGACGCGTTCCAGGCGCTCACGGGCGCGGGCGCGGCCAGCCTACGGGCCGTTGGCCCCGGCATTGCCGAGGCGCTGATCGCAACGGCCATGGGCCTGTTCGCCGCCATCCCCGCCGCCATTTTTTATAACTACTTCGGCTTCGTCATCCGCGAACTCAGCGGCCGCATGGACGACTTCGGCCTGGAGTTCATGAACCTCATCGAACGCGTCTACGAAGGGTAAACCATGGCCTTCTCCATGAAACATGGCGGACGCGGGCGGCGCGGCAATTTCGATTCGCTGGCCGAGATCAATATCATCCCGCTGGTGGACGTCGTACTCGTTCTGCTGATCATCTTCATGCTCACGGCGCATGTGATGGAGTTCGGCCTGGAGGTGGACGTGCCGAAGGTGAAGCAGGTCCGCAACTCCTCGCAGGAGCTTCCCGTCGTCTCCATTTCCAAAGACGGCGAAATGAAACTGAACGAAAAGGACGTCAACATCAACGAGGTGGGCGACCTGGTGAAGAAGCGCTTCCCCGGGCAGAAGGCCGTCTACGTGCGCGCCGATAAGGCCACGCCGTGGGACCCGATCGCGCAGGTGGTAAGCGAACTGGGCCAGGCGAAACTGGACGTCCGCATGGTGACGCAACCGGTTGACGAGGCCGGCCGCCGCCGCTAATGACCACCCCGTTCCAACGCGAAGAGAATTTGAAGTCGGGCTTCGCCTACTCGTTCGTTCTGCATGTGGGCATCGTCGGGTTCGGCATCTTTTGGGGTTACATCAACTTCCGCGCCCAGGACCGGTGGGGCGACCCGAACGCCAATCCTGGCGCGGGTTTCGCCGTCACCCCGGTTGATCGCATTCCTCTGCCCACCCGCACTGCGCGGCCCAATCCGAAGGCCGATGATTCGGAATCGGAAGTGGAGAAGGCCGAGAAGAAAGATCGTGACCGCGACCGTGTGCAGAAGGAGGAGGAGGACGCGATCGCCCTCTCCACCAATCGCAAGGAGCGCAAGCAGCAGCAGGCCTCCAGCCGCTACCAGTACCGCTCCTCGGACGAGCTACGCAAGAACCAACTCCGCACCTCCGCCGGGCAGGCGATGTCGAACCCCATGTACGGCACCGTGGGCGCCGGTGGCGTGGGCGTTGGCACCGGCACACCATTCGGAAACCGCTTCGGCGCCTATGCCGATCTGCTGCGCCGCCGCATCTCTGAAAAATGGCAAACGCACGACGTAGACCGCATCGCGCGCAACGCCCAGGTCGCCATCGTCAATTTCGACATTCTGCGCAATGGCACGGTGCAAAATGTGCGCATTGTCCAATCCAGTGGCGTTCCTACTCTCGACTTTTCGGCGCGCCGCGCCGTCCTTGATGCATCTCCTCTTCCCGAACTGCCCCGGGAGTTTGAACGCAGTTCGGCCAACGTAGAATTCACCTTCCAACTACAGCGATGAAAAAATTACTTGTCTCCTTTCTCGTTATCGCCGCCGCCGCAATCGCGCAGCCGCGGCCGGACATCACCGGATCCATCATGGGTACGCAGAAGGCCGTCATCGCCGTGCCCGACATGCGCGGCGCCGGACGCGCCGAAGCCCTCATGAGCATTGTAAATGCCACCATCTTCCGCGATCTGGAAGACGCCGCCGTTTTCAAAATGGCGCCGAAGAGCATGTACCCCACGCGCGTGCCGCAGCAGCCCACCGACTTCCGCAAGCCGCTCCAGTACGACCCCAATAATCGCAACGCCGCCCCGTGGCTGCAAGACTGGTCGGACCCGCCCGTCAATGCCGATTACCTCGCCTTCGGCTATGCCGCCGAAAAGGACGGCCAAATCGTCCTCTACGGCTGGCTCTTCAACGTGAAGCAGGCCGACGTCTCCAGCGCTCAGGCTTTCGGCAAACTCTACTTCGGACCCGTCGACGAAGCCGGCGCGCGCAAGGTGGCCCACGAGTTCGCCGCCGACATCCTGAAGCACTTCGGCGTCGAGTCCCTCGCCGGCTCAAAAATTTATTTTGTGTCCAACCGCAGCGGCAATAAAGAGATCTGGTCGATGGATTATGACGGCCAGGGACAGAAGCAAATCACCTCCTACAAGTCGATTTCCACCATGCCGTCGGTCTCTCCGGACGGTTCGCGCATCGCTTTTACGTCCTGGGCGCTCGGTCAGCCACAAATTTTAGTGCATTCTTTGGAGACCCTCCGGCGCATCCCTTTTTTGAATCCAAGGGCCGGTACAAACCAAAATCCCAGCTACTCTCCCGACAGCAAACAGATTGCGTTTTCCTCATCTGCAAGCAGTTTTTCGCAGATTTACATGGCTAACGCCGACGGTTCCGGTATCCGCCGCCTCACGAATACCCGGGCCGTCGAAGTGGAGCCAAAGATCAATCCGAAGACCGGCAACGACATAGTTTTTGTGTCGGGGAGGGGCGGCGGGTCGCCGCAAGTGTATAGAATGAATAGTGACGGTGCGGATGTTCAGCGCCTGACAACCGGAGAAGGGCAAGCAACGAATCCGTCCTGGAATCCGCAGGGTACCCATATTGCCTTTGCGTGGACGAGAGGATATGATCCCGGTAACTTCAATATTTTTGTGATGGACGTGAACACACGCGAGTACGTACAGCTCACCAGCGGCGCGGGCCGGAACGAGAACCCTACGTGGGCCCCGGACGGCAAGCATATTGTGTTCTCATCCGACCGCGGCGGGCGCAGCCAAATCTGGTCGATGCTCGCTGATGGCTCCCAACTTCGACAACTGACCTCAGCCGGAATCAACGAAAAACCGGCCTGGTCCAAGTAACATCAGGCGCTCGGCGCCCAGCACTAATCTCAAGTAATACGACCGCAGCAAAATATTCCAGGAGGCAGATACCAGGATGACTACCAATAAAGCCAGTGCACTAGCGTTGGCGCTCTGTCTGAGCTTTTTCGCGGCAGGGTGTAAGAAGAAAGTTCCCGCACCCGCACCCCCGCCCGCTCCGAAGCAGGAGGCGCCCGCCCCGAAAGTTGTGGCAAAGCCGATCGTGAAATTCTTCACGGCCGAACCCGCCACGATTGAACGCGGCCAGGCCTCGTCGCTCAAGTGGGAAGTGACCGGCGCGGAGACCGCCAGCATCAATCAGGGGCTCGGCATGATCGGAACGTCGCCTTCCGGTGGAACCATCTCTGGTAACCGTTCGGTGTTCCCGAGCAACACCACCACCTACACGCTGACCGCCACCAACGCCGGCGGCTCGGTGAGCGAAACCGTGACCGTGAATGTGACCGCTCCGGCACCCGCTGCCGTGAAGGACACGCCCGCGCCCAAGGCAACGTTTGGTGAAGCAATTGCCCGCGAAATCCAGGATGTCTACTTCGACTTCGACAAGTCGGATGTCCGTGAAGACGCCCGCAACGTGCTGACCCAGAACGCCGACAAGCTGAAGACCATCTTCCGCGATTACTCGACCGGCACCGTCACGATCGAAGGCCACGCCGACGAACGTGGTTCGGCCGAATACAACCTCGGCCTCGGTGACCGCCGCGCCATCGCCGCCAAGGAATTCCTGGTCCAGCTTGGTGTCCCGGCTGACCGTCTCCGTACCCTCTCCTACGGTAAGGAACGGCCGCAGTGCACCGACAACAGCGAAGCTTGCTGGCAGAAAAATCGCCGCGACCACTTCACCGGGCAGTAACGCTCGCTAACCAATAACCAGCCACGGGGACGAAGTTCGCTTCGTCCCCGTTCTGTTAGAAGTCCTGATATGAAACACCCCCTCTTTCTTCTCTCCGTCCTTTTTCTCTCCAGCATCCCCGTCTTCTCCCAGAAGGAAAAGATCGCCGAAATTCAACGTGACATCCTGCTGATGCAGGATCAGATCCGCGCTCTCCAGCGCTCCCAGGATGAAAAGATGGCGGCCATGCAGGTGATGGTCCAGCAGATCCTCGATTCCGCCAACAAGGCCAATACCGCGGTCGCCGTGCTCGACGCTGCCATGCGCGACCGGATGAAGGAGCAGGAACGGCTGCTGGTCGCCCCGGTGGCCGGCCTCGGCGCGAAGGTAGACACGATGTCCAACGACTTCGGCGGCGTCCGCGAGTCGATTACTGATCTGTCGTCCCGCATGGGTAAGCTGCAGAATCAGATCGCCGATATCAACACGGCCGTGAAGCTGATCGCCACGCCGGCGCTACCGCCGCCCAATCCGACGACCGCGCCCAACGCCGCCAACCCCAACGGCGCCCCGGCTGGCGTCTCCGCCGAAACGCTCTACAACGGCGCCATGCGCGACAAGACGGCCGGCAATTCCGACCTCGCCATCGAGCAGTTCCAGAACTATCTGAAGTGGTTCGGCAACACCGATCTGGCGCCCAACGCCCAATACTACATCGGCGAAATCAAGTACCTGCGCGGTGATCTCGACGGCGCGCTGATGGCCTTCGACACGCTGCTCGAAAAGTATCCCGACAACCCTAAGACCTCCGACGCGATGCTGCAAAAAGGGCGAGCCTTGGTGAAGGCCGGCTTCAAGGCCGAAGCCCGTCAGGAGTTCACCTCGCTGATCAAGAAGTTCCCCAATCACGACAACGCAGCCAAGGCCAAGACCGAACTCGCCGCGCTAAACGGCCCGGCGCGGCCCGGCGGGCGGCCCGCCACCAAGAAGCGCTAACCGTATGCGTCCGGCCCTGCTCCTGCTTTCGGCGGCCCTGTTCGCTGGCGACTATCCCCGTTCGCTCGAAGCCTTTCGCGGAAAAACGCCGAAGCTGGATGGGGTGATCAGCCCCGGCGAATACGCCGACGCCACTACGTTTGCGGGCGTGAAGGACGTCTGGGTTTCGACGTTTTCCAAGGTGACCGACGCGAAGGACCTGGCCGTCACCGGCTACGTAAAGCACGACGGCAAGCGGCTCTACTTCGCCTTCGACGTGACGGACGATGTGCTGTACGACATCGATATTCCACGCTGGGTTCCCGAGGAAAATCCGAAGACGCACGAACTGACGCGCGAAGGTTTCCCCTGGTTCGGCGACGAGATGGAGCTGTTGATCAACGCGACGAATAAGTACACGACGCCGGAAGAGAACGCCGCCGGCAACGGGCAGAGCTGGCAGATGGTATGCAATTTGACGAAGTCGCGCCTCGGCGGGATTGGCAAGGGTGGACTGATGGAGGGCGAGCCGCGCCGCGAGTTATCCGCGTGGAATACCTATCAGAAGTGGATTGTGGAACACGCCATGGACTGCGCCGCCAAGCCCAAGCCGGGCGGCAAGGGCTACGTGATTGAGTGGGCCGTGAGCTTCGACCCGTGTTTGGAAGTGAGCCCCGGCGTCTTTTACAACACGAAGCAGGGCGACCGCGCGATGGGCTTGAATATCGCCCTCGGCGACATCGACGAGAAGGAACGCGGAAACGGGAATTTCGCGCATTTCCATCATGAGGATTGGTTCGCCGGCACGCCGCAAGGGCGCACGAGATTGAAGGAATGGGGAACACTGTGGATCCGGACTCGAGCATTCAGCAAGAAGAACGCGCCCCGTTAGTTACATACGCCGATGTGGCCGGGCGGCTGGAGTTGTTGCTGACCCATCCCGCGTTGAATGAGGAGCAGGTGAACGCCGGGTGCCATAAGGCGATTGAGATGGGGCTGGCGGCGGTGATCGTGCGTCCGTGCGATGTCGATATGGCCGCGCGCATTCTGTCCGATTCGCCGGTAGCGATGGCGACCGTGGCCGGGTTTCCGCACGGCAGTTCGAATACCGCCACCAAGCTGTACGAAGGTCGCGACCTGATCCGCCGCGGCGCGAAGGAACTGAACTTTGTTGTGAACTACAGCAAGATGATTTCGCGCCAGTTCAGCCACCAGGAGACGGAGTTGGAGCAGATCGCCGAAAGCTGCCAGGGGGCGGGCGTGACGCTGTCGGTGCTATTTGAAAGCAGCTACTTTGGCGAGGATCATAAGGTGATCCTGACGAAGATGAGCAAGCGGGTGGGGGCGGCGTTTATCTCCACCAACAATGTGGCGGACGTGGCGCTGTTGAAACGGATTGGCCGGGACTTCATCAAGCCCAAGCTGACGGGAGCGAATCTCGATCAGTTCAAGGCTGGCTACGCGGATGGGGCAGAGCGGTTCACCTCGTCATCGGCGATTCTCATTGCGGCGCAGTGGAAGACGGAGTTGGCAACTGCGGCAGAAAGGTCGTAGCGGCTCAGCGCGCCACGGGCGTGCCATTCGCGACGATCAAGCCCGTCGCGACGCCATTCGCGCCGCGCGAACGCGACCCTGGCACACCCCGCTCCACTAGCGGCTCCAGTCGTAGAACGAGTACACCTGCGCCCGCCCCCACGCCGGGCGCCCTTATTCGTCGCGCCGGCAAAGCCCAGGCAACGCCGGGCCTTCCTGTCCGTCATCACCTGCCGCGCATAGCCAAACGCAAACTCGATGCGCGCTGCCACCAGAGCATCCCTGCTCACCTCACCCTTGCACCGCAGCCGCCTTGGAAATCCGCGGCCGTGCAAGAGGCCGCACCGCCCGTCACCACCTGCCGCGCAGAGTCCAACGCAAACTCGACGCCCGCCGCGCCCCCCCCTGGTCGCCCCATCGTCGCGCCCGAACGGACTGGGAAACAGCGCCCCCGCGAAACGCCGTCCAGTCCGTCACCGACGGCCACGCATAGCCCAACCCAAACTCGACGCCCGCCGCGCCCCCCCTGGTCGCCCCATCGTCGCGCCCGAACGGACTGGGAAACAGCACCCCCGCGAAACGCCGTCCAGTCCGTCACCGACGGCCACGCATAGCCCAACCCAAACTCGACGCGCGCCACCACCAGGGCATCCCAGCTCGCCTTACCGTCGCGAAGGAACAGCCCGGGAAGCAGTAGCCGCGCGAAACGCCTTCCAGTCCGCCACCACCTGCCGCCCATAGTCCAACGCAAACTCAACGAGCCTCTCCGCCGGCACGCGCCACTCCACTAGTACATCGCCATTGGCTGCGCCCTTCCGCCCGCTGGCTCGCAGTTGCCCCCACGCCGTCACCGCGCCCAACGTGGCCGCATACTCACGGAATGCCGCATCGGTTGCCCCTGCCACATCCACGCGGTCCTCGCTCGGCAGCAGTTCGCGCAACACCCACCCCGTCCCGCCAAACACGACGGCCTGCAGGAACGCTGGCGGCATGGCCAATACCAGCCCCTGCGCGCCCACAATCCGCTCCGCGTCGTTCTTCCACTTCGGCTGCACCGGCGGAACGCCATACCGCAGCGGCGCCGGGGCCTGCGCCTGTTTCATATCCACGAGAAACGGGTTCCGCTCCGGGTCCTCCGCCAGAACAACAAACCGCGGCACGCCCAGACTCCCATTCCCCGCAATTCGCCTGGCTACATCCACGCAGCGGAACTCCGTATGTTTCTCTATGAACGCGCGAACAGCGGCCCGGTCTTTCGCCGTCGCCGGCAGCGCCTTCCCGTTCTCCACATTGATCCGGCGCTTGCGTTTCTCCAGCACCGTGCGCGAGTTCAGATACTTCACCGGCGTCCGCGATTCCAGGCCAACGAAGAGTTCGCGAATGATCCCCGTCGAGGTCTCTTCCTCCGTCCAGCGCGGCTTGCCATTGCCCAGCGCCTCCGCATAGGCGGCGGTCACACGAAGGCACAGTGCCCGCGCGTCTTTGGCTTTATACTCCCGCTCGTCGCACTCAATCGCCACGCTCACCAACAGCCGCGCCAGGTCCCAGGTGGCCGGGCCCAGGCAGCCTTCGTCGAAGTCGTTGCAGTCGAAATAGGTCAGCCGGTTGTCGGCCCGGTAGGTCCCGAAATTCTCCAGATGAAGGTCCCCGCACAACCACGCCGCCGGCGCCCGCACCAGCGCTTTGTCCGCAGGCCAGTCTTCGTAGAACAGGTGCGCCGTTCCCCGGAAAAACGCCAGAGCATCGGCCGACATCTTCTTGTACTTCAGCGCTAACCGCTCCGGATCCCGGCCCTTATTGTAGGCTTCAACGCGGTCCCAAATCATAGGCAACCTCCGTGAACATTTCCCCACCCATCATCGTCTGTTTTTCGGCAATCAGCCGCCCGCCCATATGCTCATAAAACCCGCGCGCCGGGTTCACGCCCAGCACCCAGACGATCACGCGTTCGGCCCCGTGCAACTCCGCCAGCACCGCCTCCACCAGCCCGCGCCCCAGCCCCAGCCCCTGCGCCTCCTCCAGCAAATACAGCGAGTACAACTCCCCGTTCCCGCCAGAGGCAAACCCACAGACCGCCTCATCGTCCCCGCACGCGGCAAAGATGCAGATCGCCGGATCGTCTTCCGCCAGCCGGTCCCGCCAGAAGGCATAACGCACGGCTACCGTCCGCTCGGCGATATAGGACGCCGGCAGCACCCCGGCATAGGTGGACTCCCAACTGGCCACATGCACCGCGGCCATCGCCGCCGCATCGGCCAACACCGCTCGCCGTATCCGCGCCATCCCCCCATTCTAGCCACGCAATCCGATACACTTGCCCCGATATGGAAATCTCCCGCCGCGCGTTGCTCATGGCCCTCGCCGCCAGTGACGCCAAACCCATCGACACGCACATCCACCTCTTCGAGCCCGCCCGCTTCCCCTACCACCCGGCTGCCACCTACCAACCGCCCGCCGAGACGCTGGCCAACTACGCCCCCTTCGCCGCCGGCGTGTTGAGCCACTCCATCATCGTCCACCCGGAGCCGTATCAGGACGACCACCGCTATCTGGAATACTGCTTTGAAAACGAGCCCCGCAAAGGCTTCTTCAAAGGCACCTGCCTGTTCGACGGTCTCGACCCGCAGACGCCCGCCCGCATGGCCGCGTTGACGAAGAAGTGGCCCAACCGCATCGTCGCCCTGCGCGTCCACGCCATCGGCAAGGAGGTCAACAAAACGGGCGCCATCAAGGACCGCGACCTCGCCGACCCGCGCATGGCCCAAACCTGGGCCGCGGCCACGAAGTTGGGCCTGGCGATTCAAATGCACATGACGCCGCAGTGGGCCCCGGCCGTGGCGAAACTGGTGAAGCAGACGCCCGGCGCGCGCGTCGTCATCGACCATCTGGCCCGCCACGCTCAAGGCACCGCCGCCGAATACGAAGAGGTGTTGAAACTCGGCGCCCATCAGGGCGTCTACATGAAGTTCTCGGGCCTCAACTACAGCTCCAAACAACCGCCCCCGCACGCCGATCTGCAGCCGCTGGCCCGCCGTATCCACGGCGCGTTCGGCGCGGAGAAGATCGTCTGGGGCGGGTTGGGAATGAACGCCGCCGATCACGGCAAACAGAAGCAGGCGTTCGAGACCATCTGGTCGTATCTACCCGAAGCCGCGCGCCAGCAGATCCGCTTCACCAATGCGGCCAAGCTCTACCATTTCGCCTGATCCGTGAGATACTGAAAGCACCCCGATTAGCAGGGGACTGCATAATTCTGAACACAAGGTCAAATCCGACCGACGTGCCGAAAGGGCGCTCTATCATAGAGCGCCCTTTCTCTTTCTGGGATCTGCGTGATAGCGTGCATAGGATGCGCCTCACCCGCCGCGCCCTATTCGGCCTTCCCTTCCTCGCCGCCGCCCAACCGCAACGCCGCCGCCCCAACGTCATCGTCTTCATGACCGACGACCATGGCGCCTGGGCCACCGGCGCCTACGGCTGCGCCGATATCCATACGCCGAACATCGACGCGCTGGCGAAGACTGGCGCCAAATTCACCCGCGCCTTCGCCTGCACGCCCGTGTGCTCGCCCAGCCGCATGACGTATATGACCGGCGCGGTGCCATCCGCGCATGGGGTGCAGGATTGGCTAGTTCCCGACGACGCCTTCGGCCCCAAGGCCACCGGCTGGCTCGACGGCTTCACCATCTTTCCGGAAGTGCTCGCCAAGGGCGGCTACCAGTGCGGCATGGTGGGCAAATGGCATATGGGCCACGACGACAAGGCCCAACATGGCTTCTCCTACTGGGCCACGGTGCCAGGCGGCGGCGGGACGTTTAAGGACGCTGTATACGTCAAGAACGGCGTCACCACGCCCTACCCCGGGTTCAAAGAGGACGCCATCGGCGACTTCGCCCTGGAGTTCCTGGAAAAACAAAAACCGGAGGCGCCGTTCTACCTCCAAGTGCCCTTCTACGCGCCACACACACCCTTCGATTTCCAGCCCGAAGAAGACCGGAAACACTACGACGAGACGAAGCTTTCCTGCTTCCCGGACACCCCGAAACACCGCAATCAGCACCCCGGATTGGGCAAAAACCATGGTCAAAGTGCATCAAAAATCGCGTATTTTTCGCTCATTTCGGGCGCGGATCGCAACATTGGACGCGTTTTACGGTACCTGGAACAGCGCGGATGGCGCGAAAACACCCTCGTGATCTTCACCGCCGACCAGGGTTGGAACGCCGGGCACCACGGAGTTTGGGGGAAAGGCAACGGCACCTGGCCGTTCAATATGTACGAGGAATCCATCCGCGTGCCGATGATCTGGAGCCACCCGGCGGGGATCAAGGCCGGGCAGACGATCACCTCGATGGTGTCGTCGTATGACTTTTTCCCGACCATGGTGGAATACACCGGGCTGTCCGCCGCGCCGGATAAACGGCGGGTCGGGCGATCCTATGCCGGCTTCCTGCGCGGCCAGAAGCCGAAGTGGGAAGACAAGTTGTTCTTTGAATACAGCTACGTACGGGGTGTCCGAACGACGACGCGGAAGCTGGTAATTCGCGCCGAGGGGTTCCCGAGCGAGTTCTACGATTTGGAGAAAGACCCCGGCGAAACGAAGAACCAGATCGACGATCCGGCCTACGCCAAGGAGGTGCAGGCGCTGCGCAAGGAGATCGAGGGGTGGTTCCAGAAGAATGGCGCGCCGCCGATCGAAGAGTGGACGAAGACGACCAAGCAGAACCTCACCAAATACGGTCCATTCCCAGGGAGAAAACAATAGCTATCAACAATTCGGCGGGCTGGCGCGTCTACTGTTTGAGAGGGATTGATAAACTTGTCTATGATGCTCCGTACGTTTGCCTTCGCCTTGACGGCCGCCCTGACCCTGGGCGCGCAGGAAAAGCCCAATCTTTTCAACGCCGCCGCGCCTGATGTCGAGAAGGCGCTCCGCGAACGGGTGTCCGGTTTCTATCAGGCGTATGTGGACGGGAAATTCCGGTCGGCCGAACAGTATGTGGCTGAGGACACCAAGGAACTTCACTACAACCAGGAAAAAACGAAGATCAAGAGCTTTGAAATCGTTACGATTACTTGGGATGACAGCTTCAAAAAGGCGTCGGTAGTGACGTTGGTTGGGACGACGATCAGTATGCGCGGGCAGGTGATTCCGGCCAACGCGCCGATGGCGACGCATTGGAAGCTGGAAGAGGGTAAGTGGTGCTACTACTTTGATCCCGCGCTTGGGCGGCAGTCGCCGGTGGGCCGTTTGACGCCGGGCCCGGGGAACCGGGGCGGGATGAGCGTGGAAGCGATGATGAAGGATCCCAACATCATCCTGAACCAGATCAAGGTGAGCAAGGATAAGTTCCTGGTGCGGAGCTGGGAGAAATCCGCCGATTCGCTAGTGATTACCAACGGGATGCACGGATCGGTGACTCTGAGCTTCCAGACAGAATCGGTGCCTGGATTGACCTACCGGCTTGAAAAGACAGAGCTGAGCGCGGGGGAGTCGGCCCAGTTGGAAGTCATTTATGACCCGCGGGACCCGTCGGCGAAACCGACTTTGAAGGCGTCATTGAAAGTGGATCCGCTGGGCAAAACAGTCATCATTCCGATCGTTTTCGACATCCCGGAAGAGGTTAAGAAGCAGCTGCCGAAGCAGTAGTTGGGAATGGCCCGCTGGTTGCTTAAAGATTGGCGGAGGCTACTTTGTTCGTCGTACCACGCAACCAATTGACCGCTCCGGATTCGTCCCGGACCACCCAGACACAGAGCCGTAGCGCCGCCCAACAGCGTCAAAGAGGGGCTGGCGCTACGGCTTTTTCGCTGCCGCAGGCCGCCGCACCGCGGGCGGTTCGCGGACAAGAGACCACAAACACGGTCCGGGGCAGTCAAAATCCTGTCACCCCGGCCGTCGCAACCGCCAATTCTACGTCGGTTCCGGCGGTTACCACCGGGAAGCTGGAAGCCAGCGGGACCGGGATGCAAAAGCTGTTGGACACCATGACCTCGTTAGGGATGAGTACCTCGGGGCTGAATATCACCTACAGCGAGGATTTCGTTGGGTATCCCGGCGGCGGCTACATGAACAAACAGATCAATGTAACCGCCGGCGGGAAGACCGAGCGCTTCTCGGCCGAGCTAACGGACCGGAACCCGTTTGTCACCGCCTACGAGCTGCAAAGCTATTTCGGCGTTACGCCGACGGCGAGCGGCGCCAACGGGAATATCCGGCGGTAGCAGGTTAGAGGGTCACGCCGAGCTTGCGGGCAACGGCGAGGAGGACGGAACGGTCCTCCTCGGTGAAGCCACGGTCGGTCTCCAGCGTGCCTTTGACGCGGACAGCGACGATGCTACCGAAGGGAACGAAGAGTTCCTCATCGGCGTGGAGAGCCCGCAACGGCGGCGGGATTTCCGGCTTGTCGGCACCGGGAACATTGGCAATACCCAGCCCTTTGGGCGGAATATTGACACCGGCGGCCTCGTCCTTGTTGAGCATCATCAGTTCCAGGGTCGGGTTGCCTTTATCATCGAACAGCGGCGAGCCGCTGACCGAATAGGCAATGACCTGGTCATAGGTGACATTCCGGCGCGTCGAATCCTTCGCGGCCGGGTCGAACCAGTATTTGGGAGGCCGGGTGCTGTCCCATTTCGGGGGCTCCACGCCGGTCGCCTTCTGGTAATCTTCACGGGTCTGGAAATACGGGAACAGGTACAGCGATTCAATCCCGTACCGAACCTCACCTTGTGCAGACATAATATTTGCACCTCCAGCCATAAAACTAGCAGGCAGTTGCACCATAACCGGAAACGAAGATCCCCCTAAGTAGTTCAGGGGAAAGGAGAAATAAATCTAACTTCCCTTGTGACTGACTTTTCCACAGGCATGTTTTTTGCCGGTTTCGCGGGCCTTTCGGAGGGCTGAAGGCTAAGAATTTTCCGTAAAACAGCCGGGATGGCCGGAGCAGGGGGGGGCGGAAGAGAGGGGCGCCGGGTGCGGTGTTTAAGTACCGGGTTGGGGAGGTTCGTTGGCGCGGCGCGCTCGGGGCGCGGCACCTGGACGGATATAGCTGGCGACGTGGCCGAACTCGGGACCAGGTCGACCAGAAGGGCCGACCTGTCCGCTACGGGTTGGGGTTCGGCGAGCTCGGGCAAGGCCCGGCCGGCCAGAGGGTTTACTTTGCGGCGAGTTCGGGGCGCAGGCCGAGCTGTTTCAGGCAGCGGTCGATCCAGAGCTTGGTCAGCTTCTCCTGGGTCGAGTTCTGGCTGAGACGCTGGCGGAGGCTGGCCCAGTCGACGTGGTCGAGCGATTGGTCCTGGTTGAAGCAGGAGAAGACCACCGTTTCCTTACCCGTGTCCGGATCGCGATGCAGCTGGAGACACTGCGCGCAGATCTCCTTCATCATGCACTGCATGGGCGAGTTGATGGACCCGATGCCCTGCGGCTTCTTGGTCAGATACGGAGCCAGGATGCCGTGGCGGGCGCGGGCGACGGCGGCCATCATCCCATCAGAGCCGATGGCGATCACGCGGTCCACATCCTGTAGCTTGAGCGACGAATCGTCGCCTTCTGCGTGCAGCGCACCCTTGCCGTAGGCTTCCATGGCGGCGACGATGTTGCCGACGAAAGCGCGGTCCTGGGCGCGGGTGGGGGTGAAGCCCGGAGCTTCGTCGCAGCACCAGACGATGACGTCGGCGGCGCGCTCAATCTCCTCTATCTTATAGCGATCAATCGACTTCTTGTAGCCGGCGAAGTAGATAACGTTGCTGCCGTTGGCGCGGAGCGTCTGGCCGATGGAGAACAACACGGCGTTGCCGAGGCCGCCTCCGACGAGGAGGACCGTCTCCTTACCCGGGGTCTCCGTTGGCGTGCCGGTGGGTCCCATCAGGACAACCGGTTCGCCTTTGCGGAGCAGGGAGCAAAGGTCGGACGAACCGCCCATTTCAAGGACGATGGTCGAGAGCGTTCCGGCTTCGCGGTCCACGGAGGCGCCGGTGAGGGCGAGACCTTCCATGGCCAACACCGTTTCCGGGGTGCGCGGGCAGATGGTTTCGAAGTTCTGCAGGCGGTAGAACTGGCCCGGATTGAACGCCCGGGCGGCGAGGGGAGCCTTCACCACGATTTCCACGATGTTCGGCGTGAGGCGAATGACGTCGGAGACTACGGCGCGCATCTCGCCGTTCAGTTTCTGAATCATCTCGGCGCCGGTGACGCCTTCCGGATTGCGGCGGGCGGCGAGGATGCGGCTGACGACCGGGTAGCCCTGTTTGGCGCTGCCGAAGGCCTTCACGACGTTGCCGCTGAAGGAGGGGTGGAGATCGCCGAAGAAGCTGATGGCGCGGCCATCGGCCCGGAGCGAGGTCAACACGCGCACATCGTTCGGCTTGGCGACGCGTTCCGGTTTGACCGGATCGCCATTCTCGTCGAGCGCCTGGAAGTACTTGCCGTCCAACATGAAGTTGGTGGCGTCTTCCCGTTCCAAAACGGTATTGGGCTGGGTGCCGGCGGCGACCAGAATGGACTTGGCCGGGAGAACGGCGGTTTCGCCGGTGCTGACGAGTTTATTCTTCTCGGCGTCGAAGGCGAGCTTCGACATGGTGATCGAATAGGCATGGCCGAAGCGATCGACGGCGACTTCTTCGGGCGAGAGGCATTCAGCAAAGTGAATCCCTTCTTCGAGCGCCTTGGCGATTTCTTCGTGATTCAGCGTGTAGGACGGCGAATCGATCATCCGGCGGCGGTAGGCGAGCGTGACGCCGCCCCAGGACTGGAGGAGCTTCAGGTAGACCGGGTTGCGGCCTTCGGCGGCGGCCTTGTCGTCCTCGGCGCGAATGGCGCGGGCGTGGGCAAGGAACTCGTCGGCGATGATGTTTTCTTCTTCGTTCCAGATGGCGCGGACGGCGGCTTCGGTGTTGGCGGCACAGAGCGTTTCGTAGCGCTCCATGAACTTCTTCACCTGAACCGGGTAGTAGGCGAGCGATTCGGTGGCCGTATCGACGGCCGTCAAACCGCCACCGATGACCACGGCGGGGAGGCGGAGCTGAAGATTGGCGATGGAGTTGCCGCGGGCGGCACCGGTCAACTGCAGGGCCATGAGGAAGTCCGACGCCTGGCGGACGCCGCGGGCGAGGCCGTTCTTCATCGGAATCACGGTCGGACGGCCGGCACCGGCGCAGAGGGCGATGTGATCGAAGCCGAGGTCGAAAGCGCTATCGACGGTGATCGACCCGCCGAAGCGGACGCCGCCGAACATGGCGAAGGTACGGCGGCGCTCGATTAAGAGGCGGATGACCTTGAGGAAGTTCTTGTCCCAGCGAACGGTGATGCCGTATTCGGCGACGCCGCCGAAGCCAGCCATGATGCGGTCGTCGAGCGATTCGTAGATCTCGTGGATCTCGCGAATGGCGCGGAAGGGCTTCTTGTTCCCGTAGGCATCGACACCGGAGAGGTGTTCGGGGAGGGGTTCGATTTTGAGGCCGTCGACGGCGCAGACGGTGTGGCCGTCGTTCAACAGGTGGTGGGCGAGCGAGTAGCCGGCCGGGCCGAGGCCGACGACTAGGATCTTGTAGCCGGTGTCGGCTTTGGGCAGGGGCCGATTGAAGTTGAGCGGGTTCCAGCGGGTGAGCAGCGAGTAGACTTCGAAGCCCCAGGTGAGGTTGAGCACCTCTTTGAGCGACCGGGTTTCGGCCTGCGGAATGTTGACCGGTTCCTGCTTCTGGAAGACGCAGGACTTCATGCAGTCGTTGCAGATGCGGTGGCCGGTGCCGGCGCAGAGCGGGTTATCGATGGTGATGATGCCGAGGGCGCCGACGGTGTTGCCGCGGGTCATCGACAGGTGGAATTCGGAGATCTTCTCTTCGAGCGGGCAGCCGTTCAGGGTGACGCCGAAGTGGGACTTCTTGAACTCGCCGGTTTTCTCGCGGAGGCCGGTGGAGCAGGAGTCCTTGCCCTGGTTGTGGCAGTGGATGCAGTAGTTGGCTTCGTCGAGGGCGCCGGTGAGATCGGTACCGGAGTCCGTGAGGCCGAAGCCTTCGCGGTGGCGCCATTCGTGTTCGGGGAAAACGAACCGGGCGGCGTTGTTTTCGGTGATCGACTCGACGGGGACGAGCTTTTCGAACTCGAGTTTGTGCGGCTTTTTGAAGAGAATGCCGGACTTGTGCTTTTCCTTGCCGGGCTTGGTGTAGTGGGCCCAGGCGGCGTATTTGGCGGCGACGTCGAGGTGATGGGCGTGGCCGGCGGCGTCATCGAGCCACTTGGTGACGGCGCGGGCGTAGGCGAGCTCCGAGAGCGGTTCGCCCATGTAGGTTTCCAGTTCGACCTGGAGGGTGTGGCCGTGGAGGTGCTGGGCGTCGGCTTCCTTGATGGACGTCAGGGCCTTGCGCTGAATGAAGGTGCGCTTGACGGTATAGAGCGGCGCGAGTTCGGCGTGCTGGTTCTGGAGGGCGCGGATCTCCGATTGAATCTGGAAGAGTTCGCCGAGGAAGTCCTCCAAGTGGGGCGCGAGGGAGAGGATCAGTTCCGACTCGGCCTTGCGGGCGAGGGATTTGGGATCCACGCGCGCCGCCAGGAGTTGGGGCAGCAGCGCCGCGTCGCCAGCTTCAAGAAACCGCTGGAAGGCTACGTCGACCTTGGCCAGGCCCTCCGACGTATAGAGGTCTTCAAAATGCAGGCCAAAGGAGAGAGAAAGATTATCGCCAGACTTCATTGGGGTTGTGGGGATGGATGGCGGAGAATGCCGCACCAACCTACTATTTTGCCACGTTCGCGCCAACGCTGACGGCGCGGACAGGGATAATGGACCGAGGAGAGCGTACATGGCACGACTACAGGGCAAGAATGTACTGATTACGGGCGCGTCGTCTGGGATCGGACGAGGCATCGCCATCCGGTTCGCGGCGGAGGGCGCCAACGTAGGCATCAACTACATCGGCGGGCCGGAGGGGGCCGAGGAAACGGCGCGACAGGCGGCGGCGGCGCGGCAGGGCGCGGCGGGCAGGGAGATGATTGTGGCGGCCGATGTTTCGAACGAGGAACAGGTGCAGGCGATGTTTGGCGCGTTTGTGAAGGAGTTCGGCTCGATCGACGTATTGATCAATAACGCCGGGATTCAAAAACCGGCGCCATCGCACGAGATGACGGCGGCGGACTTCGACAAAGTTCTGGGCGTGAATCTGCGCGGACCGTTTCTGTGTTCGCGGGAAGCGTTGCGGCTGTTTCTGCAGCAGGGGCGGGGCGGGGTGATTTTGAACAACTCGTCGGTCCACGAGATCATTCCGAAGCCGAAGTATCTGAGCTATTCAATCACCAAGGGCGGGATGGAGAACCTGACGAAGACGCTGGCGCTGGAATATGCCGACCGGGGCATCCGTGTGAACGCGGTGGGGCCGGGCGCGATTGTTACGCCGATCAACGCGTCCTGGACCGGCGATGCGAAGGCACGGGCGGAGGTGGAGAGCCACATTCCGATGGGACGTCCTGGCGAGGCGAGCGAAATTGCGGCGGTTTTCGCATTTTTGGCGTCGGACGAGGCTTCGTATATTACCGGCCAGACGCTGTTTGCCTGCGGCGGGTTGACGCTGTATCCGGAGTTCCGGACGGCGTGGGCATCGGGCGGGTAAAGGATTTTTTCGCAACCGATTGCGGGGAGTGCGACGTCCATCTTTTATCCCGATCGAGGGATGACACCTGGAGGAAAATATGTCGGCTCCCTACGCAAAGCGCCGCCAGCTCCCGGGCGTGTTCTCCGTCGTCACGTCGCTCGCTTGCTGGTTCCTTTTTTTCTGTTGGCTACTGGGCGTGTACGTCCGTAGCGGCGGATCGCAAGGCTCCAGTTTGGAGATGTAGTTCACCGCGCGGCGGTGAGTGTCTGCGCATCGATGGGACGGAGGCCGCGGAAGGCGGTGACGTCCAAGTGTTTCCCATCGGTGAGGAAGCGGATCTGACCGCCGCGGTCCGTTCGCAGGACGCGTACGTTGCGCTGTTCGAGGCGCGCCATGACGTCGGGGTGCGGGTGGTGATAGAGATTATCGAGCCCGGCGGAGACGACGGCAAAGGTGGGGTGGGCTTTGTCGAGAAAGTCCGCGGTGGAAGAGGTCCGGCTACCGTGGTGGCCGAGCTTTAAGACGTCGACGGGCGGGACGGAGCCGTTGTCGACGAGTCGCCATTCGATCTCCTTTTCCGCGTCGCCGGTGAGCAGGAAAGACCGGGTGCCGAGCCGGACGGAGAGGACGAGCGAGTCGTTATTGCGGGGGATGACGTCGGGCACGTGATCGGGGAATGGGGCGAGGACCTGGAAGGCGGCGCCACCGAGATTAAACTGTTCGCCGGCGAGGCGGGGGACGATTCTGACGCCGTGGGATTCGGCAACCGCGCGGAGTTTTTGCCAGACAGCGGATTCGCCCATGGCGCCGATCCACAGTTCCTTGGGGCGGAAATTGACGATGAGGGCGGCGAGGCCGCCGCTGTGATCCTCGTGGGCGTGGGTGAGGGCGAGGACGTCGATGCGTTGGACGGAGCGGGTCCATAGGTAGGAAGAGATGACGTCTTCGCCGATGTCGAGTTTGGGCTTGGGGCGGCCCTTGAAGCCGGGGACGCCGCCGCCATCGACGATGACGGTGCGGCCTTCGGGAGTTATGACGAGGACGGAATCGCCCTGGCCGACGTCGACCATGGTGACTTCGAGCTGGCCGGGGGCGATGGAGGGCGGGAAGGGGTGGACGACGAGCGTGATGAAGAGCAGGCAGACGGCGGCGAAGGCGGCGGTGCGGAGCCCGGAGGGGCGGCGGGCGACCATGGCGAGGACGACGAGGGCGGCGGTGAATGCGAGGGCGAGCCAGAGGGGAGGGTCGGGGATGCGCCAGTCGGGTTCGAGGCCGGAGCAGAATTCGGCGACGCGGCGGGAGAATTCGAGGAGCGCCCCGGCGACCCAGGCGAGGGGAGTGAGATTAGTGAGGATGGCGATGAAGCCGATGACGACGACAGCGTTCATGACGGGCACGATGACGACGTTGGCGGCCATGCCGCTGAGCGAGACGCGGTGGAAGAACACGGCCATGGGCAGGGCAAGGGCCACCTGGACGACGGCAGAGAGCATGAAGATTTCGTAGAGGTGGAAGAACGTCTGCACGCAGAGGGCGATGAAGGTGATGCAGTGTTTTTCAGAGATGCGGGTCCAGACGGCGATGGTTTGGGCGATGAGGCGGGCTTCGACCCGCATGGAGCAGATATGCCAGTCGAGATCAACGTCGGTTTGATCGCGGCCGAGTTCGCGGAAGCCCATGACGACGGGGCGGGTGTAGGCCTCGAACATGGGGCCGGCGAGGGCGCCGATGGCGAGCACGCTGAGGACACTGAGGAGGAAACTGCCTTCGAAGAGCTGGCCGGGGTCGATGAGGAGGAAGCAGGCGACGACGGTGGCGAGGGAGTTGAGAATGTGGGTTTGGCGGTGCCAGTGGCGGCTGAGCAGGAAGAGCGTGAATCCGCCGGCGGCGCGGCCGATGGGGGCTGTCATGCCGCTGGCGCCGGCGTAGGTCCAGGCGGCGAGGAAGGCGAGGATCATCGACAGGGCGGGGCGTCCGGTGGTGTAGCGGAGCAGGACGAGCAGATAGCCGGCGAGGACGGTGAGATGGAGGCCGCTGATGACGAGGGCGTGATAGGTACCGGTGCGGCGGTAGTGTTCGGTCCAGGCCTTTTCCAGGCGGGTGCTTTCGCCGGTGAGGATGGCCTGCATCATGATCGTCTTGTAGGCGTCGTTTTTGTAGAGGGATTCGAGGCGTTCGAGGGCGGCCGATCGGAGGCCGAAGAGCCAGCCTTCGAACGCGGAGCCGCAATCGCCGGGGAGGAGTTTGGCTTCGGCGCCGGTGCGGGTGGAGATGTTCCAGAAGATCTGGCGGCGGGCGAGATAGCCTTCGAAATCGAACGCGCCGGGGTTGCCGAAGTTGTGGGGCGGGCGGACGCGCCCTTCCAGTTCGACGCGCTGGCCGTAGTGGAAGCGCGGAGCGGATTGGCCTTCGCGGAGGTTCAGCGAGACGCGGCCGCGGGCGCCGGGGGCGAGTTCCATGGTGAACTGCTCGCGGTTTTCGGAGAAGACGGAGGGTTCGACGATGCAGCCTGCGAGAATGACGGTTTCCGAGGCGGAGGCGTCGATGACCGGAGGCGGGCCGGGGCGGTGCCAGATGGCGGTGCCGATGCCGAGGGCGCAACAGGCAAGACCGATGGCGGTGCGGCGGCGGGCAGTGGAGCCCGGGAGGATAGCAAAGAGCGTAAAAAGCACGCCGGCGATGCCGATTTCGAGCCAGGAAAAGGGGAGCAGACGTTCGCCGAAGACACCGGTGGCCATCCCGATGGCCGGGATGACCATGGGCTCATTCCAGACGAACTTCCGTTCCAAGGGCGGCGCCACCATATAGTTCTAGTGGGCGCGTGGAGGAAAAGCTCTCAGAAAAGTACGTGGCCTTCGGGTGGAACTGCAACCGCCGAGGCGCTAGCGCACGTCGGTGTGGCGGCGGCCGGCGGAGTCGGAACCGCTCGGCAGTGCCAGTTTGGGGCCTGCGTGTGCGTGTTCCTCCCGCGGAACTGGAATCGCTTCCAACAATCCTAGACGGCCGCCCGCCTCCGCAACGTACTCGGGAGCGAGTTGGCCGGCGCGGTCCAAGTGCCGGTCGGGGGTCGATTTCGAGGCCGGCTTGCGGCCGATCGCAATGATGGAGACCGGACGCCACGGGAGGAATCTGTCGATGCGGCGCCACAGCCAGACCAAACGGTCGAAGTTTTTGAGCTGAAAGCGGCTGATGTCGGTCTTGTTGAGGACCTTACCGTTGAGCCACCAACCGGGACGAGACATGCGATTGAAGCGCAGCATCTCCTCCACGACGAAGCCGGCTTCGGTCATACGTTGGTGCAGCAACTCTTCGGAGTAGCGAAGATGATGCCCCAACGCTTCGTCCAGCGACCCGTAAATGCTCTGGCCTTCGGGCACCAGGATGATGGCCCGGCCGTTCGGCTCCAGGGCAGAGTGAATGTTTTT
>CANIVU010000086.1 GCA_947470805.1 Acidobacteriota bacterium | reverse complement strand
TTCGTCAAGCAGTACCAGGTAAACGTTGACCCCAACAGGCTCCAGTCGTACAAGATCCCGATTATGAAAGTTGTGGAAGCGGTCCGCAGCGGCAATAACGATGTCGGTGGCCGGCTAGTCGAGTTCGGCGGTACGGAATACATGGTTCGCGGACGCGGCTACGCGAAAAGCGTCGAAGACATCGGCAATATCGTCCTTCTGAGTTCGCAAGATGGAGTTCCGGTCCGCGTGAAAGACGTCGGCACCGTGGTACTCGGGCCCGATATCCGAAGAGGCATCGCGGACTGGAATGGAGAAGGCGATGTCGTATCGGGCATCATCGTCATGCGGCAGGGCGAGAATGCGCTTGATGTGATTGAGCGCGTTAAGGCCAAAATCAAAGACCTTGAGCCCGGCCTTCCGCCCGGCGTCAAGATCGTAACTGCTTACGACCGGTCAGACCTGATCCTTCGCTCGATCGAAAACCTAAAAAGTACGCTTACTGAGGAAATGCTGATCGTGGCGCTGGTGATCTTCATATTCCTTTGGCACATTCCGAGCGCCGTCATACCCGTGTTCACAATTCCGATTGCCATCATCATCTCGTTCATCCCGATGAGAATGTTGGGCGTTAGCGCCAACATCATGTCGCTCGGCGGCATCGCTATTGCGATTGGCGCCATGGTGGACGCCGCCATTGTTGTGGTGGAGCAGACCCACAAGCACCTGGAAGAATGGGACCGAACGGGACGGAAGAAGGACTATCATCGAGTCGTCATCGATGCAGTGAAAGAGGTCGGTGGCCCAAGTTTCTTTGCGCTGCTAGTCATTGCCGTCGCGTTCCTCCCCGTTCTGACGCTGGAGGCGCAAGAGGGCCGTCTTTTCAAGCCGCTCGCCTACACGAAGAATCTCTCCATGATCATTGCCGCGGTCCTGGCTATTACGTTGGACCCAGCGATGCGCCTGCTGTTCACGCACATGGACAACTTCCAGTTCCGCCCGCTGTGGCTCGCGCGCGTCGTGAATGCAGTCCTGGTCGGCAAAATTCACTCTGAGGAGAATCATCCGATCAGCAGAATCCTCATCCGGCTCTACGACCCAATCTGCCGGTGGTCGATCCGCTGGAAGTATGTGGTGATCGCCGGTGCAATCGCAATGGTGGCGGTAACGGTTCCCATTTACGAAAAGCTTGGATCTGAGTTCATGCCGCCGCTCGACGAGGGCACGCTTCTCTACATGCCATCGACGCTGCCGGGCATCTCTGTGGCTGAGGCTCAGAAGTTGATGCAGGTTCAAAACCGCATCATTAAGAAGTTCCCGGAAGTGCTCACCGTAATGGGCAAGTCGGGCCGGGCAGAGACGTCTACGGACCCAGCGCCGTTCTCTATGATGGAGACGATTATCGTCCTGAAGCCACAAAACGAATGGCGCAAAGTCGATACCTGGTATTCGAAATGGACTTGGGCCCCGAGTTGGCTTAAAGGGGTCTTTAGCCACGTCACCCCAGAGCACATTTCAAGCGACCAACTGGTCGAAGAGATGAATGCGGCTCTCTCGATGCCTGGCGTGTCCAACGCTTGGACGATGCCCATTAAAGCTCGAATCGACATGCTCACCACAGGGGTCCGCACACCCGTCGGAATCAAAGTTTATGGGGCCGATCTCAAGAAGATCGAACAGATCGGAACTGAGATTGAAGGAATATTGCCAAAAGTTCGAGGAACACGGAATGTTTTCGCGGAGCGTACTGGCGGCGGCTACTTCCTGGACTTTGATTGGAAGCGAGAAGAGCTGGCACGTTATGGCATCAGCATCGAAGATGTCCAGGGCGTTCTGATGAGCGCCGTAGGCGGCGAGAATGTGACCACTACCATCGAAGGCCGAGAACGATACCCGGTCAACGTCCGTTACTTGCAGGATTATCGCAGCGACATCAATCGACTCAGCCGCGTTCTTGTCCCAGTAATGGATGGTAAGACCCAAATTCCGGTCTCCCAGCTCGCCGACATCAAGCTATCCAGCGGTCCGGCCATGCTTCGCGACGAGAATGGGATGCTAAACGGCTATGTTTACGTAGACGTGGCGGGGCGTGACATTGGCAGCTACGTGGATGAGGCCAAATCAATCGTCCGCGAAAGGGTGAAACTCCCTGCGGGGTATACGTTGGTCTGGAGTGGGCAATATGAAGCCATGCAGAGAGTGCGGGAGAAGCTCACGGTTATACTGCCGCTGACGCTCTTCCTGATCATGATGCTTCTTTATATGAACACGAAGTCGGTCGCCGAGACGTTGCTGATCATTCTTGCCGTTCCTTTCTCTGCGGTAGGCGCCATTTGGTTCCTGTACATTCTCGGCTACAACATGAGCATCGGCGTTTGGGTTGGCTTGATCGCGCTACTCGGCGTAGACGCCGAAACGGCCATCTTCATGTTGCTCTACCTGAACATCGCCTATGAAGGCGCAAAGAAGGAGGGCAAGATGAACAGCCTGGCGGACCTTCAGAACGCGATCCACAATGGCGCCGTAAAGCGCATCCGGCCGAAATTCATGACGGTAGCCGTAATGTTCATGGGTCTGGTCCCGATTATGTGGTCCACGGGAGCCGGTGCGGATGTGATGAGGAGAATTGCGGCTCCGATGATCGGTGGAATCTTCACGTCATTCATCCTTGAGCTGGTCGTTTACCCGGCAATCTATGAGGTTTGGAAATGGAACTCAGAAGTAAAAAAACTAGCCACTGCTTAAGCTTGCTCTTTGCCATGTTGCCAATCACAACGCTCGGGGCAGCCGATCTCAATTATGAGGTTCGGCATCATCGGGCGCTGAAGGATCATGTTGGCGTCCTAACGATTAGCGATCAGGGCGTTGGTTACCAGCAACTCAAGCTGACCAAGAAACAATCAACCGATCCGAAAAAACCACCAAAACTCGATACCGTACATTTTCAATACCAGGACATCCAGGAACTGTGGGTGTCCCCGAACAAGATGGTACTCGTCACTTATAAGGACCGGAAGTGGCTTTTCGGTATCGACAAGGAATTCGAATTCTTTCTCCCGGAGGGCAAGACTTTCGAGGCCGCCTTCACAATGCTGAAGGACAAGCTGGACCGGCGTTTTGTCGCGGCAATGGCCGACGCGCAAGTTCAAGCTGATTGGGAACTGCCAGTGAAGCGATTGGGAATGATTCAGGGATCGGAGGGAAATCTGATGGTCGGATCGGATCGCATTGTCTACAAGACCACCAGCCCCCGCCAGTCGAGAACTTGGCGCTTCCAGGACATCGAAAATGTCAGCACATCCGATCGCTATCAATTGACACTGACCACCTTTGAGCGTGCCAAGAACCACTACGGAAGCATGAAGGGCTTCAACTTCCAGCTCAAACAGCCGTTAGATGAAAAGCTGTTTGAGGAGTTGTGGAAGAAGCTGAATCGGGGGAAGGGGCTTCAGTTTTTGACTTCTATTGAAGAGAGGAACCATATTTCAAAATGACAATGAAGATCTACACGCTGATTCTCGGCACGGCTTTGCTTTCCGCTGCCGAGAAGCCTCAAACGTATACGGGCATCATTACCGACACGATGTGTGGCGCCAAGCACACGATGGGCATTAAGCCCGACGAAAAGTGTGTCCGGGAATGCATTAAGCAAGACGCCAAGAAATGGAAGTACGCTCTCTCGGTGGGCTCAGAGACATATGTGCTCAGCGACCAGCAGACACCTGAGAAGTTCGCCGCGCAGAAGGTCAAGGTGACTGGCACCCTCTTCGCGAAGACCAAGATATTGAAAGTCGACAAAATCGAAGCTGCTCGTTAGAGTTCGCTCACACCATTCAAATACCAAGGAGATTACCTGTGAACCTGAAATTAAGACTCATCACGCTCGGATTGAGCGCCGTAGCCATTTGTGGAACCGCCGCATGGGCCCAGCACTCACATGAACATGGCGGCGCGAAGACCGTCCAGATCACTGGACAGGTAGTGGACATCGCTTGCTTCGTCGGCCATAACAGTTCTGGCGAAAAGCACGCGAAGTGCGCCGAAGCGTGCGCGCGAGCCGGAAACCCGCTCGCGGTTTTTGATGGCAAGGAGATCTACGTTTCCATCTCCATGGATCATGGAAACCCGAACACAAAGCTGATGCCATTCATCGAGAAGAAGGTTACGGTCACGGGCACCGTCATGGCGAAAGCTGGTCTCAAGGGAATCAAAATCGAGAAAGTGGATCTCGCCCAGTAGCCTGGATCCTTAGCGCGAAAACTGGGAGGCCATTTCTGAAAATGCAATGACTTGGCCTCCATGTTCAGCCGCGAGTTTTTGAGCGGACTTCCTATCGCGGAATGCAAGCATGCTCGGCGAACAGCGGTCAAAATGGGAATGCATTGGCTGTTTGTCCGTTGTGACGGCGGTGCTCTGGCCTTTGCATGGGTTGATCTCACTGCCTTGTACCAGGAACGCATCCGATGGCATCATGGCGGGGCCACCAAGATAATCGGCCAGTTCCACAATTTGGACTGGCATCCCAAGCTGCCGATGTTCCGAGAGCGCACACGCAAGGCAGCAGTAGACGCCGCGTTTGCTTTCTATTGCTGCAATCGTTCGCGTTTGAGCGTGCACTGGTCGGGAACAGGCTCTGCAAGTATGCTCATCCTTGTGCCTTAGGTAACGCCAGCTGGCGTAGCCCAACGCCGTGAGCGTCGGAACCGCCACTAATGTAGCAGCGAAGCTTCGCCTATCCATTGGGGCGCCTCCATTGCCCTGATGCTACACCCAATAGCGAACTACGGCAACTTCGACTCCGGCTTTGGTTCCACCCGCAGACCAATGCACAGCCTGCGTATTCGAAGATTGGGGCGACTCGGGGCAATTGCGAACGAGCACCAGCGTAAAGGAACCCACCCTGGGTTCCGATGGGTGCTGCCGAATTCTCTCCACCGGCTGTTCTTCTTGAGGCAACCGCAACCGCCGTCGGCGCTCGCGCGGACCGCAAACCGCTGAATCTACGCGTGAGAACCGATTGGCTGCAAACGTGCATTTACTAGGGCGTCAAGGCTCACCAAGTTGCTGAACCCGACAAAAGGAGTTTTTCAAATGACCGTAACTAAGACCCGGTGGTTCCGAACAGTCGCCACCGTTTCACTTTTCGCCTTGCTGTTCACGGTTGCCGGTGGAGTTGCAACAGCGATGGAGTCCAAGGGTGTGCTGAAGCCCAAAGAGGTCATGGCCCTCGTCGCAAATGCGAAAACGCCAGCCGACCACATGAAATTGGCTCGTCACTTCAACGCGATGGCCGCCAAGCATGAAGCAGATGCAGTTGAACACGAGGCCCTTGCCGAAGAGTACGCAAAGCACCCGCAGCCGGGCGCCAAGACGCCGATGTCTGGCAATACTCCGGAACACTGCAAATACTATGCTGAGCACTGCCGTAAGGCTGCCGCAGAGATGAAGGCGATGGCCGCGGCTCACGAGGCAATGGCAAAGGAGAAGAAGTAGCTTCCCGGTCTTGGCAGCCAGATTTGTGTGATTGATCTAAAGTCAGCAGGAAATGTTCACGCACCGGCGCCCAAAAGTGCGCCGGTGCGTGAGCATTTAAACGTCGTTTCGGGCAGGCACTTGGCGCTGAAGCTTGGATTAGACGCCGCCCTCGTAGGCCGCAGGTATAAACTGGCGGAATGGGACACCGAGCAGTGACTAGACGGCAAGCCGCCATGGCGACAGCATGCAGCATATTGACTGGAGTCACTCGCTTGTCCGCTGGCCCCAATTTGGGCGGAAGCACTGACGTCAGAACGTCACGTCTACCTTCCGGCGCCATTCAGCCGCAAATCGTACTTGACGACCAAAAGACTCTCCACCTGCTCTACTACTCAGGCGACCCTTTTGCTGGCGACCTTTTTTATGTCCGGTCCAAAGACCAAGCTGCCACTTGGTCACCCGCAATTCCGGTAAACGCACCGGGCAGTGCCGTGGCCGCTGGAACCATTCGCGGGGCCCAGATTGCTGTTGGAAGGAATGGAAGAGTTCATGTGGCTTGGAACGGTTCCGGAAAAGCGAAGCCGGGAGGCCCCGTCAATCCCGACTCCGGAAAGCCCGGTGCGCCGATGTTATACACCCGGCTCAATGATTCCGGCACAGCCTTCGAGCCGCAACGAAACCTCATGAAGGATTCCTTCGGTCTAGACGGCGGCGGATCGGTCGCTGCGGACAAAGCAGGCAATGTATACGTCACCTGGCATGGCATCGGTCTCCAAGAGGCCCAAGGTGAGTTGCAGGGCGAGGCGCGGAGACAGGTGCGGATCGTCGCTTCTCACGACGATGGGACCTCATTCAGCCAGGAGAAGAAGTCGTGGACTGAGCCTACCGGAGCGTGCGGGTGCTGCGGAATGAAGTCGTTCGTCGATGGGCGCGGTAATCTTCTCACCATGTACCGCTCTGCCCGAGAGTCTATTCACAGGGACATTTACCTCCTCCGCTCCAGCGACAGAGGCGAGAAATTCAGAGGCAAACTGCTTCACAAATGGGATATCAATGCGTGTCCGATGAGCAGTGTGGATTTCGCCGAGAGTGCCGTCGGCGTAGTCGCCGCTTGGGAGACAGGCTCACAGGTGTATTGGACGACTGTCGACAGTGAGTTGAATTTCAAGGCCGAACCAGTGCCCGCCCCGGGTGAAGGCAAAGGGCGTAAACACCCTCGCGTCGCCGTCAACAATAAGGGTGAATTGTTGTTGGTGTGGACGGAGGGAACCGGTTGGCAGCGTGGTGGATCGCTTGCGTGGCAATGCTACAACGCCGCTGGCCAGCCTACCGGCGCAAGAGGCACGCTCCCAGGTGTTCCAACCTGGAGTTTCGCCGCACCAATTGCGTATCCGGACGGCAGCTTCACGATCTATCATTAAGCTTCAGAGTATTGATTGATCGTTCCGCGCTGATTGCACCGAGTACTCGGCAACAGCTTCGACAATTTCCATCATCCCCAGCTCCCCTTGGTTAGGAGTTAGAGAGGGCTACATCGCTCTGCCGATATAGTCACCGAACCGCAAGCGGAAAAGAACCATCCTCGTAGCCATCTCAAACTGACTCCTTTGGCTCGAAGCCGGCGGGACCAGGAGAGGAGAAACCCGCTCCTGGAAATCCGCGCCGGCGTGAATCAGGCCGGGAGATTAGTGGCAGCAACAGCTCTGACGGAATGGCTTTTCAGCGCCGCAATAAAGCTGTTCGCTTATCACCTTGCCTTCCGCCCATCGCCGCACCCGCACCTGGTGACGAACCGTGCGCCCGCTACCCCGATACGTTGCATCGAGCTCCCATTCGCTGAAGCCGACGTCGTCCTGGATAGCTTCGGACAGGAGTTTCGTCTGATGGACTGTCTCGATGGAGGCCAAGAATTCAAGTTCGCGAACCCGATTGGCTGCCTTCCCGACGGTTGCTTTCTCGTCATTCACCTGCATCGTCACATTGTCCGCGTAGTAAAGTTCGAACGCCTTGAGAATTTCTCCGCGTTGGATCAGATGATTCAATTTCCGGTCGAGAAGAGCGACATCAGAAGCTACTGCAATTGTGTTGGTCATTGGATAGTCTCGCTTTCGAGGGCTGAAAGTTGCCCTTCGCTGGTGCTGACGATCACGACCGTCCAACCTTACACTCAGAGAGCGGATTCTATTTCGGACGTTCGGATTTGCAACTGCAATCCTGGCATCCGTGGGTGGCGCAGATTCCGCAGGTTACGTTTACCTGCTTACGTAGAGCTTCGCGAGCCCGGTGCACTCGAACGGCGGCATTGTTGGCCGTGATGTGGGCTTGGCTGGCCAAATCCGCAAGACTCTGTTCCTGAAGATCGACTGTATCCAGCGCCTCGCGATATTCAGGCTTGAGCGTGTCAAGCACGCCAGTGATGCAACCACAGATTTCGCCTTTAAATGAGATGTCGGGCTCTTGTTGTAATTGAAGTTCATTGGCGAGGGCCTCAAACGTACGATCCGACGAGCCACGGTGCCGGTAGTAATCGATGATGGCGTTGCGGAGTAGACGGTAAAACCAGGCAACTACCGTCTCTTCATCTCGCACGGATCCGCCTTTTTCAATGCTTTTGACGAAGGCGGCCTGAAGGATGTCCTCGGCCGCTTCTGCAGAACCAACGCGCTTGCGGAGAAAGGCTAAGAACTGCTGACGGCTCGCAACCAGTCGGTCCAGAGCTTGAGGTGACAGACGTCCAGGGGACTCCGAGGTGGACATGCCACCACCGTAGCACCTCTCAGTTATCCTTAGCCTGCTCCCGATCAATTGAGCCGAAGGGCCCGAAGCCGCAATGCATTCGCCACTACGGAGACTGAACTGAGGCTCATCGCCGCCGCTGCAATCATAGGGCTCAGCAAGAGTCCGAAGAACGGATACAGCACTCCTGCGGCGATCGGCACGCCGATGGCGTTGTAGACGAACGCAAAAAAGAGATTTTGGCGAATATTGCTCATCGTCCCCTGGCTTAGAAGACGCGCCCGCGCGATGCCGCGCAGATCGCCTTTCACCAGCGTCACACCCGCACTTTGCATAGCAACGTCAGTGCCGGTGCCCATGGCGATGCCTACTTGGGCTTGGGCCAGCGCAGGGGCGTCGTTGATGCCGTCTCCCGCCATCGCGACGAACCGGCCCGCGTTCTGCAATTCCTGAACCTTCGCTCTTTTGTCCTGCGGCAGAACTTCGGCGACGACTTCGTCGATATGCAACCGAGCCGCTACCGCCTTGGCCGTAGTCAAGCTGTCGCCGGTGAGCATCACAACTCGTATCCCCTCTTTTCGGAGTTCCTGGATCGCTTCGATCGTAGTCGGTTTGATCGGGTCTGCTACGCCGATGAGACCCGCGAACTTACCGCTGGCGCTCAGGTACATCACCGTCTGGCCTTCCGCCTGCATAATCTCCGCATCTTGAAGACTTGCGCCGATCTCAGCGCCGGAGGATTCCATAAGCTTTCGATTTCCAATAGAGATCTTGGTGCCGTCGACCAGCGCTTCCACGCCTTGCCCGGTTATAGATTGGAACGCCTCCGCTGAACCGAATGCTACGCCCCTTTCGGTTGCACCGGAGACGATTGCCGCCGCTAATGGATGTTCGCTGGCCCGCTCCAGGGTGCCGGCCCAACGAAGTATTTGGGCTTCGTCAAAACCCGGCGCAGGTTTCACACTGACAAGTTGGGGTTTGCCCTCCGTCAGCGTGCCGGTCTTGTCGACGATCAAAGTGTCCACCTTTCTCATGGACTCGATCGCCTCGGCATTCTTGAACAGCACGCCGACCGTTGCACCCCTCCCCATGGCGACCATGATGGACATTGGCGTTGCCAGGCCCAAAGCGCAAGGGCAGGCGATGATCAGGACCGCGACCGCATTGATCAGGGCATGGGCCATCTTCGGGTCAGGCCCCCAGAGCCCCCATACAGCGAACGTGACCAGGGCAATCGCCACGACAATCGGTACGAAGTACCCTGCAACCTGGTCCGCCAACTTCTGGATCGGCGCTCGGCTTCTTTGAGCCTGCGAAACCATTTGGACAATTTGAGCGAGCAGAGTGTCCGACCCAACCCGCTCGGCACGCATAATCAGCGATCCGTTTCCGTTCACAGTGGCTCCGGTCACACGATCTCCTGCCCGCTTCTCGACCGGGATTGGCTCACCCGTCACCATGGATTCATCTACGTTGCTGGTGCCTTCGAGGACCGATCCATCCACCGGTATCTTTTCGCCCGGACGCACACGAAGCTTGTCCCCAACTTTGACGTGCGCAAGAGGCACGTCCACCTCAGCACCGTCGTTTTGAACGAGGCGCGCTGTCTTTGGCGCCAGGCCTAGCAGCGCTTTGAGGGCTGCTCCAGTTTGGCTGCGGGCCTTCAGTTCCAGGACTTGCCCCAATAGAACAAGGGTTACGATGACCGCCGCAGCTTCGAAATACACGGAAATGCGGCCGGAGTGATCCGCGAATGATGGCGGGAAGACGTGTGGGAACAGCGTCGCAACGACACTGTAAACATAGGCAGCTCCGGTCCCGAGGCCAATGAGAGTGAACATATTCAGGCTGCGGTTCACGATGGATTGCCAAGCCCGAACGAAGAATGGCCATCCTCCCCAAAGGACGACTGGAGTCGTGAGGGCTGCCTCAAAAATGGTTCGAGTTCTGGCAGTTGCGATTTGGTCCAGCCCGGGAAAGGAATCTCCCATCGCTGAGAGGAACACGGGAAGACTGAGCGCGGCGGAAATCCAGAAGCGCCTGCGCATGTCGATCAATTCGTGATTTTCGCCCTCGTCGATCGTGACGGTTCTTGGCTCCAACGCCATCCCGCAGATCGGGCAGTCGCCCGGGACATCACGGACAATTTCCGGATGCATCGGACACGTATATTCCGTCTTTGCTTCTGGTGGCGCAACCGTAACCGGCTCCAAGCCCATCCCACAGAGGGGGCAACTACCCGGTCCTGCTTGGCGGACATCGGGATGCATAGGACAGGTATATTCTCCGGAAGCCTCCTGTTTAGGCGACTCTTGCGGGAACAATTCTTTCGGCGCTCCAATGTACTTCTCGGGATCGAAATTGAATTTTGAGGCGCAATGCCCACTGCAGAAGTAATAGTTGTGGCCGTGGTGCTCCGCATGTCCGGCCGCGGCGTGCGGATCTACATCCATCCCACACACCGGATCTTTCACTTTGGCGACGGTAAGAGTTTGTATATGATCGTGCGAATCTTCAGGCATGGTATCCCCTTTTGTTCTCGGAGGGAGCCTTCTCCGGCCCCTCTCTCGGCACTGTTGACGGACCACGCTGCTCAACATTACAGTAACGGTCAGGCGAACGGAAGTCTCAATTACAACCGTTGTCGATGATTATGGCGAGGACGCTAGATGGGCCCGGCGGGCACGGACGCGGTCTCGTCCACCTGACCTATTCTCGTTTGAATGGGATGGGCGAGTAGGACGCGACTCGGTGCCCACAATCTTGGCAGTTGTCGGTCTGTCACTGCGAGAGCGGGTTAACGTACTACGACATGTCGTGACAGCCAGCGAGCGTGAGCGATATGCTTGTCAGTCTTCAGGTATGGAGTGTCGCAGATCAAGCTCACACTGAGACCACATCAACGATCCCCATCATCCCCAGGTCTTCATGGTCAAGAATGTGGCAGTGATACATCGCCCTGCCGATATAGTCGCTGAATTGCAAGCGAATACGAACTGATCGCCCGGCTGGAACCAGGACTACGTCCCTCCACGTAGACTGGGCCTCATCAGCGCCACTCACGATCTGAAAAGCATTGGTGTGGATATGAAAGGGATGATCCATCGCAGACGCGTTAATGAGGTCCCAATCTTCGACACTACCCAATGCGACTCGGGTGTCGACTCGGTTCGGATCGAAAGATCGTCCGTTGATTGTGAATCCTCCCGCTGACATGCCCATTCCCATCCCCATACCAAATCGGAACGTTCGGCGAACTTGGGGTGCGGATAGGATTTCAATCGGCGCGAGGCGATCGGGCATGGACCATTGTGTTTGCGCTGAAGCCGTGTACTCAAACGAAGCCACGGCAAGCGGTTCCATGGCCAGGCGTCCGACGATGAAACTATTCATACCGCCGCCCATCGCCCCGAACCGGTCGTAGGGCAGGTTGAGAAGTCGAAAAACTCCAGAAGGCACCTCTCCGCGAACGAATGCGTCCACGCGTTGGCCTGGTACGAGGAGCAGCTCCTCGGTTTCAAACGGCGTCGTGACGAGCCCGCCATCAACTCCTGTGATCGTGAATCGATGCCCTTCGAGCCGAAGGCGATAGAAGCGGGACGAGGAGGCGTTGAGCAATCGGAGCCGGGTCCAGCCATTACTGACGAGCGGAACGGTTGGGTTAACTTTGCCATTTACCGTAACGAGCGGGCCTTCGCGTCCGCGGGCCTTTTCCGCTGTAGTCGGTTCGTTTACCAAGCCAGCTTCGGAAATATCGAAATCTTGCAGGACCATGAAGTACTCGGGCGTATCTCGCACTTCCGGCTGATCATCAAATTCTCCACGAATCAAGATCAGCCCTGCCATTCCCCTTGAAACCTGGCGGGCGACACTGCCATGCATGTGAGGGTGATACCAGAACATCCCGCTAGGATGGGCTTTGGGAATCGGCAGTTCGTACGTTATTGATTCTCCGCTGGGTACTTCGAGAAAGCTGTTATCTGCATTGCCAGCCGGGGAGACATGGAGCCCGTGAAAATGCAGATTTGTCGTCTCGGAAAGCGCATTGCGGAAGGAAATACGAATCGTATCGCCCGCCCGGGCCTCGATGATGGGTCCAGGCGTCTGCCCGTTGTACGTGTAAAGCTGGGCCGGCCTACCTGCAAGAGTCGCCCAGGTTTCCCGAGCCTCCAATACCGCCTCTACTAAAGCCGGCCCTTGATTGCTCGTTTGCGCACGGACGATGTCTCCCGCAGCTGAAAACGATGCAATCCCGCCAGCTCGAATCAGGAATTGTCTTCGATCCATAAGAGCCTCTATCCGCCATTTGGTCGGCAATTTTGCCGCACCTCGTGGCCGCCTGGAACTTTCGGTGCCCCGAACAGTCCTCTAGATATAGATTGAGACGCGGCCGACCGAATTAAGTGACACAATGTTGCGTCACCGCTGCGAAATCGGTCCTGCAAAAAGCAGGGTCGGGTTAGGAAACACCCTGAATGCGTTCTTTGAGGCCCTAGGATGGGTCACCTGCCCGAATTACGTTTGTGAGGAGCACACGGAGATTGGCCAAGTATTCCACTAAAATTCGATCCGCGCCTGGAATGCAATCAACCGCGGAGCGCTGTCTCCGCCCAAGCCAACGCCCAATAAGCCCGTCGGAGGCGCCGTCGTATACGACAGGGCGCCGAATCCAGTCTGCGTGGAACGCACCCCCGGCACGCCCGCCAGCCCGAGAATGGGGAGCCCGAAATTGGCGTGGTTCAGAACATTGAAAAACTGCCCGTCCATGCGAAGCTTTACTCGCTCGTTCAGCGGGAACCACTTGGTGATGTACAGATCACCGGAAGTAAAGAACGGCCCTCGCAGTGAGTTCCGGCCTAAATTGCCGAACTGACAGTTCTTCACGCTGTCCCCACCGGCGCACGCGCCGGTGCGCGGATCCACCGTCGAGGCGAACGCATCTGGATTCAACCACTGCAGTGTGCCCGGCTGTGTGGCTCCCGGAACGCTGTTTTTTTCATAGGCCGAAGTCCCGCCCACGTAGTTGGCATACTGGGGCCCGCCCCCTTGGACGATTCCATTGCCGTTAGCCGAATATGGGGTGCTCAAAACCGAAAACGGTATGCCGCTCCTGCGGAATGCCGAACCGGATACCTGCCACCCATTGACGGCATACCCCAACTGGCGGCTCTTCACTTTCCAAGGCAACTGGTACACGTATTGGAACGTGAAGTTGTGGCGCACGTCGTAATCGCAGGGCCCATACTGCCTTTGCAGTCGCCCTGGCAGCGGCTGCAGAATCCCCCCGGCCGAAAACGGCAGAAAGCCACCGTTCGAAACCGTGTCCATACAGTGGCTCCACGTATAGTTCGCCGTGAATTGCAGGCCTTTCGCCAGCCGCTTGTCCGCCGTGAGCTGCAGGCCGTTGTAGTGGCTATTGGCTCCCGTGTTCAACTGCGTAACCGCGCCAAACCGCGGATCCACCGGCTTCTTGTAGGGGTAGGGCGCAAAGCAACCCTCACATACGGTCTGGTACCCGTTCTCTTGGGTCTGATAGGGCTGATTGACCGACCGCGTTCCCACGTACTGCGCGCGCACATTCAGCGAATCACCCACCTGATGCTCCAGCGCGAAACTCCACTGCATGTTGTACGGCGCCCGGAGTTTCCCGTCCGGCACGGCCGTGATGGAGACCGGCTGCAGGCAGGTGGCCGGGTTCGCATTCGGCGAAGCGCAGGAAAGTCCGCCGCGGGTGAATCCAGCCAGGAAGCCGCGGTCCGCGGCTGCGGTGGCGTCCACGGCGCTGTCCGGCACGCCAGGGGCAATGGCGGTCCCGCCAATGTTGCCCAACAAGCCACCTTCGAAGTTCCGGTAATAGGGTGGATTCACGCCAACCAGATCCACAACGCTCGCCGGCAGCATGTCGCTGAACATACCGAAGCCGGTCCGGACCACGGTCTTCTTCAAAACATTCCAGGCAAGCGCCGTGCGGGGCTGCCACATCAGCAGCGGCACGCCGGCAAACACATTTTTCGTATCCGTTTTAAGCACAGCGTTTAACGGTTGATTCACATCGTGGGAGATGGAGTTGAACGAGCCGGCAACGCGCGCCAGCGCGCCGTGCGGATTGGAAGGATTGGAGTTGTGTGTCGCGCGGATGCCAAAGGTCCAGGTGAGTTTCCGGCTCACTTTGAAGGTATCCTGCGCGTAGAGATCGACGTTGATGATGTTGTACGGCTGGTTGTTCGCGATCGGGTAGGAACGCGAAGCCGTGGAGGCGACCCCGTAGATAAACTGCGGCAGCGTGGTGTATTCGACGACCGGAACCGTGCCTTGGCCGAAGTTGTAATTGTTCAAACGAAGGATTCGCGAATTGGTGCCAAAGCGCAGCTCATGAGCGCCGACGCTCCAGGCGAGATTGTCATTGATAAAGTAGCGCGCCGCGCGCCGGCCTTGCACCCACGTGTCGTTCAGCCCGCCGAGCGTGGTGAATGGCGCATTGGCGCCGCTGCCCCGCAGGACGATCGGAAAAGCATCAATCGTCTTCTGAAAATCCGGAGGTCCGAAGAGGCTTTCATACCAGGAGAAGGCGGGGTTGAAATAGTTCACCAGCCGCGGCGAAAACACACGAGTGTAACCGGACGCGAACGAATAGAGCGGTTGTGGCGAAAGCGCGTTGAACACCGGATTGATCGGGTCCGTATACGCAGCCTGCAGGCCATCGTCACTCTGGAAACGGAACCACGCCGTGTTCTTGTCGTTGATGTTGTAATCCACACGGCCCGTGTAGACGCGCTCCGTGCTGAGGCTTGAAAGCGACGTAGTCCGGCGGCTTGCGCAGCCGTTGCCGTTCGGCGGGCTGCCGGCGGCAGCGGCTCCGCCCATATCGAAGGGGCAGCCCAGAACAGGCAGTGCGGTCCCGGAAGTATCGCGGTAAAGACTGAATAGTTTGCGGTAGAACGGCAGCGATTCCGGCGATGGCCGGTAGGCGGTGCCGGTAACGGCGTCAACGCCACCTTTTGGCAACTGTTGCAGCACGTAGTTCTGAAAGGCGGGCGTCGGCGTGGTGATGGTCGAAATGATCGGCAGCGCGATGCGCACATATTCGGCATCGAAAAAGAAGAACAGTTTGTTCTTCCGGATCGGTCCGCCGAGGCTGCCGCCAAAATGATTCACCACTGAACGCGGCTTCTGGTTGCCGGGCAGTGCGTTCGTGAAGAAGTTGGCCGCGTTGAACTTCGAACCGTTCCAGATCTCGTACAGGTTGCCGTGCAACTGGTTGGTGCCGGACTTGGTGACGTAATTCACTTGGGAAGCGCCGTAACGGCCCTGGTCCACAGCGAACGACAGCGTATTGACGGTCATTTCAGCAATGGAGTTCAAACCGAGCACCAGATTGGTGGATAGCCCGCTGTTCAGGTTCGTCAACGGGTCGTTCGTCTCCAGGCCATCCACAATATAGCCGTTCGAAAGCGAGGAAAGTCCGTTGAACTGCACGTTTCCATAGCCGTTGGTTCCGCCCACAAAATCGTTGCCGCTGCCGGCGGTATTCATCAGCGCCCCGGGCGCAAACTGGATGGGATAGGTAAGGTCTCCGCCGGCGTTCGGCACCGTTGCCAGCGCTTCCCGGTTCAGGGTGGTAGCGGTATTGGGGTTCTCCGGATTGATCAGCGCAGCGGAGTCGGTCACCAGGATGTTCTGGTTAGCGGAGGCGACTTTCAGCATGAAATCCACCGTCTGCTTCTGCCCCAGACCGGCAAACACCGAACTGTTCTGTTGCGGCTCAAAGCCATCCGCTTCCATCTTCACGGTGTACGGCCCCGGTTTCAACTGCGGAAAACTGAACCGCCCGGAATCGTCGGACTTGGCGGTGCGTTGCGCGCCATTCTCGCGGTTGGTGATGGTAACGGTAGCGCCCACCAGCGCAGCGCCCGTCGAATCGGTCACAGCGCCAACAATGGCGCTGGTGGTTTCTCCCTGGCCAAAGGCGAGGGGGCCCAACAGAATGATAGCCGCAAGCAGGCGGATAGAGAACATAGCAGAAATCCTCACTCTCGAAAATCGATAAACGTGTCCGGCGGACTCATGGGAGTCCGTCGTGGTTCTGGTCCCGAACCGGTGGCCGTTGATTTAGGTGAGTTGAGCTGGCGGGGCGCGCGCGGGTAGGTCCCGTGGCGCCATAGCGAGGGCGACCACCGCATTCACGACGAGCGCAAGAAAATGGGATTTCGCAGGCGCAGGCAGGGCAACTTCAGCGGCCACCTTACCGGATACAAACGACTCCAGGTTATTCAGCGAACATTTGCCGTTCTGGTGCTTGTGCAGCGGTGACCATATGATGATCGCCACCAGACACAACAAAATCGCCATCCCAATATGGAGCGATTTGTTGGTAAAACGGGGCAAGTGAGTCAAGGCTACCATACTTCGGCAACGGACTGGCCGATTGCGCGATAGGACATTCGGCAACATGGGCTAAGATGAAGCGAGGTGCGGAGACCCATCCCAATTGTCGCGATTGCCAGCCTCTTATGGGCTTTCGCCGTGGCGCCGCTTCAGCACACGCACGAGCGAGAAGGCGTGGAGCACGCCCATGGGTTCGACCATAAGCATGGCGACCATCACACAGCCGACGGAGTGGAATGGGAAGCCGACGATCATGATTCCGACGCCCGTTTCGACGACTGGATTCCAGGCGACGGAAAAATCTCCAACGCCGTCTACGTAATCCAGACGGCGTTGCTGGTTACACCGGTTCCGGCGGTGCAAACTGGCCGAATCGTCGAACGACGACCGCAAAATCACGACCCGCCGCAGCAACTGCATATTCCTCCGCGCGCACCACCTGCATAGCTCAACGACCAGGCGCACTCTTCGTGTGCCCGCACTTATGTGTTTGTGAACTGTTGAGATTGGAATGAGGTGGCGCCATGCATTGGCCGAAACGAGCCGCCGCTTCCGCGCTGTGCATGGCTGCCCTTTCCGGGTTGTGCACGGCGCAGGAGTGGACGGAAACCAGTATCGTTGCAAAGTTTCTGGAGCAGAGTCCCCACGCGCGAGAGACGCGAGCCCGCGTCGCGATTGCGGAGGCAGAGGCGCGGGGCCGGACGCTCTATACCAATCCCACAGTCAACTACAGCCGCGAGAGCGCCGGATTCACCGAGTTCTTTCAGGCTGAGCAGACCCTGCCGATTACGGGCCGTCTCAAGTTTCTGAAACAAGCCGGAGCCTCATCCGTTCGCGCGACGGAGGCGGACGGAGCATTTTCGCTTTGGCAGGCGCGAACCTCGCTGCGCCGCGCATTCTTCCGCGTGCTGGCCACGCAGCAGAGAGAATCCCTATACTCCGCGAGCGCCAAGGAGATCGAGTCCGTCATTAAAGTCCTCCGCGACCGTGAGAGGGAAGGCGAAGGTACGAAGTTTGACCGGCTCAGGGCGGAGCGAGAAAGAGCCGAACTAATGGCGGAACTGGCCTTGATCCGGGCCGATACCGCTCTGGAACGAGCACAACTGTTGGCCTTCTTGCCGCCTGATACGGCCATTGCCTCCGTCGCAGGGCAGATCGATTCTTCACCTCTTCCACTGAGCGCCAATGAACTGGTGCAACGTGCAATGGCTGCGCGCGAAGACTACCGCGCCGAATTGAAGCGTGCTGAGCAGTACCGCTTCGAGCAGCGGGCCGCGGAACGGCTTCGCTATCCTGAGCCAGTCCTCAATGCAGGCTTGAAGCGCGCCGACCTGGGGCAACGCGGTGCTGGATCAAGCAATATTGCCAATGGTCCCGTCATCGGCATCACGGTCCCGATACCGCTGTTCAACAAGGGACAGACGGAGGTCGCCCGCTACACCGCCGAACAGGAGCGTGTCGCGGCCCGCCTTCAAATCCTAAGCCAGCAAATTCGAGCTTCTGTCGAGGGGACCGTACAAGCATTCAATATTCGTGCAAAGACACGAGACGAGTATGCCCGAGAACTGGCGGACACGGGGCCGGAACTGATCCGGATCGCCACCGTCGCCTACCAGGAGGGAGAGATTGGAATCCTTCAATTGCTTGACGCTTACCGCACGCAGCGCTTGGCCCAGTTGCGGATGCTGGACATCCACACGGCTGTAAAGGAAGCGCAAATCGAGTTGGAAAAAGTGATTGGGGAGGAGTTCGCAAAATGAGAGTCGGAATCCTGATCGTGACGCTCCTGGTGATTGTTGGCTGCGAAAAAAAGGTAGCGCCACAAAAGGCGCAAGAGCCCGAAGTCCACACCGAATCAGCCACCAACTGGACCGCTAAGACCGAGTTGTTCATGGAGCATCCGCCCCTGGTCGCGGGTCAAACGAGCCGCTTCGCCATCCATCTCACGCGGCTCGACAACTTCAAGGCGGTTGCCAAGGGGAAAGTAGAGGTGCAACTCTTCAAGGACGGTAGCGCACCGGAAACATTCTCGACCGACGCGCCATCGCGGCCGGGAATCTTTGGCGTGAACGTGAAGCCGGCATCCGCCGCAAGTTACAAGCTGCTGGTACGGCTCACCAGCGCAGACCTGAGCGACGTGCACGAGCTTACCGGCGTAGCCGTCAGCGCCACCGTTGCCGGCGCGACGCACGAAGACGGCCCGTTGTTGGCGGATCTCGTACCGTTCCTCAAAGAACAGCAGTGGACCCTGGATTTTGCCACCGCGGTAGTGGAGAACCGTGATCTGCGGACGAGTATCCGTGCGCCAGCAGAGGTGAAGCCACGGTCGGGCGGTGAAGCCGAGGTCACGGTGCCGTTCAACGGACAACTCGTCTCTTCCCGCCTGCCGATCATTGGCGAGCGTGTCTCCCAAGGCCAGGTGCTCGCCAGCCTACTCCCACCGACCAGCACGCCCAGTGATGTGTCCTCCCTCGAATTGGCGAAGAGTGAAAGCTCGTTGGCGCTTCAGCTCGCGCGGAAGGATCGGGAGCGAGCGGAGCGTCTGGTCAACAGCGGCGCCGCGCCGGGCAGGCGCTTGGAGGAGGCCCGAACGGTTGAAGCCACGGCCGAAGCCCGGCTGAAGGCTTCCGAATCACGCCTCGCTCAGTTCGATGCCTCGCGGGCGGCTGATTCGAATGCGAACGGTTCCAAGCTGTTTGTCCTGCGTGCGCCCATCGCCGGCGTAATCCAGCAGGTCGTCGCCGCGCCTGGAGCCAATGTAAAGGCCGGCGACACCTTGTTCAAAATCGTCGACGTGGATCGTGTCTATGTTTCGGCCATCGTTCCAGAATCCGAACTGCCTCTCATTCGGAATTTGAGTGGCGCGGAACTCGAAGTGCCGGGAATCGAGCAGCCTAGGCGCCTTAGCCGACTCATCTCGATTGGCCGTGTGGTCGATCCGCAATCGCGTACCTTCCCGGTGATCTATGAAGTCGATAACGGCGATCGAAGAATCGCCATAAACCAGAACCTCCACATCCGGCTCCTTATCAAAGGATCCGGCCTGGGTGTTGCGCTTCCGGAATCAGCCATCATTGACGACGGCGGGCGTCCCATCGTCTTCGTCCAGATTTCCGGCGAATCGTTCCAACGTCGGGCAGTTCGATTGGGCGTGCGGGAAGGTGGCTATGTCCAGGCGCTAGATGGCATAAAGCTCGGCGAGAGGGTCGTCTCCAAGGGAGCCCACCTCATTCGACTCTCGGCCATGTCGAGCCAAGTGCCGGCGCATGGTCACGTTCACTAAGGACTCAACGATGCTTGACTCACTCATACGTTGGTCCCTTCATCACCGCTCTGTCGTCCTCTTCCTGGTAGCCATCCTGCTCATTTGGGGCGGATATTCAATTCGCGAAATTCCTCTCGACGTGTTGCCGGACCTTACTGCGCCGACGGTAACCGTGCTCGTCGAAGGACCGGGGATGGTCCCCACGGAAATGGAATCGCTAGTCACGTTTCCAATCGAGTCAGCGATCAACGGCGCGCCTGGCGTTCGGCGTGTGCGCTCCGCTACGGCAGTGGGCGTCGCCGTGATCTGGGTGGAGTTCGATTGGGGGCAGGATATCAACCGGGCCCGTCAGACCGTGAACGAGAAACTCTCCCTCGTCGCCGGTACATTACCTTCCAGTGTGGAGAAGCCCTTCCTCGCGCCGATCTCGTCGATTATGGGCGAGATCCTGTTCATCACGTTGGAATCCGAACGCCATACGGCCATGGAAGTTCGAACCGCGGCCGACTCAATCATTCGCCGTCGCCTTCTCGCCGTCCCGGGAGTGGCTCAGGTGATTCCCACCGGGGGCGAACAGAAACAGTATCAGGTGTTGGTCTCCGCGCAATTGATGCGGGAATACGCGGTGTCGCTGGAGCAAGTAGAGTCGGCACTTCGTCAAGGGAGCCAAAACTCGTCGGCCGGTTTTCGCGCCTCCGGTGGACAGGAGTATCTGATCCAAGGCGTCGGCCGCGCAACCTCAGTAGCCACGATCGGACAGATTGCTGTCACGTCGCGCGAAGGCCGGCCCATTCTCGTCCGCGACGTTGCTGAGGTCCGCATAGGCCCGGCATTGAAGCGCGGCGAAGGCTCGCACAATGCCGAGGCTGCAGTCGTGTTGGGCATTCAGAAGCAGCCCGGCGCGAACACGCTCGATCTCACACAGCGGCTGGACGCAACGCTCGACGATATTCAAAAAGGCCTGCCAGCCGGAATGAAGATCGATAAGCAAGTGTTCCGGCAAGCTGACTTCATTGAACGCTCTCTGGAAAACTTGACCAAGGCGCTTCGCGATGGAGCAATCCTCGTCGTCATCGTCGTGGTCCTGTTTCTGATGAACTTCCGCGCGGCGATCATCACGCTGCTCGCGCTCCCCTTGTCGTTGATGGCCGCGATCATCACCATGAACTGGTTCGGCGTCACGATCAACACGATGAGCCTGGGCGGCCTGGCGATTGCCATTGGAGAACTGGTGGACGACGCGATAATCGACGTGGAAAACGTCATCCGGCGTTTGCGGGAGAATGCTCTTTTGCCAGAGAGCGAACGGGTGCCCCCGCTCGAAGTCATCTACAAAGCCAGTAGCGAGATCCGAGGCTCCGTGGTGTTTGCCACGCTCATCGTGGCGCTCGTCTTCTTGCCGCTTTTTGCCTTGGGAAGCGTTGAAGGGCGACTCCTCTCGCCGCTCGGGTTCGCCTACATCGTCAGCCTGACCGCATCGCTGGCCGTTGCGCTAACAGTGACCCCGGCGCTCTGTTCCTTACTACTTCCGAATGCGAAGTCCATCCTGCAGGGCCATGAGCCTTGGCTGGTCCGGCAACTCAAGAGAGCCTACCAGCCATTTCTTCGGGCATCGTTGAATCATCCTGCCCTGGTCATTCTTCCTGCGGCAGTGGCGCTCGGGGTTGCCGGCTTTGCAATCTCTCAAACGGGCCGCGCCTTCCTTCCGGAGTTTAACGAAGGTACTCTAACGGTCAGTGCCGTGACGTTGCCCGGCACCAGCCTTGCGGATTCGGACAATCTCGGGCGAGGGCTCGAACGTATCCTGCTGGATGTTCCTGAAGTAGTTTCCACAGCGCGCCGCACCGGCAGAGCAGAGCTTGACGAACACGTCCAAGGTGTCGAGTCGGCCGAGGTGGATGTCACGTTGCGAATGAAGGCTCGTCCTAAGGACGCTGTCATGGCCGAGATCCGCGAGCGGGTTACACTGCTCCCCGGCATGAACGTGACGATTGGGCAGCCCATCTCGCACCGTATCGATCACATGCTGTCGGGAACACGAGCCAACATCGCGATCAAGGTCTTTGGTGATGACCTGCCGCTTCTTCGTTCGCTGGCGCGCCAGATCGAGACAGCGATCAAGGGGGTGAGCGGCGCAGTCGATATTTCCGTCGAGCAGCAAACCGATATCCCCACGTTGCGAGTTCGGGTTCGGCCGGAGGATGCGGGACGCCTGGGGCTTCAGCCCGGCGCTGTGGCGGCGCAGATCCAAACCGCGTTCGTCGGCGTCGAGGTGAATCGGGTTTTGGAAGGCCAGATCAGCTTTCCGCTGGTCGTGCGCTTTCCTGAGGTTAAATCGGTCGATCTGCAAGCAATCGGCAAGACTTTGATTGACTCGCCCTCCGGCGCGAAGGTGCCGCTGGATGCGGTGGCCGACATCGTCGAGGATCGCGGCGCGAACTTCATTAGCCGGGAAGGAGTGCAACGCAAGATCGTCATTCAGGCCAACGTCGCAGGCCGCGACCTGCTCAGCGTGGTGAACGAGATTCGCTTGGCGGTTGCCAGCCAGGTCAAGTTTCCGCAGGGCTATCGGGTGGAATACGGCGGGCAGTTTGAAAGCGAAGCCGCGGCTTCAAAACGGTTGATCGTTCTCAGCGTGGGCGTCATCTTCGCGATCTTCCTATTGCTCACGACGGCATTCGGTTCACCTCGCGACGCGTTGATCGTCATGCTGAATCTTCCACTGGCGTTGGTAGGCGGAGTCGCCGGCGTCTACCTTGCAGGCGGCGTGCTCTCAGTCGCTTCGATCATCGGCTTCATCACGCTGTTTGGGATTGCCACACGCAATGGCATTATGCTCGTTTCGCACATTCGCCATTTGCTGCAGGTGGAAGGCGTCACCGATTGGCGCGAGGCCGTTCTTCGGGGGGCGACGGAACGACTGGCGCCCATCCTCATGACTGCGCTGGCCGCAGGGTTGGCGCTCATTCCCATCGCCTTGGGAATGGGCCAGCCCGGCAGCGAAATTCAAGCTCCCATGGCCATGGTGATTCTCTTTGGCCTCTTAACATCTACTGCCCTCAACATGGTGGTGGTCCCGGCGGTTTACTATGCCGCTGGGCGAACGAAGCATAACGAACCAAACAAGGATTAGGAAAGCAATGACCATGAAACATTTTCGGTTGTCCAACATGATTGCCCTGGCAGGCTTGGCCTGCATGATGCCCGTCGTTTCCCTCGCACACGTAACCATCTCGCCCCGCGAGTCCATGGCGGGTGCGACGGAGAAGTACATCGTCCGCGTCCCAACCGAGGGAAAAGTAACAACCAAATCGGTCGAGTTGGAAGTGCCCGAAGGTGTCACCGTTGAGGCAATGGCCGTTCCAATGGGTTGGAAGCACGAGCTGAAAAAGGATGGCGATCGGATTACCGCCATTACCTGGACGATGGACGTGAAACCTGGCGAATTCGTGGAGTTCTCGTTTGTCGCCCGCAACCCTAGAGACAAAACGCAGCTAGTTTGGACCCTTCGGCAAAAGTTCGCCGATGGCACCGTCAGTGACTGGACCAAAGGCCCTAACGGTACGCGGCCAACGGCGGTTACCACTCTCGCTCCGCGCAAACAATAACCCGCCATGGCACATTGGAAACGCCTCAGCGCCATCCTCATTGCCCTGTTCCTATGCGCGCCCACCACGGTGAGCGCGCATGGGCTCTCATCAAAGGACGCTCAATACCTGCAGCTCATTGATGGAGCCGCGATCATTCCGCTCATGTACTTGGGAGCGAAGCACATGGTCACCGGGTACGACCATCTACTATTCCTGGTTGGCGTCATCTTCTTTCTCTACCGCCTGAAGGATATTCTTCTCTACGTCAGCCTCTTCACCATCGGCCACAGCATTACACTGCTCGCAGGAGCGCTGGGCGGCATCCGCGTGAATCCTTACCTGATCGATGCCATCATCGGGCTCTCTATCGTTTACAAAGGGTTCGAGAACCTCGGCGGATTTCGCCGCTTTCTCGGATTTCAGCCAAACACCCGCGTTGCGGTTTTGGTCTTCGGCTTCTTCCACGGTTTCGGGCTGGCGACCAAACTTCAGGATTTCGCGCTCTCGACGAATGGCTTGACCACCAACATCGTGAGCTTCAATGTGGGCGTGGAGATCGGCCAGTTGCTCGCGCTCACTGGCGTCCTGATCGCCCTGAGCTTTTGGCGCACTCGCCCCGGTTACATGAAGCACGCCTACCTGACGAACTCGCTTCTCATGTGCGCGGGCTTCGTTCTGGTGGGCTATCAATTGACAGGATATTTCACAGCAAAATCATGACTCCACAGCTACCCACACCGGAACCTCCGTCAAAACGAAAACTGGCGGTCACCACCGCCGTCGCCCTCGCCGTGGCAGGCGTGCTGCTAGTCACAATCGTGCTTCCCGCTGAGTATGGGCTTGATCCGCTCCACACCGGCGCTGCACTGGGCCTAACCGCGATGTCGACTCCTGCGGCCGCTAAAGCAGTGGAGGCTCCTGCGGGTGCAACGATGTTCAAGCCAGTCCAGGACGGCCCGATCGGATACTACAGCGCAGGATACAAAGTCGATTCGACGGTGCTCAAGCTCGGACCATACGAGTATTTAGAGTACAAGTACCGCCTGGAAAAGGATGCCTCCATGATGTTCTCGTGGACAGCCTCTGCCGCGGTCTCCCACGATTTTCACGGCGACCCTGGAAGTGGAAAAGGAGCCGAGCAAAGCTATGACAAGAAAGACCGCCAGGCAAGTAGTGGAACTCTCATCGCTCCCTTTGCCGGCATGCACGGCTGGTTTTGGGAGAACCCAAGCGGAGAGACCATCACCATCACGTTGAACAGCGCGGGCTTCTATTCCTCGGCAATGGAATCCCGGTCGGACCGCACGCGGCGCGCTCACGAGTTGACAGCCCCAATGGCCCCGCCAGCGGCGTCCGGCACGAAGTAGCAGGTGGATATGACCAAAACCTCCACAGAACAAACTCAACCGGCGCCGGTTGCCCGGTCGGATTCCTCCACCGCCGCGCTCATGACTCGCGGTCGCTGGATCGAGGTAGCCCGCATTTGCCTTGTCGCCTTCGTGAGCCTGCTTTACTGGCGCAATATCGCTCCTATTCAGGCGCTCTGGGTTGCCGTGGCAATAGGCCTCTACCCCTTGGTGAAAGTAGGCTTGCTGGACCTCCTGCGTGAGCACAAGATCGGCACGGAGATCTTCGTCACAATCGCCACCGGAATCGCAATCGCCGGCGGGGAACCGCTCGCCGGAGCTGTGTTGATGAGTATCATTTTAGTCGCCGAATTTATCGCCGACCTCAATACGGATCGTGCGCGGGCATCAATCAAAGCGTTGATTGGCTCGGTTCCTCAAATGGCAACGATTCGGCAGGAGGCGGGAGAGCGGATCGTTCCAATCGGCGAACTGAAGGTTGGCGATGTAGTGCTGGTGCGGGCCGGCGAGAAAATGCCGGTGGATGGGACCGTCATAAATGGCAATGCCTCGGTAAACGAGGCTGCCATCACCGGGGAAAGTCTCCCGGTTGAGAAACAGCCTGCCTCGGAAGTTCTCGCCGGAACGGTGGTGGAATCGGGTGCGCTAGACATTCGCACCGACAAGACCGGGCAGGACACCATGTTCGCCCGCATCATTGCATTGGTTGAAAACGCGGAAGATCAACAAGCACCCGTGCAGAAGCTGGCGGACCGCGTGGCGTCCTGGTTGATTCCAGTCGTTTTCATATTTCTTTTCGTCGTTTATTTCGTCACCCACGACGTGCGGAAGATCGTCACGCTTCTGATTTTCACCTCGCCCGCCGAACTAGGACTGGCTACGCCTCTGGTCATGATTGCGGCGATCGCCCGCGCGGCCCGCAATGGCGTCCTGGTGAAGGGCGGGCTTTACCTCGAATCCCTTGCGAAGGTGAATCTTCTGGTCTTCGACAAAACGGGTACGCTCACAGCAGGCCGTCCCGAGGTCGTGCGCGTCCGGTCGCTGGAGCCTTCGCTTACCGAAGATCGAATCTCGGCCCTGGCCGCAGCCGCTGACCGCCGTTCGGGCCACCCCCTGGCGCAAGCCGTGGTCGCTTTTGCTGCAGGGCGCGCGCTCACCGTGCCCGAGCCGGCCGCGTTTGAAGTTGTCCAGGGCCGTGGTGTTCGCGCAACCGTCGACGGCCTGTCCGTTTTAGTAGGCAACGCCAAACTAATGTCTGAAAACGGTATCGATGTCCCCGCATTGGACACCGCGATGGCGGGCATCGCGGTGTTCCTCGCCCTCGACGGCAAGACGGTGGGAATTCTGGAACTTGCAGACCAAGTGCGCGAGGGGGCGAGGGAAGCCATCATCCGGTTGAAGGCTTCAGGTATCCGGAAAGTCGTGATGCTGACAGGCGATAGCCAGAGGGTCGCGCTGCAGGTCGCCGCGGAGTTGGGAATCGACGACGTAGAAGCGGAACTGCTTCCTGGACAAAAGGTCGAGAGTATTGCGAGGTTTCAAAAGGAAGGATACCGGGTCGCCATGGTTGGCGACGGGATCAACGACGCACCCGCTCTTGCTCGCGCCGACGTCGGAATCGCAATGGGGGCGCGCGGGACGCAAGCCGCCCTCGAAGCCGCCGACATCGCATTGATGACGGACGACCTTGGCAAAATCGTTCTGGTCCGCGCGCTCGCCCGGCGGTCCTATCGAACGATTCAGGAGAACCTTTTTGTCGGCGTCGGCGTCGTCCACGTGCTCGGCATTACCGCGGCCCTGATGGGCTGGATTGGACCGATTCAGGCTGCGATTCTTCATCTTGGCCCGGACATCCTCGTGTTTTTGAACTCAGTGAAGTTGCTTCGGGTAAGAATCGAAGATTCCACGTCGCCTCCCCTCCCGTGACGTTAGCTATTGTTTCCCAAATGGCTCCCGGGCAAGAATGAATCTAAATAGAAAAGGAATGAACCATATGACCAGACGAACTTCAATCGCTATTGCCCTCGCGCTAGTTTTCTCTGCTTTGATGCCCCTATCGGCGCATGACGATTACCGTGTCATTGGAGTCGTTACGAAAGTTCAGACTTCCAAGCTCGATGTCAAATCCAAAGACGGGAAGAATCACTCCATCAAGCTGAACAAAGATACCTTCGTCAATCGTGACAAGAAGAAAATGGGAGTTTCAGGATTGAAGGCCGGACAGAGCGTTGTGGTTGACGCGACCGGCGACAGTGAGAGTGATCTTTTAGCTTTGGAAGTACGCATCGTCCCGCCGGTCAAATAGCGGCCTTAACCGCCTCTTCGCGCAGATGCGGCCGGAGCGCAACTGATCGTCGGGCTGACGTCCGCCGGCCGGATCGCGCCAGATCTCCCGCTTCCGTGTCTGGTCATCGCCACAGGTGCGATTCGCGACGAGGGCACCTCTTTCCATTACTTGCCGCCCGCGGCTGAAGTGGCGTGCCCGACTCGGATCGAATCCCATTTTGAACACGAACTGCCGGCCACTGGCTGGGCTGTGCGGGCGGGCCGCGTTTGGACCACGGACGCCCCGTACCGGGAAACCAGCGAGGAGATCCGCCGCTGGGGCGCCGAAGGCGTGCTGGCCGTGGAGATGCAGGCCGCCTCCCTCTTTGCCTTCGCCAGCGCGCGGCGGGTCAATGTGGCCGTTGTCGCGATGGTTAGCAACGCCATAGACCATGAAGGGGACCAGTTCAATACAGGAACGGAGTCCGAGGGGCTAGGGATTTTGAAGGGAATCGCACGGGCGGGGGCGGCGTTCCTGGGTTGACATTGTATTCAAGAACTTGCTTGAATACTTGATAGATGGCGTCTCCTTCCGGCAATCGCACCAAGCAGGATCTCTTCGACCAGTTCGCGCGAATCGGGCGGGCCTTGGCGAGCGGACGCCGGCTTGAAATTCTAGACTTCCTCGCGCAGCGCGAGCGAAGCGTGGAGGAACTCGCCAGGATGTCGGGGTTGAGTGTCGCCAACGCCTCCCAGCACCTGCAGGTCCTGCGTACGGCGGGGCTGGTGGAGGCCAGGAAGGAGGGGACGCATGTCCACTATAGACTTGCCGGGGACGACGTCTTCGCGCTGTGCCAATCGCTTCGAACCGCCGGCGAAAAGCGTTTGGCGGAGATCGAAAAACTGGCTGGGGTCTACCGGAAGGACCGCAATTCGCTGGAGGCGATCTCCCTGCAGGAGTTACGGCGCCGGATGCGGGAGGGGAGCGTACTGGTGCTAGATGTTCGGCCGGCCGAGGAGTACGCCGACGGGCACATTCCCGGGGCGCGGAACATCCCGCTGGCGGAGTTGAAGAAGAGCATGAAGGGCCTGCCCGAGGAATGTGAAATCGTCGCCTACTGCCGTGGCCCGTACTGTTTCCTATCCGACGATGCCGTCGCGGCGCTCCGGCAGAGCGGCAGGAAGGCGCTCCGGCTATCGCATGGGTTCCCGGACTGGAAGGCGCTTGGCTGGAAGGTGGAAGGAATCGGCGGGGGACGGACCCCGGTATGAACTATGCGGTGTGGCTGATCGGGTTATCGCTGCTGTTCATATTGGTGGAACGCGTTTGGCCGCGTTCGCCGCAGAAACTGCTGCGCCGGGGTATTGTTTCCGACGTTGCCTACCTTGTGTTTAACAGCGAGTATCTGGGAGTCCTGATTGGCGCGCTGTCGATCCACGCGGTTGCCTGGCTGGACCGCACGATGGACCTGCTGCGTCTGCGCGAGGTTTTCTACCTTGGAGTGATGTCAGGACGCTCGTTCGCCGTGCAGTTTGTGGTGCTGTTGCTGGTATTTGATTTCGCGCAGTGGGGCATTCACAACCTGCTGCACCGAGTGCCGATTCTGTGGCGGTTTCACCGAGTGCATCACAGCATTGAGGAGATGGATTGGATCGGGAACTGGCGCTTCCACGGGGTGGAGGTCATCGTCTATCGGGCACTGCTGTATCCATGTGCCGCCTTCTTCGGGTTTGGAGTGGAGGCGATGTTTACCTACGGCGTTTTCAACACGCTGATCGGCCATTTTGCCCACGCGAATCTGCGGGCGCGCATTGGGTGGCTGCGCTACTTAATCAATAGCCCGGAGATGCATATCTGGCACCACACGCATCCCGACAGCGGCCCGATGAACAGGAACTTCGGGATTGCCCTGAGTGTGTGGGATTGGGTGTTTGGTACTGCGTATCTGCCGGCCGCCGCGATTCCGGCGCGACTGGGCTTTACGGGGATTGAAGCGTTTCCAAAGAACATCGTGACGCAGACGCTGGCGCCTCTTCTCTGGGATGGGAGAGGCAAACAATGACCGGGGCCGGTGAGGCGCTACGAGAGAGCGTGCGCGGCGCGTACTCCGCGGCGGCGGCGCAACCAGAGGGCCGCCACCCATTCCCGGTTGGCGCCGCGTTCGCGCTGAGCGTTGGATATCCGGCGGAGTTGCTTTCCCGTTTGCCAGAGGAGCCAGTGAACGCTTTCGCGGGAGTTGCGGATGTGTCGATTTCAGCCCCCATCGAGTTGGGTCAGACGGTCGTCGATCTTGGTTGCGGTGCGGGACTGGATAGCCTGATCGCGGCCGGCCGGGTGGGGGACAGTGGGACTGTTATCGGCTTCGATTTCAGCGCCGCCATGCTCGGCCGGGCCCAATTGGGCGGGCTGCGAAGCGGCCTGTCGAACGTCCATTTCGTGCAGGCCGCGGCAGAGTCACTTCCACTGCCGGATTCGTCGATCGACGTGGTTCTCGTGAATGGAATCTTCAACCTCAATCCGTTCCGGGGGGATATCTTCCGTGAATTGGCGCGCGTCCTGCGTCCTGGCGGGCGGGTGGCCGGGGCCGAGTTGGTGCTGCGGGATGCGCTGCCGGAATCGCTTCAGACCGGCAACGCGAACTGGTTTTCGTGAATCGCCGGCGCAAAGGATGCGGGTGCATTCTTAGAAGAGTTCCGGGAAGCGGGTTTTGCCGCGGCAGAAATGGTGCGGACATCGCGGAATGCCAGAACCCGGCATCCGGCGGTGCTGGCGGCTGAGTTTGTAGCGATGCGGTAGTGACTGCTATTTTCGGTGGCGCAACAGCCGGAGGCCATTGAAAATGACGAGCAAGGACACGCCCATATCGGAGGCGATGGCGGCCCAAAGGGACGCATAGCCGGAGAATGCCAAAATGGCGACGGCAAATTTGACGGCTAGCGAAAGTCCGATGTTTTGTTTGATCACGCCAAGGGTTCGCCGGGAATGGCGGATGAGCCAGGGGACGCGAGAGAGGTCATCGGCCATGAGGGCGACGTCGGCCGCTTCGATGGCCGCGTCCGTGCCGATGGCGCCCATCGCGATTCCCAGTGTGGCGCGCGCCATGGCCGGCGCGTCGTTGACGCCATCGCCGACCATCGCCACGGCCCCGTGACTGGCGACCAGTGCTTCAATGACTTTCAGTTTGTCGGCGGGAAGGAGTTCCGCCTGAAAATCGGTGATGCCGGCGGCCGCGGCGACAACCTGCGCGGTGCCTTGATTATCGCCGGTGAGCATGACAAGTTTTTCTACACCGAGTTCACGAAGCGCGGTCAGCGTGGCTGGTATATCCTCACGCAGTTGATCGGCCAGCGCGATGAAGCCGCACACATGTTCCGCGTTTCCGATCACCACAACCGAGTGCCCACTGGCCGATAGCTGCTCAATCTTCTCGTGCACGGGAGGCGTTTCTTCCCCGCGTTCTTCCAAATATCTGTGCGAGCCAAGCCAATACGCCGTTCCCCCCAGAAGCGCGGAAGCCCCTTTGCCGGGAAGGATCCGGAATTCGACGGCTGGCGCCGCAGTGATTCCCTGTTCCGCCGCGTGGTCACGGATGGCTCTCGCCAATGGATGGGAACTGCCGGCTTCGAGGGAAGCAGCAATCGAAAGCAGTTCCATTTCTGAATGCCCCGCAAGCGGGAAGATTCCGGCGACGGAAGGGCGGCCGCGAGTGATCGTGCCTGTCTTGTCGAATGCGATTGCCTTGATGTGCGCAGCCGCTTCCAACGCCTTTCCGCCATTGATGAGGACGCCTTGATGGGCGGCCCCGGTGAGACCGGCAACGATGCTCACGGGAGTGGAGATCACCAGCGCGCAAGGGCAACCGATTACGAGGAGAACGAGAGCCTGATAGATCCACGGATGCCATGGTTGGCCCAACAGGAGTGGTGGGAGAATGGCGATCAGTATCGCCGTCAAGAGGACGGCCGGCGTGTAAATGCGGGCGAACCGTTCGACCCAGGATTCGGATGGCGAGCGGCTGGCCTGCGCCTGTTCCACCAGGCGAATCACCTTGGCGATGGTGGTTTCCGTGGATCGTTTGGTTGCTTCCACGTCGATAGTTCCATTGCCATTGATCGTCCCGGCGAATACCGCGGAGCCAACCTCTTTGGGTACGAGCCGGCTTTCCCCCGTGATCGGGGCCTGATCTACTTCCGAGGCGCCGGAGACGACGATTCCATCAAGGCCGACGCGCGAACCGGGAGAGACGCGGAATCTCTGCCCGGGTTCGACGGCCGCGGACGCGGTGGATTGGGTGCGCCCATCTGGCAGCAAGAGTTCGACTTGATCGGGAGCAATTTCGAGCAGCGCCTCCACGGCGCGGCGAGCTCGTCCAACGCTCCAGGATTCGAGGGAATTGGAGAGCGCGAAAAGAAATGCCACGGCGGCGGCTTCCGCCCAATCACCGAGGCCGATCGCCCCGCAAACGGCGACCGTCATGAGGAAATTCATGTCCGGCCGCAGGTGCCGGGCGGCGAACCACGCCTTCGGCAGAATAAACCAGGCGCCGAGCAGCGCGGCCAGGCCGAAGAGGGTGTGTGACGCGGCGACCGGAACCAGATAGCCGGCCGCGAGGAACAGGCCACTGGCGATCATGAATCGATCGCGCAGATTCGAAGCCGGGGCCTCCGGCCGCGACTCCTCCCACGGCTCGGCAGCCATCCCGGTTTGAGCGACGAGCCGAAGGAGTTCAGCCGTTTCGGGGATGCGCCCCAGCACGGTCATTCGCCCCCGCAGCACATCGAAAAAGAGGTTGTCTTCTCCCGCAGCCGGACCAAGCTGCCGCTTCAGAATGGCCACTTCCTCCGCGCAATCGAGACCACGGATCTTGAACTGGCGCTGGGGGGCTGAAGATGAAATTGCCATGGCTACTCCGAACTCCGTAGGACACCGCTAAAGCGCCGGTACAGCGCCGGGAGCACGACGAGGGTGAGAACGGTTGAAGTGATCAAACCGCCGATCACAACGGTGGCGATGGGGCGTTGGACCTCGCCCCCGGCGCCGGAGGAGATGGCCATCGGCAGAAAGCCGAGGCTTGCAACCATGGCCGTCATCAGCACTGGACGCAGACGGGTGACGCAACCGTCGAGGATGGCGTCCCGGATTGGGAGGCCCTCCCCGCGAAGCTGATTGATGAAACCAACCAGCACCAGGCCATTCAGCACCGCCACACCAGAGACGGCGATGAATCCAACCCCGGCACTGATGGAGAACGGCATTCCTCTGAGTATGAGCGCGAACACGCCCCCGGTGAGCGCAAGCGGGATTCCGGTAAATATCAGGAGGGCCTGGCGAATGCTGCCGAACGTGGCGTAGAGGAGAATGAAAACGAGAGTGAACGTGGCAGGGACGGCGATGGCGAGGCGGAGCTTTCCGGCCTGCAGATTCTCATACGTGCCGGCCCACTCCAGACGGTAGCCCGGCGGCAGTTTCACCTGCGCCTCTACGCGGCGTTGCGCTTCCTCGACGAACGTGGCCAGATCGCGGCCGCGGACGTTCGACTCAATCGATACGCGGCGCTGACCGTTTTCCCGGCTGATTTCAGCGGCGCCTTCGGTTTCGCGGAGCGTGGCAAGTTGCGCCAGCGGGATCTTGGCGCCGTTGGGACTATTGACGAGAAGCGCCCCGAGCGCGGCCGAACTGGAGCGGGATTCGGGGGTAAGCCGGACGGTGAGATCGAACCGTTTGAAGCCCTCCAGAATCGTGGTGGCTCGGATACCGGCGATGGCGGCGCCGGTCAATTCCTGCACGTCGGAAACATTGATCCCGTGGCGGGCAATGGCGCGGCGGTCCGCTTCAATTTCCAGTGCCGGGAGACCTTCGATCTGCTGCACCTTCACATCGGCAGAGCCCGGAATCGCTTTCAGAACCCGGGCGATCTGGCCGGCCGATTTCTCCATGATTTCAAAGTCCTCGCCGAAGACTTTTACGGCGACATCGGAGCGGGATCCGATGCCACCGATCAGTTCGAGCATGCGGAACTTGATGGGCTGTGAGAAGGTGAACGCCATCCCCGGCACAGCCTTCAGACGTTCCTCCATTTCTGCGATCAGCGTTTCCTTGGATTTTGGCTTCGGCCAGGCGGCAGGGTCTTTCAGGAAGACATAGCAATCGGTCAGGTCCGGACCCATCGGGTCGGTGGCGATTTCCGGGCGGCCGATCCGGCTAACGATGGTCCGGATTTCCGGCATTCCGCGGAGCGCGATTTCCATTTGGGTGGTGGAGCGAACCCCTTGTTCGAGCGAAACGCTGGGAAGGCGCTGCGCGCTGATAGCGATGGCGCCTTCATCGAGTTCCGGAATGAACTCCGAGCCGAGACCGAGGAAGAGTACGAGCGCGAGCGCGACCGAGGCGGCGGCGCCGGTGACGGGGACCCACGGGGCACGGAGCGACCATTCGAGCAGGGCGCGATAGGGATGCAGGAGCGCACGGATGACGGGGTTTTCTTCCTCTGGCTCAGCGCTGTCTCCGGGTGCCCCCGTCGCATGGTCGCGCAGGAAAAGCGCGGCGAGTGCCGGGATCAGCGTCAGGCTGAGCACGAGCGCGCCGCAAAGGGCCAGGATGACGGTGAAGGCCATCGGGTGGAACATCTTGCCTTCAATCCCAGCGAGGGCGAGGATGGGCAAATAAGAGGCGATTATGATCATCTCGCCGAACTGGCTGGCCTGGCGGACTTCGAGGATGCCGGCCTGGATGGTGGAAAGGCGTTCCGGTTGTGTTAGCGCGCGGCCCAGGCGGCGGCGCTCCAGTGCCAGCCGCCGGACGGAGTTTTCGATGAGGATGACAGCGGCGTCGACAATGAGGCCGAAATCGATGGCGCCGAGACTCATGAGGTTCGCCGAGACACCGAAATACCACATGCCGGTAAGGGCGATGAGCATGGCAAATGGGATGGCGGCAGAGACGATGAGCCCGGCGCGGATCTGCAAGAGAAACAGGAAGAGGACAACAATGACGATGGCGCCGCCTTCCATCAGGTTGTAGCCCGCCGTCGTGATGGTGCGGTTGACCAGGTCGCTGCGGTCGTACGAAGTGCGAAGGACGACGCCAGGGGGCATGGATTTCCGCAGACCGTCCAGCCGCGCATGTACGCGGCCAGCGACTTGCCGGCTGTTCTCTCCCTTCAGCAGCATGGCAATGCCGAGAACAGTTTCGCCCCGGCCATCGGTTGTCGCGGCGCCCTGGCGCACCTGCGATCCGAAGCCGACGGTGCCCAGGTTGCGGATAAAGACCGGCGTGCCCTTATTGGCGGACACCACAATTGATTCGATGTCTTCAAAGTTGCGAATCAGGCCGATGCCCCGGATGAGCTGCTGCTCGCCGCCGCGTTCGAGGTAGGCACCGCCAACATTGGCGTTGTTTTTCTCCAACGCGGCGATTACGTCATGCAGCGCCAGACCGTAGCTCACCAGTTTGGTTGGATCAATCAGCACCTCGTACTGCTTAAGCTTGCCCCCGTAGACGTTCACTTCGATGACGCCGGGGACGGTGCGAAGGACGGGCACGATCTGCCAATCCAGGATGGATCGCAACTCCATCAGAGGATGGCGATTTGGCGATTTGGCGTCGTTTTCCACCGAAAACTGGTAGATCTCGCCAAGGCCGGTGCTAATGGGCGCAATCTCCGGACGCACGCCGGCCGGCAGTTCATTCTGTGCCTGGATGAGGCGTTCCAAGACGAGTTGCCGGGCCTGATAGAGATCAACCTCTTCGTGAAACGTGATGGTGACCTGCGAGAGTCCGAACTTGGAGATCGACCGGATTTCGTCCTTGCCGGGGAGGCTGCCCATGGCGACTTCCAGCGGAAAAGTGATGTACTTTTCGACCTCGGCGGGAGCGAAGGCTGGCGCGAGGGCGTTGATCTGCACCTGGTTGGTCGTGATGTCGGGCACTGCGTCAATGGGCAGACGCAAGGCGGCGTAGCCGCCCAACCCTACGATGAGAAGGGACAGGACAACGACGAGTACACGCCAGCGGATGCTGAAGGCAATGAGTTGTTCAATCATGATGGGCTCTAGTGTTCGTGGGCCAGTTCGGACTTGGCGAGTTCGGATTTAAGAAGGAAGGCGCCTTGGGAGACGACGACGTCGTTGGCCGAGATGCCTTTGACGATCTCTGTCCAATTCGGCCATTGGGTGCCAGTCTCCACTTCCCGCGCCTCAAATTTCGTTGGCGATTCGCGGACAAAGACGACCGGCTTGCCTCCGATCTGTTGCAGAGCGGAGGCGGGAACGACGAGGGCAGAACGGCTTTGGGTGGTAGGAATAGCGACGTTGGCGAACATCTCTAACTTCAGGCGGCGCGAGTGGTTGGCCACTTCAACGCGGACCTTGGCGGTGCGGCTGGTGGGATCGAGCGAGTCGGAAACGTTGGTCACACGGCCCGTAAGCGTTTCGCCGGCAAACGAATCGACGGTGACCGCCGCCGTAGCGCCCTCGCGAATGCTGGCGATATCGCGTTCGTAGACATCGGCGAGGATCCAGACGGTGGTTGTGTCTATCAGCGTAAACAGTTCCTGTTCCGCGCTGACGGTTTCCCCTTCGGCGGCGACTGCTTTCAGAATGGCCCCATCGAAGGGAGCGCGAAGAGTGCTAATGGACACTTCGCGATGAAAGTCGGCGCCGTTCGTCTTAATGAGCCCGCGGATGTCGGCTTCTTCCAGGCCGAAGCGATGGAGCTTTTCGTGGATGCGGGCCTCGTCTGCCTGCTGTGCCTGAACGGCCGTTTCGGTGTTGTGAAACTCGGCTTGGCGGCGTTCCACTTCGGCGCGGGCGATGGCTCCGGAGGTGAGAAGATTTGTGGCGCGTTCGAGGGAACGGCGGGCGAGATCCAACTCGGTTCGGGCTCGCTGGAGGGCACCGATGGCGCGCAAGTAGTCTCCGACAGATTCGCCGAGTTCGATGTTGTCGTAGGTGAGCAGGACCTGGCCCTGTTTAACTCGGTCGCCAGAGCGCACGGCAACTTTCAAGATGCGGCCGCGAGCAAGCGGACGGACATGGGCGACGCGGCTTTCATTTGCGGTGACGACGCCTGTGGCCTGGATGATTCCAGTCAAGTTCTTTGCGGCGGCCGTCGCGAAAGCGAAGCCACTGGCGCGTTGGACCTCTTCAGTCAATTGGACATCGTGAGGTTCCGCCGCGTGGTCGTGGCCGGTTTCGGCTTTAGACTCCGGGGCGGCCGCGGCGGGCGTCTGCTTTTGGCAACCCGCTAGAAATGCGAGCAGGCAAAGGGCCACAAGTGAGGGGAAGAGAGGGGTCATAAATGTCTCCTTATTGCTTTGCTTTGCCACGGGCCGATTCGAGTTCAATGTGGGCCAGGACACGCTCTTTCAACGTGTCGGTGTAGGTTCGTTGAATTTCGATCAGCCTGCGCTGTTCGTTGATGACGTCGAGCAGGCGCAGTTCGCCGAGTTCGTAGGTTTTGCGAATGACCGTGAGATTCTTCTCAGCCAACGTGACGACGCCTTCATCGAAGAGGCGGCTGGCCTCTTCCGCGGCGGCAACACGGAGAAGGGCTGCACTCACCTCCCGCTCAATGGACTGCTCAAGGTAGGCGCGGCGCAGGCGGACCGCCTCCTTGCGGGCAATCGCCGCCTGGATGTTGCCCTGATTACGATTCTTGAATGGGAGCGCGATACTGACGCCCCCGGTGAGGATGTTGTCACGGTCGGTAACTCGGCTGAGAGGGCCGATGGGACGGGCAGAGGAGTAGCCGAAGCCGTCCGAACTCTGATGCTGATGCGAGTAGCGGGTAAAGGCGGTGATGTTGGGGACGGCGGCGCTTTTCTCTAGCTCTACGGCGCGGTCGCCGATCAGTTCCGCTGCGCGCAACACGGCCAGATCGGGCCTGGTGCGGAGTGCGGCGGCAATCTCTTCGGGGGCCTTTTCTGCCTGGGGAAGCGTAGCGGCCATTTGCAGCAGATCGCCCTGCAGTGGGGGCGCCTCCGTGTCGGGAATGCCGCAGATGTTTCGCAGTGCCAGCACGGCGCGTTCCCTTTGGCCGGTATAGAGAATGAGATCGGTCCGGATTCGGTTCGACTCGACTTGCAGCAGCGATTGCTCCAGGGCCGCCACCTCGCCCTGCGCAACGCGGGCGGTGACGAGCGCAAGACTCTGGCGGGTGAGTTCCAGCAGCCGGCGGGCGGTTGCCTCGTTGCGGCTGACCGCCAGCCACTCGGCAAAGGCAGCGGCGATCGAGGATCGCAGGTGCCGTTCGCGATCCGCGATTTGCCATTCAACTTCCCGCAGTTCAGCCTCGGCGAGGCTGACTCGTCGAATTCGCTTGCCGCCTGTTTCAATCGATTGCGAGAGGCCGATACTGATGTCGGTTTCCCCTTCACTGCCGAAGACGGGGCCGTTGGAATAGCTGACATCGAGATTGGGATTGGGCCGCAATTGGGCTTGGCGGATCAAGCCGCGGACTTCGTCAGATCGCTTGCGCATGGCCTGCAGATCGCCATTGCGAGACAGCGCCAAGGTGACTAGATCCGGAAGGGATTCGGCGTAAAGAGGTATGAAAAGCAGCGGAAACGGAGCGAGGGAACGCGCCGCCAGCCGCAGCCAGGCGGATAAATGCATAAAAACTCCCAGGGAAATAAAGTGACTACCGATCCGGAAGGAATCGGCCGGTGATTTGAAGGAGCGGGAGTTTAGGCGCGTGGAGGGAGTAGACCGGGCCGGACGCGCTGGCTTGGACTGAAATACGTTAGCGCGACCGGATCGTCAGTACGAATGCCGGCTGGGATGAGTGCGGTGGCAGTTACGGGCAAAAGATGCGTGCAACAGCAAAAGCAACAGGAATCGCAGTCGTCATCCGACTTGGTGTCAGCTGTGTGTTCGCCGAGGGAACTGGGCGTGGTTGGGAGGACTGCGCGATCACAACCTGACGACAGGTGCTTGGGACTGCCCCAGAATCCGGATAGGACGGGAGACCCGACGTGCGCGATCGCGACAATAAGTAGCCATGAGGCGGCGAGATGTCGGAACGCTGTCCACATACGTACACCATCATATCGACAAACTCCGTCTGAAATTGAGGGGATCCGTGTGCCGGTGAGATTCGTGAAGCGTTGAGATCTCTGCGTACGAACGCCATAGCCGGAACTTTTCGCGTCGAAATTGAGTTCCGCGGCGGACGGCTTGCCTCGAGTGTGCGTCTTCGGTCCGGCAGGCACGCCGTGGTGCGTCGTATGAGGTAAGGTCGGCTATATTGGGTTTACTGAAGAGGCAGAATTGCGGCCCGAAGATCGATTCTCGGCGCATCTCGGTCTGCGTTGATAAATGCCGGAAATTCTGGCCAAAGGCAACGGATTGTTCGAAGCAGTTGTTCCGACATCGCGCCGAATCGGGTGGGACGGAAGTATTCGACACAACCGATTTGCTGCGTGAACCCATGCCGACTAAATTGACCGGATGACCGCTGGTCCCTTTACGACGAAACAGCGGTATTGCAGCAACGCATTA
>CANIVU010000085.1 GCA_947470805.1 Acidobacteriota bacterium | reverse complement strand
GTCGCCCCGCCCTTCATGCCGAACACCGGCCCCAGCGATGGCTGCCGCACCGTCGCCACCGCTCGATGCCCCAGCCGGCAGAGCGCCTGCGCCAGGCCGATCGTCGTCACCGTCTTCCCTTCCCCGTGCACGGTTGGCGTCACCGCCGTCACTAGTACCAGCTTGCCCCGACGCGCCGGCAGTTGCGCCAATAGCTCCAGCCGCACCTTCGCCATGTGCGCCCCGTACGGATGCAGGAATTCCGCCGGCACTCCCAGCGCCGCGGCCACTTCAGAAATCGGTTTCATTACTTACTACGCTGACACAGGCGGCAGGATTTCCACCACATCGGCCAGCAATCGCCCATCGCCGTGCTTCAACTGGTTACACCGTCCGTATAAGACCTGCCCCGCCGCTGCCCCCAGATACTCCGTCAAATACGCCGTCGCGCCAATCGAAAAGAACCCGCCCGGATGGCTGGTAAACGGAATCGCGTTCTCCACCAGCACCGCGCCCAGCGGCAGTTCCGCGCGTTCAATCTGCCCGCGCGGCCCCGCCGCAAACCCATCGAGCGCAATCCGGATCGCCCCGAACTCCACTGCCGCCCCCGTATCGCGCCGCCGCAGAATCGATACGCGATGCAGATACCCATCGGCCACCGTCATCTCGTGCGCCTCCAGAGTCATGACACTCCCATGGTGCGCCGCCAGCCGCGACGTCATATCGCCGTCGTGCACCAGCAATCGGCGTTCACCCTCCGGCAGCGTTTCGGCGCCCACGAATGAGATGAGCGCGTCGGCTTCATAGAATCGGCGCAAAGGAGCAAGCAGATCGGTTCCTGGGGTGGGCACGAATTCCTAGCATCGCACGCCCCCACGGAGAAACTCGCGCGACACTCTACGGCGGGCGGGCCAGCACTCGCGGCTTCCCGTACCAACCGCCATCCGGCGGACCGGGCTTCGCAGCGGCCAGGCTGAACATCCTGCAAATTGCCATGATAGAGTCAGAACGCCGCGCAACTGCCGATGCCAACCACCAACACCCGAAACTCCACGCCGCGGCGAAGAGAGTTCCTCGCCGGCATTTCCGGCAGTTCCGTCGCCGCCTTTGGCGCCCCCCAATCCGCCTCCGCGCAGCCGCCTGGAAAGCCCAACATTCTGATCGTCATGACCGATCAGCAACGTGTCGGACTGACCCGCCGCTCCGGGTTCCCCCTGAACACCATGCCCGCGCTCGACCGCCTTGCCGCGCGCGGTGCCCCGTGCGACGGCGCCTACACCACCGCCCCCCTCTGCGGCCCCGCCCGCGTCAGCATGCTCACCGGCAGGTGGCCCCACGCTCATCGCGTCCGTCAGAACGCCGCCACGGGCGAGGCCCGCTTCGAGCGGGACATTTTCGACGTTCTGCGCCAAGCCGGCTACAAGACAGGTCTCACTGGCAAGAACCATAGCCACCTCAAACCGGAGCGGCTCGATTTTTGCAGGCTCTACAGCCACGCCAGCGGCTGGACGCCCGAACCCGCTCCCGCACAGTCCGTCGAGTTCACCGAGTGGATGAAGCAACTCAACCACGCCGTCTCCGAAGTCCCCACGCCCTTCCCCCCGGAGACGCAGTACCCCTTTCGCATCGTTTCGGACGCGATCGAGTTCATCGACACCCCCAGCCAGAAACCCTTCGCCCTTTGGGTCAGTTTCCCCGAACCTCATAACCCCTATCAGGTCCCCAAACCGTACTTTGATATGTTCCCGCCGGAATCGCTCTCCGAACGCGCCGTCGGCCCCGAAGCACTCAAAGCGAAGGGATTCAAATGGGAGTGGCTCCACGGCCTGGAGGATCGCACCTATCCCGGTTTCGACCAGAACTGGCGTCGCCTCCGCTCTAACTACCTCGGCATGTTGCGACTCATCGACGATCAACTGGCGCGCCTCATGGATCACATGGATTCCCGCGGCCTGCTGGCAAACACCATCATCGTCTTCGTCTCCGATCACGGCGACTTCGTCGGGGACTACGGTCTCATGCGCAAAGGTGTAGGTATCCCGGAAGTCCTCACCCGGGTTCCCATGATCTGGTATGGTCCCGGAATCAAACCGGTGTCCAACGTAGACGCCTTGGTCTCCCTCGCCGATGTCATGCCCACCCTCTGCGAAGCGATCGGCGCGCCGATTCCGTTCGGCGTCCAGGGGCGCAGCCTGTGGCCGCTCTTGCAGGGCCGGGAGTACCCGCGCGAGGAGTTCCGCAGCGTCTATGCGGAAGTCGGGTTTGGCGGGCTGCATTACCGCAACGGTGACCCAGTGCCACCAAAGACTGGCATGTTGTCCGGCGCTCCCGGCGCCCGCCCGACATTCGACGAACTCAACTCGGTAACCCAAAGCGGCAACCTCAAAATGGTCCGGTGGGGTAACTTCAAGCTGACGTCAGACATGATGGGCGAGGTCCAACTCTACGACCTTGCCACGGACCCTTTCGAGCTGAAAAATCTGTACGGCACTCCGGAGGTCGCCGCCGAGCAAAGTCGCCTTCTGGCCGAACTCTTGAAATGGACGGTCCGGACAGAGGACGACCTCCCCAGTTCCGCATACGTTCCCAGACGTTCGTCGCGCAACTGGTACGCGCAGGACGCGCAGCCAGGGTAGTCCGTCCGCAAACGCTCCGCCTGGAGCTGTCCGTGCCTTGGATGCGTCTTGAATACGGCGGCGTTTCACCGCCGGCAAAAACCCGGGGAATCGAGTACTTTCAACAAAATTCCGGATACCCGCGAATGCTCATCACAGCCCAACGAAAAAAAGTTTCTCCCCTGTAATCAATAACTTGAAAACCAGCCACCCCAAAACATTTGGTGCGCGCCCGGTAGAATAGAAGTAGAAGGCCTTCCGCCGTGCGACACTCTCGCACCCCGGAGGGCCTTTTCTATTTCCCAGCGAAAGGAATCGCCCCATGACCCGTGAACAACGAGCCGAAATCTCACGCCGCAACGGCGCCAAATCGAAAGGGCCTGTCACGCCCCAAGGCAAATTGCGCTCCCGCCGGAACGCCCTCGTCACCGGCCGCAACGCTACCACCCTCAAATTCTTCGTGCCCCCGGCCGAAGCCATCGCCGACCGCCACGCCCGTCGGCGCTACTACCAGATCCTGGACGGCATGCTCGACTGCTTCCGCCCGGAAAACGAGCACGAAGCCTTCCTCGTCCGCGAAATGGCCCACATCCGCTGGCACCTCGAACCGCTCTGCCTGCGCCGCTTCCAGCTCTCCGAACTGGAATACAAACGAATCTGCATCGACAAGGATCACGCCAGCGAAAGCGTCATCGACATGTCGCTCTACAAACGCATCGACACGCTCAGCCGCCGCGAATCGCACCTGCTGAACATGCTGCTCAACGACAAGAAGCTCCGCCAACGCGCCGCGTGACAATCACCCCAACCCGGCGGCCGTGCGCCCAAGCAGCTCACGGCCGCCGCGCAAAAACCGCCAGACTGCTCGCCACCGCGCGCGCCTTCCCGCTCTTCGGCCCCTGCACCATCTCCCCATCCACCACCAGCGTTGTCGACCCGCCGCCGTCCAAATTCACCGCGTCCCACACCCCGAAATCCCGCGCCAACACAGCCGCCACCGCGCCCACCGTCGATCGCTCCACTGTCGCCAACACTACTCGCCGCCGATCCTCCGTCAGCCCGATCAACGTGCGCGACGTCGCCACGTCGTACCACGAACTCCCGTTTCCATACTTGCCCTCCGGCGTCAACACGCCCTCCGGATGCGCCGCGTACCGGTACACCGGAATGGTCACCTTCCCCGCTGTCACCACCTGGGCCGAGCCCGCCACCACCGTCCACAAACGCCCCGCAAAGCCAGGCCCCACCAGCCCCGCCTCATTCGTCGCCGATACATGCACCCCCGGCGCATTCTCCACCAGCGCGTAGGCCTGCCGAGGCTTTTCAAACTCCGAGAACCGCCGCCCGTCCGCCGCCGCCAGCCCAATCAAAAACGACTCCATCTCCTCCGACGGAAACGGCTCGAAAAAGTGCGCGTTCACGCACACCTGCGCCGCGAGTTCCCGGCAGAAATCGACCGTCGTCCGCCGCACCGTCTCCCGCCCGCCCGACGGCTGCGTCAGCTGAAAGCGCAGCCCCGGCGCGTCCAGGTGAATCTCCACCACGTGCAGCCCCGCCTCCGCCCGGTGCGTGTGCCGCACCCCAATGAATGGATACGTGGAAACATCCGCCCCGGCCAGCGCCAACGAAAAACACAACCAAGCCCAGATAGCCATGAAAACCCATCCTAGCGTCAATGTGACCACAATCACCGACACCGCCCCCGCAACTCGCCACAATGAAGCCATGACACACGCGGAACCCAAACCACTCCCCCGCGAACATGGCGCCTGGGGCCTGCTCCTCCAGCCCTTCTTCGCCGGTGCCATCCTCGCCCGCGAATGGAACTGGCTCCTCCTCCCCGCCCTCGGACTGGTCCTGTTCGGCTTCCTGCTACGCGAAACTCTGATCGTCCTCGCCCGCCAGCGTTTCGTCTGGCGCGACTACAATCCCCAATCCGCCGGCGCCGCCCGCTGGCTGATCGCCGAAGCCCTCGGCGCCGCGCTCTGCCTCGCCATCCTCATCGCCCAACGGCCCCTCGCCGCACTAGCCGCACTGACCGGCGTGGCGGCCCTACTGACACTCCTCGCCGTCTGGCTCACCATCAAGAACAAGCAACGCTCCATCTGGCTTCAACTCTTGAGCGCCGCCGGCCTCGGCACCACCGCCCTGCTCGCCATCCTCACCTCCACCGGCGCCATCCCCGCCTGGGCTTGGCCGCTCTGGGCCGTGCTCACGCTCCACGGCGCGTCCTCCATCCTTACCGTCCACACGCGCCTCGCGCTCAAACGCGTCCCCGGCGGCAAGCCGCCGCTCACCGCCTACGCAACGCCAGCTCTCTCAATAGCCGTCGCCTTCGTCGCTCCCGCGCCGCTACTCTTCTCCGCCGCCGCCAACATCTGGGAACGCCTCCGCCTGCGCCATCCCGGCACACTGCAAGAGCCGCTCAAACGCGTCGGCCTGCGCGCGCTCGCCGTCTCCATCACGCACTCCCTGCTCGCCGTCGCGGCCTTCTGGAATCGCTAACTCACCAGTTCACCTTCAACGCAAACTGCATCCGCCGCGGCGTATTCGCCTGGTTCCGCACCAGCCCAAAATTCGCCGTGTCGGACAGGTTCGTGTTCGGCGTCGCAAACTGCGTCCGGTTCAGCAAGTTAAACGCTTCAAATCGGAGGTCCAACGTCCGCCGGTGCTCCTGCGACATCGTGAACGTCTTCGCCAGCGAAATATTCTCATTAAACAAAGGGAAATTCCGCATCTTGGGATTGTTGCGCGTCATGTTCCCCAGCCGGTCCCGCACCTGAATCGGGAAGAACCCGGCCGTGGTCACCGTTGGCGTATCCCCGTTCCAATTCGCCACCGTCGCCGGCTGGAAATAGCGATCCACAAACGGGTCGAACTTCTCCCCCGCCACCGGCGCGCGCCAGCCGTCATAGGTCGAAATCGTCGGCCGGTTCCCGCCCACCGGGAAGCCGAACTGACCGGAAAACGCGAGCGGCGTCCCCGACGCATACCGGTGCACCGCGCCGATCCGCCACCCCCCAATCGCCTGCGACACAAAGCCGCGCTTCAGCCACCGCTTCCCCGGTCCGATCGGCAGATCGTACACGTAGTTGATCTTCGCCTCGTGCGTCCGGTCGGCGTTCGAGAGCGCCTTATCCAGCCGCCGGTTGAAGTGGTCCATCGCCGCGCCCGAACCCCACGCCGAATCGGAATCGGTGAACATCTTCGAAAACACGTAGCTGGCGTCCACCATCAGGTTCGTCGCATACCGCCGCGTCACTTTCAAAATCATCGAGTGATAACTGGAATGCCCGCTGTGGTCGCCGCCGCTGCCGGTCAGGATGTTGTTGTACTGCGGATACGGCCGCAACGCCCGCGCCAGCGTCAGGTTATCCGGGAAGCTCGAATAGGGCTTCGTGAAACCCGCGTTCTGCACTAGCCGGTTGGCGTTGCCGAACGTCGTGTTCAACAGCGCGCGCCCCGACGCGGTGAACATACTCGCGCTCGCCGGCAGCGTCCCGAAATCCACCTGGTTGTAGTTCAACAGATTCGCAATCAGATGCGTGCCGATAATGGCGCTGTAGCCCACCTCCAGCAGCATCTGCGGCAACACTTCCCGCTGGATCGTGAAGGACCCGGACCACATCTGAGGCAGCCGGTTGGCCTCCTTGCCTTGCCACCAATCCACATCGGCGTTGTTCCCGAACGTCGGATCGATGAACGGAGGCTTCGGCCACGGTGGCGCGCCCTGGTCCAGCTTGAACACACGATCAATCCCGCCCGTCTGGTCCGGGAACGTCAGAATCTGCGCAAATCCCTGGAAATGTGCCGACCCGCCCACCGATTTCACCGGCGCGAAGCTCGACCCGCCCGACATCCGCAGCACCGTCTTCGGCCCCATCCGGTACGACAATCCCAGCCTTGGCCCCAAGCCCCCATACCAGCCAGACGGAATCGTCCGGCGCCCAATCCGCCCTTCCCCAACACCGCAAAACACCAGCGCGCCCGGCAGGTTGTTCGCCCCCGGATTCCGCAGCGTCGGGTCAAAATCCGCGCACTTGTCGCCGTCATTCAGCGCCGGCAGATTGAACTCATACCGTAGCCCCAAGTTCACCGTCAGCCGCGAATTCACGCGCCAGTCGTCCTGGAAATACATGGCGTTGTAGCGCCACAACATGCCCACGCGCCGCGGCGTATTGATCGTCGTCGCCCCGGCCTCGCCCAACAGAAAACTCGCAAACGCCAGCCCTCCGCCCAGGTTCCGGTTCGCCTGCGCCGGCAGCGCCGTCATCGCCGTTGTAAAGGTCACGTTCCCCGCGCCGGCCTGCTGCCCCAGCCCCACATATGGCGCATATTCAAACAGGTAGCCGGTCTTGAATATGTGCTTCCCCTTCGTCCAGCTCAAGTCGTCGTTGAACGAATACACCGGATTCTCACTCCCGTTGAATCCGTTGCCGCCCCACGCCGGGAAGTCCCCCAGGTTGATAATCGGCAGGTTCCGGTCGCAGTCCGGCATGTTGGCGATGCAGATCTTGTCTTTCCACTTCCCGCCTTCCGTCAACGGAAAATTGGAGTCCTTGAACTGGTTAATGCCAAAGTAAAAACGGTTGTGAATGTTGGGCGAGACGGTCCAGTCCCAGCTCCCGCGCCACACCGGCGACGTGTCGGTCAGCTGCTGGTAAGGATTCATAATCCCCGGAATACCCGGAGGCCCGGAAGGCCCTGGAATCCCCTGCCGCTTGTTATAGGCAAAGTAACCGGACAGGCGATGTTTATCGGTCAGAATGTGGTCGCCCTTAATGCTCCACTTATCGTTCGGATTGATCGTCGTCCCCTGCTGATAGTAGTTCTCCAGCCAGTATTCCGGCGTGCCCGGCACCACGTCGGTGCGGTTCGGCCGCATCTGCGGCGCCGCCAGGTCCACCAGCTTCCGCGATATGGCGTCGAAGCGCGCAGCCGGCACGATGTTATTCGGAAATAGATCGCGCACGTAGTTACGCGCCGCCTCGTCGTAGCGCGTCGTCGACGGGTCAAATACGTTATAGCGGATGTAACTCCCGTCCGGATTCCGCGTCCGGCTCACGGCGTTGCGGAAGTCGCCTTTATAGAACTCCTCCGGCGGCAACGCGCTCACGTTGGTATTCCCGCCCACCCGGTTCCGGAACCCTTCGTAGGAAAAGAAGAAGAAGGTCTTATCGCGCTGCTTGTACAGCTTCGGGATCGACACCGGTCCGCCCACCGTCGCCCCGAAATCGTGCTGCCGGTACACCGGCGTCGTCTTGTTGAAGAACCCGCGGGCGTCGAAGGCGTTGTTGCGCACAAAGTCAAACAGCGTTCCATGAAACTGCCGCCCGCCGGACTTCGAGACAAAACTAACCAGGCCGCCCCCGGCGCGTCCGAACTCCGCTTTGAACCCGTTCGTCTCCACCGCGAACTCCGTGATCGCGTCGAGCGACGGCGCATTCACCGCCGCCCACAAGGTCGATCCTGCCCGGTTCGTCCCCGCCGACGCCCCGTCCAACTGCACGCCAAACGCCCCCGCCTGCCCCCCGCCAATCCGGAAGTCCTGATCGCCGCCATTCACCTGCGCCGTAATCGCCGCCAGGTCAAACGGGCTCCGCATGTTATCGGACATGACGGTCGGCAACGCCTCAATCATGCGGTCGCTCATCGTGTTCTGAATCTTCGCGTTATCAGTCTGCAGTTGCGCCCCGCTCTCGCGCACCTCCACCGTCTGCCGCACCTCGCCCACTTCCAACTTCGCCTCCACGCGCGCCGACGCCCCCGCCTCCACCCGAACGTTTGAATGCACGGAGGACTTAAACCCGGGATGTTCCACTACCACCCGGTAGGCGCCTACAGGCAGCGAAGGGATGTTAAATTCCCCGGCCTCCCCCGTCGCGCCGCGGAACGTCGTCCGCGTCTCCGTATGAGTCGCCACCACGGTGGCCGCCACAATCGGCGCGCCACCGGAATCACTTACGGAACCAGTCAATAAACCGCGATCCGTTTGTGCCAACAGCGCCAGCGGACAGAGCAACAGCGCAAGTATCTTCATAAGAGTGGGAATCGTTCTATCGAAAAGAACACCCGCCCGTCAAGTTACTTCCGGTTCCGCTACATCAGCTGTCAGCCGCCGGAGACCTCGGTAATGAAACTGGAGATCAACCGCTGAATCTCCACCGGTGGGAGATTGTAACGCGCGGCGCTGTCCGGCAACCCCAGATTGCCGCTGATGACAAAGGCGCGCAGACCCGCCTTGGCCAGTCTCTTCGCCTGTGGGATACTGAGCCCCCCGACCACCTGAACGGGAACCACCTTGCCGATCTTTTCGTGCACGGCGCGCGCCACGTCACCCAGATAATCATCGGCTATCAGCTTCGGGTTCACGCGCCGCGCGTCCGATTGCAGATGGATGCCAACGGCGTCGACACCGGCCTCAACCATCCGCAACGCCACCTCCCCCGCCACCTTGGCCGGCCCTTGATGTGGCACCATGATGTCGGCAAAAACCAGCCGCGGCAAGTCCCCTCCGGCGCGCCGGAACTCATCCCGCACCGCGCAGATCGATTTGGCCGTATCCACCCCGGCCATGGCAAGAAAATCGAGAATATTGCCGCCTCCGGCGAACACACTGCGAGCCTCGCCGCCGCCTCCGTCCATGGTCTTCATATCGGCCAGCAGGAGTGCGCTGGGAAACCGTTTGCGGAACGCGGGCACGACGTTCGCCACGCCCTGCGTCTTCAGCAAAGGCGTCCCCATCTCAATAATATCGACGCCGCCCAACACCCCCGCGTTGGCCACCGCCAGACCGAGATCTAACGTTCCCACGTCGACGGAGATCTGGAACGAGGGACGGGCTTTCAGTCGCTCCACAACCCGGTCAGAACTGGCGTGTCCCGATTTCGCCGGCGCCTGCTGGCCCCAAGCCAAACCGCACCCAGCGGCGGCCAGCAATGCCCGCCGGTTCATCTGTCTTCCGGCCTTCAATGTCGTTTCAATGTCCATAGCGTGGTTCGTCCCAGGTGCACTCTACCAGCCATGTGGAAGTGGAAGCAACCGCACGCGGCCCCCGCAACCAAGCTAACGGTACGTCCGCATCACCTCGTTCGTCCAAACGCCGTCTTTCGCAAACGAGGGAGTGAAGGTCCAACCATCAGGAATGATACGAATCGTGGAGCGCGTGCGATCCAGTTGATTCGCACTGCCGTGGTTCTGCCCCTCGGTAGTGATGGCGCCGTCGGCACCAACGGAGGCGGTCCCTTCCAGATAGCTACCGGAGACGTTCCAATACCACCACACGATGCGCCCGGCGCGGGCGTCCCACGCGTACACCGTCTCGCCTTCATAGACAACATCACCCTTCAACGTCTTGACCGCATGCGTATTGCGGATGAACTTCTTCCCGTACACCCACTCGAATCGTTGGGTGTCGGTCAGCTTGCCATTGGGCAGAGGCGCGGTCCAGTCGCGCCCGATCAGCGGCGCAAATGCGTCCAACTTGCCAGGGGTGGCAACAGCGGGTGCGGCAGGCTTGTCTTGCGCCGTCAGCGCGGCACATAGCAGAAGAATCGCGCAGATGCGTTCGATCATAGTTTCATCGACTCCCTCGTCCGCCGTATTGTTACAAGGCCCATCACCGTTCGAGTTCCGAAAATAACATGAATCGGGGGCGCCATCCAGGCCAGGTGCGGCGAGCGACAGCGATCAGGCACAACGAAACAACTACCGCTTCCGCCCCATCTCTTCCGCCGAAATCACCGGCGCCGACATCGTAATCACCAACCCCAACACCGTCACAATCGCCGCCACCCAAAACGTCCTCTGCAACGCCAGCGCAAACGGCGTCCGCCCCACCTGCCAGTTCAAAAACGCCCCCATCGCCCCCACGCCAATACTCCCCCCCATCGACCGCGAAAACTGAATCATCGACGTCGCCGCCCCCATATTCTGCCGGTCCACCGTCGTCTGCACCGCAATCAACAACGCCGGCACCGTGAACCCGAACCCCGCGCCCATCACCAACATGCTCCCCAACAACAACGCCCGCGGGCTCCCCGCCTCCAACAACACCAGCATCCCACTCCCCACAATCACCGCGATCATCCCGCCAATCGCCGGAGGCCGGTACCCTGTCTTCAGCATCATCTTCGCGCAGATCGCGCTCGAGATCACCCAGCTCAACAATAACGGCGTCAACGCCGCCCCCGCCTCCGTCGCAGACCCCTTCTGCACCTCCTGCACAAACAACGGCACATACGCCGTCACCCCGTTTAACAGCCACCCGATCACCAGCGAATGCAAAATCGAAACCGTGAACAACTTCCAATGAAACAGCCCGATCGGAATGATCGGATCCGGACTCGCATTCTCAATCCGGTACGCCACATACGCCAACCCCACCGCCAGCGCCAACAACCCCGCCCCCTGCACGCTCACGACATCCACGAGCGCCAGCAGCAACACAATCGCCGACGCCGTCACCGCGATCGCCCCCGGATAGTCGATATGCGGTTTCCCCGTCGCCAGCTCGTGCTGATCCACCCACCAATGCCACACCAGCCACGCCGACAACAGCCCGAACGGTACGTTGATGTAGAACACGCTCGGCCAGCCTACCTTGTCCACCAGAAACCCGCCAAACAGCGGCCCCGCAATGCTCGACACGCCCCACACCCCGCTGAACAATCCCTGCACCCGCGCCCGCTCTTCGAACGTGAACATATCTCCGATCATGATGATCGCCAGCGGCAACAGCCCTGCCGCGCCCAGCCCCTGCAGCGCACGAAAAATAATCAGCCAGTGCATCGTCGGCGCCACCGCGCACAACAAACTCGCCACCAGGAACAACCCCATCGACCACGCATACACAATCCGCCGCCCGAACATGTCGCTCAACTTCCCCGTCACCGGGATCCCCGCGCTCGACGCCAGCACGTAAATCGAAAACGCCCAGCCGTAAATATTCAGCCCGCCCAGCTGCCCCACAATCGTCGGCATCGCCGTCGCCACTACAGTCGCTTCCATCGACCCCATGAAGGATCCGATCAGCAAACCCAACGTCACCAGCCGCCGCGGGCTCAGCCCCCGCTCCGCTCCCACTTGTAATGCTTCCACCCTCCTATGTTCCCTCATTGGCCGACGCCCGGCCAAACTCGCCCGCTACCCGCCCGCCGTCAAACGAATCAATTCCCGGATCGCGGGATGTGAATCCGCCTGCCGCGCCGGCGTATGCGTCTCCAACCCCACCGCGCCCCGATACCCGTCCCGCCGCAACGCCCGCAGAATCCCGGCCCAGTCCACCGGATCCGCCCCGCCCGGCAAGATCCCTTTCCCCTTCACCTGCACATTCACCACGCGCCCCATCGGCAACAGCCCATAGGCCTCCGGATACGCCCGCTCCATTTGCGCCGCGTTCCCCGGATCCCAATTCAACCCGAACCACCGCGATGGCACCAATTTCGCAAACGTCGCCAACTCCGCCGTCGTCGCCACATTACACGACGATTCATTCTCCAGCGCCAGCGTCACCCCGGCCTTCCCCGCCCGCTCCGCCATCGGCGTAATGACATCCGCAATCCGCCCAAACAAAGCCTCCGGCTCCGCCACCCGCCGCAACGCAAAACACCGCACCGCCGGCGCCCCCACCGTCACCGCCAACTCCAACACCCGGTCCAACTCATCCATCCTTCCCACAAACCGACCCGCCTCCGCCGCCCCCGGCGTCTTCACCGGCGTGGTCCCCGGCAGCGGTGCTGCCAGCAATCCGCTATCGATAAACGACACTCCCACGCCCTCCCCGCGCAACCGCCCCGCCAGCGCACGCTGCTCCGCCGCCCCCAAAGTCCAATACCCCCGCTTCGTCCCCGGCACATTCCGCAGTTCAATCAACCGCAACCCGTACTGCTTGCAAAACGCAAACCCCTGGTCTTCGCTAAACGCCACCTCATCGGTCACCACGCTCAGCCGCAACCCGGCCCCCGCCGCCAGCAATCCCGCAACAAATCCGCGCCGCGAAATCATAGTACGAATCCTACCGCGAACCAGCAACACCATATTGACCCGCTAATCATCCAGCTGTAACAATCCCCCGCTAAGCTTACGGTTTCCATGCGAACGTCGGCTTGCTTCTTGCTGTTCCTCGGCGTCCTCACCGCCCAACCCTTCCCCCGCCCCCTCCTCGACGCTCACAACTGCTACCCCTACGAAGGAAAATGGGCTGATCGCCTCTCCCGCGCCGTCGCCACCGGCTCACCCGTTGGCATCGAGCAGGACCTCGCCTGGGGCATCGATAAAGCCACCGGCCTCGGCCGCCCCGTCGTCTCTCACACCCCCAAAACCACCGGCGACGAACCCTCCCTCCGCGACTACTTCTTCGAACACGTCCGCCCCGTCATCGAAAGGGCTCTCCGCGAAAACAACCGCGCCGCCTGGCCCCTCATCACCCTCCACTTCGACTTCAAAGACAACCGCCCCGAACTCCACCAGGCCGTCTGGAAACTCCTCGGCGAATACGAATCCTGGATCACCACCGCCACCAAAAACACCGATCCCAACACCCTCCAGCCCCTGGAACTAAAACCCCTCCTCGTCCTCACCGAAGACAACGACGCCCAGGAAGCCGTCTTCTTCCACGCCCTCCCCACCGGCGCCACACTTCGCCTCTTCGGCTCCGCCCACTCCGCCCCCGGTCGCCACTCCGCCGCAACGCCCCCCGAACAAATTCTCACCGCCACCCCCACGAACTACCGCCGCTGGTGGAACAACTCCTGGTACATCGTCGAAGAAGGCGGCCAGCGCAAAGCCGGCCCCTGGACCGCGGAAGACGACGCCCGCCTCCGCGCCCTCGTCACCCACGCCCACAAAAAGGGCTTCTGGATCCGCTTCTACACCATCGATGGCTTCGCCCCGGAAGACAACCACGGCTGGGGCCAAGGCTACAACTTCGGCTCCCTGGAGGCGGCTGAAACCCGCTGGAAAGCCGCCATCAAAGCCGGTGTCGACCTCATCGCCACCGACCAGTACGAACTCCTCGCTCAACTTCTGAAAACCATATGAAACACGCCCTACTATCACTTCTTCTGCTGCCAGCTCTCGCGCTGGCGCAGACCGATTCCGGCACCCTTCGCATCTTCGTCAGCGATAGCACCGCGTCCCCCGTAGCCGACGCCAAAGTCAAACTCACCAACACCGCCACCGGCGTCGTCACACTCCGCGACACCCACGAAGAAGGCTACGCCATCTTCTCCCCGCTCGTCCGCGGCGCCTACACTGCCGAAGTCACCAAACCCGGCTTCCAGCAAACTCGCGTCACCGGCCTCCAACTCGAAGTTGACGAACGCAAACTCGTCCGCGTCAATCTCCAGGTCGCCTCCGTCTCGGAATCGGTCGAAGTCTCCGCCTCGGCCGATATCGTCCAGTCCGAACAGGGCTCCCTCGGCCAAGTCATCCGCGGCTCCATCGCCGTCGAACTCCCCCTCGCCGCCCGCCGCTACACAGACTTGGCCCTCCTCGTCCCCGGCGCCACCGAAAGCACCGTCCTCACCACCACCCGCGGCCCCGGCTGGTTCGTCGTCAATGGCAACTACCAGGCCCAGAACAACTTCATCATCGATGGTGTTGACAACAACCAGGGCACCACCAACGCCCAGGCCCTCTCCGCCCAGGTCGTCCAGCCCTCGCCCGACGCCATTAGCGAATTCAAAGTCCAAACAAATTCCTACTCCGCCGAATTCGGCCGCTCCGCCGGAGCCGCCATCAACGTCGTCATCAAAAGCGGCACCAACCAGCTCCACGGCTCCGGCTGGTACTACAACCGGGACACCGCCCTCGCCGCCACCCCCTGGACCAACAACCTCATCGGCGCCGCCAAGCCCGACCTCACCTGGAACCAATACGGCGGCACCATCGGCGGCCCCGTCGTCAAAAACAAGCTCTTCTTCTTCGGCGACTACGAAGGCTTCAAACAGTCCTTCGCCAACGCGTTCCTCGTCACCGTCCCCACCGAGGCCCAGAAATCCGGCGTCTTCTACCGCGCTGTTACGGACCCGGACACCAAGGTCCCCTATCCCAATAACGCCATCCCCGCCTCCCGCTTCGACGCCCTCGGTAAAAAGCTCATCGACCTCTATCCCAAAGCCAACCAAACCGGCTCCATCGCCGCCAGCGGCCAGAACATCAATAACTACGGCGTCTCCCGCGCCGGCAAAGAAGATACCCACAAGAGCGACATTAAGAGCGATTACAACCTCAGCTCCAAGGACATCTTCTCCCTCCGCTGGAGCTACCTCCGCCAGGACATCTACCGCGACGCCCTCTTCGACGGCCCCGCCGATGGTGCCAACAACCAGGGCGGCCAGTTCAACTCCAACCACTCCTACGGCGCCACCTGGACCCGCACCATCTCCCCGGCCGTCGTGAACGTCTTCCGCTTCGGCTACAACCGCACATACGCCACTTTCACGAACCCCGGCATCACCGGCCCCGGCGCCGCCGCCTTCGGTTTCAAGAACATCCCCCCGGAAGCCATCGCCAAAGGCAACGGCGGCATCCCGCAAATCTCGGTGAGTAACTACAACTCACTCGGAACCCGTAACTTCCGCCCACAGTTCCAGGCCCCGGAACTCTTCCAGTTCCTGAACTCCCTCTCCGTCATCCGCGGCGCCCACACCATGCGCATGGGCTTTGAAACCCGCCAGAAGAACAACCTTTTCCAGGACCTCACCCGCACCGTCCCCAACTACTCCTTCGGCGGACGTTTCACCGGAGAAGCCATGGCCGACGTCCTCGTTGGCTATCTCCAGCAATTCGACGCCAACACCCAAACCAACGTCGAACAGCTGCAAAAGGCCTACGCCGGCTACTTCCAGGACGATTGGAAGGTCAACCCGTCGCTCACCCTCAACATGGGTCTCCGCTACGAATACACCACCCCCTACTACGGCAAGAAGCCAATCCAGAACATTAACTTCGACCCCCAGTCCGGTAAGCTGGTCTACCCCACTGGTGACAAAGACTACTTAGTAAGTCCTGATCACTCGAATATTGGTCCCCGCATCGGTGCCGCATGGCAGATCAAACCGCAGAAACTGGTCCTCCGCGGCGGCTACGGATTCTTCTTCTCCGGCGAAGATATCTTCGGTTCGGACATCAACCTGCCCCTCAACCCGCCTCAGTTGATCCCCGTCACCCTCGCCCAGGTCGGCTCCGGCCCGCCGCCGTTCAAGCTTTCCGATCCCGTTCCCAACGGCATCTTCACCAACATCAACACCAGCATCATCTCCCTCCGCGCCCGTGAAAAGGACTTCCACGCCGCCCGCGTCCAACAGTTCAACGTCGCACTGCAGTACCTCCTGCCCGCGAACTCGACCTTCGAAGTCGCCTACGTCGGCAACCGCGGCAAGAACCTCCAGTTCACTTACGCGCTCAACCAGACCCCCTGGGGCGTCGATGGCACCGTCCCCGCCAACCGTCCCTATCCCCAGTGGACCCAGATCACCATGGGCGCCACCCGCGCCCGCTCCTGGTACAACTCCCTGCAGCTCAAATACGAGAAGCAGATGTCCAAGGGTCTCTACTCGCTGGTAAGTTACACCTACGCCAGCGCCATCGACGAAGCCGGCGCCTACGATGCCGGCACCCAGCCGCAGTATCTGGATAACTTAGCCGCCGAACGCGGCCCTCAGAGCCAGACGCCCCGCCAGCGCTTCACCTGGACCAACGTCTACACGCTCCCCATCGGCCGCGGCCATAAGTTCGGCAATAACTGGAACAAAGTAACGGACGCCCTCATCGGCGGCTGGCAGATCTCGAACATCGTCAGCACCCGCACCGGCCTCCCAATCAACGTCACCCTCGCCGGCACCGGCGTTAACCCCGCCACCAACCAGAACTACACGTTCTTCGGTCGCAACGGCGGCGGCATCCGCCCCAACCGCATCGGCATCGCGAACTCCGGCATCGACCCGAAGACGGACCGCCTGAAATTCCTCAGCGCCTCCGCCTTCGCCGTCCAGCCCGTCAACACCCCCGGCAACTCCCAGCGCAACGTCGCCTTGGGGCCCAAGCTCTTCAACGTCAACTTCAGCCTGGTGAAACGCTTCGCCGTCACCGAAGGCTCCGCCATCGACCTGCGGCTGGAGGCCTTCAACGCCTTCAACACCGTCAACTTCGCCAACCCCGTAACCAACTTCGGCTCCTCCACCTTCGGCAACATCACCGCCGCCGGTGATGCCCGCCAAGTCCAGTTAGCCATCCGCTACCGGTTCTAACAAACCCAATACCGACTAACAAAGCCCGCGGCCCCAAAGCCGCGGGCTTTCCATTGCATTCCCCCGCCCGCTGTTACACGATAGTCAGGATGCCAAGCCGCCTCTCCCGCCGCCAACTCTTCTCCACCCTCCTCCTCGCCTGCCCCGCCCCCGTCCCCATCCAGTTCCAAGGCACCATCGGCCGCTTCGCCGCGGACTCCAAACCCGCCCCCCTCCCCGAGCCCAAACCCGCCTCCCCCAACATCGTATACATCCTCCTGGACGACACCGGCTTCTCCGACCTCCACTGTTTCGGCTCCGAAGTCGACACCCCCAACATCGACTCCCTCGCCGCCGCCGGCCTGCTCTATAACAACTTCCACACCAAGGCCATCTGCTCCCCCACGCGCGCCGCCCTCCTCACCGGCCGCAACAGCCACGCCGTCGGCATGAAGGAACTCGCCGGCCCCGACCAGGGCTACCCCCACTCCCGCGGCCGCGTCACCCCAGCCGCCGCCACCGTCGCCCAAATCCTCTCCACCAACGGCTACTCCACCTACGGCGCAGGCAAGTGGCACCTCAACCCCACCGCCGACAGCAAACCTTCGGGCGACCGCACCCACTGGCCCCTCCAAAAAGGCTTTCACCGCTGGTACGGCTTCCTCTCCGGCTGGACCGACCAGTACAAACCCGACCTCATCGAAGACAACCACGCCATCCCCGCCCCCGCCACCCCCGGCTATCACTTCTCCGTCGACATCACCAGCCAGTCGCTCAAAATGCTGAGTGACCACCGCACCGCCGACGCCAAGAAACCCTTCTTCCTCTACCTCGCCTACGGCGCCACCCACGCCCCCGTCCAAGTCCCCAAATCCTACACCGACAAATACGCCAAAACCTTCGAAAAGGGCTGGGACAAAACCCGCGAGGACCGCCACAAACGCCAGCTCGCCCTGGGCGTCATCCCCGCCAACACCAAGCTCCCCCCGCGTAACCCCGGCGACCCCGCCTGGGACGGACTTCCCGAACAGGACCGCGCCGTCTTCTCCCGCTTCATGGCCGCCTACGCCGGCTTCCTCGAACATACCGACGAGCAAATCGGCCGCGTCGTCAAATACCTCAAAGACAACAATCTCTTCGAGAACACGGCCATTTTCCTAATGTCCGACAACGGCGGCGCACCCGAAGCCGGCAACAAAGGCGGCTTCCTCCGCCCCTACGGCGACCCGACGACCATCGCCCAAATGCACCAGCGCCTCGACGAACTCGGCACGCCCACCACCCAGCCCCTCTACCAGCGCTCCTGGGCCGCCGCCTCCTGCACGCCCTTCAAGTTCTACAAACTCTGGCCCTACGCCGGCGGCGTGCAAACCCCGTTCATCTGCTCCTGGCCCGCCGGCATCCCCCAACCCGGCATCCGCAAACAGTTCGTCGACGTCATCGACATCACCCCCACCGTCCTCGACATCACCGGCATCCCCGCCCCGGAAGTCTTCGCCGGAGTCTGCCAAATGCCCCTGCAGGGCAAGAGCATCAAATCGACCTTCACCAACCCCGCTGCGCCCCACCCCCGCGACCGTCAATACTACGAACTCTGGGGCAGCCGCGGCATCTGGCACAACGGCTGGAAAGCCGTCGGCATCCACACCCCCGGCGGCAACTTCGACGCCGATAAGTGGGAGCTCTACCACACCGACGTCGACTTCTCAGAGTCCGACAACGTAGCCGCGAAATACCCAGAAAAGCTCGAAGAACTGAAGAAGTTATGGTGGTCCGAAGCCAAGGAAAACGGCGCCCTCCCGCTGCTGGAAGCCCCCATGGGGCGCCGTCCCACCTACAACCAGGCCCTATAGCGATAGGCCCCCAGGGGAGTGGCTGGCAACCTCACCCCGGGGGGACATGGCGGGCAAAACCCCCGACACAATTCGGCCCATAACCCAACTACAGGCGTGTCCCCCAGAGACGCGAAACTACCCGCAGAAGGGCCGAAGAGCAGAAACCCCTCCCTAATACACCAACTTCAACCCAAACTGCACCACCCGCGGCTGATTCGCCATCGCGCTCACAACACCAAACTGCGCATTCCCCAAAGAAACATTCGGCGGCGCAAACCGTACCGTATTGGTCAAATTGAAGAACTCCGCCCGGAACTGCAAATTCAGCTTCTCCATCAACCGCGTATTCTTCACCAGCGAAACGTCCACCGTCCGCGCCGGATCACTCCGTAGCCCCGTATAAGTCCGCGATGCATTCCCAAACGTGTACGGCGCCGGGTTCGTAAACTGAGTCACATCAAACCACCGCTGCCAGCTCGGGTTATCCAGCCGCGGACTTACACCCGTCCAATTCGGCCGCTGCCCGCCGCCCTGTGAAAATGTATTGTTCACGGAACTGCTCACGCCCAACGGATTCCCGCTATACGCCAGGAAAATCACACCCACCTGCCATCCGCCCAGCAAACGGTTCTTCTTAAAAGCCGGTACTTCATACACCGTGTTGAACACAATCCGGTTCGTCTGATCTAACTCGGAAACAGATTTCTCGGCCCGCAAGTTATTGTTGTTCTGAAAACCCACCCCACCCGTCGATTCCCCGGCAAACGTCCCCAACCCGTTATCCATCGCCTTGGAATACGTGTAAGATCCCATCACCGACAGTCCCTTTGAATACCGCTTCTCCGCCTTCACCGTCATCGCGTGATACGTCGAACTCGCCCACGTCGTATTCGCCGACGTCACGCCGTCATACTGCGGATACGGCCGCAAAAGCTGCGCCCGCGTCACCGTCGCCCCCGCCAGAATTCCCGACGAAATCTGTCCCGCAAACGGATTCGGCACCAACTGCCGCAATCCATCTCCTAACGCCAGCGCCGAATCCGGCAACTGGTTCAACGTCAGGTTCTGCGGCATCTTCAACCCGTGGCTGCCCAGATACCCCACCTCCAGCAGCACCGCCCCCGGCAGTTCCCGCTGAATGTTGAAATTCCACTGCACGCTATACGGCGTCACGTTCCCACGATCGGTAAACGTAATCCCCTGCCCCAACAGCGTCGCCAGCCCCTGGCTGCTCCCAGACGCCTGCAACAACCCGCTCGGATACGGATTGCTCAACGTGTTCAACGGCACCAGCCCCGCGTTCCCCACGCTCGTCAACATCGCCGTCGTCGTCTGGAATCCGGAAATCCCGAACGCCCCCGGCCCGCTCCCGATCCCCGTAATGCTCGAATAGAACAACCCCGTCCCGCCGCGAATCACCGTCTTCTTCGCCGCCTGATAGGCAAACCCGAACCGCGGCGCGAAGTTATTCCCGTCATACTTCGTATTGGTCCGCGGCAACCCGCCCACACCCACATACGTCAGCCCGCCCTTCAAATTCAGGCTCGGCACGTTCAACGGCGTCTTGGCGTTATAGTCGAAGTTAGTCAACTGGTCAAACCGGTCCGTCCGCGGCGTCTCCATCTCCCATCGCACACCCAGGTTCAACGTCAACTTACTAGTAACCTTAAAACTATCCTGTAAATACCCGGCGAAATACTTCGTCTGGTTCGCCACCGCCGGCGAAGGCGTCACGCTCCCCGCTGCCGGATAACCCAACAAGAACGAAGCCAGCGCATGCCCCGCCGTCGCGCTCGATGCCGCCGGATTCGGCCCTTGCGTAAACGCCTGCGTGAACGTGAACACCGGCGTGTTCGCCCCAGTCTGCAGGTTGTTGAACCGCACCGCGCGATAGTCAAATCCAGCCTTCAGCGAATGCCGCGTCAGTACTTTATTCACGCTCGCCTGCACCGCATGCGTGTCGTTCCCCAGGCGGATCACATCGGTCGCCCCCAGCGTCCCACCCGTAATAATATTGGGGATCGACGAGCTCGCGCTATACCCCGTCAACCCGAAGTTCGGGAACGCCCGCGGCACCAACTGCGGCCCGAAACCCGCCGGGAACCCCAGCGTCCCAATGTCGAACGGCTCGCTGAACGCCGACCGGAAATTCGATAGCCGCGTATACGAATACCGCACCGTCCCCAGCAAGCTCGGGCTAAACGTATGCGTATCTTCAACCACCGAATTCCGCCGCCCGAACGTCTGCGGCCCCGTCCCCGGCGACGCCGGATTGTCCGCCCCATACGGAGCCGCTCGGATGAACGGCGAATCATCCGCCGAATACCGCGCAAAGAACCGATTCTTCTCGTTGAAGTAATGATCAACGCGATAACTGACCGTATCTTTATTGACAATATTCCCCGACGTCCGCGCGTAGTTATTCACCCCCGTGAACGCATTCGACCCCGCCGCGTTCGGTACCGGAAAATACTTCGACACCTTCGCCGCCACCGGGTCAATCCGGTTCGCCGGAATCCGCCCGCCCGCGAACGGCGTCCGCGTCGTCGCCCCGTTCGCCGTCACCGTCGTTAACGGGTCATAAATCGTAAACAGCGCCCCAGCCGCGTTTCGCATATTCGAAAAATCGCCGCTCAACTCCGGCGCCCGCGGCGTCGTCCCAATGAACGTCAGCCCCTGCACAAACCGCACGGACTCCACGCCAACAAAAAAGAACGTTTTGTTCTTCCCGTCGTACACTTTCGGAATCGTCACCGGTCCGCCAATCGTCCCGCCAAACTGGTTGAACTTAAACGGCGGCCGCTGCTGCCCGCTCTGGTTGGCAAAGAAGTCATTCGCATTCAATTTGTCGTTCCGTAAAAACTCATAGAGCGAAAAATGATAGTTATTCGTCCCCCCGCGAGTAACGACGTTAAACACCCCGCCCGCCGCCCGCCCGTACTCCGCCGCAAACCCGTTCGTCTCCACCTTGAACTCCTGCACCGTGTCCGGGTTGGCGTTAATCACGGGCTGGTTCTGCGACGGCGCCGAGTTCGGCGCCCCGTCCAGCAGGAATTCGTTCGCACTTGCCCGCTGCCCGTTAATCGCATAGGAAACCGTGCTGATCTGGTCCACCACCAACTGGTTCACGCCCGCCGACGGCCTCACCCCCGGCACCAGCATCGCCAGCGCATACGTGTTCCGTCCCAGCAGCGGCAACTCCGTCACCTGCTTACTCTGCACCACCTGCCCCGTCGTCGACGAATCCGTGTCCAGCACGATACTCTGTGCCTGCACCTCAATCCGGTCGCTCACCTGCCCAATCTGCAACGTAAAGTCCAGCCGCGCCACCTGCTGCACCACTAACTGCACATCCGTCTGCCGTATCGATTGGAACCCGGACTTACTCACGCCAACCGAATAAACACCCGGTAACAACGCCGGGAAGTTATACAGTCCCTGGCCGTTCGTCTCCGTGCTGACCTCGGCCCCACTGGCCGCCGAAGTCGCCGTGACCTTGGCCCCCGGCGCCACCGCACCGGTGGCATCGGCCACCCGTCCCGTAATGGAAGCAGTCTGAGAAAAAAGCGCGGAGCCGCAAAGCAGGCCCGTCAGAAAAAGTAGTCGGAAGCACGACATGGTCACGCCAGTATATGCAAAACTGTCCCCTGTCGCCCAGCGCGCCGCGAGTATTCCAAAGCCCGCCGCCAGAACCACCGACTCGGAGTTATTCTCGGTGTCCTCCAGAATCAGGAGTTCAGGATCGGCGAAGACGCCGAAATGATCTCCTTCGATGACGAATCCGCACCGGCACCCTCGTCACCCTACCCGCTCCCACAACTGATACATCCCAATCTTCCGCACCATTTTGAACTCGGAATGGAACCACGCCCCCACCCGCGGAAAGATCTCCAACGGCGGTGTCTGCTCCATAAAAGAGGAATCCTCCACCACAATCGTCCGCACGTCATTGCGCTGCAATCCATCCAGAATCTCACCGTCCAATCGCGGTATATCCGCCACCCGGAACGTATGCCCCGCCAGAAAGAACAGCACCGGCTGTGGCGGCGTCCGGCCCAACAGGCCGTAGAAAATCGTGGCGTCGTCGTAGATCAGAAAGTTGCCCTTCCGAGAGGCCAGATAAGAATACAGCGCTTCGAACTCTTGCCGCGTCACCACCGCCTTGCCCGACTTCGTCGGTTCGCCCCACACCACCCGCTCCGCCCCCGGAATCGTCAAATGCTCTGTAAATCGTGTCGCCGCGTCGAACTCATGCACACGCCGCACCGCCACGCTCTGATACCCATACATCAGCAACCCCGCCACCAGCATCGCCATCGGCACCGTCATCGCCCGCGCCACGGTCTTTCGATCCTGGTCCGCCTCCTCGCTACCCCGCAACAAATAGGACACAATCCCCACCGCCAGCCCCAACGCCAGCCCGATAAACGGCAGACAGTTCTCTTCATCGTTCAACGCCGTCCGGCGAAAAATCGACATGAACACCAGCAACGCCGGCCCCAACACCCCCGCCAGCCGCAGCCCGATATCCTCACGCCGCCGCATCGCGAACGCAATCGCCACCGCCGCCACCAGCCACACCACGCCCGAAACCGCCCCCACCGGAAACGCCGCCCAATCCCACGTCGACAGCATCTTAATCAACCGCGACGCCGTCCGCGGCGCCCGCTCGCCCCCCAGCGACAACGGCGTCAAAATCGCGTGAATCACAAACTTGTCCCAGTCGGACACGAACCGCACCCACGCCAGAAATGGCGCCAACCCCGCCACAATCCCCACGGCAAACCACGCCATCCGCACCAGCAACAATCGCCACTGCGGCACCGCGCCCGCCACCACCAACCCCACCGCCAACAACCCCGTCAACCCGCCCGCGTTCTGTTTGCACAACACCGCCGCCACCACCGCCACGCCCGCCAGCGCATGCCCCACCCCGCTCCACCGCACCAGCCACCCGCCCACCACCGTCGCCTCCACCAACACAAATACCGCCACCAGACAGGCAAAAAACGACAACTGCTCATGCATCACCGCGCCATACGGCGCCTGAAACCATACCGCCGTCAACAGCCCCGCCACCGCCGGCGGCATCCACGCGCCCGGCAACAACACCCACACCATCCGAACCGCCATCGCCACACCGATCGCATTCAATATCGCCGCCGGCAACACCATCGCCGTAAAGTTCACCCCAAACAGATGGAACGCCGCCGCCTGCACCCACAGCGCCCCCGGCATGTAGGCCGCATAGAAATCCTTGTAGTAGGTCTGCCCCAGGTAAACGCGATACCCGCCGTCAAAGACGATCGAATGATCCAGGACCATCACGCCCCGGTGCCCGTAGTGCCACACCAGCCAGAAGCCCAACAGCGCCAGCACCGCAGCCGCCAGCGTCGCCGCCCGCGCCCCACCTCTCATGCGAACCGCAGCCTGCGCAGCGCGAAAAAGAACATCCGCAGCAGCGTCACCCCGCCCGACCACCGCGAGATATTGGTCTCCCCGTACGTCCGCTCCCGGTACCGGATCGGGATGTCCACGATCTTCAAATTGAATCGCGCCGCGCCGAAAATCAGGTCAAAATCGCCATACGGATCAAAGTCGCCAAAATACGCCCGATTGGCGGCCAACAGCGCGTAATGCTTCGCGCTCAACACCTTCTCCCGCACAGCGTATCTTTAATCGGCTGCCCCAGAAGCCACGAAAAACCCAACGAAAAGCCCTTATTCGCCACGTGATTGGCAAACTTCATCGCCTGGTCACGCATCGGGTACACCAGCCGCACGCCATTGATGAAGTCGCCCTTCCCGCTCGCCCATGCCTCGAAAAACCGCGGCAGGTCCTCTGGCGGCACCGTCAGGTCGGCATCCAGAATCATGTACAGGTCCCCGGTCGCCTCGCTGTACCCCTTCCGCACCGCGTCGCCCTTGCCCTTCCCCGTCTGCTGGTACGCCCGCGCTTCAATTTCCGGGTGCGCCGCAATCTCCCGGTTGATCGCCTCCCACGTCTTATCCGTCGAGTTGCCCTCAACGAAGATCAACTCCGTCCCCCCACCCATCTGCGGGGTCCGCTCCAGGATCTGCGCAATGTTGCCTTCCTCGTTGCGCGCCGCCACAATCACGCTCACTTTGGCTTTCTTACGCTCCTCCAGCGCCACCGGCTGCAATCGGGCGATGAAGACATTGGTCATCGCCGCGTGGCGGAACGGAGACAGTTTCACCAGATACCGATCGGCAAATCCGCGCAACAAAGGAATCGGGAACGGGCACAGCACCTCGCCGCTTTGCCGAATCAATTCCAACCCTGACAGCGCCAACAGATTAACCAGATCCTCCGGCGTCAACCAGTTCTGCGTCTGGTGCGGCGGCGCGTAGCCAATCGCCCCCGCCACTTTCCGCGGAGTGCTCCAAAGGTGGCTGAAGATGTTGATGATCACCCGCGTCGTGGGGCCGCAGTGCCGCGCAATCGCCGTCAGGATCTTCTGCGCATCCCACACGTCGTTCAGCAGGTCGGAGCAGATGATGTAGTCAAACGTCTCCCCCAGGTCCAACTCGTGCGCATCCGCCACCACAAACTCCAACTTCGGATGCCGCCCGCGCGCCACCCCGGCCATCTTCTCCGACCAGTCCACCCCAACGCCCCGCGCCGGCTGCACCGCCGCCAACAGATCGCCCCCGGCGCTGCCGATCTCAAGGACTTTCATATTCGGCGGAATCAGAAACCGGTAATATTCCGAGAGCCGGTCTTGATAATTAGCCCGCTTCCTTCGCCAGGCATCGAAGTTATCCGCTAACCCATCCCAATGCCGTAGGCGTTCGGTTTGGTGTTCTTGAGCCCAAGTATCAACGAATTTCATGTGAAAGAGGCAATCTCTATCAGTATATAGGCAGTAACCGGCAGCCCGGAGGGCCGGACGCCATCCGCCCGAACCCCACACCGAAGCGCGAGAAGCTGGCGATCAGCAGCGAGCAGCCGGCATTCCTCTGGATCCAGATCGCCAGACAGAGTTCGAACGTGTCGAGGCGGCGCACGGCCAGCCAAGAGCGAGTGCGTTCGACCAGGGGACCGACGACGATCTGATCGCGGTGAGAGAAGCCCTCGCCGACCGGGAAGCCCGCCAGCAAAAGCAACTATACTGAGTACTTACTAACATCGTCCGCCGTCTGAACCGGAGTAATATGAGACTCGCCGTACTCACAATCGCCATAACCGTAGTCCCCCTTCTATTGTTGGCCTATGACTCCGGCCCTGATCCCAACAGCGAAGGCGGCCCGGGCGGCCCGGCGACGTCCTGTGCGCAGTCTGGCTGCCACACCGGCACAGCTGTCAACGCCGGCGGCGGCAAGGTAGAACTGCAGTTCCCGAATGGCCTCACCTACACCCCGGGGCAAAAGCAACGAATCCGAGTCGTAGTCACCGCGCCGTCCGCCTCAACCTACGGCTATCAGCTCTCCGCCCGCGTCTCCAGTAACGAGACACGAGGTCAGGCAGGTACCTTCGCAACGGCTGAGACTAACCAACTGATCCTTTGCCAGGACGGCCGGGCACGCGCCGCCGCGGGTACTTGTTCCGTATCGAACCCACTCGAATTCTTCGAACATTCCCGCCCCACAACATCCAACACAATCGAACTCGACTGGACACCGCCCTCAACCGACGCCGGCCCTGTGCGCTTCTACGTCGCGGGCGTGGCCGCAAACGGCAACGGCCAAAACACAGGCGACAGAACGTACACCGCCAACTACACCCTTTCACACTCCCTAACCACCGACGCTCCACGCCAAATCACCACCTTCGCCGGAAACGGCACCCCCGCCTACTCCGGCGACACCGGCCCCGCCACCGCAGCCGCCCTAAACGGGCCCCAAGGCGTCACCGTCGACGGCACCAACGGCGTCTACATTGCCGACGCCGAAAATCATCGCATTCGCATGGTCGCACCAGACGGCACGATCCGTACCGTCGCCGGCGTAGGAACACCAGGCGCAACCGGCGACAACGGACAAGCCACCACAGCCCAACTGCGATCCCCTCTCGCTATCGCCATGGACGGCTCCGGCGGCTTCTACATCGCCGATACCGGCAACCACCGCATCCGCCGCGTCTTCGCCAACGGCATCATCGTCACCGTCGCCGGCATCGGAACACCCGGCTTCAGCGGAGACGGCGGGTTCGCCACCGCCGCGCAGCTTAACTTTCCCTCCGGCCTCGCTGCCGACGCCGCCGGCAATCTCTACATCTCCGAATACGGCAATCATCGCATCCGCAAGCTCGATGGCGCGGGCTTCATCAGCACTATCGCCGGCACGGGCGTCGCTGGTTTCAACGGCGACAACCAACAAGCAACCACGGCCCAACTGAACACCCCCCGCGCTCTGGCGCTCGACGCAGAGGGCAACATCCTGGTCGCGGACTTCAACAATCAACGGATCCGTAAGCTGACCCCAGGCGCCAACATCACGACAATCGCCGGAACCGGCTCGGCTGGCTTTTCAGGCGATGGCGGCCCGGCAACCGCCGCGCAACTGCAATCCCCCAGCGGCGTAACCGTCGACAGTCAAAACAGCGTCTACATCGCCGACTACGGCAATCACAGAATCCGGAAACTGTCCGCAACCGGCATCGTCACCACCTACGCCGGCACCGGAACAGCAGCCTTCAGCGGCGACGGCGGCAACGCCACCGCCGTCCACCTGAATGGGCCCTGGGGCGTTGCAGTCAACAGCGCCCGGGATGTCTTCATCGCCGACGCTTTCAACCACCGCATCCGCCGCGTCATCGCCCCGGCCGTCGTTGCGACCACGTTCGACTCACTACCTTCCGGCCTAACACTCACCATCGGCGGCACCGACATTACAGCTCCTGCGACCCTGCAACTCGAAGTAGGCTCCACCATCTCGCTCTTCGCACCACCCACCCAGCCGACCAACTCCGGGTCCCGCCTCGGGTTCGCCGCATGGTCCGATTCCGGCGCGCAATCTCACAGCGTCACAATAGGTCCCTCTGCCTCCACCTTCGTGGCGAACTACGCCACGCAGTACCTGCTCACCCGCTCCGTCACGCCCGCCACCGGCGGCAGCATCACCGCCACTCCATCGTCCGTCGATGGATTTTACCCGCAAAACGCCTCGATCCAAGTAACGGCCAACCCTGCCAGTGGCTTCACATTCACAGCCTTTTCCGGAGACACCGCCGGCGCCGCCCCCGCCACCATCACAATGTCCGCACCAAGAAATGTCACCGCGGCGTTCGCCTGCTCCTACCAAACATCGGCCCCAGGAGTAACCGTGCCGGCAGCCGCCGGCGCTGCCAATTTCACCGTATCCACCGGAGTGGGATGCACAGTGAGTCCTGCAACCGACGCCGCCTGGCTATCAGCCACCGCCGCAGGCAACACAGTCTCGTACAGCTACACCGCCAACCTCACCGGAATCACGCGAACCGGAAACATCAACACAGGCAACGCCCGCTTCACCGTAACCCAGGCCCCCTTCTTGGCCCCAACCCTGGCCAGCGCTACGCCGCCAAATACTACGGCAACGACCCAAACATTCACTCTCAACGCGCGCGACGCAAACGGCTACGAAGATCTGAACCGCATCTACTTCCTCGTCAACAGCGACACAGCCATCCCTCTCAATACCTGTCACGGCTTCTACGAGCGCTCCTCAAATTCGCTCTTCCTGTTCGATGACACCCTCACCACCCAAGGGCCACCACTCACCCCCGGCGCAGTCGGTTCGCTCCAGAACAGCCAATGCAGCGTCAATGGCGCCGCCTCCTCCGTAACAACCGCCGGCATAGACCTGACACTCAACCTCAACCTGACCCGTCAAGGCGCATACGCCACCGGTGCCCGGAATCTATATGTGTGGGTCACCGACACCGCCAACATGGGCACCGGCTGGATCCCGGCCAGCACGTGGCCCCTCGGCGGCACCGCCCCCCAACCGCCCGTAATAGCCGCGGCCTCACCCGCCAACGCAACCGCACAATCCCAGGTCTTTTCCATCACCGCCCGCGACAACAACGGATTCGCCGACATCAGCAGAATCTACTTTCTCCTGAACAACGACACCTCGATCAATACGGGCGGCTGCCATGGATTTTACGACCGCGCCGCCAATGCGATCTTCCTGTATGACGACGCCCTCGCCACCCCGGGTTCACCGCTCCTCCCTGGGGCGGCAAGCTCTCGCCAGAACTCCCAGTGCAGCGTGGCAGGCGCCGGCACCTCGGTCACCGCCGCCGGTTCAGACCTCACTCTGAATCTCAATCTCAGCCGCCAAGGGTCGTACGCAACCGGCACAAAAAATCTCTACGTCTGGGCGACGGACAACGCCAACACCGGCACCGGATGGATACAAGCAAGCACCTGGGCAATCACACCACAAAACCAGCAACCGCCCTCCCTTGCCGCCGCATCCCCTGCCACCACCGCCACGGCCGCACAGACCTTCACCATCACCGCCCGCGACCCCAACGGCTTCACCGACCTCAGCCGAATCTACTTCCTCGTCAACAGCAGTACTGCAATCCCACTCAACGGCTGTCACGGCTTCTACGAACGGGCGACGAACTCCCTGTTCCTCTACAACGACGCACTGAACACCGTCTCCGGCCCAATCACCCCAGGCACAGCCGGCGGCATTCAAAATGGGCAGTGCGCCATCAACGCCGCCGCTACTTCAGTCACCACCTCCGGCACAGACCTGACTCTCAACTTGAACCTCACCCGCCAGGGCAGCTACGCCACGGGAACCCGCAACCTGTATCTCTGGGTCACCGACGTCGCAAACGCCGGAACAGGTTGGCAACAAGCCACCGCCTGGATAATAGGAACACCGCTCCAACAGCCGCCAACCCTCGCCGCCGCCACACCCGCAACGGCCAGCACCGCCACCCAATCGTTCGTCTTCACCGCCAGAGACCCCAACGGCGCTAACGACATTAACCGGGTCTACTTCCTCCTCAACAACGACACGGCAATCCCCTCCGGCGCCTGCCACGGATTCTACGACCGTCCCAGCAACGCACTCTATCTCTACGACGATGCCCTAACCACACCCGGAACCGCACTCACGCCCGGAACTGCGGGCACCCGTCAAAACAGCCAATGCGCCATCAGCGGCGCGGCCTCTTCCGTAAGCGCCGTTGGCAACGACCTCACGCTCACCCTGACCATCACCCGCCAGGGCGCCTACACAACCGGCACAAAATCTCTCTACGCCTGGATCACCGATTCCGCCAACACCGGCACCGGCTGGCTCCTGGCAAGCACCTGGAACCTGGCGACCGGCCCCCAACAACCGCCGGTGCTGGCCGCAGCCACGCCAACCACCGCCACCACAGCAACCCAGACCTTCTCCGTGACGGCCCGCGACCCCAACGGCGCCACCGACATCAGCCGCATCTACTTCCTCATCAACGCGAACCCGTCCATCCCGGCAGGCACCTGCCACGGTTTCTATGACCGCGCCGCAAACGCGGTCTATCTTTACAACGACGCGCTCACCGCAATCAGCGCCGGCCTCATACCCGGTACAGCCGGCACCGTCCAGAACAGTCAATGCACGATCAACGGCGCACCATCGTCAGTCACCGCCAGCGGAACCGACCTGATTCTCAATCTGAACCTCACGCGCCAAGGCAGCTACTCGACGGGAACGAGAAACCTCTACACATGGATCACCGATGCCGCCAACACCGGTACCGGCTGGCTACAGGCCAGTAGCTGGCAACTGTAGAATCCCAGACCCCGCCACCAGGTTCGGCAATGCCGCCATGAGCGTCATCGGCTGTAACGGCGAAACCCCAAACCCATATTTCTCATAAACCCGCATCGCCCCGTCTGAGATCGCATTGATCTGTATCGCCCGGATCCCAATGCCGTCCCGCCGCACGGAGAGTCCGCAACACGGCATCCCGCAGTAGCGCCGCCCCAAAACTGATGCCACTGCCACTTCCGATCAGCCGCCGGACGCCCGAGCACGACGACCGAAATCGGCTCCGGCATATTCCTCTTTACCGGCTTGATCGCACCAGTCCACGAGCCGTTCCACTCGCCAGGCAGCAGCACCCACAACGCGGTGCCCGACACAAACGACATTCGTCCCCGATGCCCCCGAACGTTGATTGGCAAAGGCCCGCTTCTGCTGCCACTCATTCAGCGTCAGATTCCCTCCGCAGTCGAAAAACCCAAAACATGCTCCGCCGAAATCGGTACCCGTGGGGCAAACACCTCCTTGCTGCCTACCGCTCCCACGGCGGACACACACTGGCAAGTTTCTGCAAGCATGCCCGCGCCTCCGCCTAACGGCAAGCGGTCTCCAGCATGAAGTCGGAGCGATTGAGCCAGATGCTTAACCTAGCCGCCTCGCTACCTCGCGGAGCGAGACCCGGCTAAATCTCCCACGGGTTTATGATCGGCACACCACACACGCCAAAATCCTTAACGTTCCGGGTGACGACGACCAACTCATGTTCAATCGCGGTAGCCGCAATCAGCCCATCCGCAACAGCAATCACACTGCCACCCCGCCGCGCGCCAATACTCAGCCGGCCCCCATCGGTCCGCGATCGGCCGCGTAATCGGGAGCAAGTTAGCACCAAACCAATCAGGGACACCAGTAGAAAACCAGGATTCCAACTCCACACGTCGCCTACCCATCGGCAGATTCCCAATACCCAATCGAATCTCCCAGATCGTGACGACGCTACTAAAAGACCTTCCTGGTCGGCACGATTCAACCAACCAATCACTCTCGGGTCAGGCTGCGGACGCACAAACTCCGACACGACGTTGGGATCAATAAAGTACCCGTTCACAGGTCAATCGGCTTCGGGTACTCCCGCTCGCGCTCCAATACCAATCCGGAATCGCGCAATGGAGACTCCAGTAAAAACTGACCAAGCGGAACTTTCGGCGCCTTACCAGCGTTACCGCCGCCACGATCATTATCCGTTAAACGCATCGCGTCTAACAACAAGTCCTCAACGCTCACAAATCCGCCCCGTGCCATTCGGTCCAATAGCAGTGATTCCAACTCTGGCTTGTTGATTTCTATGATCATGGAGTAGCACTTGAACGTGCCTGTTCGGAAAACTGACACGTCCTGCAAATCACTTCGCTTCTTAAAATATCAAGATTGGCGCCAGTCCGGAACCCAAGATCCCCAAGCGGGCCTCGTCCCACGGCGCGCCCTCGAAAATCCCCCAAGAAACGAAAACGGGCCCCCTCGCAAGCGAGAGAGCCCGTTCCCATCAACAACCAAACTACCCAACTACCACTCAAACCGCCCAACCAACAAGTTATTCAACCGGCCGCCCACATCGCTGAAACTCCCGCGAGCCCCGGTAAACTTCCCAAACGTGGCAATATTCGCCGAGTTATACACCCGGTTCGGATCCGACAAGTTAATGTGCTTATAAGGATTGTTACAATCCCAACGAGCCGTAAACCGCAGATTCTCCTTAAACTTCCACGTCTTCGACAACGAAGCCTGCGCCCACACAATCCCGGGCCCAGTTAACGTATTCCGTCCCAACGTACCCGCCGTAAAAGGAGCCGGATACGCAAACGCCGCCGGATTCAAATACGGATTCTGCGCCGCAGTCGGCAGCCGGTTCGGGCCAATCGTCCAATCCTGCACCACCGCCTGATCGTTCGGCAGAATCTGGTTCGGACGCAACTGCCCCGGCAACCACACCGACGCGTTCGCCCCGGCAGCCGTCGCCGGCGCGCCCGCGAACGTCACCGTCAATGGCGGCCCCGTCTGCAACGTCTGCGAGAACATAATCTCCCAGCCGCCCATCACCTTATCCTTCACGCCGCTCGCCGCCCACTTCCGGCCCTTCCCGTACGGCAACTCATACACAAAAGTCCCCACAAACCGGTGCGAAATGTCGAAGTTACTACGTGCCTTCTCCAACCGCCGGTTATAGTAAGTGATCCCCGTCGCGTTCCCGTCCGCGTCGCTCTCCGTCAGGTTCTTCGACCACGTATAAAACCCGTTCATAAACAGCCCGCCCTGGTAACGGCGCTCCATGCGCACCGTCCCGCTGTGGTAGCTGTTATGCCCGAAGTTCGAATACAACTGCACCTGCCCGAACTGCGGATACGGCTTGAAGTTCTGCGCATTCCGCCGGATGTTATCCAACGTGGCGTAATCGCTGGCGATATTCAACGGAATCGCGTTAATATCCCAGTTATTCAACAGCCCCACACCCGACGAACCCTGGTACATCAATTCAATCAGCAGGTTGTTCCGGATCTCATACTGAAACCCGCCCGACCAGTTCATGATATACGGCATCCGGATGTTCGGATCAATCCACGAAGCGTTGCGGCTCGAGTAATTGGTCCCCACAAACGGCGCGCTCCCGTCGGCGGCCACGTTGAACTTCACGCTCCCCGGCCCTTGCGACAGCTTGAACGCCGGCCGCGGATCACCCACAGGCGCCTGCACCGCCGCCGACGCCAAATACTCTTCAAAGTTCTGGCTCAACTGCGTCATGAACAAATCCTGCGAAATCAACCCGAAATTACCACGGAACACCAGCTTCGGCCGGAAGTTATAGGCAAAACCAACACGCGGCTGGAAGTTACCGTACTTCTTATTCGATAACCCGCCCGCTCTGTGCACAATCGCGCCCTTCCGCCCCGTCAACGGGTCAGTCCCGGTCGGATCGAACTGCGACTGCTGCCCGTACTTGGTCGAAAACGGCGATTCATAACTCCACCGCACGCCGTAATTAATCGTCAAATTCCGGATCGGCTTAAAGTCGTCCTGGATATAAGCCGAGTTACTCCACCACCGCGGCAGCCACGTCGCCAGCGACGCCGTGAACTGCGCCTGCGTCACATGCCCCAGCAACAGGTCCGCGAAATCGTTGCCCGACGTCCCCGCCGGCGCGAACGGCAGCGTCGTCCCGCCCATCAGATACCGCCCCGAAGGCAGCGCCTCCGACAGAATGTTGTAGCGCGTCTTCATGATCTCCACGCCACCCTTGATCGTGTGCTTGCCCAATACCTTCGTCAGGTTCTCCTGCACGCGCATGTCTTCCCAAACTTCCGAAGAAATGCCGCCCGGGCCCGTCCGGTAATACGGCGCGTTCTGCGACGTCGCGAAGAACGGGAAGCTCTCCCCGCTCACGCCCGGAATCCCCAACTGCTTCGCCCAATCGCCATTCGACGCCTCGGGATTCTTCGTCGTCTTCCGCCGGTTCCAACCCACTCGCAGTTCGCTGATCAACGTCGGCGAAATCGTGTACGTATCGGAAATCACCACATTCGGCTGGTCGATCGGGAACGGAATCGCGTTCGGATCGATCAGCTTCCACGCCGCCTCGTTCACCCACCGGTCGCGGAACGCCGTGTGGTGCCCCTGCGAATATCGCCCGAAAATCTTGTGGTTGTTGCTGAACGAATGGTCGATCTTCACATCCCACCGCGTCCGGAACGACTGATACACCGTCGGCTCCAACAGGTTCTGGTGCGCGCCCAACCGGTCCACAAACCCCGGCGCCTTGTTCTGCGCCGTAAACGGCCCCTTCGCCAGAAACGCATTCGCCACCGGGTCAAACCGGCTCTTCGGAATCACGTTCCCCGTAAACGGATCGGCCACCCACGTCCCGGCCGCGTTCTGCCGGATCGTCGTCGGGTCGTAGATGATGTTGCCCACCTGCTGCCCCGTCGCGTTCAAAAAGTTGAAATCGCCGTTCAACATCCCCGGAGTCGGCACATCGCCGTTAAAGGTCTCCGAGGCGTTCTCGTGGTGCCGCGCCCAGCCAAACAGCCAGAACGTCTTGTCCTTGCCGTTATACAGCTTCGGAATCGACAACGGCCCGCTCATCACCAGTGATAGTTCGTGATATTTCACCGTCGGAGGCCGAATCACGTCGAAATAGTCCCGGTGCAGCAACGTGTTGTTGATGTAGCGGTCCTCCGCGCTCCCGTGGAACTGGTTCCCGCCGCTGCGGAACACCACCGACAATCCGCCGCCGGCCGTATGCCCGAACTCCGCCGGCATGCCCGTCGTATAAGCTTTCACTTCCGACACCGCGTCAATGCTCGACGTAATCACGCGATTCGTCGACCCCACCGCGCCCGTCACAGGCTCCTTCGCCCCCAGCCCGTCCAGGCTGTAGCCCATCGCCCGTTCCCGCTGCCCGTTCAAATGCAGGCCGTTAATCACCTGCGTATTCGGCAAGTACGGCAGAATGCGGAAGGTTAGCTTCTGCATGATCGGAATCTTCACGATCGTCTTGCCTTCCATGATGCCGCCGCTGATCGTCGTCTCCGTCTCCAGCAACGGTGCCGACGCCTGCACTTCCACCGAATCGGCCACACTGCCGACGTCTAAAATCACATCCAACCTCGGCTGCTCGTTCGTGCGCAGCTCAATCCCGGTCCGGACGTACTTCTTAAATCCCTGTGACTCAACGGTCATGTTGTACGCGCCCGGACGCAGATACGGCACAAAGTAGTACCCATCCGCATTCGTCGTCGCCTCAAAGTTGAAACCCATCGACGGACTCACGATGGTGATTTTGGCTGCCGGAATCACCGCGCCAGTGTTATCAGATACCGTGCCGACAATCGTTGCCGACCCGGTGGTTTGCGCATACGTTGCAGCAACAGAGATAGCAAGCAAACTTGCCATCAGGAAACGGGACATAGACCCTCCTTTTGCCTGCCAGTGAAGATTCCTCCATCTGGCGACTACCGTGGCTTAGTTGGTCAATCCTATTGAATCCAATACCCCCCGGTCAAGGGGGGGGAGACCCCGAAAAACGACAAAAACACCCCCTGTGGAAAAGTCAGTCACAAGGGAAGTCGATTTATTTTCAAATCAACAACTCCATCCGCTGCAACAACTTATACCCATTTCCAAATTTGTCTTGGACGCGGTTTCGCTTTGCGCGCTGGTAGGACTGGGATAGGAGCATTTTTCCGCAAATGAGTACCGAAAAGTTAACACGTTCCGAACAGGCCCGCCGCAACGGGGCCAAATCCCGCGGCCCGAAGACCGAAGACGGCCGCATGCGCATCGCCGATGCCAACACCACTCATGGACTCTACAGGACCAGTGCGTCTGTACTGTCGATTGAATCCGCCGAAGCATTCAATCACCTGCGCGACGCCGCTTTCGCGCAATACCGTCCGCGAACGGTGTTCGAGGCCCAGCTGGTCGAAGAGATCGTCGACTGTTCCTGGCGCATTAACCGTCTCCGTCTCAGCGCCACCGTCCAGGGCAACAAAGCCATCGAAGAAATGCGCCAGGGGGCGACACAACCCATCCGCAGTGTCAATGCCGTCAGCCACGCCGAGCTGGACGGCAGCAAACCGCAAGGTCCGCAGACGCTGATCCAACGCCGCGTCAGCGCCCTGATCGCCGATCGCAGCCGCATCGCCGGCGAACTCCGCAGGCTCCAAATGGTCCATACGGTGGAAATAACCCAAGAGTCATTGGAAACAAACGACTTAAGCTCTGGGAGTTAGGTGCAAAAACCCACCATAACCCCAACAAACAGAGGCAAAAACCAACAGTAACCCAAAGGGATAACCCAACGAGGACACGCAACATGGAAGCCAATTCCAACGCCGGCCTGCGCACCCAGTCGCCCGGCAAACACAACAGACCCGCCACGGCGGTGGCCGCAGTGCCGCCGCCGTCCGACCGGCCCACCGTCGCGACGCCATCCCAGCCTGCTGCCAGAACCAAGACCGGCCCGGCGTTCCGCGACCAGCGGACCACCACCAAGGACCGCACTCCGTCCGCACCCAAAGTCCGCCAAAGCAGCCCCGGACCGCTCGACGCCACCGGCGCGACGCCATCCCAGCCTGCGGCCAGCACCATCGCGGGGCCCGCGTTCCCCGCCCCGAGACCCACCAGCGCGGACGGCACTCTGCCCGCACCCAAAGTCCGTCACAACAGCCTCGGCCCGCGCGCCGCCACCGGCGCATCGCGACCTCAGCCCGCCGCCAGCAACATCGCCGGGCCCGCGTTCCTCGATCCGCCCACCACCATCGCGGATCGCAACCAGTCCGCACCCAAAGTCCGCCGCAACAACCCCGGCCCGTTCACCGCCGAGGGCAATTGCGCCATTCCCAGCGCCCCGGCTGCATCCGGGCCCGCGTTCCGCAACTCGAGCCCCGCCATGATCCCCGACACCGAGCTCCCTCACGACCCGCGGCCCACCACCACGGACCGCACTCCGTCCGCGCCCAAAGTCTGTCTGGACAGCCCCAACCCGCTCGCCGCCCCGTCCCCCGGCGCCATCTCCAACACCCAGGCTCCGTCCGCACCCCCCTTCCGGCTCGTCGCCGACGAGGTCGCCCCCACCGCCCCCACCACCACTCCGCCCAATCCCACCCCCGCCCGCGCCCTCAAACAGGCGCCCCCCGACGGCATGCCCGTTGCCACCTGGGCCGCCCAGGCCCTCGGCTTCCAGGCCGACCCCATCCAGACCGAAATTCTCAATACCCACACCCCGCGGCTCATCCTCTGCTGCACCCGCCAGTGGGGCAAATCGAGCGTGGCCGCCGTCAAGGCCCTCCACCTCGCCGCCGCCAAACCCGGCGCATTCATTTTGATCGCCTCGGCCTCTTACAAACAGGCCGCCGAACTCCTCCGCGTCATCCGCCGTCACGCCGAAAAGCTCCTCGGCGCCCGCTGCAAAGGCGACGGTATCAACCGCGGCGCCATCGTTCTGCCCAACGAAAGCCGCGTCCTCGCGATCCCCCAGTCCCCCGACACCGTCCGCTGCTTCGCCGCCGTCGACGTCATCATCATCGACGAAGCCGCCTTCGTCGAAACCGAAATGCACAACGCGCTCTCGCCCATGCTCGCCACCACCAACGGCCAGCTCTGGCTCCTCTCCAGCGCCAACGACACCACCGGCGAGTTCTACAAAATCTGGCGCGGCAACGGCCCCGACTGGCGCCGATTCAAGGTCACCGCCCCCGAGTGCCCCCGCATCTCGCCCGAATTCCTCGCCGCCGAACGCGCCGCCAAAGGCGAAGCGGTCTTCAACCGCGAGTACATGTGCGACTTCACCGCCATCGCCACCGTCGGCGTCCCGGAAAGCGTCGTCGACGACGCCTTCCGCGGCGACGTCCCGGCCGTCACTCTACCCAAGCAATAGGGATCAACCATCTATGGAACGCATCGAATACAACTTCTCCGGTTTGGATCTCGGCCAGCGGAATGACCATTCCGCCATCGCCCTCCTCGACCTCGTCGAGGTAACCTCCAACCAGCGTGACCCGGTCTCCTGGGAGTTCATCAAGACCAAGAACTTCCGGCTCCGCGGTCTCCACCGCTTCCCTCTCGGCACCGCTTATACTGAGATTCCAAAACTGGTCCGGACGGCGATTGTCACCCCGCCCCCGGGCCACTTCGGCCGCCAGATCAACACGACACTCGCCATCGACGGCGGCGGCCCCGGCCTGCCCGTCATCGACATGATCCGCAAAGAAAAGATGCCGTGCTCGATCCTGCCGGCCATCATCACCGGCGCCGGCATGGGCAGCCGTCTCGGCGGCGGTCTCTACTCGGTGCCTCGTCGCGAGCTGGTCACCCTGCTCCGCCTGGCTCTGGAAACCCGGAAGCTGATCTTCCCCTCCGACCTCCCGCTCCGCGACGAGTTAAAGGAGGAGCTGATGCACATCGACTCCGCCGGCGGCCAAACCAAGCACGACGACATGGCGATAGCCATCGCCCTCGCTCTCTGGGCCGCCACCAAGCGCCAACCCAACCTCCTACTCCGTAAACCGGAGTGAAGAGAGGAAGTGAGCGGGAGGAAGAGAGAGAGAAGGAAGCAGGAAGAAGGAAGCACCAAACATCAGGGGACAGTCCGGGCAGAACCCCCAACCAGGTTCGGCCAACGCCAAACAGCAGGGCTGTCCCCGACCCAAACCCGACACCACCCGCAGAAGGGCCAGAAGGACCAGAAAGGGAGAACGACAGAAACATCAGGGGACAGTCCGGGCAGAACCCCCAACCAGGTTCGGCCAACGCCAAACAGCAGGGCTGTCCCCGGCCCAAACCCGACACCACCCGCAGAAAGGCCAGAAGGACCAGAAAGGGAGAACGACAGAAACATCAGGGGACAGTCCGGGCAGAACCCCCAACCAGTTCAGCCAACGCCAAACAGCAGCGCTGTCCCCGGCCCAAACCCGACACCACCCGCAGAAGGGCAGTTGGGACAAAAGGGACAACACTGTCAGGACAACACTGTCAGAAGGAGCAGAAGCAAACACAACTGCTTGTCCGCCATAGCCCACCGGGCGACGGCGGATCCCCGACCCAAACCCGATACCACCCGCAAAAGGTACAGAAGGAACGGAGCCACCCCAACCACCCCAAAAATAGCCCCCCAACCGGTAACCAGAGCGAAACCAACCCTCGCCCTGTATTAAACTAGAACAGCGTTTCTACCAAAAACCTGCAACAGGTGAAAAAGATCAGAAAGGATGGTGTCCCGGTGAGTTCAAATAACGACTCCGAAAAGGACAAGCAAGCCCAGTCCGGCTTCTCCCGCCGCTCTTGGCTCGGCGGCGTCGGCACAGGTGCCGTCGGCGTGGGTGTTCTCGCGCCCGAAGCCGATGCCCAGGCCGCCCCTAAAGTAATGTCCGGTGAAGTCGAGATCTCTCTCGATATCAACGGCAAAAAGCGTTCCGTTAAGGTCGAACCCCGCACCACTCTGCTCGACGCCCTACGCAACCGCATGGACATGACCGGCGCCAAACGCGTCTGTGATCGTGGTACCTGCGGCGCTTGCACCGTCAGCGTGAACGGCAAGATCGTCTACGGCTGCACCATGCTCGCCGTCGACGCCGTCGGCAAAAACATCCAAACCATCGAAGGTCTGGCCCCCGAAGGCCAGCTCCACCCCGTCTCCGCCGCCTTCGTGAACAATGACGCCCAGCAGTGCGGTTACTGCACCCCCGGCTTCGTGATGGCCGCCAAGGGATTCCTCGACAAGAACCCCAACCCCACCTATGAACAGGTGGAAAAAGGCCTCGCTGGCAACATCTGCCGCTGCGGTACCTACGTCGGTGTCCGCAAAGCCGTCCTCGAAGCAGCAAAAACTTACAAGGGAGGTTCCAATGCCTGAGTACAAATGGCCACCCATGAATAAACGCAAGATCATGGGGCAGCGCTTGAGCCGCCTCGATGGTCCTGTGAAGTCCGCCGGCCGCG